>NZ_JAEMUX010000280.1 GCF_016598475.1 Streptomyces adelaidensis
TCTCGGCAACGGGTGAAACGAGGGTCACGGACGGCGGATGAAAAGTGAGCCACTCTGCGATCTCTTGATCATCCTGACTTCACTGGTTCTGAAGTCGGGAGGAAGAGAGGGTGATCCACGTGGAGGACTGGGCTGAGATCCGCCGGATGCACCGGATGGAGGGGCTGTCGGCTCGGGCGGTGGCCCGTCAGCTGGGGATCTCCAGGAACACTGTGCTGCGGGCGCTGGCCTCGGACCGCCCGCCGCGGTATCGGCGGGCGCCGAAGGGCTCGGCGGTGGACGCGGTGGAGCCGGCCGTGCGGGAGTTGCTGAAACAGACCCCGACGATGCCCGTCACGGTGATCGCGGAGCGGATCGGCTGGGAGCGGGGGCTGACGATCCTGCGGGAGCGGGTGCGCGAGCTGCGGCCGGCTTATCTGCCGGTGGACCCCGTCTCGCGGACGGTCTATGAGCCGGGTGAGCTCGCGCAGTGCGACCTGTGGTTCCCGCCCGTGGATATTCCGCTCGGTTACGGCCAGAGCGGGCGCCCGCCGGTGCTGGTCATCGTGTCCGGTTACTCGCGGGTTATCACGGCTCGGATGCTGCCCTCACGGCAGACGGGCGATCTGATCGACACCCACTGGCGGCTGCTGACCGCCTGGGGAGCCGTGCCGAAGATGCTGGTCTGGGACAACGAAGCCGGAGTCGGCAAGGGACGCCTGACCAGCGA
>NZ_JAEMUX010000281.1 GCF_016598475.1 Streptomyces adelaidensis
ATGGAACCGGGCCGTCGCGACCGCGTCGCGGTGAGCGAGCGATCGGTGGAGCGATAGCCGCAGGCTTGGCGCGAGCGCGGCGAGGCGGGCGTGCTGTCCAACAGTTCACGGGGTCGACCGAAGCTCAGTGAGGTGCAATTCGCTTGGTTGGAGAGGGAGTTGGAGCGTGGCCCGCTCGATTGCAGCAGCCCCGCACGGCGGGCGATCGAGCCTGACCAAGTCCAGGCATCATGCGCAGGGCATGGCGAGCGCGGAAAACGCGGCGAAGTAGTCCGACAACTACCGGGGTTCGGTCGGACGCGGTTCAACAAGTCGCAGCACGGCCTCTTCTGCCACCGCTCGGCAGCGTGGCCATGTCGGGGCCGGTCGCGGTGGCCCAGTAGGTGGCGACGGCGCTGACGAGCTTGACCAGTTCCTCCGGGGCCCAGATGCTCGCGACGAGGCCGGCCTTCTGCGCGAGGCGCACGATGTCGAGAGATCGCCCGTCGCACCCTGGACAGCAAGATCACGGCTGCGGCGTTCCACCCCGGGGTCGTGTGTTCAGGGTTCGGACGGGAGGCAAAAGGTGTGTCAGGCATGTTGTTCAACACCTTCCTCGGGCGAAAATTCAGGCGCCATAGCCGCAATCAGATCAAAGGAGACGACCTCTCGAGAGCAGTGGGAGGTGTGCAAGCTGAAGTTGGTGGTCACGGG
>NZ_JAEMUX010000282.1 GCF_016598475.1 Streptomyces adelaidensis
CGGGGTGAGTCCGCGGCGACCTGGCAGAGCGAGGCGCGGAATCCGGTGGACCCCGGCGCGGCGTACGCGCCGTTCCGGGGGTGCGGCGGCCGGCAATGCTTGGTGGCGTCCGGATCGTCGGCCTCTTTCGAGGAGACGGGCCGCGCGGTCGTCGGCCTACTCCACGGGCCAGGAGCGGAGCGCGGTGAGCGGCACATGGCTGCTGAAGTGTCCCGCGCCCAGACGGACTCGGCCCTCTTCCAGGCAGGGACAGCCCTCGTCGAACCCGGCGGCTTCTACGGTGTATGCCCCGCGTGCGTGACGACGTCGGCCCAGACCGTCAGGCAGTCCCGCGTGCGCCGCAGCCCCCAGCGGTCGGCCAGTGCCTCGGTGATCAACAATCCACGCCCTCGTTCCTGTTCGGCCCCCGGCAAGGACCGAGGCGGCAGGGGTGTCACGATCCCCCCGACGCGGACCCGCGTCGGTGACGCCGACAGTGACCGTCGCCGTGGTGAGCGCGAGGGTGACCGTGATGAGGTCACTGCCACCGTGCTCGGGGGCACTGACGCTGTGTTCGAGGGCGTTGGCTGCCAACTCGCCGACGATGCTCTCCAGGTCGTCCACGACGTCTGCTGCCAGCCCCCATCCCTGAGCCGTGTCGCGCACATACCGGCGAGCGGCACCAGCGGAGGCGAGATCGGTCC
>NZ_JAEMUX010000283.1 GCF_016598475.1 Streptomyces adelaidensis
CCTGGCAGGGCAAGGCGCTCGGCGCGGACGAGTACGTCATCAGCGCGGACGAGAAGACCTCCATCCAGGCCCGCTGCCGCTGTCACCCCACCCTCGCCCCCGGCCAGGCCCGGGCTATGCGCGTCAACCACACCTACGGCCGCGGCGGCGCCCTGGCCTACCTCGCCGCCTACGACGTCCACCACGCGAAAGTGTTCGGCCGCACCGAACCCAAGACCGGCATCGACCCGTTCATGAACCTGGTCGCCCAGGTCATGACCCAGGAGCCGTACGCCAGCGCGGAACGCGTGTTCTGGATCGTCGACAACGGCTCCTCCCACCGCGGCAAGAAGGCTGCCGACCGGCTGACCAGTGCGTTCCCGAACGCGGTCATGGTCCACACCCCGGTCCACGCCTCGTGGTTGAACCAAGTGGAGATCTACTTCTCCGTCGTCCAGCGCAAGGTCGTCTCGCCCAACGACTTCACCGACCTCGCCCAGGTCGGGGACCGGCTCCGAGCCTTCGAAGACCGCTACAACGCCACGGCACAGCCGTTCCAGTGGAAGTTCACCACCTCCGACCTGGACGATCTGCTGGCCAGACTCGACCGGCACACCGCCGATCACCCAGAAGAATCCTCCGCCACCCCGGAAGCATGATCAACCCCCGAAGGACTTACGGCGCAGACCACT
>NZ_JAEMUX010000284.1 GCF_016598475.1 Streptomyces adelaidensis
AGCTTGTTCTTTATGGTCCAGGCTCGAACATCGAGTAGGACACCGTCACTCACCTGGGCCTTTGCCGGACAGGCGGACGGCCTCCGCATGAGCATGCGTTCTGTCACCGAACCACACTCATACGAAGGCCGCAGGGGTGAGTCTGCTGCATCACGATGCCTGGCACGAGGCACTCGACTTCACGTCACACTTCCGGGAGGACTTCTACGCGTGCCTGACCCGACGCGGTGACACGTTGTTCGAGGTCACCGATGCGATGCTCTGCGAGACCGGGCCGGTGACCTCGCCGGTCGACCTGACGCTGGTGGCCGAACACCGGCGTGGGCACGGCGCGTTGTACGACGCGCTGAACTGCGGCCGGATCGATGTGGACGGGCTGCGGCGGGCGCTGGCGGTGCTGCCGCAGCCCAAGGCCGCCGACAACCGGCTCGTCCTCGCGGTCGACGTCAGCAACTGGCTGCGCTCCGATGCCCCGACCAGCGCGGACCGATTGTTCTGTCACGTCTACGGGCGCAACGGACGCTCCAGTGATCAGTTCGTGCCGGGCTGGCCGTACTCGTTCGTCGCCGCGCTGGAGACCGGCCGCACCTCGTGGTGCCAACTGCTGGATGCTGTGCGTCTCGGCCC
>NZ_JAEMUX010000285.1 GCF_016598475.1 Streptomyces adelaidensis
GCAGGCCCTGGCGGACTGAAGGGAGAAGACGCTGCCCCCTGTCGCGGGTCGCTATACCGCGAGCCAGGCCGCCTGATCCGGCGTCAATACGCCGTCTTCAATGGGACCACCGGCCAGCAGAACGGAGGTGTGGCCGGGCAGTTGGTACGCCTCACCGGAGAGGTTGACCACGCATACGAAACCGGGGTCGCGGCGGAAGGCGAGGACTCCGGCGGGGGTGTCGAGCCAGGTCATGGTGCCGTCGCCGAGGGCAGGAATCTCGCGGCGCAGGCGGAGGGCGGTGCGGTACAGCTCCAGCATCGAGGTCTCGTCGCCGGTCTGTGCCTCCGCGGTGAGCTGGTTCCAGTTGGCGGGCTGGGGCAGCCAGGGTGCGGCGTAGGCGTCTTCGGGGCTGAAGCCGAACGGCGCCGCCTGCCCGGACCAGGGGATCGGCACGCGGCAGCCGTCGCGGCCCTTGTCGGTGTGGCCGGAGCGTTCCCAGATGGGGTCTTCGAGGACGGAGGCGGGCAGGTCTTCGACTTCGGGGAGGCCGAGTTCGTCGCCCTGGTAGATGTAGGCGCCGCCGGGCAGGGCGAGCATGAGCAGGGCGGCGGCGCGGGCGCGGCGGGTGCCGAGGT
>NZ_JAEMUX010000286.1 GCF_016598475.1 Streptomyces adelaidensis
GGGGCAGCATCCTCCCGAGGAACCGAGTCCCGGGCACTCACCATGGGGTGGGATGTCAGGGGCTGCGTTGCTCTGCGGTATCGACGGTGAGTTCCTGGCTGGTGTGGTCGCCAGCGACCAGAGAGGCCGCCGGCATACCCAGTTGGAGGCGACACCCGCTTATGTCCTGCACCACGACGATGCCTTCCGTGCCGCGCTCGACCGCTACGGCGGGGCGAAGGCACGGGTGCTGGAGCCCGTGCAATACGCAGGCCTGGCTGACCCCGAGCAGACTCCGAACGGGTATTCGGCGCCCGGCTCCCCGGCCGGGCTGCCGCACCCGCGCCGTGAGGTCGTACCCTTCCATGGCCGCACCGGACTCCTCGATGACTTGCGAGCCTGGGCGACACGGCCGGGTCCCGGCGTACGGCTGGTCTACGGTCCGGGCGGGCAGGGCAAGACCCGCCTGGCCCGGCAGTTGGCTCACGAGTTGGCCGGGGATCGGTGGGCAGTCATGTGGCTGCGGCCCGACGCCATGATGGACGAATCGCGGAACATACCGACGCCTGCGGTTCCCCTGCTGATCGTCATTGAGCGGTGTGCATCGTGAAGTCGCAGGTCACCGGTCTGGTGTG
>NZ_JAEMUX010000287.1 GCF_016598475.1 Streptomyces adelaidensis
GCCGCCTTAACCAGTTCCAGGACGCGTCTGTCACCGACTCGATGCCGCACTCGGTCCATCAGGGCCGAATGCGAGATTTCATCGAAACAGGCCGTGATGTCTCCCTCGACGATCCACTCATAATTGCGTGGCCGTGAAGCGAGATAGCGCACCTCGGCTACCGCGTCATGAGCCCGGCGGTTCGGGCGGAACCCGTAGGAACACGGGAGGAAATCCGCCTCGAAAATTGGCTCCAGCACCAGTTTCAAAGATGCCTGGACCACCCGGTCGGTGACGGTCGCGATCCCCAGACGGCGGAGCTTCCCGCCCGTCTTCGGGATCATGCGCTCCCGCACCGGTAGCGGGCGAAAACTGCGGTCCTTCAACTGCGACCGCAGTCCGTCGAGAAAATCCCCGACGCCCTGCCCGGCCTCGACCGAGCGGGCCGTGCGCCCGTCCACTCCGGCCGTGCGGGCCCCCTTGTTACCCCTCACCCGATCCCAGGCCACCAGAAGGAAACCGGGATCGGCAACGAGGTTGTAGAGGTCGCCGAACCTGCGATGGGAATCATCACGGGCCCAACGGTGCAGCTTGGTCTGGATATTCAGTACCCGTCGCTCCGCCATGTATAA
>NZ_JAEMUX010000288.1 GCF_016598475.1 Streptomyces adelaidensis
TCGCGCTGTCCCTTCGCTCCCGCGCCACAGGAACGGCGTTCCCATGCCTGGTCGGGGGCCTGCGCGAGCACCATGTCGATGCGCGGTCCGGCCAGCGAGAACTGGGACTTCGAAACGGCGAGGACGTAGCCGACGCCGGATGTTTCCAGCATCCGGCGGAAGCGGTTGTCCTGTCCGTAGGCGGCGTCCGCGGTGACCCAGGCGATCGGCAGCGGCGAGGACAGTGCCCTGCGGACGATCGTCGCCGCGAGGGTGTTCTTGGTGGCGAACTCCCGCTGGTCGGGGACCTTGGCCGCGCGGCAGCGGTCGCGGTCGTCGGTCCAGGACTTGGGCAGGTAGAGCTCGTGGTCCACCAGGGCGCGGCCGGCGGTGCTGGCGTAGGCGGCGAAGACGCCGATCTGGCAGTTCTCGGTGCGGCCGGCGGTGCCGGAGTACTGCCTTTGAACGCCGGCGGAGGTAGTGCCCTTCTTCAGGAACCCGGTGTCGTCGATGATCAGTACCCCGTCGGGGCGGCCGAGGTGTTCGGCGACGTAGGTCTGCAGGTCGTCGCGGATGTCGTCGGGGTTCCAGCGGGCTCGGGAGAGCAGGTGCTGCAGTCCGTCGGGGGTGGC
>NZ_JAEMUX010000289.1 GCF_016598475.1 Streptomyces adelaidensis
GGATGCGGGATCGGGACGCACCGGCATGCGCACGGTCAGCACCCCGTACCGGAAGGGGTCTTCCGGGCAGCGGGTCAGGGTGGCGAGCTGCTTGTCGACCGCCGCGAGCACCACCTGTCCGCCGCCCCCGCCGGGCGGCGGCTCGCACTCGGTGACATCGGCGGGCATCCGGCGATGGCGGGTGTGGAAGTCGGTGATCTGCCGGGTGCGGGCCAGCAGCACACTCGACGCCACCTGCCCGCCCTCCGGGAGGACGGCCCGCAGGGCCTGCCACTCGGCATCCGTGCGCCGGGCCGGGTCGGCGGGCCAGGTCGCCAGCAGAGCGGTGGTGATCTCGGCCCGCCACCAGGCCGAGCGCAGCACCCGCCCGGCCTGCTCCTGCACGATCCGCACCACCCGGTCCGGCACATACACACACAGGGACAGCCACCGCCCAGCCCAGCCGCCGCAGCGCCATCCACCCCTGCGACGGCAGCCCGGCCCCCGACTGATCCGTGCCCGAGGCGAGCCGGGCCAGACCGGCCCCGTTCCAGTGCTCCCGGACCACACCGCAGGCCAGCGATGCGACGAGCCCGGACAGCCAGCCCGCCCGCTC
>NZ_JAEMUX010000029.1 GCF_016598475.1 Streptomyces adelaidensis
GGTCGCGGCCTCAGCTGTCGTCACGGACGAGCTGGGCCGCATCCTGCTCCAACGCCGACGGGACAACGACCTATGGGCACTGCCCGGCGGCGGCATGGACCTCACGGACTCACTACCCGGCACGGCCGTACGCGAGGTCAAGGAAGAGACCGGCCTGAATGTCGAGATCACCGGCCTGGTCGGCACCTACACCGACCCCAAACACATCATCGCCTACACCGACGGCGAAGTCCGCAGACAGTTCAACATCTGCTTCACCGCCCGCATCATCGGCGGCCACCTCGAAATCTCCGACGAGTCCACGGAACTACGCTTCGTACCGCCCGCAGAGCTGGACGAACTCCCCATGCACCACACCCAACAGCTCCGACTTCAACACTTCCTGGAGCATCGTGAGCGGCCCTATCTCGGTTGAGAGCGGGGAGGGTCATCGGAAGCGCCTACGGACGAGAGAACGGCACCGCCGGCGGAACCGTATCCGGTCCACGCCGTCTCGCTTGTTTCCAGGCCCAGCGCGATGGGGTCGCCAACTTAACTGCACTCGTGCGGAAGGGATTTCGTCGAGGCTGCCTTCGAGGCAGCGCAACGGGCACTGCCAACGCTGCAATGCGTGCTGCACAGGCCCCAGCGGACCGACTGAGTTACAAACTTTCTCTACTGGTTCAAGGCGGCTCGCTCCGCTCCCCGCGCGCGGCCCGGCCCCGGCCGGGCCTGCGCTCCAGTCTCCGCCCCGCTCCAACCCGGCCGACGCCCGTGCCGCGCGCACAGCAAACAGCCGCCTGATGCGAGAGAAGGGGTACATCGCGGCTGGGCAGCCGCCAGGCGTCGCTACGCCGCCTATGCGACTCCTGCAACCAGGTACCCCAGCGGAACGAGCAGGTCAAAAGACCACTCAGCTGCCACCAACAGCGCCCAAGTCGGAGCGAGGTTGCGGCCGTGACGAATCCGAAATGCGTGGCTGAGGCCGGCACGGGGTTGCTGGAGACACACGTGACGAGTGTGCGTTCGACCCACCCGCCGCCCTGGCTGACTTTCGGTGGCTCAGGTCAGAACAACGGTTGAAAGACTGATTGCGCTCAATAAACGCGCACTGACGCCTCCGCCAGCGCGTCACCAACCCGCGCCCTCAATGCCTTGTCATCGGGCCTAGGCTTCTCGCCTCTAATGAGCGCGTGGGCAAAGCCAGCCGGAGGATCATCTACGGGATCATAAATAATCCCGACACCATGAGATCGAGGAACAGCGGCAAGAAAAGAAAAGACCATCTGCCCAGGCTTCTTTATTACAGACTCAGGGCCCAGGCCGTTCTCATCTAGCAAGGATTTCCGGTGGACCGATATACCGTCACTGTCGAACTGGAAAGCAGCACGACTCGGCTTCCTATCTCCACTGATGAGGTCCGCAGTGAGGAAATTTGGAACATCCGGAACCCGGCGATAGATGACTTCCTCGTCCAGAATAGACGCGTCATCCCACGTGGACGAACTCTCCAAGGCCAGTATCCCCCCTCCCGCTCAGGCCACTTCAGACAAACAGTCTCTTCCACGCGGGATTGCTGGCCCAGACCCTGAGCGAAAGGTCCTTAAGTGCGCGTCGAGTGTCGACGGCGATCCCCTTTTCCCCTAGGTGACCGTCGATCCTAAGGTCACCGTCAACGTTGACTGCGTAGACATAGGGAGCCTCGCCAGGGGTAAATTCGATTTCCAGACGCTCTTTACCTGCGCGCCACTCAGCCAAAACACCACCCTCGGATGTAGGCGTCAGGAATGGGTAAACACTGCGACTGTCTGTCAAGTGGTCGAGGATGCGATAGACCTGGTGCGTTACACCTTGAGAGACAGAGTCAGCGTGTCCTCCATCCCAGCCCACCTCAAGCGAACGAAGTTCCTGGAGCTTAGAGCTGATGTACATCTGCAGCTCTAGTTTTGTAGATGCGCCGAGCGGCTGCAAGAAGTGGGAAGCGCTTTCACCAGCGAGATGAGAAGCAAATTTCCGGATAACCCACATCCCAGCAGGCGCAGAACGCCTAGAGGGTCGCGCAAAATCCTGCGGTAAGTCGAGAGACGATGTGCATCGCCCAACACCGGCAGCCGAAACACTCCAGACATTCATTACTTCTCCCCCCATTCGCGTCGCATGCGCTCGCTAGTCACCTTTCCAAAGACGCTAGTTACCACATCATGCGCCTCTTCAAGGGCACCCCAGAAGTCGGATCCAGATTCGACGTCCGCTTCTGCACTCAGTGTGAGGTTTGAGCTGTCGGGGATTTCCTCCTCGGCACTCTCCCCTACCGCCGAGTCGACCCCCACCAGCACCCCGATGTTAGGGTGATCTTCGTAATCACAGTAATGCACCCTGAACCCGGAATAGTCAGGCTTACCAAAGGGGAAAGAGCTTTCCCTATTCCATCCGGTCAGCACGCCGGCCATGGCCTCGTGTGCTGCGATCCCCAGCAAGTTATTGCTGTACTCAACCGAAATGCGCTTGACCTCTGGGATCTCGCCGACCGCTTCATGAGATAGCTTACTAAATCGCTCCAGCTTCTCACTTAGCTCAGACTTCAAGGTATCAAAACCTGGATATCCGTCACTTTCGGGCTCGAAAATCCAGGCCAGAATGAAGCGGTCATGCTGGAATCGGATCCGTCGATCACCGCTCTCTGTGGCGAATACACACAGCGGCATGGGCCACGAAAGCCCGGACTGCACAAACTGCACAGAGTCCGGCTCTTGCGGGCCCCACGACGGAAGCGGAGTCAACTCCTGAAGCTCGGGGTATTGGTGACGCCACTCAACGCGCAGCGGCGCCAGATCAAGCGTTCGAAGCTTCGCAAGTGGCTGCAGGAAAACACTCAGAACCACCGACCGCACTGGCGGTCGAGCAAAGCTCAGCTTCTTCGCCATCGCGACACCCCCTTGTCCAGGTTACCCACATCAACTACGCAACTAACAGCGTTTGTACTCAGCCCGTTACTGAGGGAGGTTAACTATGTCCACTGTTGCACAGTTTGACATAGTATGCAGTGGACTAGTCCACAAACCTCGGTCGCCGCGACCCTACTAAGCAAGCCTGTGTCACCGCTGGCGGTTGTTGAAGAGAGAAATGATCTCGCAACATGTAGCACCTGCGTGTACTTGTCGGGAAGACGTCAGCTTGGCCGACTTCGTACACGCAGCGTCACAGCACTGCAGGTCGAGAGAGCAAAGGGACAGCCCCCTTCACACACCAGAGCTCCGCACCAGCGTCAAACTCAGGTGGGACGAGGCACACGCCCGTTTGATTATTCGGCGCACTCGCCATCGTGGCTGGCTGTCGTCGGCTGAGGCTCAGGCCCTCACGTCGTGGCTACGCGCCCTGGATACCCCGCTTCAGGAGTTCGTCATCGACAGCGTGAAGCCGCTCACGCCATCCCCGTGCAGCCTTGGGGCTACGACCCATGCCACGCGCCGCAGCACCCTCAGCCCGCTGAGCGGCCAAGGCCCGGCCCTCCCGCAGCTGCTCGACAGAGAGGCCAGCCAGATCGGCGTACCAGTTGCCGTAGAGCTTCCAACGACTCATAGTCCTAGGGTGCCGAGAGCCACGACCCGGCCGCACACCAATTTCGGGCACCTGTGCTACATCCTCAAGATCTGAGGCTGTAGCACCTGCGGTGGCCTGTTGCCCGACCGCACCACAAGCGCACCAGATCGAGCGGGGAACAGCGGGGAATCACGGTGAAAGCACCCGAGCCTGACGAGGCCGCAGCCTAGCCGTTCGCCCAGGTCAGCGATGCAACGGGCCCCGAATGATCGCAGCTTCCCAAGCTGAGAGCGCGAGGCCATTGCTCGTTGCCCATCCTGGGGACCCATGGCCGCCGGAACTCACATCACCCGACTACGGGGGGAGGCAGCGTGCCGGCGCTGTTGCGCTCGGCGCGGCGCCGAAACCGGTCCTCCTCCTGGGCCTCCGCGATGGCCTCCCACTCGTCCCGCTTGGCCTGCATGGATTCCCGAGCCTCCCAGAAGGCGTGGTTCGGTTCGGGCAGTACCTCTTCCCTCTGCCACGCTCCTACGCACTCCACAGCATGGGCAATCACCCCGCGCAGCACTCCAGAACAGGAGCGGCCGTGGAAGGCATACACCAGCCCACTGTCCCACTCCTCCAGCAGGTTCATAGTCTCGTTGAGGCGGTGGCGCAGCTTCTTGTCCCGGATGACTCCGCTGGCCAACCGGGCTGGCGCAATGAAGTCTTGCAGTTTCTCATCCCACGCCTGTCGTGCCGCCGTGACGGCGGCGGTCGCCCCGGCGTCCATCCCCGGCTCCCATTCGCCTGGGATCTCCCGGACATGCTTCTGGAGATCACCAAAGGTCTCGGCCAATGTGGTTACGGCTTGGTCCTGCTTGGCCTGGAGGCGGGCCAAGCGGGCATCGGCCAGTGCCTTAGCCTGCGCCCGGTGTGTACCGAGGTATGACAATCCCGCACCCACCAGGGCGCCAACGAGTCCGGAGACGGGTGAGATCCAGTCCATGGCCGCCAGTCTGCTGGATGGTCTATTGCTCTGGCAGCGTGTCTCCCACAAACGAGGAGCAGTACCGGGTGAGTGTCTAACCGCGTGACAACGCCCACGAACAGCAGCGAACGCCTGCGAACCGTCAGAGCAGGTGAGAGGCGCACCAGCACAAGGCAGCGCCCCCGCCCAAGTTGCTTCGGGACGAAGAGGGCGTGGGTTCACGTATCAGCGTAGAGGCTTCCTGCGCAGCTTGGGGAGGGACTTGGCGGGACCGAACTGCCAGTCGAGACGGCTGCCAGGATTCTTTTCGATCTTCAGCATGACCGACTGGGAAGCGGAGAACTTGAGGACGAGTCCGGCGCGGAACCTTCCATCTGCTTGCCTGTCCCAGACAAGATCACTGTTTGTCCTGGCCCACACCGCCGCGTCCACGAACCGGGAGAGCAAGGGTGGTAGCTCGGCGTCCTTCTTCTTGTCCTCGTCCATCAACTCTTCCCCCACGCTTCTGAAAAATCGGCACCTTGACGATCTCAACGTTCGTACGTCTCTCGGCCTCCAGCTCACGCTTCCTGGTCTCGGCCGCCGCGCTCGCACTCTAGGACACGACGGACCGGACCCGCTGACGATTCGGGCAGTTCCGCTCCACCGTGGACTTATCCACGGTGCCGACGAGTTGGGCTGCCCTCCTGGTCGGCGAGCAGGAGCCTGATTGAACCGCCCCGGGTTCGGTAGAGATCTCAGATTGTGGTTGTGACCTGGGCCTTGGGGCCGCCCTTGCGGGTGCGCTCGGCCTGCCGCGAGCCGAGGAGTCTCTCAGCGCAGCCGGCGCGCGCGCAGCACCAGGTCGTCGGTATGGTGCGCGCCTGCGCCGCCGTCGGGTGCCAGGCGTGGCCGTTGTTCGTCCACTTCTACCTCCCAGTCGTCGTTGAGTAGATCGGCGACCATCGAGGGCCAGACGTAGTCAGCCGGGTCGAAGCCGCCCTCGTCCGCTTGCTGGGTGTCCATCCCCGCGTGGTGTACGAGCAGCAGCACGCCACTGGGCGCGACGGCCGCGAGCAGCGCTCGCTCGGCAGCGGCGTCGGGGGTGCGCAGCAAGGCCGGGTACTGGGCGGAAACCAGGTCGAAGGAGGCCGGTGGAAGCGCCGCTTCGGTGAGTTCGGCGTGCACCCAGTGCACGGTGAGGCCGGCGTCCCGCGCGTGCCCGGCCGCTCGCTCCAGCGCCACGCCCGAGACCTCGAGCGCGGTCACGTCCCAGCCGCCGCGCGCGAGCCAGACGGCGTCCGCGCCCTCGCCGCAGCCGACGTCGAGGACCCGCCCGGGTGTGAGCCCGGCGACCTCGGCCACGAGCGCACCGTTGGGCCGGCCGCTCCACAACTGTTGTCGGTCGGCGTACCGGTTGTCCCACTCCTCCCGCACCGCGGGGTCTCCGACGTATCCGTCGGCGGGCGAGGGGATGTCGGACGCGGGTGATCCTGCTGCGATGTTGTCGGTCACGGGCCCACCGTCGCCCACCGCGTCCCGGTCTGCCACTCCTGTTGCCGGTCCGGCAAAACGACGTCCAAAAGGAGTCCAAAGAGCGTCCAAAGGGCGTCGCGAAGTTGGTCGCTTCAGCGCCGTAGTTGACCCGGTTGAACACATGGCCGCGACTCCGCAGGACGACTGACCCGAGCGGAGTTCGGTCCGCCGCTCAGTAGCCGGGCGGGATTCGGTCCTGCGGTCCGTCGGTCACCTCTCCCGCGCCGTCGTCCATCTGTGCCCGCTTGGCCACGGCCGGGTCGGTCGAGTCCGAGACCAGCTCCGCGATGCGCAGGATGCACTCCCACTCCGTCAGCTTGCCTTTGATCACCACCAGGTACGACTCCTGGTCGGCGAAGCGGTACACATGGCGCCGCTTCTCGATGATGCTCTTGCTCGGCACATACGTGTGGAGGGCAGCACGGAGTGCCTCCAGTGCCTGGTCCTTCGTTTCCTGCCCACGGCAGATGAACTCGGTCCTGTACGCCTCGCCGTAGGAGTACTGCGCGATCACGACCCAGTTGCCCATGCCTGTCCCCCTCGACGCCGCCGCCAGTCAGCCACAGCTCAGCCTCCGGAGCAAGAGTGATGCAGCTCCCGACTCACCCCGTACGCATCCTCAACGCCTCCCGCACGATCGTCTCCAACTGCTCGTGGTGCGCGCCCTTCCAATACGCCCGCCCGCAGTCACGGCACTGTGCGAACACGTCGTACGACCGCTCTGTCCCGCCCTCCAACCGGTCGGCGACCTCCTCCTTCGTCGCCGCCTTCAGTAGCCCGTTGCACGCAGTGCACCGACTCCACGGCCGCAACTCAGGTGCGAAGCGGCTGAGTACGTCGCGGAGTTGTTCCTCCGGCTGGGTGCTGTACACGTACGCCCCCGCCCACAGCTCCCGCCGCCGCAGCAACCCCCGGTCGCGGCTGAGCATCACCCGCTGCTGGGCGGCGGACTGCGCGGCCAGCGCCGGGTCTCCGATGTCCGTCGACTCGTACGCCGTGTCCACGCCCAACAGCCGCAAGCGCCGCGCGAGCGTGCCGAGGTGGACGTCGAGGAGGAAGCGGAGCGGGGCGCCCGGGACGAGCTGGGGGCGGGTGACCGGGCGTACGGTCACCGACTCGCCGGCCGTCGGGACGTGTGAGACCGGTACCTCATGGCCGTCGACCACCAGCGCGCCCACCTCCGTGAGCGGCACGCCCAGGGACTCCACGACATGGCCGAGCGTGGAGACCCCGTCGGTGGTGAGGGGGGTCGCGCCGGTGCGCCGGCCGGGTGGGACGAACACGGTCAGTTCGGGGGCGACTTCGACGTGGATCTCGGGGCCGTTCACCTGGTCAGGATGGCATGGGGGAGGCGCCCGGGGTCAGGAGGTTTCCTTGGGGAGGCCGTGTTGGATGGTGGTCAGGGTGCGGTCGACGAGGTTGGCGAAGTCGTCCTGGTGGTCGTTCTCGGCCCAGTAGAGGGAGGTCTCCATCAGGCCGCCGATCAGGGACATCGCGTAGACCCGTACCTCCAGGCTGTTCGGGTCGCGGCCGGTGCGTTCGCCGATGGCGGTGCAGAGCATGCGGCCGGTGACCGACATGCTCTCCATCATCCGGGAGCGCACCGCCGGGACCTGGACCATCAGGTGGGTGCGTAGCTTTGCCACCGCCAGGTCCTCTTCGATGCCTGTGCGGACGGCCTCGCGCATCACATGGCGGATGCTGTCCGGCCAGGGTTCGTCCGCGGGGCGTGCGCGCAGTTCCTCCAGGAGGATCGGGTCGTACTCGTCGGTGAGGACGATGTCCTCCTTGGTCGGGAAGTAGCGGAAGACGGTCGACGGTGACACCTCCGCCCGGTCGGCGATCTGCTCGATCGTCGTCGCGTCGTAGCCCTGCTCCTCGACCAGGGCGTAGGTCGCGGCGCGGATCGCCTCGCGGGTCTTGATCTTCTTCCGCTCCCGGAGCCCGAGCGGGGGGCGGTCGGCGGGCGTGGAGGGGGTGGCGGGGGTGGAAGGGGTCGTGGGGGTGGTGGGGCGTGCGGCCGTCATTCCGTCATTGTCGGGCATCGGTCTTCGACGTGGCCAGGTCAGGGCCGGTGGCGGTGGCGATGGTCCGGTCGATCCCGCCGCTGCCTCCGTTCCCCCCGTTCCCGCCGTTCCCGCCGTTTCCGTCGTTGCCGTCGCTCGCCGGCGTCGGCGTGTTCGGCAGGAAGGCTGCCGCCAGCAGCGCGGCGAGCAGGGCCGCGCCGCCGCCCACCAGCAGGACCACACCCATGCCGTGGACGTACGAGGCGTTCGCGGATGTCAGGAGAGCCGGCGAGCCCGCCTGTTCGGCGATCGTGTGGGCCGCTACCACCGAGTCGCCGGCCGTGTCGGCCGCCGACGCGGGCAGTCCGGCGGTGTCGAGGCGGTCCCGGAAGACGCCCGCGAGCAGGCTGCCGAGCAGGGCGATGCCGATCGCGCCGCCCACCTGGCGCAGCGTCATCAGCAGGCCCGAGCCGCTGCCGGCGCGGTCGGTGGGCAGGGTGCCGAGGGCGCCGGACATCGCGGGCACGATCGAGAGCCCGAACCCGGCCCCGGCGAACGACAGCCACAGCGCCGTGAAGCCGTAGCCGGAGTCGACCGTCGTACGGCTGCCGAGGAGCGCGGCGAAGGCCAGTACCACCAGTCCCGCGCTGACCACGGCACGGGAACCGAAGCGGGCGACGACCGGCTGCGCGGCCCGCGCTGCCACGAGCAGGCCGCCCATCAGCGGCAGCAGACGTACGCCCGTGCCCAGGGCGTCATGGCCGAGGACGGCCTGGAGGTACGGCGGCAGGACGAACATCAGGCCGGACAGGACGAACATGACGAGGGTCGCGGCGAGTGCGTTGAAGAGGAAGCCGCGGTGGGCGAGCAGCCCCATGTCCAGCATGGGGCGTACGGCCCGCCGTTCGCGCAGTACCAGTGCGGTGATCAGTACGACGGACGCCGCGAGCATGGCCAGGATCAGCGGGTCGGCCCAGCCCCGGGTGGGGGCCTCGATGATCGCGTAGATGAGTGAGCCGAGGCCGGTCGCGGCGAGCGCGGTGGAGAGGGTGTCGACGCGCGGGGAGGCGGGGTCCCTGGTCTCGGGGAGCAGGAAGACGCAGGCGGCGATGCCGATCGCCGCCATCGGGATGTTGATGAGGAACACCGAGCCCCACCAGTAGTGATTCAGGAGCCAGCCGCCGATGATCGGGCCGAGCGGCAGGCCGAGCGTGGAGCCCGCCGAGACGATGCCGACGGCCTTGGTGCGCTCGTCGGGGGCGAAGAGCGAGGGCAGTACGGAAAGGGCAAGTGGGGTTACCAGCGCGGCCCCGACACCCATCACCGCTCGGGCGACGACGACCGCGTTCACGTCCTGGGCCAGAGAGCCCACCAATGACCCGGCCAGGAAAATGCCTAGCCCGACGATCAGCATCCGCCGTCGCCCGAACCGGTCGCCGAGCAGTCCGGCCGGGAGCATCAGCGCCGCGAAGACGACGATGTACGCGTCCGCCATCCATTGCTGCTGACCCGTGGTCGCGCCGAGCTGTTCGGCCATCGTGGGCAGTGCCACGTTGAGGATCGTCATGTCGAAGCCGAGCACCAGCATGCTCGCGACCAGGGCGCCTAGGGCCCACCAGCGGCGAGGGTCGGGCAGGGCGGGGGAGTGTGGAGTGACGGTAGCCATGAAATGAGAGTAGCTGTCAAAATCTAGGAACTGTCAATAGGTGGTGGCTCTTGGTCGACTCTGTCCGGGCATACGGAAATCCGGGCGTACGAAAATGGCCACGGCTCGGGAGCCGTGGCCAGGAAGGAGGAGGGGCGTGCTATCCGTGCTGGTACGCCACCATGGAGATCCCCACGTAGTGCACGACGAAGGCCGCGAGGGTGAAGGAGTGGAAGACCTCGTGGAAGCCGAACCAGCGCGGTGACGGGTCGGGGCGTTTGAGGCCGTAGATGACGCCGCCGGCGCTGTAGAGGAGGCCGCCGACGATCACCAGGACGAGGACGGCGATGCCGCCCGTGCGCATGAAGTCGGGCAGGAAGAAGACGGCCGCCCAGCCCATCGCGATGTAGCAGGGGGTGTAGAGCCAGCGCGGGGCGCCGACCCAGAAGACCCGGAAGGCGATGCCGGCGACCGCCGCGCCCCAGATGCCCCACAGCAGCCACTGGCCCTTGGCGCCGGGCAGCAGCAGCATGGTCAGGGGGGTGTAGGAGCCCGCGATGATCAGGAAGATGTTGGCGTGATCCAGGCGGCGCAGGATGCCGTCCATGCGGGGGCTCCACGTGCCCCGGTGGTACAGCGCGCTCACGCCGAAGAGCAGGCAGGCCGTGAGGGCGAAGATCCCGCAGGCGATGCGCCCTCTGGTGGAGTCCGCGAGGGCGGTGAGCACCAGGCCCGCGACGAGCACGGCCGGGAACATGCCGAGATGCAGCCAGCCCCGGAGCTTGGGCTTGATCTCGTCAGTGATCTGGTTGATCTCATCGCTGATCTGGTGGGCGATCTGATGCGGCAGAGAGCGCGCGTCGGAGTCGCGGCCGTCGTTCGGCTTCTCCGTGTGCGCGTCGGGGGCGGACGCTGTCATACCTCGCATCGTACCTACGGAACCGTAAGTTACGGGACCGAGCGGGCTGTTCGTGCTCCCCGAAGTGGCCATCGTCTCACGCGGGGCGCAGCATCGGGAGTACGCGGGTGAATTCATGGATACCCGGGGTGAAGGGGCGGTGACGCACGGAAACCTCTCGAGTGAAGGTCGTGGAGTGGCGATGCTCACGATGCTCACGTGTGAGGCCCTCTGGACAGATGGGCGCTCCCGTCGGATGATCAAATGAGTGCGGTCGGCACCGGATGAGCGCCCAGGGTTCCCCTCGTGAAGCATCCGGGTCGCAGCCCCCACGGGGCCTCCAACAAAAAATCCCTCATTTTTAGGAGCAATCGTGGCGCGCGACATCGCGGCTCCCCCCTCAACCGTCCCCACCACGCACCGAGAACTCGTGGCGTGGGTGAACGAGATCGCCGAACTGACGCAGCCGGACAACGTGGTCTGGTGTGACGGGTCCGAGGCCGAGTACGAGCGCCTGTGCGGGGAGCTCGTCGAGAAGGGCACCTTCAAGAAGCTCGACCCCATCAAGCGCCCGAACTCCTACTACGCGGCCTCCGACCCGACCGATGTCGCCCGGGTCGAGGACCGCACCTTCATCTGTTCGGAGAAGGAAGAGGACGCCGGCCCGACCAACCACTGGAAGGCCCCCGCCGAGATGCGGGAGATCTTCCAGGGGGAGAAGGGCCTGTTCCGCGGCTCGATGAGCGGCCGGACCATGTACGTGGTGCCCTTCTGCATGGGCCCGCTCGGCTCGCCGCTCTCCGCCATCGGCGTCGAGATCACAGACTCCGCGTACGTCGCCGTCTCCATGCGCACCATGACCCGCATGGGGCAGCCGGTGCTGGAGGAGCTCGGCTCCGAGGGCTTCTTCGTGAAGGCCGTGCACACCCTCGGCGCCCCGCTGGAGCCCGGCCAGGCCGACGTGCCGTGGCCCTGCAACAGCACCAAGTACATCTCCCACTTCCCCGAGGGCCGCGAGATCTGGTCGTACGGCTCCGGGTACGGCGGCAACGCGCTGCTCGGCAAGAAGTGCTACGCCCTGCGCATCGCGTCGGTCATGGCGCGTGACGAGGGCTGGCTCGCCGAGCACATGCTGATCCTCAAACTCACCCCGCCGCAGGGCGAGTCGAAGTACGTGGCCGCCGCGTTCCCGTCCGCCTGCGGCAAGACGAACCTGGCGATGCTGGAGCCGACGGTTCGTGGCTGGACCGTCGAGACGATCGGCGACGACATCGCCTGGATGCGGTTCGGGGAGGACGGGCGGCTCTACGCCATCAATCCCGAGGCCGGGTTCTTCGGTGTCGCGCCCGGTACCGGTGAGCACACCAACGCCAACGCGATGAAGACGCTGTGGGGCAACTCCGTCTTCACCAACGTGGCGCTGACGGACGACAACGACATCTGGTGGGAGGGGATGACGGAGGAGACTCCGGCGCACCTGACCGACTGGAAGGGCAACGACTGGACGCCGGCCGCCGAGGCGCCGGCCGCCCACCCGAACGCCCGCTTCACCGTGCCTGCCTCCCAGTGCCCGATCATCGCGCCCGAGTGGGAGGACCCCAAGGGCGTGCCGATCTCGGCGATCCTCTTCGGTGGGCGTCGCGCCACGGCCGTACCGCTGGTGACCGAGTCCTTCGACTGGAACCACGGGGTGTTCCTCGGCGCGAACGTGGCGAGTGAGAAGACGGCCGCGGCGGAGGGCAAGGTCGGCGAGCTGCGCCGCGATCCCTTCGCGATGCTTCCCTTCTGTGGCTACAACATGGGTGACTACATGGGGCACTGGGTCGATGTCGCCAAGGGCAGGGACCAGGCCGAGCTGCCGAAGATCTACTACGTCAACTGGTTCCGGAAGAACGACGAGGGCAAGTTCGTCTGGCCCGGCTTCGGTGAGAACAGCCGGGTTCTGAAGTGGATCGTGGATCGGCTCGACGGCAAGGCGGAGGGTGTGGAGACGCCGATCGGCATCCTTCCGACGGTCGACGCGCTCGACACGGAAGGGCTTGAGCTGTCCTCCTCCGACCTGGACTTCCTGCTCACGGTCGACAAGGAGGTGTGGCGGGAGGAGGCGGCGCTGGTGCCCGAGCACCTCAATACCTTCGGTGATCACACGCCGAAGGAGCTGTGGGACGAGTACCGGGCGCTGGTGGAGCGGCTGGGCTGACGCCCCCCTTTGCTCCGCGGCCGGCCGCGGATTTCTTTTGGGCGGGGGGAGCTTGGGGGGTCGGGTGTGATTTCGGGTGCGGGTGGGTGGGGGGGTGCTCGCGCCGTTCCCCGCGCCCCTTTAAAGCGGGGGGTGCTGGTGTGTTGACGGGTGCGGGTGGGTGGGGGCTTGTCGCGCAGTTCCCCGCGCCCCTGAAAACGTGCGGTTCGCGTGCGTTGGTGGGTGTGCGGGTTGTGTGGAGGTGCTCGCGCAGTTCCCCGCGCCCCTTAAAGCACGGGGGTTCGGTCGGTTGTTTGGGTGTCGGGCCGGTGGGGGCTTGTCGCGCAGTTCCCCGCGCCCCTGAAAACGTGCGGTTCGCGTGCGTTGGTGGGTGCGCGTTGTGTGTGGTTGGTCGCGCAGTTCCCCGCGCCCCTGAAAGGCGTGGGGGTGCGGGTGTTTTGGTGCGTGCGGGTTGTTGGGGGGTTGCTCGCGCCGTTCCCCGCGCCGCTAAAGGCGAAAAGCGTGGGGCCTAGCCCCTGCTTTTCAGGGGCGCGGGGAACTGCGCGAGCGACCACGACGCATCCGCACCCGCCAACGCACTTCAAGTCCTCCCAGCTCGACCGCGGGAGCGAAAAGCACTGCCGCGCGCCGGATTTCGGGGGACACTCGGGGCATCCGCACCGAACCCCGAAATGAGGTGAGCGGGGTGCGTACACCTGTAAGTGACCCCATGAAGATCGGGCCGTACAAGATAGTGGGCCGCCTCGGGTCGGGAGGGATGGGCTGGGTTTATCTGGGCCGCTCCCCGGCGGGGCGCGAGGTCGCGGTGAAAGTGGCCCGTGCCGAGCTGGCCGCGGAACCCGAGTTCCGGGAACGCTTCGCGAGGGAGGTGGCTGCCGCCAGGGTGGTGAGCGGCGCCTACACCGCCGCGGTGGTGGACGCGGATCCGGAGGCCGAACTCCCGTGGCTGGCCACGATGTACGTCCCCGGCCCCTCCCTCGCGGAGGCGGTCCGCGCGGACGGCCCGCTGCCCGAGACCCAGGTACGCCCCCTCGGCGCGGGGCTCGTCGAGGCGCTGCAGGCCATCCACGCCGCCCATGTCGTCCACCGCGACCTCAAGCCGGCGAACGTCCTGCTCGCCCACGACGGCCCCCGCGTCATCGACTTCGGCATCTCCCGCGTGGACGGCGCCCCCGGCCTCACCCGCGTCGGAGTGGTGGTCGGCACCCCGCCGTTCATGTCGCCCGAGCAGATCAGGGGGGCCCGGGTCGGCCCGGCGAGCGACGTGTTCTCGCTGGGCGGGGTCCTGGTGTACGCGCTCACCGGCCGCCCGCCGCACGGCAGCGGGGAAGGCGTGCGCGTGGAGGTCACGAGCGGGGAGCCCCGGCTCGACGGCGTACCGGCGGGACTGCGGCCCCTCGTCGCCCGCTGTCTGGCGAAGCGGCCCGAGGACCGGCCCCGGCTCGCGGACCTCCTGGCCGAGTTGATGGGGGACGCCGACGGGGCGGAGGTCTGGCCGCCGCCGCAGGTGGCCCGGACCATCGAGGTGCGGTACGAGGAACTGAAGGAACGCCACCTGCGCCGTACGACGAGTGAGTCCGTGCCCTCCTGTCTGCTGCTGCACGCGCAGGCGCTGCTCGACGCCGGGCTGACCGACGCCATGGTGGCCGAGGCGGTGGTCCGTCCGTGACACTGCCTGACTCCTATCCGGGCCGGGAGTCCTACCCCGGCCGGGATTCCTTCCCCGGGCGCGACTCGTACGCCGGGCGCGACTCGTACGCCGGGCGGGAGTCGTACGCCGGGCGGGACTCCAATCCCTCGACTCCGGGGCGCAACGCCGAGATCTACGACCTCGGCAGCCACTGGCGGCAGTTGGTGCAGAACTGGGTCGCGCGGCACAATTACCACACGGCTCACGACACCGTCTCCGTATCCCTGCAATTCGATCTCCAGGAAGCGGGGCGGATGGTCACGGTGAGATTCATGACCACCAAGAAACTCCTCGTCGCCTTCGCCACGGACGGCAACTTCCTGCGGCAGGACCAACTGGCCATCGCCGCCGCCGCTTCGAACGCATGGAATACCGAACAACTGAACCCCATGCTTTCCGTGTGGGACGTACGCGGGCCGCGGCCCTGTCTTGCCGGTGTCTGTGATCTCCCGCTGACATGCCGGATCACCCAGGCGGATTTCGACGCCCTGGCCAATGACTGGGTGGAACGGGCGAGACAGATGTTCAGTCGTTGCCATCAGGTGTTCAAGTTGTAGAAGTGACCGTCATATAAACGGAAGTCGCCGTAAGTCCACCGGCGGAATTCTCCAAACCCTTCCGGCCGCCCGGCCGCCTGCTCCACTATTGGAGGGGCTTTTTCAGGGCCACGGGGGCGTGCCTTTCAGGCCACGGGGGGTTGGTGCGATGGGTGCGATCGGGCGTTCGCCGTTCGTCGGTGTGCTGGTGGGACTGGTGGTCGCCCTGGTGCAGGTGACGGTGCCGGGCGGGACTGCGGTCGCGGCGGCAACCTCGACCGCCTCGACCGCCTCGTGCGACGACCGGCTCACCGAGCAACTGGAGTGCTGGGCCGAGGTGATCAAGGACGGCCCCGTCGTGATCACCTTGGACGCGCCACTGCCGTACGAGGAGGTCGGCGAGCGGCAGCGTCACGACATCGAGACGCTGCGCGCCGACCGCCACCCGCTCGTGGTCCAGGTGCGGAAGGGCAAGAACACCGGCGAGGGCGGTACGGCCCTGCTGGTCCTGGCAGAGGAACGGCTCGTACACCCTGGGGCCAGGATCGACCGGCTGTCACCCGGCCCGTTCGGCAAGTTGAAGGCGGCGGGTCTCTGCGCGGGCCAGGACCAGCTGTGCGAGCTGGTCAAGCGTGACGACGACGGGCCGGCGACCCTGACCGGCAAGGAACTGGTCGACGCGGGCTTCGCCGCCGACCAGTCCACGCACGTCGACGCCATCGCCCCCGTACCGGGCGCCAAGAACCCGCCCCGGTCCGGTCCCTCCACCTCCCCGTCCGAGAAGTCCCCGTCCGAGAAGGCCCGGTCGCAGGAGCCGGCCGGCGAGACCGTCGGCCAGGGGAACTCCGGGTACAGCGGCGCCACCTGGACGGTCCTGTGGATGGGCCTCCTCCTCGCCCTGCTGCTCCTCGCCTTCGTCATCGTGATCCGCCGCTCCCGGGGCCCGGTCGCCGTGGGGCGCCGGGCACTGCCCGGGCGTACCGGCGGCGGTACGCCCACGCGGGCGGCGCCCGCCCACGCGGCGCGCGGCGGGGACGAGAGCACCACCCGGCTGCGGGTCGCGGCCGCGCCCGCGCCACGGCACGGGCGGCAGGTCGGGGCGCGACCGGCCCACGCGCGGACCGCCGTCGTACGCACCGAACTCCACCCGCAGGGCTATGTCGAGCTCGACCGGGTGCTGCGCCGGGCGGTGTGGGCCGAGCCCGGACGGCCGCCGCCGGTGCCCGGTGGACTCGTCGACGTCGCCGACGCGCGGGAGCGCGACTGCGACGTCCTGTACGCCTTCCCGCCGACGGCCGCCCGGCACGCGAAGGGCACGCCCAGGTAGGGGCAATGGCCGGGGCCCACCGGACGACAGCACGAACCGGAACGTCAGAAGCACCAGGGGGACCAGCGATGCACAGCGAATACCCGCCCACCCTGCCGGCGGAGTACGCCGACATCGAGTTCGAGAACAACGCCCAGCGCATGCCGCTCGTGCTGTGCCTCGACACGTCCAGCTCGATGGCCGGCCAGCCGATCCAGGCCCTCAACAACGCGCTCGCCGAGTGGACCCGGGAACTCCACGACGACGTGAGCCTCAGCTACAGCGTGGAGGTCGCCGTCGTCACCTTCGGCGGTCAGGGCGTCGGCGCCTGGCGCGGGCCCCAACTCCTCGACCCGCGCGCCCGGATGAGCCCCTTCATACCCGCGCACGCCTTCCAGGCACCGCAGCTCATGGCCGCCGGGGTCACGCTGATGACCGAGGCGCTGGAGCTGGCGATGCACATCGTCGCCGCCCGGAAGTCGGAGCTGCGGGCCTCCGGGCTGCAGTACTACCGGCCGCAGATCTGCCTCGTCACGGACGGCCTGCCCACCGACCCGACCGGCCATCTCACCGACTCCTGGCACCGGCTGGTTCCCGTCCTCGCCGAGGAGCAGCGCGCACGCCGCTTCCGGTTGTACGCCATCGGGGTCGGCGGGATCACGGACATGGGGGAGCAGGTGCTGCGGGCGTTCGCCCCGAAGTTCAACGCCCGGTTGCAGGGGTTCCCGTTCCGGGAGCTGCTCCAGATGATGTCCGCCAGCGCCAACGCCGAGCAGAAGGGGGCGGGGGACGAGGTGTTCGAGAAGATCTTCAGCCAGTTCAAGACGCAACGCCCGGCCTGGGAGGCGTGAGTTGACCGCCGCCCAGCCCTGGCGGATCCACGGCCTCAGCGTCGAGGGCTACCGGCACCGGCGCCAGGGTCTGCCCTGCCAGGACGCCTGCGCCTACGCCACCACGTCCTCCGTCGCCGTGCTCGCCGTCGCCGACGGGGCCGGCAGCCGGCCCCGCTCGGAGGAGGGCGCCCGGCTCGCGGTGAAGCTCGCGGCGGAGCACTTCGCGCGGCGGGCCAAGGCGGCCGTGGAGGTGCAACCGGGCGAGGCCGTCCACGAGTTGCTGCGGGACGCCCTGCGCGACGTCAGCGAGGACTTCCTCGACCGGACCGGCGCCGACGCGCAGGACTTCGCCACGACGCTCACGGTGGTGGTGCTCGCGCCCGGCTGGATCGGGCACCTGACCGTGGGGGACGGCTTCGTCGTCGTACGGGCGGGGACGGAGGACGGGGAGCGGCAGTTCCATCTGCTGCCGCAGGCCGCGGCGGCCAGTGAGTACAGCAACGAGACGGTGTTCCTGACCTCGCCGGACGTGGCGCGCTGGACGCACACCGAGTGTGTGTCGGACGACGGGGTCGACGGGGTGCTGCTCTCCACGGACGGCCTCGCGCAGGCCATGCTCAACCGCCCGGCCGGCGGTGCCCAGTCCCCGAACACCTCCTTCGCCGACGCCGTCTTCCGCTCCCTCGACACCGCCACCGAGGACTCCCCGGACACCAACCTGGCCGCCCTCCTCCGCTCGGACCGCCTCACCGCGCTGAACGCGGACGACAAGACGCTGCTGCGAGCGGTACGCACGCATGTGAGATGAGCCGGCCCGGGAGCGGTGACGGCCGGCGAGTGTGGGGGAGGGCGCGATGGCGGACGTGGTCGGCCGGGGCTGGTGGGGGCGGCCATCGCGGGTCGGGACCGGTGGTGGGCGGGGGCAGCGGCTCGGGAGCCATGGCGGTCGGCGAGTGCGGTGGGTCGCGGCCGGCGGCGGTTCGCGGCGGCGGGCGGCGGCGGGCGGTCGCCGGTGACTGTCCGCCGCCACCCGCCACCCGCCCCCCGACCACCCGCCACCCACCGACCACCCGCCACCCACCGCCCACTCGCCACCCACCGACCACTCGCCACCCGCCGTGATCGGCCACGACCGGTGGCTTGCGACGACGCGTGACGATCGGCCCGACGAACACTCGGAGGTACGGCCATGAGCGGCCGGACGGTCTTTCTCGACGGCAGGCGGGTCACTCTGGCCGAGCTGCCCCTGAAGGGCGGCGGGCAGGCGGCCGTGTTCCCGGTGGAGGGGGACGCGGGGATCGTCGTGAAGATCTACCGGGATCAGCCAGGGTCGGACCAGGAGCGGCGGCTGGCCCGGATGCTCACCATGTCACCGCTGGCCGCCCGGCCGACGGACGCCAGCCAGCCGCCCGAGCTGGCCTGGCCGACCGCGATCGCCCGGGACACGAACGGGCGGTTCATCGGCTACGCCATGCGCCGCTTCGGCGAGCCCCAGCACGTCCAGCTGGTCGGTCTGTTCACCCGTGTCCAGCGGCTCAAGCTCTTCCCGGACCGGGCCGACTGGCGGTTCCTGCTGGGCGTCGCCTGGAACCTCGCCTTCATGACGGCCCGGATGCACTACGACAACCTCGTCATCGGCGACTTCTCCAGCAGCAATGTCGTCGTCGACGCCAACGGCTTCGTCACGTTCCTCGACTGCGACTCCATCGCCTTCACCGACCCGGTCACCGGCGAACTCTTCCCGTGCCTGATGCACACCACCGACTACTCGTCCCCCGAGCGCCAGGCCGGCGGCCCCGCCACCCGGCAGAGCGACGACTTCGCCCTCGCCGTCCTCGTCTACCAGCTGCTCACCGCCGGCAACCACCCCTTCGGCGGGGTCCCGCACCAGAGCGCCTCCGAGTCGACGGTCAAGGACAACATCGCCGCGAGCTGCAGTTACGTCGTCCGACCCGAGCGGGTCACCATCCCGCGCGGCACCATCGACCCGTCCGTGCTGCCGCACGAACTCCTCACCCTCGCCAAGGCCGCCTTCGGCCCGGGCGTCCAGGACCCCGCCGCCCGGCCGCGGGCCGAGGCCTGGCTGCGCGCCCTCGACAAGGAACGCGGCCAGGTGCGCGCCTGCACGGTACGGCCCCTGCACACCTTCGGCTCCCACCTGCCGACCTGCCCCTGGTGCACCCGGGCCGCCGTCACCGGCCACGACGTCTTCAACGGCCCCCGGCCCACCTCGCTCCCGATCCCACCACCCCCACCGGACCAGCCCCCGTCCCCGTACGCCGCGCTGAAGGTGCTCGCCGTGGTGATCGGGGTGGTGCTGCTCATCGTGATCCTGACGAGCGTGGGCTGAGCGGGAGGAGGGGCAGCCGGATTCGAGGTCGTCGCCCCCTCTCAGCCGGACCGGTCCTCCAGATACCGCGTGTGCGACTCCTGCCGGCGGGCCTCCGCGTCCCGCAGGGCCGCCGCGATGGACCCCAACTCATCCTGAAGCACCGTGAGTTGACGCTCCAGGTGGCGCTCGGGCGGTTCCGTGCCCGGGGTCAGCCGGGTCCACCAGCGGGTGCGTACGAAGGTGTCGACGGCCTCGGGGACGTCCTGGCGGACGGCCCGGGAGAGGGCGTGGACGCCTTCGGGGTCCCGGGTGAGTACCTCGGAGACCCAGCCGGGGTCGAGGAGGGCGGCGAGCAGTTCGGTCAGCTCGGTGAGGCGGCCGGCGGCGGCGGGCGGGAGGTCGATACCGGCCAGGTACTCGCGGAGGGTCCCGAAGTCGGTGCGCAACTCGTCGAGCTGGGCGGACGGGTCCGGGAAGTCCGGCAGCGAGGGCCGCTCAGGCGGGGCGATCAGGGCACCCGCCCCGTAGAGCCCGACGACCACGACCGGCCAGTACGGGCCCGCGACCCCCGCGAAGGTCAGCCCGAGCCCGGCCACTCCGAGGGCGCCACCGGTGAGGTTCTTACGGGACTCGACGTACGCCAGCAACCTATTGGTAGCCACGGATCTCCTCGAAGGCGCCGTCCAGGGAGCCCTGCTGGGCGTCGAAGAGGCGGCCGCCGGTCAGGTCGGCGATGTGTTCCAGTTCGTCCTGGTCGGAGTCGCCGAAGAGGATCGGGAAGACGGGGATCTGCCGCTGGGCGGCGGGCAGCCGACCGTGTAGAAGGGGCGGGGCAGTGGTTCGCGTACGTCGTACTTCTCGGCCAGCTCATCGGCGGGTGCCTTGCTGGACGGGAACGCGAAGTCGTAGCCCTTCAGGTCCAGTCCGTCCATGGCCCATGAGCCCGACGTCTCCGTCTTCACGGTGTAGCCCTCGGTGGCACGGGCCTTCACCACCTCGGGATCGGCGAAGAACTCCGCCTTCTCCGACCCGATCACTCCTCGCACGGTCTTCGTTGCCGTGCCCGTGTCCCCGGTGTCCCGGCCTGCCACGACGGCTGCCACCACGCCGCCGATCAGCAGGACCGCGAGGACGATTCCTGCGATTCGTCTCACAGGGGGAGGGTGCTCTGCGGAACCCAACGTTCCTGGTCACCGGCGGTAACGGGGGTGAAGGGGTGGTCCCGGAACGCAACGGTGCTTGTTTTCGGGCGCGGGTGCGTTTTCGGGTGCGGGTGGGTGGGGGTGTTCGCGCAGTTCCCCGCGCCCCTAACAGGGTGCGTTTTTGGGTGCGGGTTCGGTGGGGGTTCTTCGCGCAGTTCCTCGCGCCCCTGAGAGGGTGCGTTTTTGGGTGCGGGTTCGGTGGGGGCTGGTCGCGCGGTTCCTCGCGCCCCTGGAGGTGGAAAGCGTGGGGCGCAGCCCCCGCTTTCAGGGGCGCGGGGAACTGCGCGAGCAACCGCATGCGGGCCGCGGCCGAAAACGCACCCGGCTCAGTGGGCCGCCAGCTCGCGCGGCAGTGCCACCGCGTGGGCGTCCATGCGTTCGGCCGAGAGGATCGCGGCGGCCGTATCCGCGCGGGATGCCGCGACGACGAGCGCGCGGCCCGCGAGGGCGTGGGCGCGGAGGTGGAGCCCGGCGACGCCACGCTCACGACCGCCCGTCGCGCCGGACGAGGACCGTACGGGAGGGTGACCGCCCCGCAACCGCGTGACCTGCGCGGACAGCCGCTCCGCAGCCGCGTCGAGGTCGGCGGAGGGGGCCAGGGCGCGGAGTTCGTCGGTCACTGCCAGGAGTGCCGCGAGGTGTCCCGCGAGCTGGATGTCCAGTTCTTCCTCACGCGAACGGTGAGGGAAGTCGGAGGAGGCGGTGCCGGCCATCGTGTGGACCGACTTCGTGCGGATCGGCTCGTACATGGGATGGCCTCCAAGCTCGCGGAGAACCAGCCTACCTTAGATTCCGTCTAAAGTTGAGCGAAGTCCGAAAGGGGGGAGTCCCCGAGGGGCGCCTCCCCGGCCGCTCCGAAGGCCCGCGCTACGCCTGCGCGTACCCGTCCAGGAAGTTCCCGATCCGGGTGATCGCGGACCGCAGGTCCCCGACCGTCGGCAGGGTCACGACCCGGAAGTGGTCGGGCTCGGCCCAGTTGAAGCCGGTGCCCTGGACGACCATGATCTTCTCCTGCCGGAGCAGGTCGAGGACCATCCGCCGGTCGTCCTTGATCTTGAAGACGTTGGGGTCGAGCCGCGGGAAGAGATACAGCGCCCCCTTCGGCTTCACGCACGACACCCCCGGGATCTGGGTGAGCAGTTCGTACGCGAGGTCCCGCTGCTCCTTGAGCCGGCCGCCCGGCAGCACGAGGTCGTTGATCGTCTGGCGCCCGCTGAGCGCGGCGACCACCCCGTGCTGGCCCGGCATGTTGGCGCACAGCCGCATGTTCGCGAGGATCGTCAGGCCCTCGATGTAGGAGTCGGCGTGCGCGCGCGGCCCGGAGATCGCCATCCAGCCGACCCGGTAGCCGGCCACCCGGTACGCCTTCGACATGCCGTTGAAGGTGAGGGTCAGCAGGTCGGGGGCGATCGCGGCGGTCGGGGTGTGCGTGGCGCCGTCGTAGAGGATCTTGTCGTAGATCTCGTCCGAGCAGACGAGGAGGTTGTGGCGGCGCGCGATGTCCGTCAGGCCGCGCAGCATCGCCTCGTCGTACACCGCGCCCGTGGGGTTGTTGGGGTTGATGATGACGATCGCCTTGGTGCGGTCGGTGACCTTCCGCTCCACGTCCGCGAGGTCCGGCATCCAGTCGGACTGCTCGTCGCAGCGGTAGTGCACGGCCGTACCGCCGGAGAGCGACACGGCGGCCGTCCACAGCGGGTAGTCGGGCGACGGTACGAGGACCTCGTCGCCGTCGTCCAGCAGGCCCTGCATCGCCATCACGATCAGCTCGGAGGCGCCGTTGCCGATGAAGACGTGTTCGACGTCCGTCTCGATGCCGAGGGTCTGGTTGTGCATGACGACCGCGCGGCGGGCGGCGAGCAGACCCTTCGCGTCGCCATAGCCGTGCGACGTCGAGACGTTGCGGAGGATGTCCTCCAGGATCTCGGGCGGACACTCGAACCCGAAGGCCGCCGGATTGCCCGTGTTCAGCTTGAGGATGCGGTGCCCTGCCGCCTCCAGGCGCATCGCCTCTTCGAGAACCGGGCCCCGGATCTCGTAACAGACATTGGCGAGCTTCGTCGACTGGATCACCTGCATGTCCGTGAGCTTACGGCCCGGTAACGCGTTCCGGGCCGTGTTTTGCACCACGTGAGACGGTCGCTATGCCCCGAAATAGCTCTCGACTGTCCTCTCGACCCCACTCGTATCTAAAATCCCGCCCAGGTCCGGCCGCCCCCCCACATGGCCACCGGTCACACGGCACATGGTCACGAGCACGCGACGCGAGGACGGCGGACGGAATGAATGGGGTGGGCGGGGTGGGCGGGGAGCATGGCGGGCACGGTGGTTTCGACCGGCACGGCGGCGGCGTCCTGAGGCCGCCGAACGTGTACCACCCGCTCGGCGACCCCCACCACGCACCCGACTACGAGACCTTCAAGGACCCCGCCGCCGCCCATGGCTGGCAGAACGCCTATGACGACACCGTCCAGCTGGATCAGGTGGTGATGGATGGCGCGGGTGGTCTGGCTCTGGATGCGGATGTTGCTTCGGGGGCGCGTGCCGTTTCGGAGGCGCAGGCGGAGGCGGAGGCGGAGGCGGGGGCGGGGGCGGATGGGGATGCGGGTGCGGTCGAAGGCGGCGGCCCGGTCGGCCCGGTCGCCCTGGGTGCCCCGGACGCGTCCGGGCGTCGTGCGCGCCCCGCGGCCGGGCGGCGGCTCACGCTCGGGCGGCGCCGGGCCCGTCGGCGTGGCGCCCTGATCGCGGGTGGCATCGGCGTTGCCGTGCTCGTGGGTGCCGCGGTGGCGGGGCTCGCCGGTCTCGGCTCCTCGGGGCAGCAGGGGCCGAGCGGCCCGGCGCCCGTCGAGTCCGGCCCGGCCGACGCCCGCTCCGGCGACGCGGAAGCCGCCTCCCCGTCCGCCGGCGGCTCCTCCGATGCGGCGGCCACGGCATCCCCCGGCGGCTCTTCCCCCGACACGTCCACGAACGCGTCCCCGGCCGCCACCACCCCCGAGCCCTCGGGTCCCGCCTCACCCACCTCCGCTGCGACGACCTCCGCCTCGCCGTCCGCGACGACGACCTCCTCGTCCCGGGGCAACTCCGACGGCAACCGAGGTCGCGGCCAAGGCGCCACGAAGGGGCCCAAGTAGCCCGTCATCGGCGCGGACGAGGGCTCGTGGCACGCACCGCCCGCCCCCGCCCCCCTGGCCGAAGATCATGCGGCCGGAACCAACTCCTTGCTCGCACATCACACGGCCTTCACAATGCGCATGACAAACTGCGAGGGCAGAACGATCTTCCGTCACTCGCGCCACCCAACGCCACTCACATCACTCACGTAACTCACCCACTTACGTAGCAAGAGGGGACCCCCACATGAGAAAGCCTCTCGCAGCCGCGCTGTTCGCCCTGGTGATCACCGGGGCGGGCGCGGCACCCGCGGTCGCGGCGCCGGATGCCTCGGCCGCGTCGCCGGGGAAGTCGGCCCAGTCCGGGACCGCGGTGACGGATGTCGTCGACTCCGCGACCTCCCTGGTGAACGGCGTCCTGGCCGGCCCCAGCATCCAGGCCGTGAACTTCGCCGGCACCGTCTCGCTCAGCAACTGCTCCGGCTCGGTCGTCCGGATGCCCGACTCCGAGGACAATGACCCGGCGCTGGTCATGACCAACGGCCACTGTCTGGAGAGCGGCTTCCCGGAGCCGGGCGAGGTCGTCGTCGACCAGGCCTCCACCCGCACCTTCGGCCTGCTCAACTCCGCCGGCACCCGCGTCGGCACCCTCCGGGCCAGCAAGATCGCGTACGGCACGATGACCGACACGGACATGGCGCTGTACCAACTCACCACCACATACGCGCAGATCAAGAGCTCGTACGGCATCGACGCGCTCGTCTACGACACCGCCCACCCGACCGCCGGCACCCCCATAACCGTCGTCTCCGGGTACTGGAAGCGGACCTACAGCTGCAGCGTCGACGGGTTCGCGTACCGCCTGAAGGAGGGTGACTGGACCTGGAAGGACTCGATCCGGTACACCTCCGCCTGCAACACCATCGGCGGCACCTCGGGATCCCCGGTCCTCAACAACGCCACCGGCAAGGTCGTCGGCGTCAACAACACGGGCAACGAGGACGGCGAGAGCTGCACCGTCAACAACCCCTGCGAGGTCGACGCGAACGGCACGGTGACCGTCCGCCAGGGCATCAACTACGCCCAGGAGACCTGGCACGTCCCCTCCTGCTTCGGCGTGGACAACAAGCTCGACCTCGACGCCGACGGCTGCGTACTCCCCAAGCCGTAGCGAACCCCCTCAGGCGCCGCGCCGGATCGCCCGGCCCGCCAGCACGTCCGTCCGGCGGCCGTCCTCGATGACGAAGCGGCCGTCGACCAGGACGTACGGGATGCCGGTGGGCAGGGTGCGCGGTGCCTCGTATGTCGACCCGGCGGCCACGGTCGCCGGGTCGAAGAGGACCAGGTCGGCGCGGTAGCCCTCGCGGACGAGTCCGCGGTCGGGTAGCCGCAGCCGGGCGGCGGGGCGGGACGTGAGGTGGGCGACGCACTCCTCCAGGGAGAGCACGCCCAACTCCCGTACGTACCGGCCGAGATAGTGCGGGAACGTCCCGTACGCGCGCGGATGCGGCTTGTCGCCGCGCAGGATGCCGTCGGAGCCGCCGGTGTGCACGGGGTGGCGCATGATCGCGCGTACGTTCTCCTCGTGCCCGACGTGCTGGAGGATCGTCGACCCGAGCCGGTCCTCGACGAGCAGCCGGCGGGCGGTGACCCACGGTTCCTCGCCGTTCGCTTCGGCGGACCGGGCGATCGTCCTGCCGCCGTACGACGCCGCGAGCGCCGGATCGGCGACCCCGGAGATCTCGATCGTGTCCCACTCGATGGGCACCCCGTGGCAGCCGTCCGCGCCCACGACCTCCATGTCGTGCCGGATGCGTACGGCCGTGTCGTCGTCCTTCAGCCGCGCGAGGATCGCCTCGGGACCGCCCTCGCTCGCCCAACTGGGCAGCATCGCCACGAGCGTCGTACAGCCGGGGGTGTACGGGTAGGTGTCGAGGGTGATGTCCGCGCCGGTCGCGAGCGCGTCGTCGAGGAGGGCGAGAAGCTCCGGGGCCCGGCCCTTGTTCACGCCGAAGTTCATGGTGGCGTGGGCCAGATGGAGGGCGCAGCCGGCCTCACGGGTGAGGGCGACCATCTCCTCGTACGCCTGGAGGGCCCCCGCGCCGTACGAGCGGTGGTGCGGGCAGTAGTAGCCGCCGTGTTCCGCCACCACCCGGCACAGTTCGGTGAGTTCGGCGTCCTTGGCGTACATGCCGGGGGTGTAGGTGAGCCCCGACGACATGCCGACCGCGCCCTCCCGCAGTCCGGCGGTGACCAACTCCCGCATCCGGTCCAGCTCTTGAGGCGTCGCCTCCCGGTTCTCCCAGCCCACCGCGAGCATCCGTACGGTGCCTTGCGGGACGAGGTACGCGGCGTTCACGGCGATGCCCTCGCCGTCGAAGCCGTGGTCGAGGCGGTCCAGGTACTCGCCGACCGAGCGCCAGCTGAAGTCGATGTCCTCGCCGTAGCCGTTCCAGCCGGTGATCGCGCGGCGGACCTCTTCGAGAGTGCGGTCGTCGACCGGCGCGTACGACAGGCCGTCCTGGCCGAGGACCTCCAGGGTCACCCCCTGCGCCGCCTTCGCGGTGTGTTCCGGGTCCCGCAGGAGCGCGAGGTCGCTGTGGGCGTGCATGTCGATGAAACCGGGGGCCAGGACCAGGCCCTCGGCGTCCAGCTCCCGCTGGGCCCTGGGGCGCTGGCACCCCGCGGCGGCGGCCTCCTTGACGATGCCGGTGATCCTGCCGTCCGCCACGACCACGTCGGCGCGGTAGGAGGGCTCGCCGGAACCGTCCACGACCTCGGCGTCACGGATGACCAGGTCCATGTGCGTCACCTTTCAAGTAGGAGGTACGTGCCGCTGGGCTCAGATGGGCTCAGAAGAACGTCCGGACGTAGTCCACGACCGTCCCGTCCGCCTCCACCACCGGGATCAGCTTCCACTTGTCGAACGACGTGCACGGATGCGACAGCCCCAGCCCCACCCAGTCCCCGACCTCCAGCCTCGCCCCCGCCCCCGCCCCCGCCCCCGCCCCCGCCTCCGCCTCCGTACGCAGCCACGCGTGCTGGTCGGAGAGGCCCGTCACCGTGATCCCCGTGGCGTCCAGGACCGCGCCCGTGCCGGCGTCCCGCACGACCTCGGCGGCGGGCAGGTCCAGGTCGTACGCGGCGTCGCGCTTGCCGGCGTTGGCGAAGGCCTGGTCGGGGGAGGGGCGGGAGACGACCTGGGCCCAGAGCCGGAAGGCGGGCTCAAGGGCGCCCTCCTCGGGGACACGGTTGAACGGGGTGATCCGCAGGTAGTGCCCCGCGTCGTGCGAGACGTACGCGCCCGACCGCAGCAACTTCAGTACGGGCACGGAGAGTTCGGGCAGCTCGGCGAAGACGTCGGCGACCGCGTCGAACCACGCGCTGCCACCCGCGCTGACCATCACCTCGTCAAGACCCGCGAACCGTCCCGCCTTGTCGAATTCGACGGCCAGGGCGGTGAGCCGGCGCAGCCACGCCCGCACCCGCTCCGGGTCGGCCCGCGGCACCTCGCCCTCGTACCCGGCGACCCCGACCAGCCGCAGCGTGTCGACCCCGGCCACCGCGTCCGCCACCGCCGCGCACTCCTCCTCCGTACGGACCCCGGTACGCGCGCCCTCGCCCGCGCCGAGCTCCACGACGACGTCCACCGGCCGTGCCGGGCGCGCGGAACCGCGTAGCGCCGCGTCCATCAGTTCGACGCCGCGCACGGAGTCGACGTAGCAGACGAACCGGAAGGACGGGTCAACCGCGAGTTCGGCGGCGATCCAGCGCAGGGCCGTGGCGTCCACGACCTCGTTGGCGAGGAAGACCCGCTCGATCCCGAACTCCCTTGCCACGCGCACCTGATGGGGTACGGCGAGGGTGATGCCCCATGCACCGCGCTCGACCTGCCGCCAGAACAGCTGCGGCGCCATGGACGTCTTGCCGTGCGGCGCGAAGGCGAGGCCGTGGCGGGCGGAATAGGTCTCCATCAGCGCCAGATTGTGCTCAAGGCGCTCGGCGGACAGGGCGAGCACGGGTGTGGTGAAGCCGCCGGTGAACAGGTTCCGGCGCTGCGCGGCCAGCTCGGACACCGTCAGGCCGTCGGCGTCCGGCGGGAGGCCCTTGAAGCGGTGGTCGACGCGTTCGGCGGCCAGACGGGCGAGCGCCTCGACACTCACGACACTCATGGGAGCCTCCCTGATGAAGTGCGTTGCAGGATATGCAACGTTCATTGCGTATGTCGCTCACTGCTGTCTAACATCCCAGCCAGCACCGGGTCAACGGTGCCCGCCTCCCAGGCCGTGTCGGCCTAGCAGACCCGACGAGGAGCCCCCGTAGTGGATGTCGTGGACGTCGTGACGCTCGGCGAGTCCATGGTCACCTTCCTGCCCACCCGGCCGGGCCGCCTCGCCGACGTCCCCTCCTTCGACCGGACCATCGGCGGCGCCGAGTCCAACGTCGCGTGCGCCCTCGCGGCGGCCGGGCACCCGGTCCGGTGGGTGAGCCGGGTGGGAGCCGACGGGTTCGGGGACCACCTGGTCGAGACGATAGGGGGCTACGGCGTGGACGTGACGTCCGTACGACGGGACCCGGCGCGGCCGACGGGCGTGTACTTCCGTACGGCGGGGGACCGCGACACCGAAGCCCACGAGGTGGCCTACTACCGGGCCGGCTCGGCCGCCTCGGCGATGTCGACGGAGACGGTGGACCTGGCGGCGGTGCGCGCCGGGCGCGTACTGCACCTGTCCGGCATCACGGCGGCCCTCTCCGACGACTGCCTCGCACTCCTCCGGGAGCTGACCGAGCCACGCCCCGGACGGCCGCTCGTCTCCTTCGACGTCAACCACCGGCCGGGTCTCTGGCCCGACACCGACGGGCCGCGCGGTTCACACGGCCCGCGTGTCCTGCTCGACCTCGCCCGCCGCGCCGACGTCGTCTTCGTCGGCGCGGACGAGGCCCGCGCCGCCTGGGGGCTGCACGGAGCCCGCGCCATCCGGGACGCGCTCCCCGAACCGGACCTCGTGGTCGTCAAACAGGGCCGGCACGGGGCGGTCGCGTTCGCCGAGGGCACGGATGCGACGGATGCGGACGTCGATGTCGTCGTCCCCGCCCTCCACGTCGACGTCGTCGCCGCCGTCGGCGCGGGGGACGCCTTCGCCGCCGGGTTCCTCTCCGCCACGCTGCGCGGCCTGCCCGTACGCGACCGGCTGCGTCACGGCCACCTCATGGCCGCCGCCGCCCTCACCGTCCCCGGCGACCTCGGCACCCCGCCCTCCCGTGACCACGCCGATCGCCTGGCCGCCCTGGACGACGAGGCGTGGGGGACACTTCGACTCGGCCCCGGCTGGACGACCCAGACCGCGCGGACGACGCAGACCGCGCCCAGGGCCGAGGAGGAGGTACGCACCCCATGAGCCAGACCGTCGACCGAGCGCTGAGCATCCTGCCGCTGCTCGCCGAGGGCCCCGCCGACCTCGGCCGGGTCGCCGACCGCCTGGGCGTCCACAAGTCCACGGCCCTGCGCCTCCTGCGGACCCTCCACGAACACGGCCTGGTCTACCGCCAGTCCGACCAGCGCTACCGCCTCGGCGCCCGCCTCTTCGCCCTCGCGCAGGAGGCCGTCGAGAACCTCGACATCCGCGAGATCGCCCACCCCCACCTCGCACGCCTCAACGAACGGTGCGGCCACACCGTCCACCTCGCCGTCTACGAGGAGAACGAGGTCCTCTACATCGACAAGGTCGAGAGCCGCTACCCGGTCCGCATGTACTCCCGGATCGGCAAGCCGGTCGCCATCACCGTCGCCGCCGTCGCCAAGCTCTGCCTCGCCGACCTCCCCGAACCCGAGCGCCGCGCCTTCGCGGAGAAGCTCGACTACCCCATGTACACGTCCCGTTCGACCCCCAACGCCCCCGCCTTCCTCAAGGAGCTGGCGAGGGTGCGCGAACAGGGCTGGGCCACCGATCTCGGCGGCCACGAGGAGTCCATCAACTGCGTCGCCGCACCCATCCGCGGCGCCGACGGCCGGGTCGTCGCCGCGATGTCGGTCTCCGCCCCCAACGTCGTCGTCACCGCCGACGAACTCCTCACCCTGCTCCCCCTGGTACGCCGCACGGCGGACGCGATCAGCGGGGAGTACTCCGGCAGAACCTCAGTGAAGGACTCCGTATGACCGACAGCACAGACAGCGCCGACAAGGCAGGCCGGACCGGCAAGATCGCGCTCACCCCCAAGACGCACACCGCCCCGCCCGCGAAGTTCTCCCACGGCGTCAGGAAGGGCAACATCCTCCAGGTCGCCGGCCAGGTCGGCTTCCTTCCGGCCGTCGAGGGCGAGCCCCCGACCACCGCCGGCCCCACCCTGCGCGAACAGACCCTCCAGACCCTCGCCAACGTCCAGGCGATCCTGGAGGAGGGCGGCGCCACCTGGGACGACGTGATGATGATCCGCGTCTACCTGACCGACACGGCCCACTTCGCCGAGCTGAACGAGATCTACAACGCCTACTTCGAAGAGCACCTCACCGCGGTCCCCTCGGCCCGCACGACGGTCTACGTCGGCCTCCCGGCGGGCCTGCTGATCGAGATCGACGCGCTGGCAGTACTGGACGACTGAGGCCGCACACCCGCGCCCCGAAGGGGCGCGGGGAACTGCGCGAGCAGCCACGAACAACCCGCACCCGGCCGGTATGACGCACCACCCCCCACAATCCCCGCACCCCGTACGGCGATCCCCCCTGCCCGAAAACACCATGCCCCCACCCAGAGGACCCCCGAATGTCCGAAACCCCACCCCACACCGGCGGCCTGCTCCTCCTCATAGACGGCACGGCCGGCCTCCTCACCGTCGCCGTCCTCGGCATAGCCCTCCTGCTCTTCCTGATCATCAAGACGAGACTCCAGCCCTTCGTAGCCCTCCTCGCCGTCTCCATAGCCGTCGGCCTCCTCACCGGACTGTCGGTCACCGAACTCTTCGGCACGGTCCAGCGAAGCGACGCCGTCTCGACCATCGAGTCCGGCATGGGCGGCATCCTCGGGCACGTCACGATCATCATCGGCCTGGGCACGATGCTCGGCGCGATCCTCGAAGTCAGCGGTGGCGCCGAGGTGTTGGCGTCCCGCCTCCTGAACCTCTTCGGTGAGAAGCGAGCCCCACTCGCGATGGGTCTGACCGGCCTGATCTTCGGCATCCCGGTCTTCTTCGACGTCGGCATCTTCGTCCTCGCCCCGATCGTCTACGCGGCTGCCAAGCTCCCCCAAGACTCCGACGAGCTCCGTCCCGGGGGGACCCCCATGGGCAAGTCGATCCTCCTCTACTGCCTCCCGCTCCTCGCCGGCCTGTCGATGACCCACGCGTTCCTGCCCCCGCACCCCGGCCCGGTGGCCGCCGCGGGCCTGCTCCACGTGGACCTCGGCTGGGTGATCCTGATGGGCGTCGTCTGCGGCATCCCGGCCGTACTCGCCGCCTGGGCGTACGCCGCCTGGATCGGCCGCCGCATCTTCGTACCCGTACCGCAGGACATGCTGGAGGCGGCCGAGGAGTCCCGCCGGGCGGTCCTCGACGAACAGCGCGCGGACGGTGTGGAACCCCAGGAGAAGCCGGTCCCGCTCTCCACGGTCTTCCTCATCATCGGCACGCCCCTCCTGCTGATCCTCGCCGCGACCTTCTCCTCCATCGCCCTGGACCCCTCCACCCTCCGCTCGCTGATCGAGTTCTTCGGCCACCCCTTCGTCGCCCTGACGCTCGCCCTCCTCCTCGCGTACTACCTCCTCGGCATCCGCCGCGGCTGGTCCCGCAAGTCGCTGGAGACGGTGTCGACGTCGTCGCTGAAGCCGGTGGGCAACATCCTGCTGGTGGTGGGCGCGGGCGGGGTCTTCGGCGCCGTACTGAAGGCGAGCGGGGTGGCCCAGGCCCTCTCGGACACGTTCAACGACGTGGGCCTGCCGGTGATCGTCCTGTCCTACCTGCTCTCGGTGGCCCTGCGGGTCGCCCAGGGCTCGGCCACGGTCGCGATCGTCACCACGGCCGGCATCGTGGCCCCCCTCCTCGCCGAGGGCGACCACTCCCAGGCCTTCATCGCCCTCGTCATCATGGCCATCTCGGCCGGCTCGATCTTCGCCTCCCACGTCAACGACGGCGGCTTCTGGATCGTCGCCAAGTACTTCGGCATCAGCGAACGAGACACCCTCAAAACCTGGACAGTCCTGGAAACGGTCCTCTCGGTGGCAGGCTTCGCGGTGGCCGCGACCCTGAGCCTGTTCGTATAGCCGACAGACCACAGGCCGTCCGCCGCCCCCCGGACCGCCTGTCCAGCCTCCACATCCCGCACCCCTACGCCCCCAGCCGCGCACCCGCCCCGCGAACCGGTCGGTCGTGGACGCCGCGCTGGACGGGCCCCCGCCGCCAGTGACGGCGTACGGGCTTGGCCCACCCCTCGCCGGGGGCTGTCGGCCCGCGCGTGCACGACCGTGCTCGTCTCGTCACGTCTCGTCGAACACACCCGCCACACGGCCACCGGTCCGCCCCCGATGCCCGGTTCTCCGGAGGGAAGACCTCGGCTGGAGGCGTGTTGTGAAACCCAGATGCGGACATATGCCTGGCCCGACTGTTCCCGGCACAGCATCGTCGACCATACTGCCCGCTGTGGAGCAGCGCATTGGTTCGAACAGCCAGCCCCTGGCCGCCGCCGCGGTCGACCCGTCGCACATCCCCGGAATCACGGCACCGGTGTCCGTGAAGAAGGAGAAGCAGGAGGAGCCGGAGGACATCAAGCCGACGGAATCCGCGGAGCAGGCGGAGACCGTGGAACAGGCGGAGACCGTGGAGCCGGACGAGGCTGCCCCGGAGCAGGACGAGCCGTCCGACGAGGCGGAATCCGAGGACGAGGACGAGGCGGAGGAAGAGGAGACCGACGACGGTCCCGTCTTCGAGGCCTCCGACCGCCGCGCGAAGATCGTCGCCGACAGCCGTGGCGTACGGCTGCACCTGGACGACCAGGAGTGCGAGTTCCGCTGGGACGAGATCGGCGCGATCGAGACGGAGTCCCCGCGCTTCGGCAAGCGTTTCACCGTGACCGTCCACACTCCCGACCGCCGCTGGTACCCCCTCGAGATCGAGGCCACGGCCAAGTCCCAGCACGCCGAGTGGGAGACCCGGATCGACGAGGTCATGGACGCCTACTTCGACGACGGCGAGGCCGAGGACGCGGTCGAGGGTGAGACTGAGGTCGAGGTCGAGGTCGAGGGTGAGACTGAGGTCGAGGTCGAGGTCGAGGGTGAGACTGAGGTCGAGGTCGAGGTCGAGGTCGAGGGTGAGACTGAGCCCGAGTCCAAGTCCGAGGTTGAGACTGAGGCCGAGGACGCGGCCGAGGGCAACGACGCGGCCAAGGACGCGGCCAAGGCCAAGGACGAGTAGAGCGCCCCGTCAGGGGCGCGGGGAACTGCGCGACCAGCCACGACCGGCCCGCAGTTCCCCACTCACAGAAGCCCCCGAGCTCTCATCGGCTCAAGCGGCGCAGCTAAGCGGCGCAGCTAAGCGGCGCAGTACTGCGACTCCTTGCCGATCGACCGGTACATACAGTCCGAGTTCTCCAGCAACTGCAACACCGCGTCCCGGTTCCGCGCCGTCTCCCGGGCGATGACCTCGTCGGGCGGGTAGAACCCACCGCCCGAAGCCGACGACGGATACATCTCGAATGTATAGGCGAAAATCTTCTGGTTGCCCCACAGCCAGTCGTCGATCGACCCGTCCGTGATGTACAGGTCACTGGACTGCTCGGGCGTGTACCCGTTGCTCGCGGCCATCTTCCCGCCGACCGTCGCGAACGCGTTGCGGTCGTCCGCCGTCATCCCCGTCGTCGTATCGGCGGTCGTGTACCCGAACGGCCACAGCACCAGCTCGCTGTACGTGTGGAAGTCGACGCCGGTCTTGATCTGCTGGACCCCGCCGACGACCCGGCTGCGCACGAAGTTCGCGACGACCTTCACCTCGGGCGCCGACTCGGCGGCGGCACCCCGGTAGGTGTCCGACGACGTGGACCCGGACGAACCGCCACAGCAGCCCCAGCGGTAGTTCCAGTTCCGGTTGAGGTCCGTGCCGACGCTCGACGAACCGCTGTTGGGCTGCCGGTTCTTGCGCCACGAGCGGTACGAGCCGGTGGCGACGTCGTACTCGCCGCCGTCCGGGTTGAGGTCCGGGACGATCCAGATCTCGCGGTTGTTCACCATGTTGGTGACCCGGGAGTCGGTGCCGTAGTCGGAGGTCAGCTCGTTGACCAGATAGAGCGCCATCTCGACGGTCATGTGCTCACGGGCGTGCTGATGGTGGGTGAACAGCACCTCGGGCTCGGCCTCGTCCGTGCCGACGTTGTCGCTGATCTTGATGGCGACGATGTTCCGGCCCTGGTACGAGGTGCCGATGACCCGCTGGCTGACGATGGAACTGTTCGCCGAGACCACGGAGTTGATCTCGCTCGTCATCTCCGCGTAGTTGTGATAGAGCGAGTCGGCGGACGGGAAGTCGAAGAGCCGTACGTCGTCCTCGCCGTTCGACCGGTCCGGCGCCGCGCCCAACGACGTGATCTCGTAGCCCTGTCGGCTCAGCTTCTTGATCTGGTCGGCGCGCCCGGAGATGAACACCGAGTGGTCGTCGGCGTCGTCCACCGTCACGCCGGCCTGCTGCAGCGCCGTACGGGACTTGGTGTCCGAGTGCATGTGGACCTCGTACTGGCGGATGTCGTCCGCCGAGGCCTCGGGCCGCTCGGCGCTGGTCGCCGTCGCGTCCGTGGTGGTCGCGGCGACCGGCGCCGCGAGGGCCAGCGCCAGCAGGGTGGCGAGGGCGGCGGTACGGCGGCCTGATCTCCTGCCCGTGCCGCCGGGCGTCGCCGAACTGCCGCGTATGCGGAGTCGCATGAAGTCTCCTATTTCTCCAGGGATTCCGGGGTCTCCGGAAGGTGGGGAGTGGAGCGGGGGGTGGATCCTTGCGACGTGCCTCGGGCCTGCCGGTGACCGTGGGGTGCCCGACAGGCCCTGGTGCGGGTGTGGCGCTCATGGTGCGGGCATGGCATGCCCAGGTCAAGAGTGACCGTGGAGAGCGCGCCGTCGGCGTGGCCGGAAACGGGCAGGGAAATGGCCGAGGTGAGCCGGGAAACGGCCGGCGCCGGCGCGCGGCGGCGCAGTGCGTTCGCCGCGACGAGCCGCGACCACCTCCCCGTCGACACCACCACCTTCGTCGACCGCCACCCCGAACCCGCCGAAGGCCGCCGCCTGTTGACCAGAACCCGGCTGGTCATCCCCACCGGCCCCGGCCCCGGCCCCGGCGGCGTCGGCGTCGGCGCGTCGGCAAGACCCGCCTCGCCACCCGCCTCGCCCCGCCGCACCCGCAGCGCGCCCCCAGGCAGGCGTAAGCCATACACGTCCACGTACATGACCATCAGCCCCGAACGTGAGCATTTCCGGACGTACCCGGGCGGAAAACAGGTATATGCACAGCTGGAAACGGGTATTCCTCCCCGTGTGCCGGGTACGTGCGGGGGCAACCCTGGAAGCATGCTGCAACTCTCCGGGGGACTCCTTCCGGAATCCGGCCCCCATTTCGCCTCGTACCCCCAACCGCCCATGGGTGCGGGCCACTTGAGCGTCGAGTACGACCCCCGTCCCACCGCTGCCGCGCAGGCACGCGCGCAGGTGCGCAGGCAGCTGGAGGGATGGGGGCTGCTCGACCAGACCGACACGGCGGAGCTGCTGGTGAGCGAGCTGGTCACCAATGCGCTGGTGCACGCGGAGAGCCGACTGAAGCTGACGTTGTCGGCCGCGCACGGAGTACTGCGCTGTGAGGTGTCGGACGCCGACGGCCGCGAACCCAGGGTGCGCCGGACGACGGAGATATCGGAGAGCGGCAGAGGGATGTTCCTGGTGGACGCGCTCGCCGGGCGCTGGGGGTGCCATCAGGACGGGCCGGGCAAGACCGTGTGGTTCGAGCTCGGCACGTGCGGGTCCGACGGCTGTGGCCGGCGACAGCTGACGTGACCCGCGGAGTTCCGGAGCGCGGAGCCACTCGACCCGCCCCGGAACCACAGCCCGGGCCCCGGCGGCACGCCCAGCCGCCGGGGCCCGCCCCCACCACCGCCCCCACCACTCCGCCGCCCCCGACCATCAAGATCACTCCCCGTTTCCTTCACCGCATGCCCTCTTGTGCCCGCGCCGGCTTTGCGCTTTCTTGATCGACATGGCTGACACCACGGACAACACAGCTGCCGGGGAAGCGACTTCGGCCCCTCGCAAGTCCAGCTGGAAGTACATAGGCCCCGGCATCGTCGTCGCCGCCACCGGCGTCGGCGCCGGCGACCTGGTGGCGACCCTGATCGCGGGAAGCAACTTCGGCTACACCCTGCTGTGGGCGGCCGTCCTCGGCTGTCTCGTCAAGATCTCCCTCGCCGAGGCGGCCGGCCGCTGGCATCTGTCCACCGGCCGCACCCTCTTCGACGGCTGGGCGAGCCTCGGCCGCTGGACGACGTGGTTCTTCGTCGTGTACGTCGTGATCTGGGGCTTCGTGTACGGCGCCGCCGCGATGTCCTCCAGCGCACTGCCCCTGCAGGCACTGTTCCCGGACGTCATGGACCTCAAGTGGTGGGCCATCGCCTGCGGTCTGACCGGTCTGGTCTTCGTCTGGTTCAACAAGTACGAGGTCTTCGAGAAGGTCATGACGGTCCTCGTGGGCGTCATGTTCGTGGTGACGGTCTACCTGGCGATCCGTGTCACCCCGAACCTCCCCGACGCCTTCGCCGGCCTCCTGCCCGTCCTCCCCGACGAGAAGGACTCCGTCCTCAACACCCTCGGCCTGATCGGCGGCGTCGGCGGCACGATCACGCTGGCCGCGTACGGCTACTGGGTCAACGCCAAGGGCTGGACGAACACCGGCTGGATGAAGGTCATGCGCCTCGACAACCGGGTCGCGTACATCACGACCGGCATCTTCGTGATCGCGATGCTCTTCGTCGGCGCCGAGCTGCTGCACTCCGCGAACATCGCCATGGCCAGCGGCGACAAGGGCCTGATCCAGCTCAGCGACATCCTGGCCGACGAGTACGGCACGGCCACCGCCAAGTTCTTCCTGATCGGCTTCTTCGCCGCCTCGTACACCTCCCTCATCGGCGTCTGGCACGGCGTGAGCCTGATGTTCGCGGACTTCGTGGAGCGCTTCCGCAGGAAGGGGGAGGGGAAGGTGACAGGCGAGGAGGTCGCCTCCGGCCGACGCGAGAAGTCCTGGCCGTTCCGCGCGTACCTGCTCTGGCTGACCTTCCCGCCCATCGTCCTGCTCTTCCAGGGCCAGCCCTTCCGCCTGATCATCCTCTACGGCGTCCTCGGCGCGGCCTTCCTCCCCTTCCTCGCCGGCACCCTCCTCTGGCTCCTCAACACCTCCCGTACGCCACGGGAATGGCGCAACGGATACGTCAGCAACGGGATGCTGGTGACCGCGGGTCTGCTGTTCCTGGTCCTGGCGGTGAAGCAGATCTGGGACCAGCCGTGGGCGAACTTCTTCTGACTCCCGAAGGGGCGGGGAGACGGAGGGCGCAGGGGCGGCTAGTCGAGCGTCTTCCACTTCTCGCCGGTGGCCTGAAGTGCCGGTCCTCATCGTGCGGGGCGGCCCCGGTCGAGGAGGCGTCCCCACGCGGCTCCACCCTGTGCACCACGGCTTACGGCGCCGACGCGGCCCGCGCCGACAGGCGCTCCGGGCCGGCGGCGAACTCCTTGTCACCGTAGGAGTCGTCTTCCTGCCTTGGTAGCGCGCCAACCGTGGTGGACCAACCGGGGGCGAGGGAAGACAGGCCGGGTGGCGACTCCGGCACGGTCGCCGACTCGGGCACAGCGGTCGGCGCTGCACCCGCGCCCTGCACCAGCCCTCGACTCACCGCCAACCCACCCCCCCCCGCTGACCCTCACCACCCACCCGCATCCGGGATACACGTCCGGGTACCGCCTGGTGGTCTGGGCCAAGCTGAGCTCCATGCGGCCTCGCCAGGAGTAGACGCTGAGTCAAATTCTCTGTGGACGCATTGCTGATGACCTCACAGGATTTCCACTGCATCCTGATCAGGCCCTTCGGAATCGACCGCAAGGAATATGGAGAGCCCATGATCAAGTCCCGTATAGGTGCCCTTGCTCTGACTGCCGCTTCAGCCGGCATTCTCAGCATTATCCCGACCCAGGCCCATGCCGCGGGCGGTGCGAATGGCTGCATTGCCAATGCCGCCACCCCGAGTCAGGCGTTCTGTTTCTTCTACAACTCCAACCTGGAGGGGTCCTTCGCCGGGATGGCCACGAGACAGGCAAGCCTCGCCGGCCACAAGTTCAGTTACGCGGGCACCACTAACGCCGGCCTCGGGCAGGCCGTGATGAACAACTCCGCCAGCGTGTACAACAACAATTCCACCTGCGTTCGTATCTACTACAACACCAACTTCGCCGGCCCTTCGGACACGGTGTCGGCCAGGAGTGGCAGGAACCTTGTGAACACCTACAACGACAACGCCTCCTCTCTGCCTTGCTGAAGCAGGCGTAAAGGGGCTCGCGGCCGTCTCTTTCGGGCGGAGGCCGCGAGCCCGTTCGGCTTCCTCGCGCTCCCTGTACCGGCCAACCCCATCCCTGAGGCAAGAGCAGATCATGCGTACTCCGGCCAGGACCCTCACCGCTGCCCTCATCCTCACCGCCGTCGTCGGATGCTCGGCCGAACAGGAGGCCGGCTCGGCGGGATCACGTACCTCCGGACCTCCCACAGCCGCGGCGACGAAGAACGCGGCGGAGAAGTACAGGCCGCAGCGGCTCCCGCTCCCCATCTATGACTACAAGTTCACCCCCGAGGAGAACGCAGTCGTCGATCGGGCCACCGACATCGCCATGTCCTCGTGCATGAGCCGGTACGGCTACTCCCTGAAGACCACGGAGCCCACGATCACCCTGGGCGACCGGCGATACGGCGTGATCGACCTCTACGCCGCCCGGCAGTACGGGTACCACGTGGTGACACGAGGAGCGTCATCGGATGTCCAGAACCGGAGGTTCAGCGAGGACGAGGCCTCGGCGATGACCGGGGGGCTGTTCCTCGACGCCGTCACGGGTGAATTCCATGCGATACCCGGTTACTCCGGCCCAGTCACCGAGCTGAATGGCGAACGGGTTCCGAAGGGGGGATGCTCCGCCGAGGCGCGTCGGGAACTGCTGGGACGCGAATCCTTGCGCACGCATGCGGACATCGTGAGCGATATCGACACGACGTCCTTCGCTCGGTCGCAGAAGGTCCCCGTGGTCGCCAAGGCGCTCGCGGAATGGTCGGTGTGCATGAAGAGCGAGGGATACTCCTACGCCACCCCGCTCGAAAGCATCAGTGCTGTAAACCTGGACGAACCCGGTGCGGACAAGAGCGAGGTGAGACTGGCGACCGCTGACGTCGAATGCAAGAAGAAGGTCGGGCTGGTGAAAATCTGGAGCGCGGCCGAAGCCGAGATCCAGGGTGAAATGATTTTGGCTTCCCGTCAGCCCCTCCAGCAGCAGAAGCAGGACAACGACACCACTCTACGGAACGCCCGGTCACTCATCGCCGCGCACCCGGACTCGTAGCGTTCGGGGCAGGGCAGGCTGAGCCGTCGGCGGGCGTGCACGAGCTGGGCGGCGGCGGAGAACAGGCGCGTGCCGTCGGCGTCGGCACTACGAATGAACCCCGGCAGCGCAGGACGACCACGGGGAGGTCGTAGCCGCGCCCGGCGGGCACGTCCCCGATCGCGCCGGAGGCACGTTCCGCTTCTCGTCTCTCACTTCATCGATGCCTTGACACCCGGGGAATGTTTCATGGGCGGGGGCGGGATACGGTGCGGTACGAGTCACCACGACGGGGCAGAGGGACGATCAGTCATGGACCAGCCGGAGCAGGGCCACCAGCCGCCACCACCGTCACAGCCGTGGACGCCGCCGGGAGGTCAGCCCGGCTTCGGCCCCCCGCCCCCGCCGTACGCACCCCCGGGCACGCCTCCACAGCCGTACGGGCAACCGCCGCAGCCGCCCTATGGGATGACGGCACCGTCCCCCCACTCGTACCCCCAGCCGCAGGCGGGCGCCGCCCCGGCCCAGGGCCCGGAGTTCCTGGCCGTCGACCGCCGCAACTCCGTCGTCATCGACGCCACCGGCGTCGCCTTCGAGGACCACGGCGTCGCCGTCGACTTCCCCTGGCCCGAGATCCGCAGCGTCCACTACAAGGCGAGCGGCAACGGCAAGGCCCTCATGGTCGCCGCCATCCACCTCGACGGCAGCTTCTACGAGTGCACGGTCGAGGCCAAGCCGCGCGAGCGCCTCCACCAGTGGTTCGCCCACCTGGCCCAGGTGCTGGGGTACTACCGCCCGATGGGCTAGCAACGGCGTACGGCGCCTCAGAGCAGGTGATCCGCCTTACCGGCCTTGATGTCGAGGATGAGCGTGCGGAGCGCTTCACGGGTGTCGGTGAGGTAGGCGTTCTCGGCACCGGCTATGGCGATGTAGGCGTTGCCGGTGGGGTCGGTGCCGAGGCGGAAGCAGGCCGATCCCTCGGCGCAGAAGGCGTCTTCCCACGTGATGTCGGCCATGGTCGTCTCCTCAGAGTTTGCTGGCGATGTCCTGGATGAAGGAGCGCGACTCCTCGGGGGACAGTGCGCGCTGCTCCATCCAGTCCAGTTGGGTTCGGTACTTGGACAACTGGGCCTCCAGGTACAGGAATTCCGGCCCGTGGGTGCTGTCGATCTGTACGGTGTCGAGCTGCGGCACGGGCCCTTCCACGTAGATCACGGTCTGCCCTGCGCCGGGGAACGAGCCTGCGTCGAACGGGAAGACCCGCAGCGAGACGTTGGCCCACTGCGACACGGTCAGAAGATGATCGAGCTGCCCTCGTGCGACCCGGCGGCCGCCGAACTGCATGCGCAACGCCGCCTCGTGAAGTATCCCGACGTACTCGGTGGGGTTGTCGCTCTGCAGAACCCGCTGACGCTCCAGGCGGTGCGCGAGGCGCAGGGCGATCTCGTGCTCCGGCAACGGCGGCAGTCCGGCCTTGAACACAGCCTGGGCGTGGTCGCTGGACTGGAGTAGGCCAGGCATGTGGATCAGGTGAACGCTGCGCATCCGCACCGCGTGGTGCTCCAACTCGGCGATGTCGAGGAGCCCGGAGGGAAGACTGCCTCGGTACCGCTCCCACCAGCCCCGCTCGGCGAGTTGGGCCATGGCGACCAAGGCGTTGACGTACGCCTCGTCGCCGCAGTCGCAGTTGCAGGCCAACGTGCGCAGCCGCTCGGCGCTGATGGCGCGGGTGCCTGACTCGATGTTGGAGATCTTCCCCCGGTCCACACCGAGCAGTCCGGCGGCGTACTCCCCGGTCATGCCGGCGGCGGTGCGCATCCTGCGTACCTCCGCCCCGAGCCTCTTCTGCCGCTCCGTAGGGGATGTCCTCGCGGCCATGCCGTTCCTTCCTCGAAGTTCAGCCTCACCCTATGAGGTGCTTGGGTTCCCCTGAGTGCAGGGCAACATAACCCCGCATGCCCTACAGTCAGTGATGCACAAGCTACACACGGCAGTTGCTGCTCCCGAAGGGAACCCCCATGCCCGAAGCGACCTCGGCCTGCCCCGTCCCGCCCGTCCCCTCAGCCTCGACAACTTCCCGCCCCTGGAACTGCCGCCTGGACCTCCCCAACGACCCCCGGTCCGCGCACGTCGCCCGCCACACGGTCCGCGCGGCCCTGCTCGGCCACGCCTGCCCCCAGGCCCTCACCGACACGGCGGCGCTGCTGACCTCGGAACTGATCTCGAACGCGGTGAAGCACTCCGACGGCCCCATCACCGCCACCCTCCGCACCCGCCCCGACCACATCCACGTCGCCGTCCTGGACAACCACCCCGAACTCCCGAACCCCCTCCCGCCCACCTCCGACCAGGACTTCGGCCGAGGCCTGTACCTCGTCGAGACCTTGGCGGACGTCTGGGGCCGCTACCCCGTCCTCGGAGACTTCCGGAAGCGGGGCTGGAAGGTGGTGTGGTTCGAGCTGTCGACCGTGCGCAGTTGACTATGTGTAAGCCTGGGTCGGGCGGGAGGGTGAATTGCCCTTCCGCCCGGGTTGTCCGGCGTGGGGTACCGCTCGCGCGTGTGGTCGGCATTCGTGAATTTGGGGCTGTCGGTCCGGATCTCCTGGATGGCCACCCGTGGTTCTGGGTCGGTCAATTCTCCTGAATTGATGTTATTGCCACTTCGGCTTTCCTCGAGACGCCGTGAGGAAATAGAGCCACCAGACAGGATTGATGAAGTTCAGCCAATTCCTTCTATTTTTGAGGTGGCGCTCCCAATATGCATCCTGTTCTTCGATGGAGGCAATCATACTGGGTGGTGCATAATTGAAGGTTGGAACGAGGTCGCGTACTGTCGCGGGGCGCCACATGTGGAGAACGTAGACCATCCAAGCGCCATGAGATGCGGACAGTCCGGATGGTCTGACATTAGCTCGTGCCCCGTTGCAGCAGATTGCAATTCCTCTAGGGGAAAGTTGCGCTCGTACGGACCGTAGTGCTTGAAACACGTTGTCGCCGTTTGCCGATGCTTCAATGCCGCGAGGTGATTCCAGACGCAGGTGCCATGGGCCGTCCCCTTCGACCAGCATCCTCCACTGGACTTCCTGGCCGTCAAACTGGACACGGATCGGGATTTCTTCGTTCATTCTGCATATCCTGGGTTCTCGATGATTTCACCCGTTGGTCTTCCGTAGCGCCAATATTCCGCTCGTACGATGTTGTTTGGATCGATGTTCCTGAAAATTACTTCTCGTTCGGATGGGAAGCCTGTTCCATTTATCCAAGATCGAATCGCGCCACCTAGTGAGCGGTTGACATCTACGCCATATCCGGCGCCGCGGATCTCATATACCCAGGTGCCGCGACCTTTAGCTGACTGCGGAAAATTACCTGCCTCGCTGACACTCTTGCTGGTGCCGACCCAGTTTGAGGGGGTGTCGTAGAGTGAATATTTTCCGATGTCCTCGTTGGTTCCCTTCGGTGAAAAGCCATTTTCAAAAACTGTTTCAGGCAGGCGGGTATCCCCTCGATAGACTACTTTAGGTTCGATTACTGCCTTGCGTGCGACGCCAAAGTCATCTGCGACGGCTTGGCGGCAGGGGGAGAGTCCCTCCGGATCTACTGCCTCCAGTGGGTTATGGACGTATGCAGCGGGATTGGGTGCAGGAGTGAGGCCGAGGGGGTCAGGAGTGATGTAGCGGGCCGTTTCGGGATCGTAATGGCGGAAGTAGTTGTAGTGGAGGCCCGTTTCAGGGTCGAAGTACTGGCCGGGGAAACGTAGAGGTGTGTAGGCGATGCTGTTGGTGGCCCAGGCTGTGGTGCCCCACAGGGTGCTGCGGGTGCGCCAGGCGATCTCGCCTTGTTCGTCGACGAGTTCGGTAGGGGTGCCGACAAGGTCGGTGATGACGGCGAAGAAACGGGAGTCGATCGCCTGTTGGGGAGCCCCCGCAGGGGTGATGCGTTCGGTCTGGGAGATGGGCCGCAGGCCTTGGTAGTCCCAGGTCAGGGTGACCGCGTTCGGCAGAGCCGGGGACGTGGTGGTCTGTTCGCAGAGGGTCGTGCCGTCCCAGGTGAAGTCGACCCGCTCGATGACTGTTTTGCCGTCGTCCGCCAGACGGTGCTTCGCGGTACGGCGGCCCAGTGGGTCGTACGTGTAGCGCCAGCGTGTGCCGTCCGGCGTGGTCACCGATGTCAGCTGGTCCTCGGCGTCCCACTCGTACTGCCAGGAGTCCGGTTTGCGGGACAGGCGGGTTTTCTGGCGGAGCGCGATGCGGCCGAGGGTGTCGTGTTCATATCGGACACCTCCCGCACGGGTGATGCGGGTGCCCGCGTAGGCGCGGGGGCCGGTCGCCTCCTGGCCAGGGTGGTCGGTCGGCCATGACGCTGACGTCTGGTTGCCCGCCTTGTCGTAGGCGTATGTCTCCGTCCAGTTCGCGGCGTGCACTGCTGTTACGCGGCCTGTCGCGTCCAGATCAAAGTGGCGGGAGCCGGCGAGTTGGTCGTCGATGCCGATCAGGTTGCCGTCGGCGCGATAGGTGTACGTGCGGTGCTGGACCGAGCGGTTGCTTGCTCCCCGTACGGACTGGGTTGTCAAGCGGCTCAGGGAATCGAAGGTGTGCTCCAGGGTGACTGTCTCGCCGATGCGGCGGGTGACTTCGCGACCTGCCTCGTCGTAGGTAAAGTTGATGGTGTGGCCCGAGGCCGTCATTCCCGTGCGGCGACCGGTCGCGTCGTATGTCCACGTCGTCGTTGCGCCCGTCGGCGTGGTGCGGGATGACTGTCGGCCGAACTCGTCGTACTTATACGTCAGGTTGCGTCCGTCGACGTTTTCCGAGCGCACGAGGCCGAAGCGGTCGCGCAAGATTGTCAGAGCCGTACCATCCGGGCCCGTCGCATGGGCGAGCTGGTCCGTCATGTCGTATGCGTACGTCGTGACTTGTCCCGCTGTGTCCTTTCGGGTCACTTGCCCCAACGCGTTGCGGGTGAATGACACCACCTGGCCGAGCGTGTTCATACGGGATGTCAGGCGGCCTGCCCTGTCGTGGGTGTAGGTGAGGATGCGGTCGTCGAAGTCCGTCTCCGCCATGAGGCGACCCGTCGCGTCGTACTCGTAACTCCATGTCAGGCCCTGCGGGTTGGTTACCCGCGTCAGGCGCAACTCTTCGTCGTGGTCGAACTCGTAGCGCACGCCGTCCGGGCCCGTCCGGGCAGTCAGCAGGTCGAAATGGGTGTACTCGAAGCGAGAGACGGCGCCCATCGAATCCGTGTGGGTGGTGCAGTTGCCCTCACCGTCGTACGTCCACGACTCCATGGTGCCGTCGGCGGCCGTGCGGCGGACGAGGTGGCCCTCGATCGTCCACTCCAACTGGGTCACCGCACCCATTGGGTCCGTGATGGCGACGGGTCTGCCGAAGGGATCACGTTTGTATCGGCTTGTGGCGCCGAGGGAATCCGTGATCTCCAGGGGGAGACCGGCACGGTCACAGCGGACCGTTGCCGTGTGGCCGAGGGGATCGGTGACGGTGGTGAGGTGGCCTGAGTCGTTGTACGTGAAGTGGGTGGTGAGACCCGTTGGGGCCGTCACCGATGTGCGGTTGCCCCGTTCGTCGTACGCCTGGCGGACGACCGTGCCGTCCGGGTTCACCACTCGCACCGGCAGGCCGAGTTCGTTGTACTCGGCCCTCGCCTCGCGGCCGTCCGGGCGTATGACGACGGTCGGGTTGCCGGCCTTGTCGTAGCGGAACGTGGTCGTGTGGCCGAGCGGATCCGTGCGGGAGAGGAGGCGGTGGTAGCGGTCCCGTTCGAAGTGGGTGGCCGCGCCGAGGGGGTCGATCTCGGTGACGACCTGGCAGGCGTCGTTGATCACGAAGCGGCGGGTGTGGCCCTCGCCGGTCGTCGTGGTCGTCACGCGGTGCCCAGTTGCCGCATCCCGTTCGCCGTACGTGAAGAGGAGGCTCATGTGGCCGTGTGTGCCGCCCTCGGCGGTGCAGCGGTCCCGGTCGTCGTACTCGTACGCGTAGCCGCGGTCGTTCGTGTCCGTCCAGGATGTGACGCGGCCGACCTCGTCGTACGTGAAACGGAGCGGCAGACCGGAGGAGTTGATGACCTCGGTCAGGTCGCCGTCGGTGTAGCTGTAGCGCTTCAGTTCCTGGTCGCCGGAGGCCAGACGGAGTGCCGTGACCCTGTCTGCCTCGGTGGTGATACGCACGTCGTATCCGGCGCTGGAGACGATGCCGAGCGGGGCGCCCTCGGCGTCGTACTCGAAGGTGAGCCAGTTGCCGTTGCGGTCGTCGATCTGCTCGATGACGGCCAGGTCGTCCCGGCGGTCGGTGAAGTGCCAGACGCGGTGCGTCTGCGGGTCGGTGACGGTGTAGCCGCCATCCTCGCGGTCCAGGGGCCAGCGGGGGCCGTGGCTGGGGAGGGTCGGGACGCCCGGCGCCGGATGGGGATAGGCGAGGAGCAGGCCGTCCTCGGTGACGAAGATGACGCCCTCGGAATCGATCTCCAGGCGCTGGTCGACCGTCGAGGACCACGACGGGCCGAACCAGCGGCCGAAGTGGTAGCCGGACTCCACCCGCCGTCTGAAGACGAGAGGGAGAGCGCCCGGAAGCACCACGTCCGTCTGAGGCAGGTACATCTTGCCCGTGGTGAGGTCGACCGGGTCGGTCGGGTCCTTGTCGACCTTCTGGTTGGGGTTGTCGTGCTCACGGGGCCCCTCGCTGACGGTGTCCCTCAGCTCTCGTTTGGCTCCCGCCTCGGCCGCGTCATCGAGTGTCCGCTTGAGCGCGCCCTTGATGCCGCCCGTCGCCACTCCACGTGCCGCCCCCGCGCCCTTGGTTCCGAGGAGGTCGAGGATGAAGCGGCCCGTGAATTCGGATGGGTCCTTCCTGGCGGACTGCCAGGCGTCCTTGAGGGCCCGGTCCGGATGCGCCACCGTCGAGGTGACCCCGGCCAGCGTCATGTTGACGTTCTGGTAGTACTCGGCGGGGTGGGCGATGTTGTACGGGTCGAGGGCGTTCATGCCGCGGGCGAAGGTGATGATGCCGGCGCCGCCCTTGACGACGCCGCCGGCGACGTGGAGGAGTTCCGTGCTCCTCGACGCCCCGTAGTCGGTGATTTCGGCCGCGAGGCGGAGGGCGGGGGGTAGTTCGGCGGGGGCGTGCTCCAAGGCGGCCTTGACCGAGGTAGCGGCGGTGCGGGCGGCCTCGTTGCGTTGGCGGCGGGCCTCTTTGAGGAGGTCGTGGGCGCGGGCGATGTCCGACTTGCCGGGGTCGTCGAACCCGGCCGGCTTGGGCCCGGGGTCCTCACCGGACTTCACCTTGGCGTTGTAGGTGTCGACCTTGGCGTTGTACGCGTCCACCGCCGCGTTGGACGCCTTCACACCGGCCTTGTAGGCGTCGACGGCGTCCTGCGCCTGGCCCTGGGCCCACTTGACCGTGTCCGCGTAGGAATCGAGGGCCTTGGCGGCCTGGTCGCAGGCGTCGGACGCGTAGCGCCACTTCTTGGGGTGCATGGCGAACTTCTCGCGGAAGGTGTCGGCCGCCAGGCCCTTCCAGCGGGAGGAGTCCAGCTTGCCCATGCCGTCGGCGACCTTGTCGAAGGCCGTGTGGAAGTCCTTGAGGTGTTTGGCGCTCTCCTGGATGCGGCCGACGTTGCCGTGGATGAGTTCGTTGGCCTGTTCGGTTTCGCCGAGTTGCTGTTCGCCGGGGGTGGCGCCCAGGGCGGAGGCGGCGCCGTCGCCCCAGTCCTCCACCTTGTCCGCCACGCCGTGGAGGCCCATGTCCTCCAAGCGCTCGCCGGCGAAGTCGGTGCCCTTGTCGATGCCTTCGCCGACGAGCTTCTTGCCGTCGTCGTAGACCTCTTCGGCCTTGCCGACGACCGTGTTGGCGGCACCCTTGAGCTTGTCGCCCACGCCGTCCGGAATCCAGCCACCCATCAGCGGTCGCCCCCGCCCTGCCGCTGTCCCTCTCCCTGGGCTTCTTGGGCTCCCTGGGCCGCCTGCTCGCGCTCCTCGGGCGACGGGCCGTACTGCTGGTCCAGCCACGCCTCGTACTGCTGGTCCGTCATGCCCATCGACTCCTGCGGGTCGACCGGCCCGTGCTGGAGAAGGGGGGAGGTCAGTGCGTCACGCCGAGCGTCGTTCCAGGCCTGGTCGGTGTTCTCCTGGGCCCCCTTCCAGGACTCCGCGCTCCAGCCGGAGGTGGCGAACATGTGGTTGTCACCGATCTCGCCCCACGTCATCCGCGCGACATCGTCCTCGGTGAGATGCGGGTTGCCCATCACGGAGTTCGCCGCGATCTTGAAGGTGCCGTCGATGTACTGCTCGGTCTCGTAGAACGTGCCGGCTGCCAGACCCACGGCGTCCGCGAACGCACTGCCCTCCAGGATCAGCGCGCGCACACCCCACTCCCAGCGTTCGCAGAACGAGTCGAGCGCCGACGTCAGTCCGCCGTGGCCCAACTCCAGGCCGGACAGCGCCAGTTCGGAGAAGCCTCGGCCCGCACTCGCCTCGCCGATCATGCCGAGTTCGCGAAGCTCCGACATAGCCAGGTTGATGCCCTCGGTGATCAGGGACAGGGCTTCCACCTGCAGGTCCTGTCCACCACCGCCGGGGCCTCCGCCGGTACTACCGCCGCCGCCGCCGTCGTTCATCGCGTCAACTCCCCGTTTCCGCCGACCCCGTTCATCTCGCCTTCGTCCGTGTCCACGTCCGTGTCCACGTCCGTGTCCACGGCAGCCGCGTCCGGCACGATCCCCCGCACCGGCGGGAACAGCGCGCCCTGGCCCTCGCTGCCGGCGTCCAGCGCCACCCCGTACGGCACCGGCATCGCCGGGATCGCCACGTCCAGCAGCCGGGCGCCCAGGACACGGTCGTACGTCCACTCCCATGCGCCTTCGCCCCTTGCGATGGCGAACCGGGCCAGGGAGGGTTCGTCGGAGAAGGCGTAGATCCACCGGATGCCGCCATGCTCCGCGGTCAGGGGCGAGCCGTCGTCCGAGAGGGGCACCAGGACCGCCGTACGCCGGAACTCACCGAGCAGGGCGGCGGCTTCGCGCCGGCGGCGGGTGAGGGCGAGATCGTCTGCCGCCGGGGGAGGGGCGTGCTCTTCGGGCGGCACGGGTGGTTGTTCGGGCGTGGTTTCGTTCGGCTCTGCCGGTGAGGCCATTTCCACGTAGTCGAAGATCCTGGACCGGCGCGTCCCCTCCGCCACCCCGCTGCCTCCCCCGTGATCAGACATGCGTGCGATCATCGCACCGGCGTGCTACAGGCTGCAACGCCTTCGCCTTTGCCACCGTGTAGAGCGTCTCGCAGACGGAGAAGAAGGAGAGGTGAGGGGGAGAGAGGGGAGAGGCGAGGTGGGGAGAGGAGCGAAGAGGGGTACATGTCGCCGTGGCGACAGCGGTCCCCCTCCGGCTCCTGTGGCGTCCTACGCCCCCGGCCGCTCGCGGTACCTGTCCACCACCCCCCGCTTCAGTACGGCGTTCTCGCTCATGATCATGCCCTTCTTCCCCATCTCCCCGTCCGCCGTCAGGTAGCTGCGCTCGCCCAGGTACGTGAGGGTGTCACGGTCGAAGATCCACTCGGTTGCCCAGGCGGCGCGCTCGTCGACCCGGCGGATGCCGACGCCGTGCCGCCCGGCGGGGTCGACGGCGTCCTCGATCAGGGTCACCCCGGGGATCTTCGCCGCGGCCTCGTACAGTGCGGCGGCGGTCGCCGGCGGCATGATCGTCTCGCCCAGCAGTTCGCCGATCCTGTCGAAGACGGCCTGGGCCTTCTCCTGGCCCTCCACCTTGCCGGTCAGGCGGTAGAGCTCGGTGAGGAGTTCGTCGGGGTCGGTGGGCAGGGCGGCCAGCCACTTGTACGTGGGGCGGTCGATGCCCGCCGGGGTGCCCGGTGAGCCCGGCGGCAGCAGTTCCCTGACCGGGGAGTAGCCGCCCGCCTCGTAGTGCAGGGCCAACTGCTTCACCGGGCCGGGCTCCTGCGACACCCACACCTCCCGCTGGTGCAACTCTTCGGGCTTGAACGGGCCGTCCTCGAAGGCCTCCGCCCCGGCGGTCAGACTCTTGACGTAGACCAGCTGGTCGTCGTGGACGGGCGTGACCTCCGTCTGGGCGGCGACGTCGGCGATACGGTCGAGGAAGAGGGCGGCTGTCTCGGTGTCGGACGGTTCCAGCCCGTAGCCGGAGTCCATGTTCGTGACGAGGCCGACGGTCAGCGCACCGGCCAGCGCGAGGGCGGCGGCGGGCATCCAGAGCGCCGGGCGAAGCGCCTGGACGCGTGGCTGCCGGGCCGTGGTGGGGGCGTGGGGCGCGGGTATCCGGTCGTCGTCGATGAGCTGCATCAAACGGTCCTTGTGGTGGGCGAGGCGACCAGGCGGAACGTCCCGTTCGGGCGGGGGCGGCAGCACTCGGGCCAGCTCCTCGTTCATCGGGATCCCTCCTGAATCTCCTTGAGCGGAAGGGCCGCGAACGCGGCCTCGCCCTCTACCTCTCCGCGACGACGCCCCGGTTCCATGCCATTTGTGCTGGTTTCTGACCGCTGCCCGTCCGGTCCCTCGCTCCGCCGCTCGCTCAGACGTTCGTCCGTGAGCCGGCGGAGCCGTGCCCGCGCCCGCGACAGCCGCGACCGCACGGTCCCCACCGAGACACCCAGGGCCTGGGCCGCCTGCGGATAGTCGAGGCCGCCCCACACGCACAGCGCCAGCACCTCCCGCTCCCCGCGCCGCAGTCGCCCGTACACCTGGCGTACGGCGGCGAGCCGGCGCGCGTCGTCGAGGCGCCCGGCGGTCTCGTCGGCGAAGTCGGCCACCGGGTCCGGGGCCGGGCGGCGGGCCAGGAAGGCCAGGCGGCGGCCGAGGCCCCGGTTGGCGTTGCGGGCCTTGTTGGTCGCGATGCCCAGCAGCCACGGCTTCAACGTGCCCCCGTCCGACTCCAGTTGCGCCCGCGTGCGCCAGGCGTCCAGGAAGGTGTCCGCCATCACCTCCTCGGCCGTCGACCAGTCGCCGGTCAGCCGGTAGGCATGGTTGTAGACGGCGCGCGCGTACGCGTCGTAGACCTCCGCGAAGGCCTCCCGGTCCCCGGCCCGTATCCGCGCCCGCAACGGGTCACTCATCTCGCATGCACCTCTTACACCTCACACCCCGTGTCTCTCCGCGAGACGGGGGAGGTTCCGGTGACCTGCGCCACAGCGGCAGTGTGGCGCGTAGGGCGCGAACGGGCGGCAGTCCATCCGCCGAGGGTCGTCAATTCTCCCCGCACGAGACCCGGTCACCCGTCCGGGTGCCCTCAACGCCCGTGCTGGCGTGCCGAGTTGGGGCATATGCGTCTTACTCTGTGTGGATACGGCCCGTACCTTCGGTGAGTTGATCAAGAAGATTCGGTGTTGATCGGGGCATGCCGTGGATATGGTGCTGATGCAAGACGATGCAGGAGGGGCGTCGAGGCCGGCGTCGAACCTCACAGGGGCCATCTGGGGCGGTGGACGACCATCCCGCCGCCGCAGTGAACGGGGTGGTGTGCAGCGTGCCGACCGCGATAGCCGTCACCAGTTCCGACCTGGTGCTCCCACCGCATGACCGGCAGACCCCGCTCGCAGTCGTACAGCCGCAGGAGACCCTCGAAAGCTCCCTGCTCGGCATGCACGCGCTCATCGAACAGCACGGCTACGTCATCGCCCTCCACTCGGTCTCCGACGCGTCCGCCGTCACCCGGCGGCTGCACACCGTCCGCTCCGTGCTGGAGAGCGACCGCATCGCGCTGCTCGGCGTCGACCTGCCGCCGCTCGGACTCGCCCTGCTCGCCCAGCAGTTGCGGCAGCTGTCCGTCTGCGACTTCAGCCCGGGCGTGCTCGCCTCCTCCGTACGCCTCCTCGCGCACTACATCTACGCCGGCGCCCTCCTCGGCTCCGTCGCCAAGCTGGACCGGGTGCCGGTCACACTGAAGTCGCACGCCAAGTCCTGGGTGCCGGGCGCCCAGTTCGCCGTACTGGCCAACCCCCGGCCCCAGCTCGTCCGGCTGAACGTCGCCGACCAGGAACCCCTCGCGGGGCCCGAGTTCGGCACCCGGCTGCTCGTCGCGCAGGGGCCGCAGCCGCCGTCGGACTGGGTGACCGGGACGCTCGCGCCGGCCTGGCAGGTGCAGGGCGTCGCGACGGTGCCGCTGCCGGCGGGGTCCGCGCGCTGGTGGGGGACCGGGAAGCTCGTCGAGTTCGCCGCCGGCCTCTCCGACGTCTCCGTGCTCTACCAGCTCGTGTCGTCCGTACGCCGCGAGACCTGCCACTGGTGCGGCCTCGAACTCATCGGCGACCGCTGCGGGTTCTGCGCGGCACCCTTACGTGAACCGGAACCCGCCCCCACCTCGGTCGGCGTGGCCGGACCGTCCGGCCCCGTCCGGGCCCTGCCGCGAGGGGCCCCATGACGGACGAACGACAACTTCACAGCCGGCGATGCAGCCCGCGAGCCGACTCGCGATGCAGCCCGCGAGCCGACTGGCAAGACAGCCCGCAAGGCCGTACGACCCGTCCGTCCTCACCCCGATCGAGGTTGTCCGCGTCATGAACTCACGCCAGCGCCGCGGCGTCGTCCTGCTGGTCCTCTCGGCCCTGTGCGCCCTGGCCGCCTTCGCCGGAGTGCTCTCGGTGATCCGTGACGTGAACGCGAAGGTCGGACCCGAGGTGACGGCGTACCGGCTGAAGAACGACATAGCACCCTACAAGGAGCTGTCGGCAAGCCAGTTCGAGAAGATCACGATGCCGGAGCGGTGGCTGTCCGGTACGGCGGTCACCGATCTGGCGCAGATCCGCGGGAAGATCGCCGTCACCCAGCTGGAGAAGGGCTCACTGCTCCAGTCCGACATGATCGTGGACCGGCCCGAACTCGAAGCGGGGCAGCAGGAGATCGCGATCCTGATCGACGCGTCCACCGGTGTGGCGGGGAAGATCAACCCGGGGTCGCGGGTCAACATCTACGCCACGTTCGAGGAGAAGGACAGCGACTCGGGCAAGGACACGTCCAAGCTGATGGTCGCCGACGCCCGCGTCATCGACGTCGGCAAGCTCACCCCCCTCGAAGCCGGCCAGTCCAGCAGCGAACGCCGCCGTACGGCCACCGAGGCGGTCCCGATCACCTTCGCGCTCGACACCGCCGACGCCCAGCGCGTCGCGTTCGCCGAGTCGTTCGCCGAGCACGTCCGACTCGCCCTCGTCGGGGGCGGGGAGGCCACCGTCGTCGTACCGGACGACCGTTCGTACACCCTCGACGAGGACAAGTAGGAGGCCGCGCGATGAGGTCGGTCCGGAATGTCCGTACGAGGATGCCTGGAGCAGAGGTGCGGTGGGTGGGCATGCTGAGGAGGGCGCGGCGCGTGGGCGTGCCGTGGCGGCCGAGTGCGCCCCGGGAGCCGTGGGGGCCGTGGGAGCCCTTGTGGTGTGAGGCGGCCGCGCCCCACCCGTCCTCCGTGCCCGGAACGGGGACGCGCCGATGACCATCCGCATCCTCCCCGCCGTCGGGGACGCCGACTCGGCCCGCGCTCTCACCACCCTGCTCGGTCAGCTGTCCGACGCCGAACCGGCGCCGCATGTCGCCGACTCCACCGCCCTGCTCGACACCCTCGCGCGGCTGGCCGCCGAGTCGCTGGACGAGCTGCCGGAGGTGGTGCTCGTCCACGAACGGATCGGCCCGGTACCGGCGTTGGACCTGGTCCGCGACCTCGTCCTGCGGTTCCCGGCGGTCGGCGTCGTCCTCATCACCTCCGACACGAGCACCGGCGTCCTCACCGCCGCCATGGACTCCGGCGCCCGCGGCATCGTCAACCTCCCCCTCTCCTACGACGCCCTCGCCGAGCGCGTCCAGGCCGCCGCCGCCTGGTCCGCCGGCATGCGCCGTCACCTCGGCAGCAGCAGCACTCCGGAGCTGTACTCGGGCCCCGGCGGCACCGTCGTCACGGTCAGCGGAGCCAAGGGCGGGGTCGGCGCCACCGTCACCGCCGTGCAACTCGCCCTGGCGGCCCGCGCGTCCGGCCGTACGGTGGCGCTGGTCGACCTCGACCTGCAGTCCGGGGACGTGGCGTCCTACCTGGACGTGCAGTTCCGCCGCTCGGTCGTCGACCTGGCCGGCATCGCGGACATCAACCCCCGCGTCCTCCAGGAGGCGATCTTCGCCCACGACACCGGTATCGCTCTCCTCCTCGCCCCCGCCGAGGGCGAGCGCGGCGAGGAGGTGACGGACCGCGTCACCCGCCAGATCCTGGCCGCCCTCCGCTCCCGGCACGACGTGGTGGTCGTCGACTGCGGTTCACAGATGAACGCGGCCACCGCGGCGGCCGTCGAGATGGCCGACCAGGCGCTGCTGCTGGTGACGCCCGACGTCGTCGCCATCCGCGCCGCCAAACGCATGGTCCGCCTCTGGGACCGCCTCCAGATCCGCAAGGCCGAGGAGACGCTGACAGTCGTCAACCGTCACTCGCGCGGTACGGAGATCCAGCCGTCGCTAGTCGAGAAGGTCACCGGCACGAAGGTGGCCCGCGCCGCCGTCCCCGCCGCCTTCAAGGAACTCCAGTCCGTCGTCGACGCGGGCCGCCTCCAGGACCTCGACGCCCGCTCGGTCGTCAAACAGGCACTGTGGGCGCTGGCGGGGGAACTGGAACTCGTCGCCCCTCCGGAGAGCGGGAGCGGTGGCCGCCGCCGCAGGGCCTCCGGCGACCGGGGCGCCCTCGTCCTCCGCCGCAAGGGGGGCGACCGGGGCTCAGTGACCCTCGAATTCGCCGGGATGTTCCCCCTCATCCTCGTCGTCATGACCATCCTCTGGCAGGCCGCCCTCTACGGCTACACCTTCACCCTCGTCGGCAACGCCGCCGACGAGGCCGCCCGCGCCGCCACGGCCGCCTACGCGGTCGACGGCGACGTCGCCGGCGCCTGCCAGGCCGCCGGCACCCAGAACCTTCCGGGCGCCTGGAGCGACACCTCCATCGACTGCGCCCCGGTCGGCACGATCATGCGCGCCGAGGTCCAGGCCAACGTCCCCCTCTTCTTCCCCGGTTTCGACGCGGGCTGGACCGTCAACGGCGAGGCAGGGGCGGCACTGGAGGGGGACGCGGGATGAACGCGCCCAGCGAGGGGTGGGGGAGCGGGGGCCGGAGCGGCCGGAGTGGCGGGAGTGGCGGGAGTGGCCTGGGCGGCTTGGGCGGCCTCAGCCTGCTGAGCCGCCCGGCGGCCGCCCACCCTCGCGCGGCCGAGGGCGCGGGGTTGCCGGGGGCGCTGGACCGGGAGGGTTGGCGTACGGCGCGGTTGCTGGACCGGGAGGGTTGGCGTACGGCGCGGGCTTTGGGCCTGGACGTTTCGCGCCCGGCGCGGTTGCTGGACCGGGAGGGTTGGCGTACGGCGCGGGCTTTGGGCCCGGACGGTTCGCGCCCGGCAGGTTCCGCGCCCGCCCGCCCTCAGCGGACTCGGCCTGGGGCACACGTGTTTTTCCCGCTGGGCTCTTCGCCCGTTGTTCCTGGCTCGCCCCGGTCCGGGGTCGCCGTCTCCCTCCCGCCCGGCTCGGCGCCCGCCGCTCCACGCGCGCCCCGCACCGAGAACCCGCCACGACGGGGATCAACCACGACGGCCCACCCCGGCGGTGCCGAACAGACCGTGCCCCCGGCGACCCCCGCCGCACGTACGAACGCGGCGCCCCCCACACCCCCCGCGAAGCCGCCGCAGGCGCCCCCCCAACCCCGCCGCTGGAACGACCAGGGCTCCTCCATCCTGGAGTTCGCCGGATTCCTCCCGATCCTCCTCCTCGTCGGCATGGCGGCGATCCAGCTCGGCCTGGTCGGCTACGGCATCAGCCAGGCCGGTTCGGCGGCGCGGGCGGCGGCCAGGGCCGAGTCGCTGGAGATCGGCGCGGGCGAAGCCGCCGGCGCCGCGGCGGCGAGCGCGTGGCTGGACCCGACCCCCGACGCGGACCGAGGCACGGACACCACCACGGCCACGGTCACCGTCACCGTCCCCTCGGTGATCCCCCTCTTCGACCCGGTCACCGTGGAACGCACCGCCACCATGCCCAACGACGACGACAGCTGACCCACCCACGGCACCCACCCCCAACACGCCTTTCGAGAGGAGTTGACGAAGAAGATGAGCCTGCGATCCCGTATCGCCGCCCCCGACGAAGGCGGCACCGGACGCGAGGACGGACACCTCGTGGCCGTCTACCGTGCCAAGCTCCTCGAAGAGATCGACCTGGCCGAGATGTCGACCCTGACGGCAGCCGACCGCAGGGCCCGCCTGGAACGCGTACTCGGCCACATCATCAGCCGAGAGGGCCCGGTCCTCTCCTCCGCCGAACGCTCCCAGCTGATCCGCAGGGTCGTGGACGAGGCCCTCGGCCTCGGTGTCCTCGAACCGCTCCTCGCCGACGCGTCGGTCACGGAGATCATGGTCAACGGCCCCGACTCGATCTTCGTGGAGCGAGCCGGCCGCGTCGAACAGCTCCCCCTCCGCTTCGCCTCCACCGACCAGCTCATGCAGACGATCGAACGCATCGTCTCGACCGTCAACCGCCGCGTGGACGAGTCGAACCCCATGGTCGACGCCCGCCTCCCCACCGGCGAACGCGTCAACGTCATCATCCCGCCGCTCGCCCTCACCGGCCCGACCCTCACGATCCGCCGCTTCCCCCGCGCGTACACGCTCCCGGAACTGATCGGCCTCGGCTCCCTGGACGAGCAGATGCTGATGCTCCTCGCCGCCTTCGTACGCGCCCGCTTCAACGTCATCGTCAGCGGCGGTACGGGCACCGGGAAGACCACCCTCCTCAACGCCCTCTCCGGCCTGATCCCGTCCCACGAGCGCATCATCACCATCGAGGACTCCGCCGAGCTCCAGCTCCAGCAGGAGCACGTGATCCGCCTGGAGTCCCGCCCCCCGAACATCGAGGGCAAGGGCCAGGTCACCATCCGCGACCTGGTCCGCAACTCCCTGCGGATGCGCCCCGACCGCATCATCGTCGGCGAGGTCCGCGGCGGCGAGACCCTCGACATGCTCCAGGCCATGTCGACGGGCCACGACGGCTCCCTCGCCACCGTCCACGCCAACTCCGCCGAGGACGCCCTGATGCGGCTCCAGACCCTGGGCTCCATGTCCGAGGTCCTCATCCCCTTCGAGGCCCTCAAGGACCAGATCAACTCGGCGGTGGACGTGGTCGTCCAGCTCACCCGCTTCGCCGACGGCTCCCGCAAGGTCACCGAGATCGCACTCCTCGTCTCGCACGGCCGCGAGCAGTTCCGCATCGCCCCGGTCACCCGCTACGTCCCGAGCCCCCTCGGCGCCGACCGCGTCGTCCAGGGCCGCTTCGAACACCTGCCGATACCCCGCACCGTCGCGGAGAAGCTGTACGTGGCCAACGAGCCGCTGCCACCCGCGTACGGAGTGGCCGAGGCCATCGACGTACTGAACACCCGCCAGGCCATCGGATAGCCCGAGAGCCCCGAGGAGGTAGGACCCGAACATGGCGACACCCCTGGACCTGGACAACTCCACCCTGCTGGCCCTCGGCGCCACCGTCCTCTGCGGCACCCTCGCCGTCGCGGGCGCGCACACCTACGCCTCCGGGCGCGCCCAGCGCCAGGCCCTGGTCGACCGCCTCGCGGGCAGCCCCGGCGGCCCGCTGCGCACGGCGGCGGGACGCGTACGACGCTTCACGGCCGTCGACCGCCGCCTGCGCCGCACCCGCCTCGGCCGCGCGATCCATCTGCGCCTGACGACGACGGGACTCGACCTGACGGCGGGCGAGTTCGCCACCTACGTCACCATGGCCGTCGTCGCCCTGTGGCTGATCGCCGCCGCCACCCTCGCCCCGTTCTTCGGCCCGATCGCCGGCGCCGTAGGGATCTGGAGCGCGGCCATCTTCCTCAACTGGCAGCGCCAGAAACGCATCGAGGCCTTCATCAACCAACTCCCCGACGTGGCCCGCCTCCTCGCCAACGCCACCGCCGCCGGCCTCGCCCTCCGTACGGCCCTGGCGATGGCGGCGGAGGAACTGGAGGCCCCGGCGGGCGAGGAACTGGCCCGAGTCGCCGACCAGCTCGCCCTCGGCCGCTCCGTGGACGACGCCCTCGGCGAACTCGCCGAACGCCTCCCCTCCCGCGAACTGATCGTCCTCGTCACCACCCTCGTCCTGTCCAACAAGGCGGGCGGCACCGTGGTCAGCTCCCTGCGCAACCTCACCCAGACCCTGGAGGACAGGAAGGAGACCCGCCGCGAGGTCCGCACGATGCTCTCCGAGGTCAACGCGACCGCCTTCACGGTCCCCCTCCTGGGCCTCGGCTCCCTCCTCCTGATCAACTCCTCGAACGACGGCGCCCTGGCCCGCGTCACCGGCTCCCCCCTCGGCCAGGCCCTGGTCCTGATCTCGATCGGCCTCTACACGGTCGGCTTCTTCGTCATCCGCCGCCTCGGCAAGATCGAAGTATGAGAAGGAACCGGACGGACCCGAGACGATGATGACGACGCCGATGCTCCCCCTCCTCCTCGCCCTCCTGACGGCCGTCGCGGTCGCCGGCGTCCTCCTCGGCATCCGCATGATCCGAGCCGACGCGAAACTCCCCAGCGACCTGGCCCTCGCCCTGGAGGTGGGCGCCACCCGCGTCTCGAAGACCGGCTCGGCCGTCGACCGCCTGGGCATGCGCTTCGCCCCCCTGGTCCTGCGCCTCATGGGCCCCCGCCGGGTCGAGGCCAAGCGCCATCGCATCGACATGGCGGGCAACCCCGGCGGTCTCACCCTCAACCGCTACGCGGCCCGCCGAGCCGTCTACGGCTTCTTCGGGGCCTTCATGGGCCTGGTCTTCCTCACCAGCGACCGCCCCCTCTTCGCCGCCGGCACCTTCGCCTTCGGCCTCCTCGCCGCCGACGCCGCGATCTGGCAGGCCGTCCGCGAACGCAAGGACGTCATCGACCGCACGCTGCCCGACTTCCTGGACGTCCTCGCCGTCGTCGTCTCGGCCGGCCTCGGCTTCCGCCAGGCCCTGGACCGCGTCGCCGCGAAGTACGAGGGCCCCTGGGCCGACGAACTCCGCATCACCCTGCGCCAGATGGACATGGGCGTCAGCCGCCGCCAGGCCTTCGACGAACTCCGCAGGCGCAACTCCTCGGAGCAGGTCGCCCAGTTCGTGTCAGCCCTCCAGCAGGGCGAGGAACTGGGCTCCCCGATCGCCGAGACCCTCATCCAACTGGCCGCCGACATGCGCCGCACCGACGCCCAGAACGCCCGCCGTCGCGCCGCCCGCACCATCCCCAAGGCGACCCTCGTCACCCTGATCTTCATGCTCCCGGCGACGATGATCCTGATCGCCACGGGAATGTTCCTCGGCTCGGGCACCAACTTCGGCGACATCCTGGGCCGATGACGGCGCCCCGGCCGACACCCCCGCGAACGCCGCTGTCCCAGCTGCGGGCCGCCACGCGGCCGACCCTGCTTCCCGCCCTGCCGCGGCTACGAGCGGCCGCGCCGCCCGGCGGGCTTCCCGCTCCGGCCCAGCTACGCGCAGCCGCGTCGCCGGGGCGACGGGGGTCCCCCCGCTTGAGTGAAGCCGAGAGTGGGGGAGGCCGGCCGCAGCGGAGCCCCGCACGCGCCGGCAAGCGCCACACACCCCCGCCCGGCCCCAGCACCGGCTACCTGGCGGACGACGCCACACCCCCCGCCACCCTCCGCCTCCAGCTCAACGCCCTCCAGGCCCTCTCCCGCCAGACCTTCGCCGTCCGCCTCACCATGCTCGCCGTCGGCACCCCCTTCGCCATGGCCAACACCACGGACGGCGCCCCGACCCACGCCGTACTCCTCGCCGCCGTCCTCGGCATCACCATCTCCTACGCCATGCTCAGGGACTGGGACCGCTTCGCCCCCCGCCTCCTCGCCCACCCCACCCTCATGGCCCTGGACCTCCTCTTCGGCGCGGTCCTCCTCCTCACCGCCTCCCCGGCCTCCCCCCTCGCCTACGCCACGGTCTGCACCCCCCTCCTCTCCGGCCTCCTCTACGGCTGGCGCGGCGCCGGCGTCCTCACCGGCCTGCAACTGGCCGTCCTGCTGACTGTCCACCGAACCTGGGAACACCGCCCCGGCGCGGGCGCCAGCACCCTCCTCATCGCCGGCTTCTGCGTCGCGGCCGGCATCATCGGCGTAACCCTCCGCAACCTGATGTTCCGCTTCGGTACGGCCACCCAGGCGCTCTCCGAGGTGACGTCCCGCCTGGCCGTCGCGGAGGCCGTGGAGTCCGAACGCGCCCGCCTGGCCCGCGAACTGCACGACTCGGTGGCCAAGACCCTCCACGGCCTGGCCCTCGCCGCAGACGCCCTGGCGACCTCGGCGGACCACCAGACCCCGGACCCCACCCACCTGAAGCAACAGGCCACCCTCGTCGCGTCGGCGGCCCGCCGGGCAGCCGCAGAATCCCGAGACCTCCTCACGGACCTACGCCGCCACACAGACCTGACGACCACCCCACCGGCAGACCTGACAACCGAACTGGCGACACGGACCTCGGATTTCGAGTCCCGCACAGCCATCCCCACCCACCTCACCCACCTCACCCACCTCACCCACAAGGGCACATCACCCCCACCACCCCTCCCACCCGAAACGACCCGCCACCTCCTGGCGATCGCGGCCGAGGCCCTGGAGAACATCCACCGTCACGCGAAGGCGACAGCGGTGGACGTGACATTGGAGCTGACGACCTCTCCGGACACCCTCCACCTCACGATCAAGGACAACGGCGTAGGCCTCCCGTCCCCCCACACCCTCGAAGAGGCACCGAGATCCGGCCACTTCGGCCTCCTGGGCATGACGGAACGCGCGACTCGAACAGGCGCGGCCCTGGACCTTGTCTCGGACCCCTCGGGTACGACAGTCACCCTGACCCTCCCGCTCACCCCCGAAGCGCCCCCACAGGAGGCCGCACATGCCTGACCAGGACCAGGCACTCCCCGGACTCCCCGGCCCACCCCTGCGGGTACTCGTCGCGGACGACAACCCCGTCGTCCGTGCCGGTCTCACCGCCCTGCTCGGCACACACCCCGACATCGAGGTGGCGGCCCAGGCCACGAACGGCGAGGAAGCGGTACGTGAGGCGCGCCGCCACGGTCCGGACGTAGTCCTCCTCGACGTCCGCATGCCCGGCACGGACGGCCTCACCGCCCTCCCCGAACTGGCCGCGCTCTGCCCCGTGATGATGCTGACCTACAGCACAGAACCCCAGGTCGTGGCCGAGGCCCTGCGCCGGGGCGCATCCGGCTACCTGGTCCACGGAGACTTCACGGCCCCCGAACTGATCAAGGCGGTACGGGACTTGCGGGAAGGTAGACCCACGATCAGCTCCTCGGCCTGGACGTCCGCCTCGCCCTCCCTTTCGCCCTCCGTTTCGAATGGCTCAAGTCCACTCGGCGTTTCCTACGAACCTTCACACGAAAGTCACGACCACTCTTCGCAGCTGCAACCAGTTGTGGCACAGTCGTCAAAGGCTCGCCCCGCCTACGCGTCGGCACTCCACCGCCGCATCCTCGACCGCTCCAACCGACCGTCCTTCGGCCTGAGTTCAAGGGAGGTGGAGGTAATGGACCTCATCGCATCCGGCATGAGCAACCGCCAGATCGCCGCCACCTGCTTCATCAGCGAGAAGACCGTCAAGAACCACATCAATCACATCTTCGCGAAACTGCACACCTCAACCCGCAGCGAAGCCATCGCCCACTGGCTCGGCACGGCCCACGACGGATGGACCCGATGAGCCGCCCCGCGGGGGGAAGTTGGGCCCCTGGACCCACCCGCGGTAGGGGGAGTTTCACGTACGGTGCTGAGGTTGGCGGTGGCATCGGTCGAGAGGGCAGGGGTCATGGCGGTGAAGGACTGGACGCTGAAGGCGACAGCCGGCGTGGAGCGCGCACTGGGCACCTGGGTACGGACCGTCTCCGCCCGGATGCGGGGGCGGGAAGGAGAATCCGGAGCCGGGTTCGTCGAGTACGCGGGCATCATGATTATCGTCGCCGGCATCTTCGTGATGATCGACGCCCTTCAGCTGGACGGCGCGATCTCGGAAGCGATCGGCCAGGCGGTCGCGGATGTCGTCGGCGGCGGCTGACCTTCGCGGATCTCCGGGGTGACCGGGGGTCGACTCTCCCGATCTACATCTGGCTGACGACGATCCTGCTTTTCGTGGCGTTGGCCTTCTTCGCGTTCGCCCAGGCGGCGTCTGCCCGAAGCGGAGCTCAATCCGCGGCGGACGCCGCCGCGTTGGCGGCGGCACAGCAGGCGCGGGATGAGCTGTTGCTGGATCTTGAGGATGCCATCACCGCGGGCGACGACTGGTTGGACTGGCTGGACCTCACCAACGGAGGGGTCCCGGCCGATGGGGCCAGCGACGCGGCCGCGGACCTGGCCGCTCAGAACAACTCATTCCTCCAAGGCGGCGCCGAGCTTATCGAAGTGGACGGCAATCCGGGGTTCCAGGTCGATGTGGAGACGGACTACACCGTCGGTGACTCGATCATCCCCGGTACCGAGAGCATGACGGCCACGGCCCGTGCTGCCGCCGTCATCCAACCACGCTGCCAATTCGACGTGGCCTCGGATCCCACGAAGCCCGTGGCGCTGGACTGCGATGGCCAGATCGTGGACATCGACCCCGGAAATTTCGATCCGGACGACCTGCCCGACGCATCCGTGATGTTCTCTGTGTATCTGGCCGAGTGAGAGGAAGCCGTACCGATGAACCTTCGGCACACCATGAAGGGCCGCAGGGCAGTGACCGCGGTGGCAATCGCGACTGGGCTGCTCCTCACGGTTGCCGGTTGTGGTGGGGGAGGCGATGACGACAAGGCCGAGGACGACAAGTCCGCGTCCGCGTCGGCGACGGCCTCGGACGACTCCTCGGGGGAGCAGGAATCGGATGCCCCGGCGGAGACCAAGGTGCTCGCTCAGTCCAAGGACGGCGACATCGGGCTCACCATCACGTCGGCCGTGCGGGACTCCGGGGACTTCGTGACCCTCTCGGGAACGGTCACCAACAACGGCTCGCGGCTGTGGACCGCGGCGGACTGGCGTGGCGACGAGAACGAGCTGAGGGGAAACGCGTCGTCCGTCGCCGGTGCCAGCCTGGTGGACCAGGACGGCAAGAAGAAGTACCTCATCCTCCGTGACACCGAGGGGCGTTGCCTCTGCACGCGATTCACCGGCGGAGTGAAGTCCGGCGAAACGACCGACTGGTTCGCCCAATTCCCCGCCCCCCCCGAAGGCACCACCTCCGTAGACTTCCAGGTCGGCTCCATGCCCCCCGCCACCGTCGCACTCTCCGAGGGTGAGTGACCATGGCCGCTCTCACCCCACGAGCCATCGCGACCGTAGCCGTCCTGGCCACTCTCACCGTCACCCTCGCCTCCCCGGCGGTGTACGCGGCCGACGACCCCAGCGAACCCCCCGGCACCGTCACCACCTCCCCACCCCCGGAAGTCGACGCGAACAGCCCGGGCCTGAAGCTCGCACAAGGCGCGACGCTCGCGCCGGCCAAGGTCCTGGACATCAAGTCGGTCGTGGAGGACCTCGGCGGCGAGGAACGCCGAGAGGACACGAACGAGAACGTGACGTTCGCACTCCAGGCGGAGGTCCTCTTCGCGAAGGACAGCGCGAAGCTGAACCCCCAGGCCCGCTCCCGTATCCAGGCCATCGCCGAGGAGATCAAGAAGCAGAGCGCGGGCACGATCCGCGTCTTCGGCTTCACGGACAACCTCGGCTCGTACGCCCACGGCCTGACCCTCTCCAAGAACCGCGCGGAGGCCGTCCACGACCTCCTCGCCGCCGACCTGGGCGGCAACGTCACCTTCGAGGTACGCGGCTACAGCGAGGACTACCCGATCGCCGACAACTCCACAGAGGAAGGCCGCAAGAAGAACCGGCGAGTGGAGGTCTCCTTCCCGAGGACCGCATCGGGAACCGGCAACGAACAGAGTTGACTCCTGCCGCCGCCGGTGGGATCGGCCGTCGTCAACGCAGGCCGCGAGCTCCTCAGACCCCCACGACGCGGACCCTGTCGCCACAAAGCTTGTTCATGTCGTCCGCGTCCGAGGTGACGATGATGCGGGGCCCGGTGTAGCCCAGAGCCGTGGCGGCGACGACGGAGTCGATCGCGTGCTTATGCCCGTGGAGGCTCGCGTTCCGCAACAGGTCGATGGCACGCCATGTGATGGCGTCGGTGACAGGGAGCACCTCCAGACGGGAGGTGTGCCAGCGGAGGCGGTCCATGCGTACTTTGGAGTGCCACGCTTCGATCAACGTGAGATTGCTCAGAGCCACGAGGGTGTCCTTGGCCTGTGCAGTGCGGATCAAGCCGGTGACCCCTGGATCGTTGGCCATGAACTTACTCAGCCCCTCGCTGTCGAGGAGCAGGACACCATGACTCAACCGGCCTTGCGATCGCGCCATTCCGCGTCCTCGTCTCCCGCGGTCGCCTCAGTCGTGTGATCGTTGGCCGCCATGGCCTCCGCCTCCTGGAAGATCTCGGCGGCCCATTGCTGGACCTCGGGGGAGGGGTGGCCGATCTCCTTCTCCTTGGCCTGGAGCAGTTCCTCCAGCAGATCGCGCTGCATCTGCCGCTCCACGGCCGCGCTGACGTAGGCAGAAAAGCCGCGCAAGCCCACACGGGCCTTGACCGCCGCGATACGGCCTGCGGGCATGGACACGCTGACCTTCTGGGCCGGTCCCTCATCCTTGCCGTACTGCTCCGGAGTCTCCATGACGCCAGGCTACCAATGCGGTGTCAAACAAAGTGGCAAACCGCGCGGAGTCATGGCGGCGGCCTACTGGTCCGGAGTGGGGTCGCTATCCGCTTCGGGGGTGGCGTCCCGTTCGGGCTCCTGCGGGTAGGCGACGAAGGTGCCCTTCGCGGGCAACGTGACCACGAGGCCGCGCTCGCGGAGTTCGCGGATGGCGCGACGGGCGGTCAGGTACGCGACTCCGTATTCCGGGCCGAGATCCCGCTCACCGGGCAACCGTGCTCCTGGCCTCAGCTCGCCCGACGCGATTCGGGCAGCAATGTGGTCGGCCACCTGCATATAGACGTACGCAATCTTGGTGGGGTCGATTGGCGAGTCGCCTGCTTCTGCTGCCATACCACCCACCGTAGAACAGCCCTGAGCTGCAACAATAGGCGTATTGCTGCGTACTGCTATGCACTGACATGCGTAGCAATGTAGGCTGGCTGTGACAGACCCCAGCGGCCTTGCAGGGCCCCGGGGCATGGCCGACCGCTTCGAAGGAGCGCCGAAGATGCTGGACTTTACCGTCAGAACCCTGGCCCGAATGCTGCGCATCTGGCTGCCGGACCCACGCGGCCGGCACCGCGCGGAACCAGTCCCCGCCGCCTACGCCGCAGAGCCACCAAGCCGCCCCCGCCCGCCCGGCCGGAACGGGTACCCCGTGGCCCACTCCCACCCGCGCGCCCTCACCCTGGACGAACGCCACCGCCGCCGCGCCACCCGTGGCCTGCGCGAACGCCGCCGCGGCCTCTATCTGGCATCCCTCGGCCTCGACACCGAGCCGCCCGTGACCAACGGAGGCCAGGTGATCAGCAGCCGTCACGTCACCGTCGGCCACCCGGGAGCCGCCCGATGACCGACCGCGACTCAGCCCTCCCCGGGCGGCGCGTGATCCGGGTGTGCGCCCGCTGCGGACGCGGCACGGAGAACGCCGTGGTGGTCCACAGGCACCACGCCGCCACCGGCCCCGGCTGCGACGTCCACGCCTGTCAGGAGTGCGCCGCCGCCCACTACCCGCCCCCGGTGGACCCTCTGGGACCGCTCGCCACCACCTCACGCACCTCGCGAATGGCGATGCGCGTGTACAAGGTCACGGCCGACGGGAGACGGACCCAGGACCGCGCCGAGATCCACATCTGGACGGGAAACCACACGGACCCCCTCCCGCAGACGGCGGCCTTCCCACCCTGTGCCTGTCCTCGCTGCGATAACTCGTCACAGACCTGCTGACCTTGGCGGGCCCCCGCCAAAGCGGGCCTTGAAAGCCGAGCGGCGACGCGCACCGCCGAGAGTGCGGCCCGGGGCGGTGATTGGCGCATCCACACGGGGAGCGGACAGATGGCGGGGTCTACACGCCGGAGCGCATGTCCGTGCGCTCGCGCCCCACCCACGCGATCCTCTTCCTGACGACCGACGACGCCCGACACCGCCACCCCCCACGGAGGAGAACCCCACCATGCGAAAGCTCGTCCTGATGATGTCCCTCTCCCTCGACGGCTACATGGAGGGCCCGAACCGCGAAATCGACTGGCACTTCGTCGACGACGAACTGCACACGCACTTCAACGACGTCCTCAGGGACATGGGCGCCTTCCTGGAAGGCCGTGTCACCTACCAGCTGATGGCCGACTACTGGCCCACGGCCGACCAGGACCCCGCAGCCTCACGTGTCACGACCGACTTCGCGGCGATCTGGCGCACCATGCCGAAGCTCGTCTTCTCCCGGACCCTCCAGCACGCCGACGCGCACACCACGATCGTCCGGGATGTCGTCGTGGAGGACATCGAGGCCCTCAAGGCGCAGGACGGAGGCGATCTGGCCCTCGGCGGCGCGGACCTCGCCGCCGAGTTCATGCGCCACGACCTGATCGACGAATACCGGCTCTACATCCACCCGGTGGTGATCGGCGCGGGCAAGCGCCTCTTCCCGCAGTCCGACGTCATGTCGCCGACCGCGCTACGCCTGATCGAGACCCGCACCTTCGGCAACGGAGTCGTACTCATGCGCCACGGCAGGAACTAGCCCCACCGCAGAGGCAGTCAGCCGCCGGTCCTCTCACGGGAGTACGCCCGCAACGACCCCACCACCGTGTTCGTCACCGCGACCAACGGCACCGCCACCACCGCGCCCCCGATCCCCGCGACCATGCCACCCGCGGCGACGGACAGCACGACGGCGAGCGGATGGACCCGTACGGCCCGCCCGAGGATGAACGGCTGGAGGATGTGCCCCTCGATCTGCTGGACGGCGAGGACCACGACCAGCGTCATGACGGCGGTGAAGACGCCCTGCGTCACCAGCGCCACGACCACGGCCAGCGCGCCCGAGACGACCGCGCCCACCAGGGGGATGAAGGCGAACAGGAAGATGAAGACGGCGAGGGGCACGGCCATCGGCACGTCCAGGAAGTAGATACCCAGGCCGATGAAGATCGCGTCGATCAACGCCACTATCACCGTGCCGCGTACGTACGCCGTCAACGTCCGCCAGGCCCGCGGCCCGGCATCGGCGACACCCGGCCGGGCCGCGGCCGGCACCAGCTTCAGGCTCCACTGCCAGATCCGCTTGCCGTCGTAGAGCAGGAAGAGCGTGGAGAACATCGTCAGGAGGATGCCGGTGAGCGCCTCGACGATGACGGTCACGCCCTCCAGGCCGGCCGAGGTGATGGTGTCCGTGTTGTCGCTGATCGCCTCGCGGAGGTTCTTGGCGATGTCGTTGATCTGGTTCTCGGTGACATGGAACGGGCTGTCGAGCAGCCAGCCGCGCAACTCCTCGATGCCGTCCTGGACCTGGTCGGAGAGGTCGTCGACGTTCTCCATGACCTGCCAGGTGACGAACCAGCCGATCAGCCCTATGACGACGAAGCCGAGGACGGCGCTCAGGGCCGTGGCGAGGCCGCGCGGGACGCCGTACCGGGTCAGCCGGGCCACCGTCGGCTGGAGGATGGCGGTGACGAGCAGTGCGGTGGTGAACGACAGCACCAGTAGCTGTATCGAGCTGATGACCCGCATCAACACCCAGACGGTGCCCGCGAGTACGAGCAGCCGCCAGCCGGCCTCGGCCGCGACCCGCATGCCCCACGGCACCGCGGAGGCGGGGTCGGGGCGGGCGTAGAGGACGGGGGCGGCCACCGCGCCCCGGGCGGCGACGGCGGGGGAGTCCGGGGAGCCGCTCCCCGCGGCCTCGGAACCCCTGGCGCCGTCCTCGGAGTCACCGGCCCGGCCGCCGTCGCCGACCTTGCCACCGCTCTCCGAGACGCCTGTGCCGGTGTCCGCGCCGGTGTCCGCGCCGGTGTCCCTGCCGGTGTCCGCGCCGGTGTCCCTGCCGGTGTCCGCGCCGGTGTCCCTGCCGGTGTCCGCGCCGGTGTCCCTGCCGATGTCAGTGTCGTCGTCGGACCTCGTACGCCCTTCGGCGCTCTCCGACTCGATCTCCGCCCGGCGGCGCTCCAACCGCTCGCCCCACCCGCGCAGTCCGGCGCCGAGCCGGCCGAGCCATCCAGGAACCCGCGACATCATCCGTCCTCTTCCCCCGTCGCCCCTGCTGGTCACCACTCCTCCCGGGAGTTCAGTGGCTTCGACCGTACATGGCCGAAGCCCCCCACCAAAGGACGGTGGAGGGCTTCGGAAGGTTGAACGGCCGGGCGGCGGGCACCCGGTGACCGGTCGGCCTGAGAGGGCCTAGTACCAGTGGTTGGCCTGCCAGAAACCCCAGGCCTCACAGGGGCTGCCATAGCGGGATTCCATGTAGTTGAGGCCCCACTTGATCTGAGTGGCCGGGTTGGTGCGCCAGTCGGATCCGGCGGACGCGTACTTGCCGGCGGGCAGCGCCTGGAAGAGACCGTAGGCCCCCGAGGAGGGGTTGACGGCCTGGTAGTTCCAGGTGGACTCGTGGTTCACGATGTTGCTGAAGCACGTCCACTGGTCGCTCGCCACGACGGCCTTCGCCATCGCCTGGATCTCGGCGATGGCGTACGAGCTCTGGACGGGGACGTCACCGAGGTCGCCGGCGGCTTCGGCCTTGTTCTCGGCCTCTTCCTTGTCCTTGCGATCCTGCTCGGCCTTCTCCGCCGCCTTCTGCTTGTCGATCGCGTCCTGGGCCGCCTTCTTACGGGCGGTCGCCTCGGCGTCCTTGCGGGCGCTCGCGTCGGCGGCGATGGCCTGGGCGTCGGCCTGTGCAGTCAGGGATGCGGTCTGGACCTGGGCCTGCTGGCCCACAGGAATGTCGGCGAGCAACGTGGTGTCGTTCGCGACCGCCTCGGCGTCGTCAGTGGTCTGGGCGGTGCTGCCGGAGGCAACGCCGACGACACTCCCGACTGCGGTGACCGCGGTGGCCGAAGCCACTGCGAATCCCCGGACCGAAATCCGGCTCACACGGTTTCCTTCCAGCATCGCCCGCCTCGGTGACCCTGGCGGACGCAATCGTGCCCCTGACGCTGGCCTCCCAACTGCGGGGTCACGGAGGCGCGGGCCCGGTGGGCAACTCCTTTGCGAGGAGCGCCGCGTGGTGCACGGGCGGCATACGACGACGCTATGGAGTTGACCTGATGCTGCTGTTGTTCTGTGCCGCTGGGGATACAGGTGTGTCGTATGCGGGGCCTGACAGGAATGAGACTCTGCCGTAACCGACACAGCAAGGCAATTCAGTGGTGCGTGTGAAAGCTCACACCTCGTTTGACGCAGGAGATTCAAGGAAAGCCACACATGCCGAGGCGCCGCCCGGCTAGGCTCATCGCCTTTGCCGGACGGCGCCTTGAGGATTCGGTTGAATCCGCCGGTCCCGGTTGAATCCTCCGGTCCCGGATAAACCTGCCGGTCCTGGTTGAATCTGCCGGTCCCGGTTAAATCTGCCCGTCCTCCAGCATTTCGGTCACAAGGGCCGCGATCTGGGACCGTTCGGACCTGGTGAGGGTGACGTGGGCGAAGAGCGGATGCCCCTTCAGCTTCTCGACCACGGCGACGACACCGTCGTAGCGACCGACGCGCAGGTTGTCGCGCTGGGCCACGTCATGTGTCAGGACCACGCGGGAGTTCGCGCCGATCCGGGACAGCACGGTCAGCAGGACGTTCCGCTCCAGTGACTGCGCCTCGTCCACGATCACGAACGCGTCGTGCAGTGAACGGCCGCGGATGTGCGTGAGCGGCAGGACCTCCAGCATGCCGCGGGCGGTGACCTCCTCGATGACCTCGCGGCTGGTGACCGCGGAGAGTGTGTCGAAGACCGCCTGCGCCCAGGGGCTCATCTTCTCGGACTCGGAGCCGGGCAGATAGCCGAGCTCCTGCCCGCCCACCGCGTAGAGCGGCCGGAAGACCATCACCTTCTGGTGCTGGCGCCGTTCGAGCACGGCCTCCAGTCCCGCGCACAGCGCCAGCGCCGACTTGCCGGTGCCGGCCCGGCCGCCCATCGACAGGATGCCGACGTCCGGGTCGAGCAGCAGATCCAGCGCGATGCGCTGCTCCGCGCTGCGGCCCTTGATGCCGAACGCCTCCCGGTCGCCCCGGACGAGCCGGATGTTGCCCTCGGGCGTCACCCGGCCCAGTGCCTTGCCGCGCTCCGACTGGATCGTCAGGCCGGTGTGCACGGGCAGTGTGCTCGCCTCTGGAACGAAGATCGACCCCTCCTCGAAGAGGATGTCGACCTGCTCGCCCGGCAGGGTCAGCTCGGACATCCCGGTCCACCCGGAGGCGTCCGTGATGGCCAGCTCCGCGCGGTACTCCTCGGCGAGGAGGCCCACGGAGGAGGCCTTGATCCGCAGCGGCAGATCCTTCGACACCACCGTGACGTCGAAGCCCTCGGCCTGCAGATTGCGGGCGACCGCGAGGATGCGGGAGTCGTTGTCCCCCAGGCGGTAGCCGCTCGGCAGCACGCTGGGATCCGAGTGGTTGAGCTCGACCCGCACGGTCCCGCCGAGCTCCCCGATGGGGATGGGGGCGTCGAGGCGACCGTGCCGCACCCGGAACTCGTCGAGCAGGCGGAGGGCCTGCCTGGCGAAGTACCCGAGTTCGGGATGGTGCCGCTTGGCCTCCAGCTCTGTGACCACCACGATCGGAAGCACGACCTCGTGCTCCTCGAAGCGGTTCAAAGCATTCGGGTCGGCCAGCAGGACGCTGGTGTCGATGACATAGGTGCGCCGGTCTGGCATACGGCGCTTTGTGCTGGTCACCACGGAAGGACGTACCCCCTCGGATGAGGTCGGGGAGCGACGAGAATGAACCCAGGGTGGGCAGGGTGGGAACAATCGGCCGGTCGTCGGCACCGTTGCACGGGCCGGTGACCGGCCCTCCGCTGCGTCGTCCGTGCTGTGACCGCACGTTCGGGCTGGTGCAAAGGGCCTCCCGGGCGGACGGCCCCGAGCCGCCCGCTGAGATCCGACACCCGTGGTTCGGGCGTCGGCCTGACTGGCTTATGCCCTCGAACATGCGTCACCATGCCAAGCGGTACGACGGCGCCCCGGTGAACTCCTCGTTACTTCCGTCCCGATGGGGGTGATGCGCACCTCATCGGCAATACGCGGGTGATGCGGAGTTTCAGCCTCCGTAACGGCGGTGCCGTATCGCGTAGTCACGCAGGGCGCGCAGGAAGTCGACCTTCCGGAAAGCCGGCCAGAAGACGTCGCAGAAGTAGTACTCGGAATGGGCGGTCTGCCAGAGCATGAATCCGGACAGCCGCTGCTCGCCGCTCGTGCGGATCACCAGGTCCGGGTCGGGCTGGTCGCCGGTGTAGAGGTGGCTGCCGATCAGGTCGACGGAGACGTTCTCGGCGAGCTCCTCCATGGAGGTGCCCTTGTCGTGCGCGTCCTGGACCATCGACCGTACGGCGTCGGCGATCTCCTGGCGGCCTCCGTATCCGATCGCGACGTTGACCAGTATCCCGTCGACGTGCGCGGTGGACTCCTCGGACTCCTTCAGCGCGGACTGCAACTGCCCGGGCAGCTGGTCCAGCGTGCCCACGTGGTGCACCCGCCAGCGGCCGTCGGCGGCGAGGGTGCGGACGACGTCCTCGATGATGCCGAAGAGCGGGACCAGCTCCTCCTGGGGGCGGCCGAAGTTGTCCGTGGAGAACAGCCAGAGGGTGACGACCTTCACATCCGTCTCGGTGCACCAGCCGAGGAATTCCTCGATCTTGTGCGCCCCGGCCCGGTGTCCCTGCGCGGTCGTGGATCCCGCGGCCTTCGCCCAGCGTCGGTTGCCGTCCATGATGACGCCGATGTGTTTGGGCACCTGGGCGTGGTCGAGGTGACCCTCGACCCTGCGTGCGTAGACCCTGACCAGCAGGCCGCGCAGTTTGTCGCGCAGGTTCACGTGAATGTCAGCCCCTCCGTGCGGTGACGGTCCCCTTGGTGGGCAGAGCCTACCGGGGGTGGAGGCCAACTCTGCCAAGGAGTGCGCAGGGTTGGGGCGGGTCCGGGCCCGCCCGCTCCGCTCGAAAGCGGGCAAGAAAAAACGGGCCGGTCCGTGGGGGGGATACGGACCGGCCCGAGGGGGGGTTTCCACCATAACCCTTCGTGAGTGATGCTGCGTGCATCGGCGTGCCACAACTACTCTCCGCAGTCGAACGACAGCGTGGGCGTAGTCGCGGAACCGTTCATTCAGGGTGTGATCGGGGGGTGATCATGGCCGGATCGCGGCGGATTCCAAGGGGGAAAGGCGAAATCCTGGCGGAATTGTGGGGATTGCGCATTCTTGTGCGACTCTCGCGAAGAGTGGGGCGAGCACCCTCGTACGGGTGAAGCGGCGGCGGAACGCACGCTTGACGCCCGATGGGGCGCACGGCGCCGCGCAGCCCCCTCCCGCCGCGCGGTGCCGTGCCGCGCAGCTTTGCTCACGCGAATAACCTTGGTCTGAACCTACGTGAGCGGGGTCGCCGAAGCCAAGCCGCAGGCGATAACGATGTGGAAACCGGTATATAGGCCAGGATCCGACCTGCATCGGTCTTAGCGTCGTCCCATGAGAATCACCTGGGAGCAGGCGAGTGCGCGGCGGACCGAGCGGCAGTACCTGAGGGCTCCCGCGCCGCCCGGTACACCGGTCGCCGAGGTGGCCGGCGCGCTGCTCGGCGCCCACGCCCAGGTGCTGTCGGCGGCCGAGCTGTCGGTGGGGCTGCGGGCGGAGGGGATGACGCGGGCGGACGTACGGGCCGCGTTGTGGGAGGACCGGACGCTGGTGAGGACGTTCGGGCCGCGTGGCACCGTCCATCTGCTGCCCACCGCCGAGCTGCCCTTCTGGACGGCCGCGCTGACCGCGATCCCGTCCGGCGCGAGCCCCTTCCCTCCGGACGTGCGACTCGGCGCCGAGCGGGCGGCGCAGGTCGTGGCCGCCATCGGCGCCGCACTGGACGGGACCACGCTCACCCTCGACGAACTGGGCGAGGAGGTCGTCGCCCGCACCGGGCCCTGGGCCGGCGACCGCGTCATGCCCGCCTTCCAGGACATGTGGCCCCGCCGGCGTCAGGTCATGCACCGCGCGGGCCGGTCCGGCGCCCTGTGCTTCGGCCCCGACCGGGGCCGCAAGGTCACGTACACCCGGCCACCGCACTTCGATCCCCTGCCCTCGGCGGACCAGGCCCTCGCCACTCTCGTACGGCACTATCTCCGCGCCTACGGTCCGGCCGCCCCGCGCCACTTCGCCAGATGGGCGGCGGCCCCCGGCGCCTGGTCCGACCGCCTGTTCGCGTCGCTGGCCGCCTCCGGCGAGATCGAGCGGGCCGACTTCGAGGGCGAACCCGCCTGGCTGGCGGCCGGCGACACCGACTTCCCCGCCGACCCCGCGAGCGTCCTACGGGGCATACGCCTGCTCCCCTACTTCGACGCGTACGGCATCGCCGCGCAGCCCCGCGAGCGGTTCTTCCCCGGCCCGGCCTACGAACGCGCCCTGGCCCGCGGCCAGGCCGGCGACTACCCCCTGCTCCTCGTCGACGGCGTCGTCGCGGGCGTCTGGCACCAGCGGCGCCGGGGCAGTCGTACGACGGTCACGGTGGAACCACTGGGGCGGCTCACCGCCCGGCAGGAGCGGGAGCTGGGGGAGCGGGCGGAACGAGTGGGTGAAGTGCTGGAGGCACGGGCCGAGTTGGCGATCGGGAAGGTCATGGTCGGCCCGCACGCGTAAGCGCCTCAACCGGCGGCCGGCTTGCGGAGCTCGAAGAGGTGGCGGGCGCTGTGGGCGACGAAGGGGCCCTCGCTCTCGATCCGCTCGTGGAGGGAGCGGAGCCGCGGCAGATAGGCGTCGACGCCGAAGCCGGGCACCATCCAGACAACCTTCTTCAGGAAGTGCACGACCGCCCCGATGTCGTGGAACTCCATCCGCAACCGCTCGGCCCGCAGATCCACGACCTCCAGCCCCGCGGCCTCGGCGCCCGCCCGCTCGACATCGGGATGCCGCCCGCTACCGGTCTCCTCCGGCAGCGGGCCGGTGAACCACTCGACCAACTCGAAGGCACTGCGCGGCCCGACGTGCTGCGCGAAGTACGTCCCGCCGGGCCTGAGCACCCGGGCGATCTCCGCCCACTGCGCCCGGACCGGATGCCTGCTGGTGACCAGGTCGAAGGCCCCGTCCGCGAAGGGCAGCGGCGCGTCCTCCGGCGCGGCGACGAGCACCGCACCTCGCGGATGAAGCAGGGCGGTGGCCCTGGCGACGTTGGGCGGCCACCCCTCCGTGGCCACGGTCACCGGCGGAAAACGCGGAACGGAGTTCAGCACCTCCCCACCACCGGTCTGGATGTCCAGCACCGCCGGCACCCGCCCCAGCCACTCACCCATCAGCCGCGCATACCCCCACGACGGCCGAGCCTCGGTGGCCCGCCCCTCGAACCAGGAGAAGTCCCACCCCTCGGTCGGCACGGCATCACCTTCGGCGACGAGCTCTTCGAAGGTGCGGGAGTGAGGAGGGGCGGCCATGAAGTGGATTTTCCCGAGCGGGAGAAGGGTCCGCGACTCATTTAGGGCGGGGGGTGCCCCAGGCTCTTGCCTTTAGGGGCGCGGGGCTGTGTCGATATGCGGCTCCGCCGCGTGGGCGCGACCAGCCACAACAGACCCGCACCCACCCCACAACCCAGCCCTCCGAGCCCCCGCCTAATCGCAATCGCCGAGAACCGCCTCCGCCTCCAAGGTCACCCCCACCGCCTGAATCACCGAAGCGATCCTGAACGCCTCCTGCACCAGCTCCCGACCGACCCCCGCCTTACGCAGCACCCGCTCATGCGAGTCAAGACAGGCCCCGCACGCGTTGATCGCCGACACCGCGAACGCCCACAGCTCGAAGTCGACCCTGGCGACCCCCGGATCGCCGATGACATTCATCCGCAGACCCGTCCGCAGCCCGTCGTACTCGTGGTCCGACAGCAGATGCCGCGTGCGGAAGAAGACGTTGTTCACCGCCATGACCGAGGCCGCGGTCTTCGCCGCGGTGTACGCCTCCGGCGACAGGTTCGCCTTCGCCTCCGGCGCCAGCCCGCGCAGTACGACGGCCGAGCGGGAGGCGATCGCGGTGGCCAGCACGGTGCCCCACAGCTGCTGCGCCGACAGGCCGGACTCGTCGATGACGGAACCCAGGTTGCGGCGGAGGTCCTTGGCGTACTCCGGCAGCGCGGACTTCAGCGCGTCGAGCGACATGGCGGTCTCACTCCCCGTTGGACGATCACGATCGTGACACACACGCTCCCCCGGCACCCGCACGCATACGACGAGCCGGCCGCGGCGCTCACGGAAGCGCTGCGGCCGTCGGAAATCCGGGGGCCCGGGGGCCGGGGCACCCCGCTCCGGCTACTCCGTACGCAACCCCTCCGGCCGCATCATCCGCATCAGCGGCGGCATGCTCAGTGCCGTGACGAGGAGGACGACGGCTCCTCCGATGCCGGTCATCGCCAGCACGTTCGCCCAGTCGATGGTGACCGGTACCGACGTCATCCGCAGCAGGACCGCTCCCAACGCCAGACCGAAGGACAAGGCGAGGATCAGGCCCAGGGCGATCGGGACGGCCGTCTGCCACAGCACCGACAGACCCAGCGTGCGGCGCCGGGTGCCGAAGGCGACCAGGGCCGACAGGAGCTTCCTGCGCTCGCGCAACTGCTCGAGCTGGGAGACGAGCAGGCTCGCGCCGATGAGGGCGAGTACGGCCGCCGCGCCGACCAGCAGACCGGTCTGGATGGTCGCGAACTCGTCGACCTGCCTGGTCGTCTCCCACTCCCAGGTCCTGATGAGCGGATCGATCGCGACCGCGGCGTTGCGTACCTCGTCGAGCGCGTCCGGAACGGTGGGGTCCGTCCGTACGTAGACGGTGCTGTACAGGAAGGGCTCGGCCTTCGCGGGCAGCGCGCCCGGGGTGGCCATGAGGCCCGACATGGCGGTCCGCAGTGAGTCGGGGCGTTCGGCGACCTTCTTCACCTCGCCCGGCAGCTTCCAGGCGACCTCGGCGCCGCGCTCCTCCCCCTTGTAGGACGCGTCGAAGTACAGCGTGCGGCCCGCCGTCGCGAGCGTCACCGTGGTCGGGTCCTCGGGTGCGCCCATCAGGAAGACGTCACCGTCTTCACACGAGGGGATCTGCGCGAGCTCGCGCAGCGAGACACAGTCGCCGACGGTCACCTCCGTCCCCTCCTCGGGGGCCTTCCTGGTGGCGCTGACCGTCGAGGTGGACAGTGCCGCGACGGTGTCCGTCCCCTTGGCCTGCTTCAGCTTCTCGCCCACGGTGCTCACCGGGGCGCCGCCCTGCGGCAGGGCGAGTTCCAGCTGGGCACGGGTGGTGTCCAGCCCGGTCGACTCGGTGAACCTGCCCTCGACTCCGGAGAACAGCATCTGCAGGGCGACCGCGCCGGCCACCGCCACCGCGATGCCGTTGACCATGCGCGCCGCCGAGCCGCTGCCCAACTGGAGCCTGCGGACGGCCAGTTGCCAGGAGACCGCGCCGGAGCCCAGCCGGGCGACGAACGCCTCGACGACCCACGGCAGCAGCGCGGTGACGCCGAAGAGCAGCAGGACGACCCCGCCGATGACCATGAACTCGTTGAACTGCCCGTTGTCCGACCCCTGGCCGATCATCGGGGAGAGCAGGGCGAGACCGCCGAGCGGCAGCAGCAGCCGCCACCAGAGCCTGCGCCGCGCGGGTTTGGCCGTGCGGACGACACCGAGCGGTTCGATGACGACGCCGCGCAGCGCGAACAGGGTGACGGCGACGGCCGCCGCCGGGACCGCGAACGCGACCAGCAGCGCGAGGGCGGGGGAGGGATTGAGATAGCTCGGGAAGACGCTGAAGGTGAGTATCTGGACGGAGCCCGCTATCTCCCTGCCGAGCAGGAAGAACACGGTGCCGAAGGCCAGCCCCAGTACGGACCCGGCGAGCGCCTCGCCCGCCGCGATCCGGCGGGTCATCCGGCCGTCCGAGCCGACCAGCCGGAGCGCCGCCAGCCTGCGGTCACGCTGCTCGCCGCCGAACCGTACGGCTGTGGCGATGAACACGGCGACCGGCATCAGCAGCACCGCGAAGACGACCAGGGTGAGCAGCAGCAGGACCGGGTCCATCGGCTCTTCGGGCTGCTCCTCGGTCTGCCCGAACGCTTCGATGCGGGCCACGACCGAGCCGTCGATCCGCTTCGCGAGCCCGTCGGCGCCCGCGAAGTAGGCGAGTTCCTTCGAGCCGATCAGCCCGGCCTCGCCGATGGTGCCCACCGTCTCGTACGGCAGCCGGCCGCGCAGCAGCCTCGCGTCGTCCGACTCCAGCATCTCGGCGAGGGCGGGGGAGACGACCATCTCGCCCGGCGCGGGGAACTTCTCCAGCCCCGGCGGCAGCGGCGCGTCCGCCCCCTCGGGCTCCAGCAGCCGCCCCCGTATCTCCTCGTACTGGAACTCGGTGTCCGTGTCCGCGACGATCAGGCTCTTGTCGGTCGGCTTGGAGTCGCCGTTCTCGTAATAGGTGATCCCCAGGTCCTGCCGGGCCGCCTCGCGGCTCTCCCGGGTGGCCATCGCGTTCGGTATCGCCGTGGTGAGCAGGAGCAGCGCCACCCCGAGGCCGACGCCCACCGCGGTGAGCACGGCACGCACCCAGCCCTCACGGCCCCCCGTGAAGGCGAACCGGAGCCCCATGGCCAGGTCCCGGTACCACTGGCGGACGGCAGGAGAACTCATACGGCGCGCTCCATGTCCCGCGACTTGCCGTCCCGTACGACGATCTCCCGGTCGGAGTACGCGGCGACCCGTGCCTCGTGCGTGACGAGGACGACGGCCGCGTTGGTGGACCGGGCGGCCTCGGTGAGCAGTTCCATGACGCGCTCGCCGTTGAGCGAGTCGAGCGCCCCGGTGGGCTCGTCCGCGAACAGCACCCGCGGGTTGGTGACCAGCGAACGGGCCACGGCGACCCGCTGGCCCTGGCCGCCGGAGACCTCGCTGGGCCGCTTGCGGGCGAGGTCGTCGACCTCCAGGCGCCGCATCCAGCCGAGGGAGGTCTGTTCGGCCTCCTTGCGGGAGGCGCCGTTCAGCCGCAGCGGCAGCGCCACGTTCTCCACACACGTCAGCTCCGGCACGAGCTGGCCGAACTGGAAGACGAACCCGAACTCGCTGCGCCGCAGCGCGCTGCGTTGGGTGTCGTTCATGGTGGCCATCTCGCGGCCGTTGTAGACGATCGAGCCCGAGTCGGGCGGCACGATCCCGGCGAGGCAGTGCAGCAACGTCGACTTGCCGGAGCCGGAGGGGCCCATCACCGCGACGACCTCGCCGGGGTGGATGGAGAACTCGGCGCCGTCCAGCGCGGTCGTCGGACCGTACGCCTTGCGCAGGTCGGTGGCGACGAGCAGGGAGCCGGCGGGGGGCATCGGCGTCGGCGCCGTCATCGGGTCACCGCCTCGGCGAGCTTGCCCAGTCGGGCGGCGGTCAGCTCCAGCCATCGCAGGTCGGCCTCCAGGTGGAACAGGGCGTGGTCGCAGATCAGCTGATCGGCCAGGTCGCCCTTGCGCTTGCGGTCGGTGAGGATGCGCATCATGCGCAGGTGCTCGGAACGCTGGCTGTCGAGGATGTCGGCCGCGTCGCGGTCGGTGAGCAGGGCGAGGACGACCTTCGTGTAGAGGGTCGACTGCAGATACGGCTCGGGCTTCTCGGGCGTCGCGAGCCACTGCTGGACATCGGTGATGCCCGCCTCGGTGATCGCGTACCGCTTGCGCTCGGGGCCGCCGCCGGGCTCGATGCCGTCGACCTCGACGAGGCCGTTCTTCAGCAGCCGCGACATCGTCGAGTAGACCTGGCCGTAGTGCAGCGGCCGGTCGTGACCGAACTTCTCGTCGAAGGCCCGCTTGAGGTCGTAACCGTGGCGGGGCCCGGACTCCAGGAGTCCCAGGAGTGTGTGACCGATGGACATGAACACGACTGTACACACGGTGTATACGCCGTGCGTATACCTGCTGTGTATAGGTCGTCGCCGGATGGGGAGGGGGCCCAGGTCAGAGCCGATTGTCACGGTTCTGTCACTGCGATCACCGTCAACTCGTGGGCCTGGTGGGGCAACCATCGGCCCTGTTGGAACGTCCGTTCCGGTGGGACGAGGTCTGTTGACAGGCACCTCGCGTGCGCATTGTCACGCCGTGACTGGGCGGACCGGCTCCCCCTTGTCACAGCGCTCGGTGTTAGCTTGCTGAGCCGACCAAAGACCCGAGTGACGTATGAGACCGAGCAGAAGGCGGAGCGGACCGGAGCCATGGGACGAGCGGATGAAAGACGAGCGCGCCAGCGCGGCGGTCGCCGCGCGGCGCCCCAGCGCTCGTCCGGGGCAGGGGCGACGGCGGTCATAGGCCCGCCCGAGGGCGGCGGCCGGGCGGCGGCCAGGGCCGCGGCCAAGGGCGGTGCCAAGGGCGGTCCGGCCAAGAAGAGCTTCATACGCAGGCTCTTCACCTGGAAGAAGATCCTCGGCACATTCTTCGGTGTCTGCCTGCTCGGTATGGGTGCCTTCACCGTGCTCTACCTGACGATCGAGATCCCCGAGGGCAACCCCGAGGCGACTCAGGAAAGCAACGTCTACAAGTACTCCAACGGCAAGATCCTCGCCCGCTCGGGCACGACCAACCGCGAGATCGTCGAGCTCGACAAAGTCCCCAAGAAAGTCCAGCAGGCCTTCGTCGCCGCCGAGAACAAGACCTTCTACTCGGACCCCGGCGTCGACTTCAAGGGCATGGCGCGCGGTGTGCTCAACACGCTCTCCGGCAAGGGCAAGCAGGGCGGCTCGACGATCACCCAGCAGTACGTCAAGAACTACTACCTGACGTCCGACCAGACGGTGACCCGCAAGCTCAACGAGCTGGTCATCTCCCTGAAGCTGGAGCGCAACAAGTCCAAGGACTACATCCTCGCGGGCTACATCAACACCAGTTACTACGGCCGCGGCGCCTGGGGCATCCAGGCGGCAGCCCAGGCGTACTACGGCGTCGATGCCGAGAAGCTCAGCGTCGCGCAGGGCGCCTACCTCGCCGCGCTGCTCCAGGCCCCCAGTCAGTACGACCTGTCCACGGCCTCCGCGACCGGCAAGAAGCTGGTCACGAACCGCTGGAACTACGTGCTGGACAACATGGTCGAGATGAAGAAGCTGGACGCCTCCGAGCGGGCGGGCCTGAAGCTCCCCCAGCCGAAGGCGCCCCAGTCCGCCCCCGGCATGGCGGGCCAGAACGGCTACCTGTGGGAGGCCGCCAACAACGAGTTGGCCAAGCAGCTCGTCGCCGACGGCAAAGCGTCCGACGCCGAGGAGGCCATGGCGCTCATCGACGCGGGCGGCTGGACCGTCACGTTGAACATCGACCCGAAGAAGCAGACCGCGCTGGAGAAGGCCGTCAAGAAACGCCTCATCAGCCAGCTCGACCCCAAGAAGCGCAAGGTCGACGCCTACATCCAGGCCGGCGCCGCCTCGGTCGACCCGAAGACCGGCAAGGTCCTCGCCATGTACGGCGGCGTCGACTACGTGAAGCACTTCGGGAACAACGCCACCCGCCGGGACTACCAGCCCGCCTCGACCTTCAAGCCGGTGATCCTCGCGGCGGCCATCGACGAGGGCGCCGAGACCCAGGACGGCGACCCGATCACCGCGAGCACCGTCTACGACGGTGACAGCGAGCACAAGGTCACCGACAACGGCACCGCGGTCGGCTTCAACCCGCCGAACGAGGACGACGTCGACTACGGCGACGTCACCGTGCAGACCGCCATGAACAAGTCCATCAACTCCGTCTTCGCGCAGATGGGCGTCGACGTGGGCATGGAGAAGGTCATGGAGGTCGCCGGGAAGCTCGGCATGGACACCGAGGACATGGAGGCGGTCCCCGCCCAGACCCTCGGCTCCATGGGCGCCAGCCCGCTGGAGATGGCCGGCATCTACGCCACCCTCGACAACCACGGCAAGAAGGTCACCCCGGCCATCGTCGCCTCGGCCGAGCGTCGGGACGACCCGGTCGAGTTCCCCAACCCGATCGGCGAGCAGGTCATCAGCGAGGATGCCGCCGACACGGTCACCTCGGTCCTCACCGGCGTGGTCGACGACGGTACGGCCAAGACCTCCGTCCGCGACAACCCCGACCGCGACGGCCAGCAGGTCGCAGGCAAGACGGGTACCTCCGACGAGAACCGCTCCGCCTGGTTCACCGGCTACACCCCGAACCTGGTCACCTCCGTCGGCCTCTTCGGCGAGGACATGACCAAGAACGGCAAGCACGTCTCGATGTACAAGGCGGCCGGTGTCCCCCGCGTCAACGGCGGTGGCTTCCCCGCCCAGATCTGGGCCACCTACACCTTCGGCGTCATGGGCAAGACCACCAAGTTCGACCTGGACACCACCCAGGGCGCCGCGGTCGCACCCACGGAGTCCCCGACCCCCACCCTGACCCCGGAGACCACCCCGGAGACCACCCCGGAGGAGACCCCCGAGACGACCCCGGAAACAACCCCGGAGACGACCCCGGAAACAACCCCGGAGACGACCCCGGAGGAAACCCCGGAGACGACCCCGGAGGAAACCCCCACCGACGGCGACATCGAACTACCGACGGATCCCAACGACCCACAGGTGGACGACTAGCGCACGGCATGAGCGAAGGGCGCCCGGTAAAAACCGGGCGCCCTTCGCTTTTGCCTTTAAGTGGCGCGGGGAACTGCGCGATCAGCCACGACGAAACCCGCAGGACGCAATGCACAGTCGCCCCCGAGCTCTGAACGGCTCAACCCAGCAGAGCGCTCACGCATGATTCAACTCGAACCACACAACCTTCCCCGCACTCAACCGAGTAGCCCCCCACCGCTTGGCCAGCCGATTGACGAGATAGAGCCCACGCCCACCCTCATCCGTCGCCCGAGCCTGCCGAAGCCGAGGCAACTGCGGCACATCATCGGTCACCTCGCACCGCAGCACATCGGTCCGCAACAACCTCAAAGTGACCGGCCGAGTCGCGTACCGCACCGCGTTGGTGACGACCTCACTGATCAGCAGCTCGACCGAGTCGGTCAACTCCTCGAGCCCCCAGCGGGACAACGCGTGCCGGGCAAGCCGACGCGCCCGCCCCGGAGCCATCTCCTCCGGTTCCAGGAACCAGTACGCGACATCGCTGGGAGCGATCCCATCGAACCGCGCGGCGAGCAGCGCGATGTCGTCGTCCCGGTCCCCCGGGCCGAGCATGTCGAGCACCTCGTCGCACAACGCTTCGAGCGGCGGCGGATGATCCGGCCCGGTCAACTGCGCGGTCGCGGCGAGCTTCTCCCGCAACTGCTCTATCCCGGTCCACACGTCCCTGAGCCGGGACTCCACCAGGCCGTCGGTGTACAGCAGCAGCGTGCCCCCGGCCGGCGCGTCCAGCTCGACGGCCTCGAAGTCCACGCCACCCACACCGATCGGCGCACCCGGCGGCACCCGCAGCACCTCGGCGCGCCCGCCCAGATGCAGCAGCACCGGCGGCGGATGCCCGGCGTTGGCGATGGTGATCCGGTGCGAGACCGGGTCGTACACCGCGTACAGACAGGTCGCCATGCGATCCGTACCCAGCCGCTGAGCCTGCTCGTCGAGATGGTGCAGCACTTCCTGCGGCGGAAGATCCAGCCCCGCCAGCGTCTGCGCCGTCGTCCTCAACTGCCCCATGATCGCGGCAGAGGTCATCGAATGACCCATCACATCGCCCACGACCAGCGCGACCCGGCTTCCCGGCAGGGGAATCGCGTCGTACCAGTCGCCGCCGACCCGCGCGGTCTCGGCGGCCGGCAGATACCGGTGCGCGAGCCGTACGCCGGTGCAGCGCGGCAGCGCCTCCGGCAGCATCGTGCGCTGCAACTCGTCGGCGATGTATGCCTCGCGGCCGTACAGCACCGCCTTGTCGATGCCGAGCGCGCTGTGCGTGGCGAGCTGGGCGGCGACCAGCAGGTCGTCCTGTTCGAACGCCATCCGCTCGGGGCGGCGCAGGAAGACCGCCGCGCCGATCACCCGGCGTCGGCCGCGCAGCGGCGCGAGGATCGCCCGCTGCCCGGTCGGCACGGTCAGTTCGGCGTCCGGCCCGAGCAGTTCCGGCAGCGCGTCGTGCGCGGCCGGCGCGTCCGCGAAGACCGGCCGTACGCCCCGCAGGACCTCGGCGAGGGCCCCACCGGGCCGTACCTCGCACTGCTCGGCGGTGACGACGGCCAGATCGACGGGCTCGGGCTGCTGGAGCACGGGCATGAAGCCGGTGTCGGTGTCCCGCTCCTCGGGGATCCGGTCGGTACGGCGCAGGCGCAGCACCATGGGTCCGGTGGGCCGCTCGTCGCCGACCGGCAGCGGCTCGCGCAGATACACGAGGATCGCGTCCGAGAACGTCGGAACGGTGGCCCGGCACAGACCCATCACGATCTCGTCCAGGTCGATGCCCCGGGCGATCCGCCGGGTCGCGGCGCCCACGAAGCGCAGCCGGTCGCCGTCCCGCCGCATGGGCATGGGGGCGCCCGGCGGCACACCCTGCCCGCTGCGCCGGTCCAGAGCGCCGCCGACGCCGCCCGCGCGCTCCGGCTCGCCGCCGGGCTGCGCCGGGATGGTCTCCGGCGCGGGGCGCGGGCGGTGCGGGTCGGGCTCGGTGGCCGCGGGCTGGGAGTGCTCCGAGGGTGCCTGGCCGCTCTTCGCGCACGGCGCCGACGTACCCGGCTCGGCCGGTGCGTCACCCATGCGTGCCTGAGCGGGTAAGGCCGGGGCGGGCGCGGCTCGCGGCGGCTCCTGGGTACGCAGGAGCGCCCCGCGGGGATCCGTGGGGCCGGCGCCGCTCTCAGGGCGCTCGTGAGAGGTGGGGTGCTCCGTCACGCGTGTCGAATCCATCCGTCCGGGACTGCGCGTTGTGCGCGCAGTGCGTCCCGCAATCCCGATACTTCGTCCCGCAGAAAGGCCGATACCCGGATTATGTGTCCTGGGAACGGAATTCCCGCGTGGTCAGAGGCAGTTCCTGTGCCACAGACGGTACCGGCGGGCTCGTCGAACGACTGTACTGGTCGTCCGTCCGGCTGTCTCCGACTCGTACCGGTGTAGCCCTCGTACCCCTTGATCACGTCCTGCCGCCCCTCGGTGACATATGGTCAAGCATTGCGCGAACTGCGGGAGTTGCCCCTGTGCGCCCTTGCGGAGGACGATCCTACGGTTCTGGCCCGGGGGCGCATCAAGGGTCTCATGAGGACAAGTGCGCGGGCGTACGGTCCCAGTCGTCCGGGAGAGACGGTACTCCCCACGCGGGATTCGGGCGCCAGTGCTGCCAGCCCTCCGAGTACGGCGGGCCCCAGGCGCGGATGACCTCCACCGCGGACCGCCCCGCCTCCCGCACCCGCTCGGCCAGCTGAGCGTCCATCAGGCCGTCGTGCTGAGCCTGCGCGAACTCGTCCTCGTCGCGCCAGTCCCATGACCGGTCCGGGTACACACAGATGTCGAGGAAGTGGTCCTCGGAGTCCACACCGCCGTCCCAACGCGACAGCGGCGACTCCAGGTTGACGTACCAGTTCTTGAAATGCCAACCCGGCTCCCAGAACAGCCACACCGACCACGGCTCGCCCGGCCGCGCCAGCTTCAGCACGCCGGTGCCGAGCCAATGGCCGCGCTTCACGTCACGCGGCTTCTTGTACCGGGAGGCGAGCGGCTCGGTGTGCGGCGAAGTGCCGTCCGCGAGCACGGGTTTCACGCACTCGGTGCCGGGGGCCAGCCACACGGCCAACAGGTCCTCGTCGTCGCGGACGACCGTGACGGGGCGTGCGATGTGGAGGCTCTCGCCCGCGTTCTCGCGGTAGCGCCACAGGATCCGACTCCCGGGCTCCCAGAACGCCGCCGACCCGCCTGCTTCCACTCGTCTCACCGCTCCGTCGTCTGCCATGGACAGATATTAGATGTCATGGGCATACGACGCTGCGGTGCCGGTCACGGTTCACGCCTTGGCGGGAATCGGTTACTGGAGTGTCACCTGAGACGGCTGAAACTCGCCGTCCGGTCACGGTCGTGTCATCCTCAGGACATCCAGCGCCTCGTCGAGCTGCTTCGACGTGAGATCGCCGCGCTCCACGTACCCGCTCTCCAGGACGACCTCCCGGATCGTCCGCCGCTCGGCCAGCGCCTTCTTGGCGACCTTCGCGGCCTCCTCGTACCCGATGTACTTGTTGAGCGGCGTGACCACGGACGGCGAGGACTCGGCGTACTCGCGGGCGCGCTCCCGGTGGGCGACGATGCCGTCCACGGTCCGGTCGGCGAGCAGCCGTGAGACGTTGGCGAGCAGCCGGATCGACTCCAGGACGTTCTTGGCGATCACCGGCAGCATGACGTTGAGCTCGAAGTTGCCGGACGCGCCCGCCGTCGTGACGGTGAGGTCGTTCCCCGTGACCTGCGCGGCGACCATGAGCACGGCCTCCGGGATCACCGGGTTGACCTTGCCGGGCATGATCGAGGACCCCGGCTGGAGGTCGGGCAGGGAGATCTCCGCGAGGCCGGTGCGCGGTCCGGACGCCATCCACCGCAGATCGTTGGCGATCTTGGTGAGGGACACGGCGACCGTACGGAGCTGCCCGGACGTCTCGACGATGCCGTCCCGCGCCCCCTGCGCCTCGAAGTGGTCCCGCGCCTCGGTGAGCGGCAGCCCGGTGGCCCGCGCGACCTCGGCGATGACGGCGGCGGAGAACCCGGGCGGCGTGTTGATGCCGGTGCCGACGGCCGTGCCGCCCAGGGGGAGTTCGGCGAGCCGGGGCAGCGACGCCCGCAACCGCTCGACGCCGTACCGGATCTGCGCCGCGTAGCCGCCGAACTCCTGGCCGAGAGTGACCGGTGTGGCGTCCATGAGGTGTGTACGACCGGACTTCACGACGTCCGCGAACTCCTCGGACTTGCGCTCCAGAGCCGTGGCCAGATGCTCCAGGGCGGGAATCAGGTCGCGGGTGACGGCGGCGGTGGCGGCGATGTGGATGGAGGAGGGGAAGACGTCGTTCGACGACTGCGAGGCGTTCACATGGTCGTTCGGATGCACGTCCCGGCCGAGCCGCTCGCTCGCCAGCGTGGCGATGACCTCGTTGGTGTTCATGTTCGACGAGGTCCCGGACCCGGTCTGGAACACGTCCACCGGGAAGTGCTCGTCCCACCGCCCCTCGGCCACTTCCGCCGCCGCGTCCCAGATCGCCTCGGCGACGTCCTTGTCGACCACGCCCAGCTCGGCGTTCACCTTGGCGGCGGCCCCCTTGATCTGGGCCAGGGCCTCGATATGGGCCCGCTCGACCCGCTGCCCGGAGATCGGGAAGTTCTCGACCGCCCGCTGTGTCTGGGCCCGCCACTTGGCGTCCGCCGGGACTCGGACCTCGCCCATGGAGTCGTGTTCGACGCGGTAGTCACTCATGACCCGTACAGCGTCCCGGCCGGCCGCGGTGTTCCCGGCCGTACCCCGTGTGAGTGAGGGAGATATTGCCTGCGCCGATGTCGGTGGCGTGCAGTAGCGTCACCCCGATGCGTTGCCCGTCGAACGATTTTCGAAGAAAGAACGTGCATTGAGAAGAGCTGTCATACGCCGGTCCTGCGTGGCCGGTGTCGCCGCCCTGTCGCTCACCATGCTCGCCGCGTGTTCGTCCTCCGGCGAGAGCGAGGGTGACTCGGGCAAGGGCGGGTCCGAGGCGTCCACCGAGGAGGCTCTGTCCGCCGCCGACCTGGAGAAGGTCGTGCTGAAGGACGGGGACGTCGAGGGCCACAAGGTCACCGAGCCCACGGCCACCGTCGAGCAGAAGGACGTGCAGGCGGAGGACGAGGCCTGCGCGCCGCTCGCGTACGCCGCGATCGGCACGGTCATCGACGAGCCGGGCGCCACCGTGCAGCGTGAGGCGGCCAGCGAGCCGGACACCGAGGCCGCCGCGGACGCCCAGAATCCCGAGGACGCGCTGGACACCGGTCTCGACGTGACCCGCACCCTGCTCCGCCTCTCCTCCTACGAGGGCGACGGCGCCAAGGCGGCGATGGACTCCCTGACCAAGTCCGTGGCCGACTGCGCCAAGGGCTTCAAGCTCACCGCCCAGGGCACCGACCAGCAGGTCACCAAGGTCGCCGAGGCCACCGCCCCGGAAGGGGCGGACCAGGCGGTCGCGTTGGAGGTCGTCACCGAGGCCGAGGGCTCCAAGGTCCCGATGAAGGTCGTCGTCTTCCGCAAGGGCGGCACGGTGGGCTACTTCACAGCCCTCAACATCGGCGCGCTCGCCACGGGCAAGGACTTCGACTTCCCGACGAAGGTCGTCGACGCGCAGCTCGACAAGCTGGCCTGACGGTCCGCCACGAACGGGACCGCCCCCACCCGCACATCGCGAGTGGGGGCGGTCCCGTCATGCGGTCACCGACAGGCACCGGTGTCACCCCAGCCCCGGCCCCCGCACCGGAATGCTCGTGAACGTAGGCGCCGGCGCCGGGTCCTTGAAGAAGTCGTTCGACTTGTTCAGTTGGCGGCACCACCCGTAGCATCCGGGCATGATCTCTAACCCGAGGGTCCTGGGGAACGTTCGCCTCTCCGTCATGAAGGACGACACGACCAGCCCGGAGAAGCAGCGCGCGGCCGTCGAGCACTGGGCGCATGGCCCCTCTATAGAGGGACGCATCGTGGGGTGGGCAGAGGACGTGGACGTGTCCGGCGCTATGCATCCCTTCAAGCGACCGGGTCTCGGTCCCTGGTTCACCGAGCGGGCCGACGAGTGGGACGTGTTGGCTGTCTGGAAGCTCGACCGCCTCAGCAGGAAGGCGGGTCACTTCGCCGAGATCTTCGAGTGGTGCCAGAAGCACGGCAAAACCATCGTGTCCGTGACCGAGGGCATCGACATGTCCACCCCCATGGGCAAGATGTTCGCTCAGATCATCGCCGCGTTCGCGGAAGGCGAGTTGGACACCATCCGTGCGCGTGCCCTGTCCGGCTCGATGGCCCGGAAGGCCAAGGGCGTTTGGATCGGCGGTGTACTCCCGTTCGGATACCGATTTGAGCGCCAAGAAGACGGAGGTAAGAAGCTCATTCAGGATGACGAATACGCAAACCTTCTCCGTGACATTGTGGAGAAGCTGAAGAGTGATTGGTCCTCGTACAAGATTGCCGTTGACCTGAACAAGCGTGGTGTTCCGACGTGGCGGGATTACCTGCGCATTGATCGCGGCGACGAACCGAAGGGTGTCGCTTGGACCGGTAACGCTATCCGAGCGATCGTGACTAACCCCACGGTCGGGGGAATCTACACCTATAAGGGTGAGACTGTCGCGGATGATGATGGCGAGCCGGTACGCATCACGGATGAACCGCTGATGGAATACGGGGAGTGGGCGGAACTGGTGGCCAGCATCACGGCTAACCGTCCGGTCTCGCGCGCCACGCCCTCGCGTTCCATGTTGGGAGGCGTGGCCGAGTGCGATGTGTGCGGCGCCCGTATGTCTTCGTCCAAGAAGACCAAGGAGAACGGCAGAGTTTTCCATTACTACGCGTGCAATAACATCAACACGGGGACTTGTTCCGACCCCGGGCGTATCCGGAGGGAAGATCTCGATACGGTCGTTGGCCAGTTCGTGAATGTCACCCTTGGGCCCCTCCCTGTAATGGAGAGGGTTGGCAATTCGATCAGTCAAGCGAAGACGGAACTGGTGGAAGCCGAAGCCATGCTTGACAGGCTGGAGGCTGACTATCTGGCCGGTCGTATCAAGACTGAAGTTCAGGTCGAACGCTACTGGAAGCAGCACGAATCCCAGTCGTCCAAGGTCGAGCGACTGCGTAACGAAATCAAGGAAGCGGAGGATGCGCCCGCCTGGAAGGAAACGGGGCGCAACTATGCGGAGGAATGGGCCACGAAGGATGACGAACAGCGTCGGGTGTTCCTACAGCGTCACGGGGTAACGATCACGGTCGGGAAGGCCGAAGACGGAAACCGCCGAGTCGTTTGCAAAATGCTTGAGCTTGCGGAGATCGCTAAGGAGACTGGGCTTCACGTCCCCGAAGGGTATTGGATGACCGAGCCTGAGGCGGAGTTCCTCTTGCCCGCGCGTCGGCCGTACAGCGGCGGATAGCCACCTGACCCTCTGAATCCCTGGCCCCCGTTGCGTGTAAACGCTTCGGGGGCCTTTCCATGCCCGCACTCTCCAAGGGAGACCGTTTACACGCTCTCACGCCGCCCGTTTAAACACCCTTCCTTGAAACCGCCACCCTGGGTGGGTTAGAAACTGCATGTCTTGTTTTCGTCAGTCCCGGCGATAGCCGGGGCTTTCTTATGCCCGCGACCAACCGCCTGAGGGAATAGTGACCATTGGATTCGGCCCCGGTGCCCCGTGGGGTGCCATTTCTCAGCTCGACTGCCGAGCGAAAGC
>NZ_JAEMUX010000290.1 GCF_016598475.1 Streptomyces adelaidensis
AGGACATACGGCGAGCCACCACCTGCGAGGTGGAGATCCGCAACCACCCCCGACACAAGGGGACGGCATGAAGACCGACGACGCCCCGCCGCCCTCGCAGACTCCCAGCTCATTCGGGTACTGCTCGTGGCACGGCGGATCCATTCGAGGCGTACGCCTCGTACGCATCCCCGACGACCAAGGCTCCGGCCCCGCCGCACCAGGCCTGTTCGCGTGCGCCTCCTGCCGCCACGCCTACGACCTCACACCCATTGCGGACCAGCCGTGAGCCGCCCCGAGCGGGACCGCCCCGTCAGGAAGCGCCGGCCGACCACGTTCACGGTGCCCGCCCGGCTGCCCGGGGAGGCGGCGTACGGGGTGTTCATATCCCACGTGATGGAGTGCGCCGGCTGCGACTACGGGCAAGCCCAGTGCGAGAAGGCCGTCGAGCTGTGGAAGGCGTACAAGGAAGCGCGCCGTAACCGCATATGAGCCCCTGCCGCCGGTGAGCACCTCCGGCCGCAGGATGCCGCCCCGTGCCGAGGGGCGGCAGGTGACCCGCCGCACGTCCCCCCGTCGGCGGCGGGTCACCGCACCAAATCCGCGAGCGGCAC
>NZ_JAEMUX010000291.1 GCF_016598475.1 Streptomyces adelaidensis
GCGGCTCCAGGACAGCTCCGTGGAGCTGTACCAGTCCACGGAGCTGTTCCGGATCTACTCCCCCACGCTGGTACCGGGCCTGCTCCAGACCGAGGGCTACGCCCGCGCCCTGCTGTCCGCCAACGCCCGTCTGCTCGATGTCCCCGACGACTCCGAAGAGGCCGCCGCAGCCCGCCTCGCACGCTCGCAGGTCATCCACCAGCCGGGGCACCACTTCGTCATACTGATCGAAGAGAGCGTCCTCTCCTACCAATTGGGCGACGAGGCCGCGATGGCCGCGCAGCTCGGCTACCTGCTCACCGCCGGCGCCCTCCCGGCTGTGTCGTTGGGCATCATCCCCAGTGCGACGCGGGAGCGCGTGCTCTGGCCACAGGAGTTGTTCCACGTCTACGACGACACGCTCGTGTCCGTTGAACTGCTGTCAGCCCGGGTCAGGGTCACCAAGCCCGACGAGATCGTCCTTTACCTGAAGGCGTTCGAGCAGCTGCGCGCCATGGCCGTGTACGGGGCGGAGGCGCGCGCCTTGGTCCTGAAGGCCATCGATGCCCTGAACTGACCGGATCGGTGCGTGCCGGCTGCCGCCCAAGTCTCAG
>NZ_JAEMUX010000292.1 GCF_016598475.1 Streptomyces adelaidensis
GGTAGTTGTCGAACGGCTCGCCGTCCTTGTCCTTCCCGAGGTCGGCCGTGGCGCCGTGGTTGACCGTGCCGTCCTCGTTGTAAGCGGTCGGCGGGTCGGTGAAGAACTTCTTCGCCGCTTCCGGACTGTTACCCAGCGCTTCCAGCATGGCGGTGGCCGGGTCATAGCCGGCCCCGTTCACGCCGGAGGGGTTGTACGGGTTCTTGAACGGACTGTTCATCACCTTGCTCTCCGCGAACATGTCCGGGTCCTTCGCGTGCAGTTGCGCCACGTGTTCGGCGATCGGGTTGAGGAACTTCGCGTCGTAGTTCCCGTGCCGCATGATCCCGCCGAGCAGTTGGTAGCCGAACGGCGGCACGCCGTAGTCGTACTTGGACAGCGGAATGCGCTCCGTACCCAGCTTGCGGAGTTCCGGACCCCACTTGTCGGCGAATTCCTTGTCGTGGGAGGCGGTGGCCAGGTTGAGGCCGAGGTTCTCCTGGAGCTGCTGGACGTCCTTGAGGCGCTCCGGGTCGACCTTGCCGTACTCGTATGTGTCCGTGGAGAGCTGGCCGAAGAACGCGAGGGACTTCTCGGGGCCGAGCT
>NZ_JAEMUX010000293.1 GCF_016598475.1 Streptomyces adelaidensis
AGTAGTTGTCGAACGGCTCGCCGTCCTTGTTCTTCCCGAGCTCGGCCGTGGCACCGCGGTTGACCGTGCCGTCCTCGTTGTACGCGGTCGGGGGGTCGGTGAAGAACTTTTTCGCCGCCTCCGGGCTGTTGCCGAGCGCTTCCAGCATGGCGGTGGCCGGGTCGTAGCCGGCCCCGTTCACGCCGGAGGGGTTGTACGGGTTCTTGAACAGACTGTTCACCGCCTTGTTCTCGGCGAACATGTCCGGATCCTTCGCGTGCAGTTGCGCCACGTGTTCGGCGATCGGGTTGAGGAACTTCGCGTCGTAGTTCCCGTACCGCATGATCCCGCCGAGGAGCTGGTATCCGAACGGCCCGCCGTAGTCGTGCTTGGACAGCGGAATGCGCTCCGTACCCAGCTTGCGGAGTTCCGGGCCCCACTTGTCGGCGAATTCCTTGTCGTGGGAGGCCGTGGCCAGGTTGAGGCCGAGGTTCTCCTGGAGCTGCTGGACGTCCTTGAGGCGCTCCGGGTCGACCTTGCCGAGATCGTATGTGTCCGTGGAGAGCTGGCCGAAGAACGCGAGGGACTTCTCCGGGCCGAGCC
>NZ_JAEMUX010000294.1 GCF_016598475.1 Streptomyces adelaidensis
GTGGCCGGCGTGCTCGGCCAGTTGCCAGCTGTTCTTGCGGCCCACCGGCGCGAGCAGTCCGCGTACGTAGTCCCGCATGCGGCGGCGGGGTTCGACACGGCCGAAGCGGTGGCCGATGGTGGTGAAGAGGTGGCCCAGGTCGCGGTCCCAGGTCTCGGCTGCCTGTTCGGTGATCACGACCAGAGGCTTCCCAGGCCCGGGGCGGCCTTGCCGTCGTGCGCACTCCTTCGAGGGGCACGCGGGCAGAAGCCGTCCGTGACGGCATCCTGCCCGCTACACTCCCACCGCTCGACGTTTCCCCAGGTCAAGCCACGAAGTACTGCTGGAGTACTAGAACACCCCTCACTGGGAGTGATATCCGTACCCCAGCCCTTCTGGACATTGCGCGTGGTTGCTACACGGGCACGCTGTGAGGCGCCGCAAGGATGCGGTGCCCGGCTCATAGATCACGAACTCTTCGCCGCTCCCCGAAATATCAAGGGCGCCCTGACACCAACAAACCTCATGGTGGTCTGCCGCGAACACGATCCGTGGGCTGGTCACCGGCTAGTGAGCC
>NZ_JAEMUX010000295.1 GCF_016598475.1 Streptomyces adelaidensis
GTCTAGATCCGCCACCGCGAGGTGCGGATCAGGGCCGTCCGGGCGGCACGGGCGCGTCGGCGTCGGTGCGGGCGGCGGCGCTCCGCTCGTACCGGGCCCAGCGCGATCGCCGCGACCCCGGCGAGCAGGGGCGTCGCCTCGGCGGCGGGCGGCAGGTCGGGTGTCCGGGCTCCCGGTGCGCGCAGGACGCCGCCGGGATGGCACTCCTCGGCCGTGTGGTGGCCGTGGGGCCCGTGCGGCGCCTCGGCGCCGGCCAGGGACACGGCCGCCGGGACGGCCGGTGCCGGCGATCGGTGCGTCTCGTCGCCCGGCCCGTGCACGAAGGTGCACAGGACGATCGTGATAAGGAGGCAGCCGTGTACGAGGGCGGTGAGCGGCCTCGGCCAGGGCGAACCGGCCCGTGCCCGCCGGCGGTGCGCGGGCATGCGGGAGTGTGTCGGCACAGGTCCTCCGGGTGCGCCCACAACTGCTCGGCGGTGCATGACCGGGTGAGCGGCGGGCGCGGGGTGGGGCGGGGAAACAGCCGGACAGGCGGGAGTAACCCGAGGCTTAGT
>NZ_JAEMUX010000296.1 GCF_016598475.1 Streptomyces adelaidensis
GCACGGCGGGGTTCTCGTAGTTGAGGTCGGGCTGGTGGGCGAAGAAGCGGTGCCAGAAGTACTGCTTGCGGACGGGGTCGAAGGTCCAGTTGGACACTTCGGTGTCGACGAAGATGATGCGGGCGTCCTGGAACTGCTTGTCGTCGTCGGCCCAGACGTAGTAGTCGCCGTAGGGTCCGGCGGGGTCTTTTCGCGATTCCTGGAACCACGGGTGCTGGTCGCTGGTGTGGTTCATGACGAAGTCGATGATGACGCGCATGCCGCGTTGGTGGGCGGCGTCGACGAATTCGACGAAGTCGGCGAGGTCCCCGAACTCCGGGAGGACGGCGGTGTAGTCGGAGACGTCGTAACCGCCGTCGCGGAGGGGGGATTTGAAGAAGGGCGGGAGCCAGATGCAGTCGATGCCCAGCCATTGCAGGTAGTCGAGTTTGGCGGTCAGGCCCTTGAGGTCGCCGATGCCGTCGCCGTTGCTGTCCTGGAAGGAGCGGACGAGGACTTCGTAGAAGACGGCGCGTTTGAACCAGTCCGGGTCCCGGTCCTTCTGCGG
>NZ_JAEMUX010000297.1 GCF_016598475.1 Streptomyces adelaidensis
CCGGGCACCCCGCCGTAGTGCGCGAACGCCCGGCGGTGGCACTCCCAGAACGCCGCAAGGTTCTGGCTGGTGGTGAAGCAGCAGAACGGATCCCGGGAGTAGGACAGGACCATGTGGAAGGAGTAGACCTTCGGGATCCCGACATGGGCCAGGATGCCGCCCTCGTCGCCCCAGTCGACCTGGGCCTGGGCGCCGGGCACCACCTCGAAGCGGCGGTGGAGTCGGGCAAGCTCCCGCGGGGTGTATCCGAGCTCTTCCGCGATCCTGGGGCGGGCCTGCTGCACATACATCTTGACGCGCTGGTAGTGGTGCGGGAAGTCGTACTGCTCGACGAGACGCTCATGGATCACCGCGGCCTTCAGCAGCACCTCGGCCCGCAGCCAGGCATCGATCACATGCGCCCACGGCTTGATCACCTGGTTGCCCAGATCCGACCGCGGCGCCGGAGCCGGAGGCTCAGGAGGCCCGTCGCTCTCCAGGTACTTCTTGACCGTGCGCCAGTTCAGGCCGGTCTCACGGGCGATCTCCGAGATGCTC
>NZ_JAEMUX010000298.1 GCF_016598475.1 Streptomyces adelaidensis
CGGAAGATGCGGTTGTCGCTGTAGTCGCGGTCGTGCCGGGCCTGGGCGTCTTGGCGGATCTGTTCGGCGAGGTGGTGGGCGTAGTCGTCGACGAGTTGTTCGGGTGTGGTGCCGAGTTCGCCGTGGGCCCATCGTTGGTCGATGGCGGCGAGGAGGCGTTCGCGCGGGTCGGTACGCCACGCTTCGGAATCGGTCACGGTGGTCTCCGAGGGTTGGTGTGGGTGCCGCCCGCGCACCGGCACGGGCGGCGAGACGGGTCAGGGGCGCGGGTCTTCGGCGCGGGCGCGCAGATAGGCGCCGACCTTGTAGGCGCGGATGCGGCGGATGGCTCCGTAGATGGCGCCGGGGTATTGCTCGCGGGTGGCGGCTTCGTAGTCGTCGGCGGCGGAGTTGAGGGTTTCCTCGTCGCGGCTGGTGAGGATGTGGTCGGCGACCTCTTCGATGCTGGTGCCGGGTTCGAAGAGTGGCCACAGGTCGCCGAGCGGGGCCTGCTCCAGTACGGCGACGAGCTTTTCGCGGGCGGTCATGCGGC
>NZ_JAEMUX010000299.1 GCF_016598475.1 Streptomyces adelaidensis
TGAGAGAGTTTCATCCTGATTTCGCAGGTCAGGGGGCTGGTGTGGGGCGGGAGTGACGTACTCACCCCGGTAGAGAGCGTGATCGTTCCGGGGAGATCGTCGGTCACCTCTGGACCTCGGTGTTCGCGAGGACGAGCAGGGCACGCAGGAGGGTGGTCGCGTGCCGGGTGTTCATGCGGACCTTGGTGAGGATGCGCCAGGATTTCAAGTTCGCGAAGCCATGCTCGACTGCGGCGCGTTCGCGGCTGAGCAGGCGGTTCGCCTCTTTCTCCGCGTCGGTGAGCTTGTGGTTCCGGGTGGCCTTGCGGCCGGTGATGATCACGGGGTGGTCGTCGGGTTCGTCGTCCAGGCCGACGAAGCCGAGGTCCGCCAGGGCGCCGAGGCCGGCCTCGCGGAGGTGTGCCGCGAGTTTGTCGTGGCGGGCGGTGGTGATCTCGCTGGACCGGCCGGGCCTGGCCGAGGAGATCCAGATCAGGTTGCCCTTCTCGTCGGTCAGCGCGAGAAACAGCAGGCCATG
>NZ_JAEMUX010000003.1 GCF_016598475.1 Streptomyces adelaidensis
CGGGGTCGGCGTCGTCGGTCGGCTCACAGGCTCCACTGGCGTAGTTCCCGCGTGATGTCGTGCACGGTGGCCTCGCCGTTCTTGACCAGTCTGGCAAGTTCGCGCACCTGTTCGGCGGAGGTGACGACCTTGACGCCGCTGGCCACGAGGTAGCCGTAGGCGACCGCGGAGGCGAACAGCGCGTTGGAGCGTTCAAGGGCCGGCACGTGCATCAGGAGTTGGAGGAGGGCGGCGGCCCGGGCATGGGGGGTGTCGTAGACGGGGACGTCGAATATCGCGGCCTCGTGCCGGGCGACGGCCGCGAGGAGGGCACCCCAGTCGGTGACCTGGGGATCTCCGGGCGTCTTCCGTTCGGCGACCATGAGGAGCCAGGCGAGGTCGATGCGGAGCTGACTCAAGGGATCAGTGACGTCCCTCGCGCCGGCCTTCGAATTCCGCGCCGAACTCCTCGACGAAGACCGCCTCGTACTGCTTCATGAAGTCGGCGGCGGACTCGACGAAGGTGTGGCCCACCTCGCCGGTGTCCTGCCTGACCAACTCCTCGATGTACCGGTTCACACTCATCCCACGCTCCAGGGCTCGCTCCCGGGCGGCTCGGGCCGTGTCCTCGTCCACCCGGACGTTCAGCTGGGTCTTGGCCATGGCTTGACGCTAGCGCCGGAGTGCTAGCGGGGCAAGGGCGCCTCCGCCCGGCGTGACCCCCACGCCGCGTGGCACCGCGCGGCCCGCCCCCAGGACAAGAAAATGGGTGCCCCTTACATCGGCATCGGATACCCGACCTGCGACGGAGGCACCCTCGAACTTCGGGGGGATTCCGGGTGTGCACTGGATCACATTAGGCTCGTCCGGGAACGCCCGGAATTCGAACTGGTTCGAGCCTGGAGGCCGTTTTGTCCACTGCTGCCGCTGAGCACACCCTCGGCCGCGCGGAAGCCGACGGCATCGCCGCCCGCGCCCGGGGCCTGACGAAGGCGTACGGCTCGGGCGAGACGGCGGTGCTCGCCCTCGACTCGGTCGACGTGGACATCGCGCGCGGCCGCTTCACCGCGGTGATGGGGCCCTCGGGGTCGGGGAAGTCCACGCTGATGCACTGCCTCGCGGGGCTCGACACCGTGTCGGCCGGGCAGGTGTGGCTCGGGGACACCGAGATCACCGGGCTCAAGGACCGCGATCTGACCCGGTTGCGCCGGGACCGCGTCGGCTTCATGTTCCAGTCCTTCAACCTGATCCCCACACTGAACGCGGCCGAGAACATCACCCTGCCCATGGACATCGCGGGCAAGAAGCCCGACGAGAAGTGGCTGGCCCAGGTCATCGACACGCTGGGGCTGCGCGACCGGCTGGGGCACCGCCCGTCCCAGCTCTCCGGCGGCCAGCAGCAGCGCGTCGCCTGCGCCCGCGCGCTCGCCTCACGGCCCGAGCTGATCTTCGCGGACGAGCCGACCGGCAACCTCGACTCCCGGGCCGGCCTCGAAGTGCTGGGATTCCTGCGCGAGGCGGTCGACCAGCTGGGCCAGACGGTCGTCATGGTCACCCACGACCCGGGCGCCGCCGCCCACTCCGACCTGGTGCTCTTCCTCGCCGACGGGCGGATCGTGGACCGCATGCAGCGCCCGACGGCCGAGGCGGTGCTGGAGCGCATGAAGCGCTTCGACACGCTCCGGTCGACCGTCGCCCCGGAGGGCTCCACCACCGACGTATCCACCGACGGGTCCCCCGCCGTGTCCCCCGACGTATCCGCTGCCGGCCCCATCGACCTCGACAAGGACTGAGACCGTGCTGAAGGCGACTTTGCGGAGTTTCCTCGCGCACAAGGGGCGGCTGCTGCTCTCGGCACTGGCGGTCGTCCTGTCCGTGGCGTTCGTCTCGGGCAGCCTGATCTTCTCGGACACCGTCACCCGTACCTTCGACCGGCTCTTCGCCTCCACCTCGGCCGATGTGACCGTGGGCCCGAAGGACGACGACCTGGAGGGTCAGCTGCCGACCGGGGCGGTCGAGACCGTGCCCGCGTCGCTCGCACAGCGGGTCGCGGGGATCGACGGCGTCGAGGACACCCATGTCGACGCGGCCGTGGAGAACATCACGGTCGTCGACAGCGAGAACGAGTCGGTGGGGCCGACGACGGGCGCCCCCACCATCGCCACCAACTGGTACCTCACCGACCGCAGCCCGGTGAAGCTGACCAGCGGTCACGCGCCGGAGGGCCCCGGCCAGGCGCTGCTCGACGCGGACACCGCGAAGAACAAGGACGTGCGGATCGGCGACACCCTCTCGGTGCTCGCCCAGCCCGGCTCCTTCAAGGTGAAGGTCGTCGGCATCGCCACCTTCACCACCACCAACCCCGGTGCGGCGCTGCTCTTCCTCGACACCCCGACCGCGCAGACCGAGCTGCTCGGCGACCCCGACGCCGCCACGACCATCTCGGTGACCGCCGCGCCGGGCGTCAGCGACGACCAGCTCAAGCAGCGGATCGCCGACGAACTCGGGCCGCGCGCGTACGACTACCAGACCGCCGACGAACAGGCCGAGTCGGCCGCGTCCTCGCTCGGCGGGTTCCTCGACGTCATCAAGTACGTGATGCTGGGATTTGCCGGCATCGCGACGCTCGTCGGCGTCTTCCTCATCGTCAACACCTTCTCGATGCTCATCGCGCAGCGCACCCGCGAACTCGGGCTGCTGCGCGCCCTCGGCGCCGACCGGCGGCAGGTACGCCGGTCGGTCCTCACCGAGGCGGCCCTGCTCGGCCTGGTCGGCTCGACTTTCGGCCTCGCCGTGGGCATCGGCCTGGCCTACGGGCTGATCGAACTCATGGGCGCCTTCGGGATGAACCTGAAGGCCACCGAGATGGTGATCGGCGTGGGTACCCCGATCGCGGCGTACGTCGTCGGGCTCGGCGTCACCTTCGTGGCGGCGTACCTGCCGGCGCGGCGTGCGGCTACGGTGTCGCCGATGGCAGCGCTCTCGGACGCCGAGATCGCCGGGGTGGGACGGCCGTTGAAGGTGCGCGCGGTGGTCGGCGGCATCATCGGGGCGGCCGGTGCCGCCGCGCTCGTGGGGTGCGCGCTGGCGTCGGACACGGGCTCGGCGGCCTCGCTGCTCGGCCTCGGCGTGGTCCTCACACTCATCGCGACCGTCATCGCGGGCCCACTCCTCGTACGGCCGGTGATCCGCGTCCTCGGCGGCGCGTTCCCCGCGCTGTTCGGCTCCATCGGCCGGATGAGCCAGCGCAACGCCCTGCGCAACCCGCGCCGGACCGGGGCCACGGCGGCCGCGCTGATGGTGGGGATCGCGCTGGTCGGCGGCATGTCCGTGGCGAGCGCGTCGATGACCAAGTCGTTCGACGCCGAGATCGACAACACGCTGGGCGCCGACTTCGTCATCCAGAACCAGAACTTCATGCCGTTCCCCCGGGAGATCACCGACAAGGTCCGCGCCACGGACGGCGCCGGCCTCGTCGTACGGCAGCGGTTCACCCCGGTCGCGGTACGACTCCCGGACGGCGAGCGGATCGAGACGACCGCCGCGGCCTACGACCCCCGGCTCGACGACATCGCGAACGTCACCTACGCCGAGGGCGACAGCGCCGCGGCCCTGGCGGACGGCGCCATCGCCATGGACGTGGGGTTCGCGCGGGACCACGGCGTGACGATCGGCAGCACGATCCCGGTGCGGTTCCCGGCCGGGAAGGACACCGAACTGAAGGTGGCCGCCCTCACCGACCAGGACACCGCCGACGGCTTCGGGGTGCGGGGTGGGCTGTACTTCGGGATGGCCACCATCGAGAAGTACGTGCCCGACGGCCAGGACTCGGCGCTGTACGTGAACACCGGCTCCGGGGTCGGCCCCGACGACCTGCGCGCGAACCTGGAGCGGACGCTGGACGCGTATCCGCAGGTGCAGGTCCGCGACCAGGCCGACTACAAGGAGCTGATCCGCAACCAGATCGCCGTACTCCTCTACCTGGTCTACGCGTTGCTCGGCCTCGCGATCGTCATCGCCGTGCTCGGCGTGGTCAACACCCTCGCCCTGTCGGTGGTCGAACGCACCCGTGAGATCGGGCTGCTGCGCGCGATCGGGCTCGGCCGGCGGCAACTGCGCCGGATGATCCGGCTGGAGTCGGTGGTGATCGCCGTGTTCGGCGCGGTCCTCGGCCTCGCACTCGGGCTGGTCTGGGGCGTGTGCGTGCAGCAGGTGCTGGCCCTGCAGGGCATGAAGGAGCTGGCGATCCCGTGGGGCACGGTCATCGCGGTGGTGGTGGGTTCGGCGGTGGTGGGTGTGGTGGCGGCGCTGCTGCCGGCGCTCCGCGCCTCCCGTATGAACGTGCTGGCGGCTATCGCGCACGAGTAAGGGTGCGGGTATGTCGTGGTTGCTCGCGCGGTTCCCCGCGCCCCTGAAGAACTCCGGGTGAGCCCCATGCCTTTGGGGGCGGGGGGCTGCGCGACCAGCCCCCACTCACCCGCACCGAAGAACGCACCCGAATGCGCTGGCGGCACCCGCACCCGAGTGATGTACTCGCCGATGTCCCGGCTCAAGTCCCTTTCAGGTGAGGAGAGTTCATGCCGCGCCCGTTCCGCTTCGGAGTCAATCTGCTGAGTCCCACGTCCGCCGAGGAGTGGCGCGCGAAGTGCCGCCGCGCCGAACAGCTCGGCTACGACGTGATTTTGGTCCCGGACCATCTGGGCATGCCGGCCCCCTTCCCGTCGCTCGTCGCCGCGGCCGAGGCGACGGAGCGGCCGAGGCTCGGCACGTTCGTGCTCAACGCGGGGTTCTGGAACCCGACCCTGCTGGCGCGCGACGTCGCCACCACGGACGCGCTGACCGGCGGGCGCCTGGAACTCGGGCTCGGCACCGGGTATGTGGAGGCCGAGCACGAGAAGGCCGGTCTGCCGTGGGGGTCGCCGGGCGAGCGGGTCGACCATCTCCTGTGCACCGTCGAGGAGTTGGACCGGCGCCTCGGCTCCGACGAGCACGAGCCGCGCCCAGTGCAGCGGCCCCGGGTGCCGTTGCTGATCGGCGCCAACGGCGACCGGATGCTGCGGCTCACCGCCGAGCACGCGGACATCGCGGCGTTCACCGCCGCCCGGACCCTGCCGGGCGGCAGGCTGGAACCGCTCACCGCCGAGGAACTCGACGAACGGGTCGCCCGCTACCAGGAGTTCGCCGTCGGACGCAAGGAACCCGCCGAACTCAACCTGCTGATCCAGATCGTCGAGATCACCGGGGACCGGAGCGCCGCCATACAGCCGTGGCTCGACCGCATCCCGCACCTGAGCGAGGAACAGGTCCTCCTGCTCCCCCTGGTCCTCATGGGAACGCTGGAGGAGATCGTCGATCAGGTACTGGCGCAGCGCGAGCGGTACGGATTCTCGTATCTGACCGTCCTGGAACCGAACATGGAGATCTTCGCCCGGGTCGTCGAGGCGCTGCGCGGCAGGTGACGTTCGTCGGCGGCCATGGTCCGGAGCCTGTCCGGATGCTGGAATTCCGGGTCGCCGTCCGGGCCCCGTGATGGGATCGCACCATGACCGACCTGCGCATACGGGCCGCGACGCCCGACGACCTGGACGCCGTACTCGCCTTCTGGAAGGTGGCCGCAGAGGGCACGAGCATCAGTGACGACCGCGAGGGCGTCGAGCGGCTGGTGGCCCGTGATCCCGAGACGCTGATCCTGGCCGAGCAGGACGGCGAACCGGTGGGCACGGTGATCGCCGGCTTCGACGGCTGGCGGTGCCATCTCTACCGGCTCGCCGTACACCCGGAGCGGCGGCGTCAGGGCATCGGCTCGGCGCTGCTCGCCGCCGCCGAGGAGCGGTTCGTACGGCTCGGCGGGCGGCGCGGCGACGCGATGGTGCTCGTAGGGAACGAGACGGCCCAGCATGCGTGGCGGGCCGCCGGGTACGCACCCGAGGAGAAGTGGCGGCGGTGGGTGAAGCCCCTCGGGGAGTAGGAACCGGAGGCCACCGGAGCGGCAGAGACCCGCTTTGCTGATCCTTTACCATGGTTGGACCAGTCAACCTCTACGGAAAGGTTGTGAGCGTCCGCCCATGGGCGAGCCTCCCAGTACCCGACCCGGTACACGTCGTACCCGGGCCGGTGTCCGACATCGCGCGTTCCTCCCGCCCCTGCCCGATCATGGGACGGAGGTGACCCGATGACCGAAGTGCTCCTCCTTCTGGTGGCGGTGCTGCTCTCCGTGGCCTGTGGTGCCTTCGTCGCCGCCGAGTTCTCGCTGACCACGGTCGACCGAGGCCGGCTGGAGCGGGCCGTGGAGCGCGGCGAGCGGGGCGCCGCCGGCGCCCTCAAGGCCGTACGGAATCTGACCTTCCAGCTCTCCGGCGCGCAGCTCGGCATCACCGTCACCAACCTGGTGGTCGGCATGCTCGCCGAGCCGTCCATCGCCAAGCTGATCGCGGGCCCGCTGGAGACGGCCGGCGTGCCGAGCTCCGCGTCGAGCTCCGTCGCCCTGGTGATCGGTACGGCCCTGTCGACCATCGTGCTGATGGTCGTCGGCGAGCTGGTGCCCAAGAACTGGGCGATCTCCGCGCCGTTGCCCGTGGCGAAGAAGGTGGCGAACCCGCAGCGCTGGTTCAGCGCCGCGTTCCGGCCCTTCATCACCCACCTCAACAACACCGCCAACCGCCTCGTACGCCGCTTCGGCGTCGAGCCCGCCGAGGAGCTGGCCTCCGCGCGCGGCCCCCAGGAGCTGGCGGCCCTCGCCCGGCACTCGGCCAAGGAGGGCGCCCTGGAGGCGGACACCGCCGAGCTGTTCGTGCGGACGCTGAACCTCGCCGATCTGACCGCCGAGAACGTGATGACCCCGCGTGTCCAGGTCATCGCCCTCGAAGCCCAGGCGACCTGCGAGGACGTGGCGAACGCGACCCGCGCCACCGGTCTGTCCCGGTTCCCCGTCTACCGGGGCAGCCTCGACGCGGTAATCGGCACCGTCCACATCAAGGACTGCCTCGCCGTGCCCGCCGCGCGCCGGCCGCGCACCTCCGTGGCCGAGCTGCTGCGCGAGCCGCTCCTCGTCCCCGAGTCTCTGACCGTGGACCGGGTCCTGGACCGGCTCTCGGGCAAGCGCACGATGGCCGTCGTCATCGACGAGTACGGCGGGACCGCCGGTGTGGTGACGCTGGAGGACATCGTGGAGGAGGTCGTCGGCGAGGTGCGGGACGAACACGACCCGCACGAGACGCCCGACCTGGCCCCCGTCGGCACCGACGACGACGGCCGCCCGCTCTACTCGGCCGACGGCTCGGCCCGCACCGACCGGCTGGCCCGCGTCGGACTGCGCACGCCCGAGGGGCCGTACGAGACGCTCGCGGGCCTCGTCGCCGCCGAGCTGGGCCGTATTCCGGCCGTCGGCGACATCGTCGAGGTCGTCGGCTGGCGGCTCGAAGTGGTGGACGCCGCCGGGCACCGGGCCGCGCGGGTGCTGCTGCACGCGCCGGCCGTTTCCGCTGACGAGGAGGGACAGCGATGACCGCCGTCCAGTTGCTGATCGGTTTCGCGACGCTGGTCGTCAACGCCTTCTTCGTGGGCGCCGAGTTCGCGTTGATCTCCGTACGCCGCAGCCAGATCGAGCCGTACGCCGAGATGGGCGACCGGCGAGCGCGCAGTGTGCTGTGGGGCTTGGAGCATGTGTCGGCCCTGATGGCGGCGGCGCAGCTCGGCATCACGCTGTGCACCCTGGTCCTCGGTGTGGTCGCGGAGCCCGCGATCGAACACCTGCTGGAGCCGGTGTTCCACGCGGTCGGTGTGCCGGAGAGCGCGGGGCACGCGGTGTCCTTCGTGATCGCCCTGGCGGTGGCCACCTATCTGCACATGCTGCTCGGCGAGATGGTGCCGAAGAACATCGCGCTCGCCGAGCCGGTGCGCAGCGCACTGCTGCTGGGCCCGCCGCTGGTGGCGCTGTCGCGGGCGCTGCGCCCGGTGATCTTCACGATCAACGCCTTCGCGAACGCGCTGCTGAAGCTGCTGCGGGTCGAGACGAAGGACGAGGTCACGGCGACCTTCTCGGACACCGAGCTCGCCCGGCTGGTCCGGGACTCCAGTGAGGCCGGGCTCATCGACGACCGCGCGCAGGAGCGGCTGCACGACGCCCTTGAGCTGGGCCGACGCCCCGTGCGCGATGTCGTGCTCCCGCTGGAGCGCGTCGTGTACGCGGGCATGGGCGTCACCCCGGAGGAGCTGGAGCGGCTTTCGGCCGAGTCCGGGTTCTCCCGCTTCCCCGTGGTCGACGAGGGGCGCCGGATCGTGGGCTATCTCCATGTGAAGGACGCGCTCGACGCGGCCCCGCGTGACGTGCCGTTCTCCGTCCGGGACATGCGGTCCATCGCCCGCGTCCGGGAGACCACACCCCTCGACGATGTACTCACCGCGATGCGCCGCAGCCGTACGCATCTGGCGGCCGTGCAGGGCGCGGACGGCCGACTCGCCGGCATCGTGACCATGGAGGACGTGCTGCGGGAGCTCTTCGGGCAGCCGACCGTGTGAGGCGCGGAGGTGACGGGGGGGCGGCCAGCGGGATCGGGGGTGGCGGAGGCCGACCGACCGCCGGGTATGTGAACGGGATAGCATCGCTTTTGCCATGCAGACGAATGCCACGAATCCCACGCATCCCCCGTCACCGACGTCATCCACGTCACCGACATCTGCCACGTCTCCCCCATCTCCCACGTACTCCAGCCTTGTCGCGGTCGGCGATTCCTTCACCGAGGGCATGTTCGACCGGCTGCCCGACGGTTCGTACCGGGGCTGGGCCGATGTCCTCGCGGGCCGCATGGCCGCGCGGACGCCCGGCTTCCGGTACGCCAATCTCGCTGTGCGCGGGAAGCTGGTCGGGCAGATCGTCGCCGAGCAGGTGGATGTGGCGGCCGCGATGGACGCGGACGTGATCACACTGGTCGGCGGCCTGAACGACACGCTCCGGCCCAAATGCGACATGGGCCGGGTACGCGGGCTTTTGGAGGAGGCCGTGGAACGCCTGGCCCCCGCCTGCGAGCAGCTTGTCCTGATGCGCAGCCCGGGCCGGCAGGGCCCCGTCCTGGAGCGGTTCCGGCCCCGCATGGAGGAGCTGTTCACCTGCGTCGACGACCTGGCCGCCCGGCACGGCGCCCTCGTCGTCGACCTGTACGGCGCCCCCTCGCTGAGCGATCCCCGCATGTGGGACGTGGACCGGCTGCACCTCACCGCCGACGCCCACCGCCGGGTCGCCGAAGCGATCTGGCAGACACTGGGCTACGAGGCCGAGGACGCGCAGTGGCGCACCCCGATGCCCCCGACCGCGCCGCCCGGCTGGTCGGCCCGCCGGGTCGCCGACGCCCGCTTCGCCAGGCAGTACCTACTGCCCTGGATCGGCCGCCGCCTCACCGGCCGCTCCTCCGGCGACGGCCTCCCGGCCAAGCGGCCCGAGTTGCTGCCCTACGAGGGCCCAGTAGCGTAAGGAGCCGTCGTACCTGGAGGCGCGTGTGTCCACCACCGTCATCAACCTCAAGGGCCGCATCCACGACTTCGGCCCCCGCCTGGAACACGCCCCCGCCGACCTCGTCTACGTCGGCCGCCGCTGGACCATGGGCCACTGGGACCTCCCCCAGCACTCCCTCTACAACCCCTTCCAGTACGACACCCCCACGAAGAAGCGCGACGGAACACGCGCCGAGATCATGGCCAAGTACCGCGATTACCTCCTGGCCGACCCCGACCTGCTCGCCCTCGTCCCGGACCTGCGCGGCAAGACCCTGGCCTGCTGGTGCGCGCCGGAGCCGTGCCACGGGGACATCCTGGCCGAGCTCGCCGACGGCGCGGGGGCTTCGTAGGTTCCACCAAAAGCCCCGCTGCGCTCACCTGCACGAATCGCCAGTAGAATCCGTCTACGTGACTTCTGCGCCAGCCAAGCCCCGTATCCCGAACGTCCTCGCCGGACGCTACGCCTCCACCGAGCTCGCCACGCTCTGGTCGCCCGAGCAGAAGGTGAGGTTGGAGCGGCAGCTCTGGCTGGCCGTGCTGCGGGCGCAGAAGGACCTCGGCATCGAGGTGCCGGACGAGGCGCTCGCCGACTACGAGCGGGTCCTCGACACCGTCGACCTGGCCTCCATCGCCGAGCGTGAGAAGGTCACGCGGCACGACGTGAAGGCACGGATCGAGGAGTTCAACGACCTCGCCGGGCATGAGCACGTCCACAAGGGCATGACGTCCCGGGACCTCACCGAGAATGTCGAGCAGCTGCAGATCCGGCTCTCCCTGGAGCTGATGCGCGACCGTACGGTGTCCGTGCTGGCGCGCCTGGGCAAGCTGGCCGGTGAGTACGCCGAGCTGGTCATGGCCGGTCGCTCGCACAACGTGGCCGCGCAGGCGACCACCCTCGGCAAGCGGTTCGCGACCGCCGCCGACGAGCTGCTCGTGGCGTACGGCCGGGTCGAGGAGCTGCTCGGCCGCTACCCGCTGCGCGGTATCAAGGGCCCGGTGGGCACGGCGCAGGACATGCTGGACCTGCTGGGCGGGGACGCCGCCAAGCTGGCGGAGCTGGAGGACCGGATCGCCGGGCACCTCGGCTTCGCGCAGGCCTTCACCTCCGTCGGCCAGGTCTACCCCCGCTCGCTGGACTACGAGGTCGTCACGGCGCTCGTCCAGCTGGCGGCGGCCCCGTCCTCGCTGGCGAAGACGGTCCGGCTGATGGCCGGGCACGAGCTGGTGACCGAGGGCTTCAAGCCGGGGCAGGTCGGTTCGTCGGCCATGCCGCACAAGATGAACACCCGCTCCTGCGAGCGCGTCAACGGCCTCATGGTCATCCTGCGCGGCTACGCGTCGATGACCGGCGAGCTGGCCGGCGACCAGTGGAACGAGGGCGACGTGTCGTGCTCGGTCGTGCGCCGGGTCGCGCTGCCGGATGCCTTCTTCGCGCTGGACGGTCTGCTGGAGACCTTCCTGACCGTCCTCGACGAGTTCGGCGCCTTCCCGGCCGTGGTCGCGCGCGAGCTGGACCGCTACCTGCCGTTCCTCGCCACGACCAAGGTGCTGATGGGCGCGGTGCGCGCGGGCGTCGGCCGCGAGGTCGCGCACGAGGCCATCAAGGAGAACGCCGTCTCCTCCGCCCTCGCCATGCGCGAGCGGGGCGCCGAGCGCAACGAACTCCTCGACAAGCTCGCCGCCGACGACCGCATCCCGCTGGACCGCGTCCAGCTCGACGCGCTCATGGCCGACAAGCTGTCCTTCACGGGCGCCGCGGCCGACCAGGTCGCCGTCGTCGTCGGCCGGATCGAGGAGATCGTGAAGCAGCGCCCGGAGGCCGCGGGCTACACGCCGGGAGCGATCCTCTGACCCGCTTCACCCAGGCCGAACTGGAGGCCGCCCGCGACCGGCTGGTGCCGGATGTCACCGCGGACGGCCTCCGGGTCCTTTTCTGCGGCATCAACCCGGGCCTGATGACGGCGGCGACCGGCCACCACTTCGCCCGCCCCGGCAACCGCTTCTGGCCCGTCCTCCATCTGTCCGGCTTCACACCCCGGCTGCTCAAGCCCGCCGAGCAGGACGAGCTGCCGTCGTACGGGCTCGGCATCACGAACGTCGTCGCCCGGGCGACGGCACGCGCCGACGAGCTGACGGCCGAGGAGTACGTCGAGGGCGGACGTCTGCTGACCGCCAGGGTGGAACGGCTGGGTCCACGCTGGCTCGCGGTGGTGGGCGTGACCGCGTACCGGGCGGCGTTCGGTGACCGCAAGGCCGCGATCGGGCCGCAGGAGCGGATGATCGGGGCGTCACGCGTGTGGGTGCTGCCCAATCCCAGTGGTCTCAATGCGGTTACAACTACCCCTTGTTCATGATCCATTTGGCGTTCGACCCTCGGTCCTGGCACCTCCTAAAGGATCTTGCCAGAGGGGTGTTTGCGCAGCTCAGAGCACACGGAGCGATGCAGCCCGCCCCCTGGAGCCGTTCCAGACGCGAGCGAGTGCAGATGACTGCTCGCAAATGTGAGCGATCCAAACAGGCGATCTTGCACACAAAGAGCGCCCGACCACGGGGGGAGGTCGGGCGCTCTGGATAGCGAAGTGTAGTTACGTCTGGTGTCGCGCAGCTAGTACCGGAATCTGAGCAATTTTCTCGGTGGTGAGGTCGTTCCACACCAACCCCGGCGGCCGACGCCGGTTGGTGCACGGGATCACTTCGTCGGGCGTGACGATGTAGTCCACGGAGAAATCGTGCTCGGTCTCGGGGATGTCATCCTCGACCACCTGGAGCTGGTGTACGGGGGCGACGATCACCGTCTGATCTGTCACCAACCCCGCCTCGATCAAGAGAGCAACCTCAAGGTCGGAGTATCCGGCACCCTTGCCGATGCGCGCTCCGGATCGGTTGACGGCGACACTGCCGCACACCACCACGTCGATAGGTTCCATCGACTCAACGCCAAGCCGGCGGGCAACTTGGGCCGCGCCCTTCTTCTCAGCTGCCTCCTCGGGCGGAAGCGTCAGCGACTCAGGATCGAGCAAGAAGAACGGTTGCAGCGACGCCATACGCGGCACGGCCATGTAGACGCGTTTGCCGTCCTTGAGCGCCCGGACCCTGACTGCGAGCTGTGCCCAGTCGGGGTTGGCCTTCACGGTGGTGGCCCGCTGCCAAAAATCTTGCCCGGCCAGTTGCTCCGCCGTGTCCTCGGCACCATAGAAGCCAGGGATTTTGCCGTACGAGTCAGCCGGAGCGCCGCCGCCGTCGATGAGTCGACGCCACACCTTCTCGCGTAGCTGCTGCTTAGCCTGGTCGATGTCGTTCATGCGCACCCCGCCCGTACTTAGATCGCTGCCATTAGAGCTAGCAGTCGGTCGTTGATCTCCTGCGCCCACGGCTCCTGTCGCCACTGCCGAAGCTCGCGCCCAGCAGAGAACGCCAGGTTAAGACCACCGCCACCGCGCGTCAGCTCCACCGCATCAATGGTGCGATGCATGGCGCTGGCCGCTTCATCGAGCTTTCGTTGCTGGATGAGTGCCAAGGTCAGGTTGCCCAGCGCGATGGCCTGAGACTTTTTCTTGCCCGCCAGCGCCCGTGTGGTCATACGGAGGATCGGTTCGGCTCGTTCGGGCAAGCCCAAGAATAGGTAGCAGCTTCCGGCCAGCCGGTTGTACTCGTTGACGGTGTAGTACGGGGCAGCCACATCATCGGGGTGGACACGGTCGAACTGATCCTCGGCCTTCTGCAGCGCCGCTTCGCACTCCGAGATCACGCCCGTCATGGCGTGCCCCTCGGCGACGTGAAGCAGACTCAACCCAGTCAGCGATGGACTGGCCAACTGAGCAACTTCGGCGGCCTGCTGCGCCAGCATGACGCCCCGCGTGGGGTTCTTCTCGCCGTAGAGCGCCACATAGGACATGCGCAACGTCGCGTACGCCTCGATGGACGGGTCACGGACGTGCCGGGCTGCGTTGACGGCTTCTTGGAAGTACGACAAGGGTGCTTGGTGGTCGCGTCTCTGGCTGACATCCCATACCAGTTGCCCCATGAGAGTTGCCGAGTCAGCCTCTACCTCATAGAGCGCCCGACGGACACGCGCGTTGCTAGCGTTCTCCCGAAGGAACTTCACCTGCCCGTGTACCTGTCCGGCTGGACCGAGCAACCCCGTGGAGGACGCCTTGTCGTAGGACTCATCGAGTTGCCGCAGTCGCTCGTGCAGATAGGCAACGACCATCAGGTCGGCGGACGCTGGATTCTGGAGAGCGTAGGTCATTCGTTCGCTCTGCGGCGTTTGGGTCACGACCACATCGGCGAGGGCGGCCTGCAGTTCTTCGCTCGACATGTTGAGCACGTGGGCAAGCTTTGGCCGGAGCCAGGCTTGCGGTTCGGTGTCGGCGCTCTCCCAGCGACCTACCGTTGAACGCTCGACGCCTAGATACTCGGCAAGTGCCTCTTGTGTGAAGCCTGCCGCTTTACGACGTTGAGCGAGGCGTATGCGCTTCGCTGCCATCGCCCATCCCTCCGGGTGTACGGGGCGAGGTTTCACCTTAGCCCCGTTGACCGCATCAGTGCAGGCCAGCCCGCCGAGTGCGACACGGATGCGTCATCGGTGCGGCACGTTTGCTGTGGTGTTTGCGCAGGTCAAAACGCTTCTCTGACTGGCAGGTTGGCGAGCGGCTGAGGACGGTGCCGTCGCTCGCCAGCCGTTCCAACCCCCCCGGAGGAACGGATGCGACCAGCCATGTACGGCTACATGCGACTAACGGCAAGTGACGACGACAACGACGAAACCGAGACAATCAAGCGGGAGTTGGCGGCATACGCCAGCCGTGAAGGCTTCACCTTGGAGCGGCTGTTCATCGAACGGCTGCGTGCTAACGATGAATCGGCCTTCTTCACCCTGATTGACGCGCTCAAGAACACAGAGGTCAAGCACGTAATCGTGCCGTCACTTTGGCACTTCGCTCGGCTGCCAGGACTACAGGCTGCCATGTGTGACCACATCGAACGCGAGATCGGCGCGCGGCTGTGGATCGTCCAGAGTGCTCCGCAGAACAGGAGCACTGCATCATGAACCCCGACACCGTGCACCCGATTCCTCTGCTCGCCGCATCACTCCGGTTGACCGCTGTACCTTCGGCGGTCGCCGTCTCCCGGATGTTCGTCCGGCACACGCTGACGCGCTGGAAGTTCGACGACCACACAGAGACTGCGACGCTCATCATGAGCGAACTTGTCACCAACGCCATCAAGGCCAGTGGCATCACCGCCCCGGAGCCGAAGCCGTGGCAGATCAACGCGGAGCATGTCATCGGGATACAGCTCCGGGCGCTTGAAGCCAGCCTCTACGTCGAGGTCTGGGACAGAAGCGAAGCAGCACCCGTCAGGAAGAACCCCGCCCTTGAGGACACAAGCGGGCGCGGTCTGTTGCTCATTGATGCGCTGGCGAAACGGTGGAACATCTACCGTTCGCCGGTCGGTGGCAAGGTTGTCTGGGCTGAACTTCCCCTCGGTGTACCTGTGGAGTCGCCCCCTTTCGACCAGGACCACGCGCCGCTCATACTGCACCCAAGCATCCGGGCACCACGGGGACCGGTTGAAGACCAGGCGCGCACTGCGCTGTTCGAGCACCTGATGGAGACGACAGCTTCGGTGGCCGCCGCATCGCGAGGGAACGATGCGATCTAGGGGCTGTGGCCGGCTGCGGGTTGATCGGGCTGATCACGAGCGAGCTGATGCCCGATGAGGTCGCAGCAGATATGGGACCTGTTCGATTGGTACCGGGGGACGTGCTTCCGCTGCGAGGCGCTCGGTGTTCCCGTGGCGCACGTCGGCGACATGGTGGTTCGAGGTACGGCGCTGCCTCTGTTCGCCTGTCACCACTGCATCTTCCGTATGCAGCAGTCGCATTGGTTCCGAACGACTAGGCGAGCGTGGCCGCTGCACCGGTTGCAGCTTCCAGGATCGACCGAGCCGCGCGCTTCACGTCCTCAACTGGGCCGCTGGCTGCTGTACGGCAGGAGTAGAAGGGCGCGCCATCACGACGGCAGCTGATGAACATTGCGTCTCCAGTGCACGGTCGGACTCACCGATAGTTGGGCGGGCCTCCTTGATACCGAAGTGCTCCCCAGAAGGGCGTGATTCACATGTTCCGAGCAGCCAGCGAAGGCGGCCAGACGGTAAGTGGCACCTTCGCGATTCTTGTCATCGCATGCGTGATCTGGGCTGCCAACCGGCACGACCGCCTGAAGAAGGAGAAAGCACTCGCGAAGCGCAAAGCCGAGATAAAAGCTGAGATGGAAGCCAAGTTGAAGGCACACCCCGAAGATGCCCCTCTCTTCAAGGAGGTGCTGGACGAGCTTGGCCCTGACGATCTCAAGGGAACGACGTAGCAGCGCAAGAACCCCTGAAAAGCAAGAACACCCCGTGTCCGTTGGTCGGTCGCGGGGTGTTCTTCGTTGGGCGTCGCAGTGGGCTGAGGCGGGCACCGTGAATGAGGCCCCACCACGGGGCCGCGTTGCGCGCGTAGTCGCCATACTGATAAAAAGTCAGCAACATCAGCATGTTGTTCACCTGGAACGCGACGAAGGACGAACCGACGATGGCGCAGCAAACAATTATCCAACTGCTTGACGACCTCGACGGGTCCGAGGCTTCCGAGACGATCGTGTTCGGCCTCGACGGTAGGACGTACGAGATCGACCTGAACGAGAAGAACGCGGCCAAGCTGCGCAAGGCCCTTGAGTCGTACGTCGACAAGGGTCGGAAGATGAGCCAAACGCGCGGCGGTAGGCGTGGCGGTACAACTCAGACGGCGGCTTCCAGTGGTGACACCGCCCTGATCCGCGCGTGGGCCAAGGAGAACGGCTACGACGTGAACGACCGTGGTCGCGTCCCGGCGGAGATCAAGGAGGCGTACGCGAAGACCAAGGTCGCCTAATATTCTCCAGCTTGCTCAAGGCCCTTGCTTCGGCAGGGGTCTTCGCATTTCTAGGGGCGTGCCCAGAAACGAAGAACACCCCGCGACCGACAGCGGACGCGGTGGCGTTCTTCGCTGGGGCTGCGGGGTGGGTCACAGAAGGTTGAGCTGGCTCAGAGCTAGTTCGGCGGCGGTTGTACCGGGGATTTCGGGGTGATTCTCGATCCAGGACAGTAGTCCGAGAAGGTGATACTCGGCGACTTCCACCGGCAGCTTTTCATCTCGTAGGCCGCTGAGCGGCAGGACAATGAGCTCTGCGAGTTCCCGCAGGGTCAGGTCGTACGCGGACTCGTCGGTGTTGTTCTGTACGCGCGCATCACGTGCTACGGGCAACAAGGCTACGGCCAAAGCCGGATGCGCGGCGCAGATCTCCGCAAGCTCACGGATGAAGGTGGTCAGCACTGGGCCGGGGAGGCTCGGTGTGTTCCTGGTCTTCTCTATGAGCGGCAGGACAAGCGGGGCGTAGGCTGCGATGACCAAGCCGCGCTTGGTTGGAAAGTGTTTACTCAAGGTAGTAAGGCCGAAGCCCGACGCCTTGGCAACATCCTCACGCGTCACGCCGTACCAGCCGTTCTCGTCCAGCAGGGCGCGGGCGGTGTCAGCTAGCCACTTGCGAGTCCGCACCGTCTTGGTAAGAGCAGCTCGCTGCTGAGGGCTGAGTGCTTCTGTTGACATACATCTCTCCTGGTCAATTTGGATAAAGCGCCCCAGCAGCTAAAAGAAGCAGTTGCCGTGGCGCCTCACCCAAAGACAGGGGAGTGCTATTACCCGTTCGGTAATCTATGTATATTTATAACATACTTTTAGGAATTATGCAATGAGTTCCTATTGTTCACGGAAATGCCACCCTGATCCATGTTGATCTGGGTGGCATTCCGCTGTCTCGCCATTATCGGTGATTTCCTGAATCATGCGAGTTTCGTTAGTACATTTCCTCCCGCCTCTTTCGATCCTCGAACCAGGCATTCACGGTGCTCTGCACTCCCGTGAGTTTTTGCTCTGTCGTCTTCATGTCGATGTCAGGCATCAGAACGGAGAGCATCTCTCGGCTGACCACGCGTGTGACGAGGATTGGCGCATCTTCGGACGGCTCGTGATACAGCTGCGTCAATAGTGCCTGTGCGTGGTAATAAGCCGTCTCGACATCGGCGTGCGAGCGTGGCCTGTCACTGGCGAGAAGCATGTAACTTCCCCCGAATGGCGGAGAAGTAAAGATCGGCGAAAAGCCGTTGCCGATGTACCAACCGAGATTTTTCTCTGGGAACGAACCCATGGTCCCGAACTTGTTGTACAGCTCCGGCCGCTGATCCGGGGCGGTCTCGTAGTACGCCCGGATCATTGCCACCGTGAGCGCCCGGTGCTGGTGGCACATCTTGGCGACGGCGTAGAGGTAGCGCAGCAGCTCCACAACTCCGTCGTCTGGCTTGTAGGTCCCGCTCAGGCGGCCTTCGCGGAGCGGCTCGACGATCGGGGCGAGCAACCGTTCATGCGCCACCCTCAGGACGTCCCACTTCAATCGGAAGTGATTGGACAACGTGGTTAGGCCGACCCCCGCTGCTTCCGCGATCTGCTCGCGAGTGAAGTCCCCCTTATCCAGTTCGCCGTAGAGGTCGAGCGTCGACGTGATGATCCACTCTCGCGTTCGCCTCCGCTTGGTCTCGGCCGCCCGCTGCTGCGGGGTTGCTTCGTCGTCTGTCATGGGTTCACGGTATCTGTTCGAACGGCGGCCAAGCAAGAAGCGTGCGTCTAGTAGAGCTGTGGCCTTGACGCTGAAGGGGAGGATCCTCCACTCTTGGACTCATCGACCTACCCGCCGCGGCCGGCTCTGTTGAACGTCGCGTTCTACGAGGCCGCCTCGACACGGAAGAAGGGCTCGACCCAATGGGCAGCGAACTGATGCTTGGTGGCGACGGACAACAGAACGGGCGGGGTGGATGGTTGGCGCGGCCGTCCAAGGAACAGCGAGCGTTGCAGGCACGCGCCGACCGTGACAGGACGGGCCTGCTGTACGAAGCCCGGAAGCAGGAGCTCACGGCTGCGCTTCGTACATGCCTGACCGAGAACGCCATGCACGACATCACGGACGTGGTGGGTCTGGCTCGCACACTGGCGCAAAGTGATCCGTATCTCGGTGCAGAGCTGCACAAGATCGTGCAGGAGTTCACCCGCCAGACCGGGCGCGATATTCGCGACTTCGGGCGTGGGAGCTTCTAGGTGAACGTCCCTCTCATGGTCGTAGCCGTTGCCAGCATGCTCCTCATCGTGGGTGGCGTGGTCTGGGCGGCCATCGACTTTCTGAAGTTCCTGCGCGAAGAGAAGCGCATGGAAAACCCGTTCTACGCGCTCCGTGTCCGTAAGTACGAGGCGGTGGTCAAGATGCGCGCCATCACCCGAGAACACCGCAACCGATCAACCCAGTACCGCAACACAAGGAGGTAAGCACCATGGCGTGGCTCGGATTTATCTACCTGTGTGTGTTCTTCGGCGGCGGGCTTTGGCTCCTGCACTTCTTGGACAAGAAGTTCGGCCACAGGATCCGCTACAACCAGCGACGGCAGCAGATCGAGGCGGAGATGCACCGCCGCGAGTACGACCGTCGACTCACGGAAGACGTCGCGGATGAGTGGGGGTACAACCCCCGTCACCACCGGCGCCGCTGAGTTGTAGCGCATTACGGGGAAGGCAGCTCCGGCCAGAGCCACCCCACCAAGCCCGAAGTGGACGCGTCGTAGATGCGTCCCCTTTCAACTCCCGCCGGCCACGGGTCGTAGGTCGGCAGCATCAACGGAAGGAGGTGAAGAAGATGGGCAACAAGGTATGTCCCGAGTGCGATGGCACCACCATGATTGCGCCGCCTGGCGTCGAAGAACCGATCGACTGCCCGACCTGTGAAGGCGATGGCTTCATACGCGTCGACGATGACGAATAGTCGTCGAGCCAACCCGAGCGGCGGCTCAGGCCGCTCGGGTTGGGGCGTCGTTCTTCGTCCCGAAGAACTCGGCCTTCATGAACTCCGCGAAGGCGTCGAACTCTTGGCGCTGAGCGTCTACCAACGCGCGTCGCTCGTCCTTGGATGCGACATGCACCAAATCCGCGGACTGAGCGGTGAGGTGGTAGCCAATGAGGCCGAAGCCCTGACAGATGAGCCGCCTCGACTGTGGCACGTCGCGTGTCTCGTAGAAGCGCTCCACCAAGGGCAGCAGCCGAGCCAGCTCGCCGGCGTTGTGCTTGAACGCCTGGTTCTTGCGTCGTCGCTTCTCGACTTGGGTGTCGGCCTCCTCGATGCGCCGCCGGTCGGCTTGGTTGCTCGGTGCGCGAAACGCAACGTACGGACTGGCCGCCCGGTCGAAGTGGCCACCGCACGAGCTGTCGGTGTGAAAGCCGAGAAGTCGCAGGATCGCCACCGTCTCGACGATGGCTTGGTCGACCGGCTTGCCGAGGGCGTCCCGAAGCTGACGAACTGCTCGCTTCTCACGTTCCCAGATGTCTTGTTGATCCCTCGTCATTCCTAAATTCCATTTTACGCCTAGATGCTCACTTTTCCGATCCCCGCCGGCCACGACCGTAGGTCGCCCGCTTCTTCTAGAAGGGTTCTGTTGTGAAGAAGGCCCGCAACTTCCTGTCGTTGCTCCTCCTTGCTGCGCTCACCATTCACGTGCTGTGGCTGGCGATTGCGCCACTCGTGCCGTACGTCGTGAGCGGCCTCGCGATCACGTTGGTGCTCGGCTTCGTTTACTACCGCATGACGCGCTGGTAAGGGGGCCGATCCAGATGCCGACCGATGCGTACGGACGCACCGTGTTCTCTCTGACGTTCCCGGCCGACCTGAACGCCGACCACGTCACGGCGTGGCTGCACGCGGTAAGCGGCACGCTCACGAGCGGGCCGCGGCGGCTGCTTGGTGTCTCGTCATTCGTGTGCGAGGTCGAGGCGCGCGAAGCGGGTATCCAGCACCGGCTGCGGGTGCCAGAAGGACAGGCTGGCTATGTGGCCGGGCAGCTGCGCTCGTTGATGCCCGGTTCTACGGTCACGCCGGCGGGCGAGGAGGAAGCGCCGCTTCAATGGACGGCCGCGGTGGAGCTTGGAACGAGTGCTCCTCGGCGCGGCCTCGGTGTGTGGAATGCCGAGGCTCTGGCCTCCAGTCTGCTCACGACCATGCAGCCGCTCGGCCGTGGGGAAGCCGTCGTTCTTCAGTGGGTGCTGTCGCCTGCACTGCGGGAGCGACCACCGCAGCAGGCGTCCGACAGTGGGCCGCCGGGATTTGCTGGGCGGCTCCTGGGCGGAGTCGGCGACCGCGACCGGATTACGGACGAGCGGGCGAAGCTCGGTGAACCCAACTTTCTGGCTGTCCTGCGCCTGGCGGTGAAGGCGGGCAGTCCAGCGCGCAGTGACCAGCTTCTGGCACAGATGCGATCCAGTCTCAGTGGGGCGAGCGGTGGACACAGCCGATTCAAGCGGCGGGTCACGTCGAGTAGGCGCGTGATCGAGCGCGTCCAACGTGCGGCGGTGCCGACGTTGTTTCCGGCGCGGGTGTCCGTCTCTGAGTTGACGGGGCTCTTGGCATGGCCAATCGGCGCGCCGCATGTTGCCGGGCTTCCACGGGGCCGGACGCGGCAACTGGCGCCGGTCGGAGCCGTGTCACGGGCGGGACGAGTAATCGCGCGGTCGAACTTTCCAGGGGTGCAGCGGCCTCTCGCGCTCTCACCGGCGGAGTCGCTGTGGCACCTTCAGGTCGTTGGGCCAACCGGCTCCGGTAAGACGGCGCTACTTACCAACCTCATCGCGCAGGACATGAACGCCGGTCGCGGGGTGGTGCTCATCGAGAGCAAGGGCGACCTGTTCAAGGCGGCGCTGGAGCGCGTGCCTGAACGCCGGCTTCACGATGTCGTCGTGCTCGACGTAAGTGACACGAACTATCCGGTGGGCTTCAACATCTTGCAGGGTTCGCCCTTCGTGGTGGCTGCCGACATCCAACGACTCTTCGACCACCTGTATCCGCAGGATGCCCGAGGAGTGCGCGTACGGCAGGGCTTCTACCACCTGATCCTGACGCTCATGATGTCGGCCGGAACCACGGCCCCGATGACGTTCGCGGATATCGGGGCGCTCGCGGTGCCGAGGCCGGACCAAGAAGAGTTCTCGCAGAACCTCGTGCGTGGTGTGGCGCATATCGAGGAGCTGGCAGCGTGGTGGCAAGGATTTGGTGACGCTCGTACGAGGGCGTCCCACTTTCAGCCGGTCATGGACAGGATTTGGCAGCTCAACAACCGGCCGTCGATCCGGAACATCATCGGGCAGTCACGCAGCACGGTAGATCTGGCGGACATTCTGCGGAGCGCCAAGATCCTGCTCGTCAACCTCTCGCGTGCCACGGAAGGCAAGGACACGGCCGGACTCCTCGGCAGCCTGCTGCTTAATTCGGTCTGGAGTGCCGTACAGGCCGGGGCTACTGATCCGGCCCGACCAACCATGCTCTACCTCGACGAGTTCCAGGACTTCATCAACCTGCCGTTCGAGCCTGCCGACATGTTCGCGCAGAGCCGGAGTCGCGGTCTCGCGATGACGGTGGCGCATCAGTTCCTCGGGCAACTCAGCCGTGAACTCCAAGACGCCACCCAGAACAACGCCCGCTCGACGGTGGTCTTCCAAACGTCTGCCGACGAGGCTAGAACCTTTGCTCGCGGGTTCGGCAGCAGTCTGACCCCAGATGACTTCATGAACCTACGGCGCTTTGAAGTGGTCGCACGGCTCGCAACTACTGAGGGCGTCAGTACGCCGGTTACCGGGGTCACACTGCCACCGGTAGTTGAGACCGGCTTTGCCGACGAGGTGCGGCGTTTGTCCCGCGCAACCTATGCCCGTCCCGCGGCCGAGGTGGACGAGGAAATCAAACGGCGCCGTGGCGGTCAGCCGGCCCCGGCGCCGCCCACCCGACGACCGCGCTTCGGTGGCCCGAGGAGTTCAAGCGATGCGTAGCGTGCAGAACCTTCTCTCAGAACTGGCGTACCTCGGGCGAAGCATCGAGTACCTCGAAAACATCCTCCAGGATGTCGAAGCCGTCGCAGAGCGTCTTGGTCGGCGTCATCATGACGACCCACTCCTCGAAGGGATGATCGAGGGCGAAACCCGCCAGTGGTCGGCCTCGATGAAGCACCAGCTCGACGCGTCGGCGCGTGTCGCCGAAGCCTGGCGTACTCAGATGGAAAACCTCGAAGGGTAGGCGAACCCCGTAGGGCAGAGGTGGCCTGACCGTAGGTCTACCCCTGTACCCGCAGCCACCCTGATCAGCGAAAACACCGTGGCCTATCCGGACGGAGGTCGGACCGTGGAGCTGACCCAGCGCGACTATGAAGCGCTCAAGCTCACCCATACCTTTTCCCAGCTCGCTTCAACTCACCTTACGGAGATGCTGTTTGCGGATAGGTCGCACTCGGTTCCTGACAAGGTGCTCGGCCGGTTGGTACGGCTCGGCTACCTGTCGCGGGTTGGTCGTCGGGCAACCGGAGAGAGGGGCGGGGCCGGGGCGTTCGTCTACCAGCTCGGCCGCGCTGGCCGCTTGCTCCTGGGCGTCGAAGGGCGGCTGTCGCCCAACGTCAACAACCACGCTCTCATGATTGCCGACACCTACTTGGAGTTGCGACGAGCAGAGAAGAAGGGCGTCCTCGCGGTCACGGCCTGGGAGGTAGAGAGGCTCGTTCCGCCAAGCATCCGTGCTGATCTGTACGTGGCCCTGGACTTCGCCCACGACCACCGCAGCAGTGCGTACTTCCTTGAGATCGACCTGAGCACTGAACAACCGGCACGCATCCGGGAGAAGGTGGCCGGGTACTGGCGGGCCGTCGAGATGAGCACGGCTGACTACTTCCCGTACGTGGTGTTTGTGGTCAAGCATCAGGTGCGCAAGAACGAGCTTGCCCGCATCTTCCGGCAGCTCCCTGAGGAGCAACAGGAGATGATGCGGGTCTTCCGTATCCGGGAACTGATACCTGAGCTGACGCGTCTTTAGATGTTGTCGATAGCACGACACCAACAGAGTGAAGAGCATTGAACAACAGAGGCGGAAAGAGGATAATAGAAACAAGAATAATCGAGAATTCAAGCAGAAAAATTCGAGTAGCGCCTTGAGGAGACGTACGTATGGGTGGAGAGCTAACCTACCAGAACATTACTGCAACCGTACGTCCGCCACGCTGCGCGATCTTCATTAACAGGAACAGCGGTCATTGGAAGACCGCAGCCGACGGCGCTATTGCCGCGGCCTCCGAGGTCTGGGGAGGTCGCTACTTCCTCATCATTCCTACCGATGGCGCCTCTATCGCAGATAAGTACTGGGAACTTCTTGAGGCGTACAGCCCTGACTACCTTGCTACCTACAGCCTCAGCTTCTTGGATCTTGAGTATGCTGACCCAAAGATCTACCAGAGAGCCAAGGAGCGTCAGCGGAAAGAGTGGATCGCTAAGGAGTTCCCCATGGAGAGCTTCGAGAGGCTCTTCTCGGAGAGCGCGTCTATGTCTCACCATGACCAACTTGAAATCACTGACGACCTCCAAAAAGAACTTCTCTACCGTCTCAGCCCGTTTCATCATGACACTTATGCAATTGACCAGCATGTGAGTCGAAGCTCAGGCTTCGGTTACCCGTTTACCAAGATTGCTAAGATCGCTTCGTGCGCTACCCAACCTATCGGTCAGGTGAATCTCCCTAAATCTGAGATCGACCCCACCCTGTCTCTGTTGATCCACTCGCAGACCGGCACCAGCAGCGAGGGATATCAAAAGGACATGGATGAGCAAGGTTTCATTACCAAGTCCATTCCGGATGACTATGATTCGCTAGATCTTTTCGGGGAACTGATCGGCGAGAATCAGCTGCACGGCCAATCGGGGGGTTACGCTCAGAATGTGCCGTTCACCATCAATATGCTCCATCTCGGCCAGTACTACAGAGTCGACCTCCATCGAACGCATAAAGAACCAGTCGTGCTCGTTCTCGGCGACACAGTGGACGACTTTTGCCTGTACTACTCTCTCTCGCGGATGCACGAAGGAGTCATCTGGCTGCCGCTTGCGTGGCTAAAGAATTTTACCGTTGCCCTCAATCGACGACGAAAGCTGCGGGAACAGGGCAGCACCAATATTCCTCCGTTTACTGCCACAGACGAAGCGGCTCGCCGGCTTGTCGGCATAGCATTTGGACTCATCAAGTACGGTCATGACCCCAAGCGTCTTCAGCTTTGCAGTATGAGCTTGAGCAAGAGGCAGCTTGTTGCTTATAAGAGCCAGATGGCTAGAAGCTCTGTTGAAAGCTCCCGTTTCATCGCTGCTACGGACTGCGTCGATATCGCCTCCATCTCGACCTCTTGCGCGCTACGAGTGTTCGAGCAGGCCAATTACGCCAACTATAGAAGTATGGGATTCATCGACGGCAAGAGCGTGAGCCCCCTCGATACGCCCAAACCTAAGAATTTCAGTGAGATCAGGTTGGGTGATCACTACTGGCTGACATCACTTCAGGTTGAGGGTTATCAGCCGCCATCGCTTCCGACTCTTGGTCCTGACATTCTCAAGTTGTTCAGGGGTAGCTCGACGACTGAATCTCGCGTCGCAAACGATGGTGTCGTCTACCTTTGCCCTAACGCCATGATCTTCGGTAACGAGCTGGATTCAGTCCTAGTCCGACCAAAGATCGAGATGCCGGACGTGATGAGTCTGTTTGATTCGTACTTCGCGGCTACCGATGTCACGACTCAGTACTCCGACAAAGGAAAGTTTTTCAACGACACAGTGAGTCGGTTTGGTGGTCTTGATGAGCTCGGAAAGTTTATCAAAGCCAAGGCGACCAGATCCGTGTTGGATAAGTTCATGCAGACAAACAAGAATGTAGATGATGGCGTCTTCTACGTCCGCACGGATCAGAGGGCATACCTGGACCTTGACGCGTTTGCAGCGAGTATCGGGAGTAAGGAGGCTGCCGCTGATCTGGTGGACGAGCTCCTTACGAAAGATGTTCTTCAGCGCGGCTACATCTTGAAATGCGAGCGGTGCAGTCTATCTTCCTGGTACGGCCTAAATGCGCTCTCATCGACGTTCACGTGCAATCGTTGCTCATTCCGCCAACAGTTCACGCAAAAACACTGGAAGAACGGGATGGTAGAGCCGCGGTGGTGCTACAAGCTCGCGGAGACGGTCTACCAGTTCTACGAGAAGAACTCGCATCTCACCGCTCAGGTGCTTTACAAGCTCAAGTCGCAGTCCACTACGGCGTTCCACTACGCCCCCGAGATCGACCTGCTCAACTTTGCAGGGCCAGGCAAGAGCCGAGAGATGGACGTTGCTTGCATCCTCGATGGTCAGATCGTCTTCGGTGAGTGCAAGACGGAGACCTTGAAGCTTAAGGATGTAGAGAAGTTCGAAGCACTCGTGCGTAAACATCTCAAGAATCCGGCGAGAATCGTGTTCGCAACAACGCAGAGTGTGTCAGATGATTTTAAGAAGCGGATGAGTCGTTTGCCGAACGCTGAGCTGATGGTCCGCAGCGACTTGTACGACGATTAAGACCTGGTAGTAATGGGAATTAAAACGGTCCGAATGATTCTGGATCGAGAACGGAGAAAATAATGGGAGTTCAAGATGATGTAGTGGCACTCGGCATAAAAAGTGATGCGGCTTATGTGGGGCGCTTTGGCCGCGACTTGGGCGAGTCGAGAGCTGCGGAGCACAATGGCACTATCATGTTCTGTTTGGCGCCGTACCTGTCACTGTTTGTGTATGAGTCGTATAGCAAGCTCAAGCGCATTGACCCGACATTGCCCGCCTTGTTGTCAGCTGATGCCGAAGCGATCGTCGCACGTTCGCGCCACAGCTTGAAGCTATTCGAGGACAACCGGCGAGGCATCGAAGGTCAGCTCACTTATTTCCGTGACGAAATTTCCCCTGCGCACACGGATAGGTTCCTGAATAATACGTGGCTTAAGGCCGCCCGTTTCCTAGAGACGGACTTGGGTCTCTATAGCTACGACGGAAGGATTATCTCGACAACGCATGCCGCCACGTTCCATATGGGCTTTGATCCTGTCGAAATGCTGAAAGAGGGATCGGGCCCTGAGCTTCAGGCTATCTACGAAGAGTACGGACGCTATTTCGGTCGCCTAGGTGCAAGAACCGATTCAGGCGCGAAGACCTTTGTGAGTCAACTCGATCCGATGCGCTTTGATCAGCGACGCAACGACGTTCGATCGACCAAATACTATGGACAGGTATTTAATGGCAAGGGCACACCAGACATCAACCGACTCCTGATGGTATTCCGGGGGATGATGAACTTCGTCGACTCGGTGGTCGCGCTGGGCACAGATGCGAATGAGGTCGAATACACCGTATTCAAGATACGCTTCCTGACCCTCTATCAGGTTCTTGGCAGCTTGCAGATGCTTCACGATGAGCGACCTGGTGATCTGACCGCGCGGTCCACGACGCTTATCGAGAAGATCGCAGGTACATCGTCGGCAAGCCTGATTATGGATCGCTCAGCAAAGCCGTTCCGCAACACCCTGATGCACTACAACCTAGACTCTCGCGTCGACCTGGCGAGGGTAGATGTAACTCAGCCGCTCTTCGGACTCGTGCCGATTTATTTTCCGTCGCACGATGCTGCATCGTTCGTCGAAGCCGTTGACTTCTGTATCGAAGAAACCACATCAGTCATGGAAGAATGGGCTACTGCCTGAGCAGTGAGCGTGGAGTTTGTACGGCGGGCACAAGGGCTTGACCATCCGCACATAGAACAGTCCCGCGGCCACTCGGTCGTGGGGCGCCTCGCTTGCGGGGTTTGATCAGGCAGACCTAGTAGTCGTGGCCGGCGCCGAGTTGGTGCCTCGGTTCTTCCGTGCGAAGACCGACGATGCGTCAGTTGCTTGTAGCTGCGTCCTGCCCCCCAGTCACCCGAGTGATCCTGAAGATGGCGACAGTCCCCAAGAAGGGCGATGAGCCACCAGTAAGGGGGTAGTCGCCTGCCGTTGCGGCGTAGAGGGCGAGCTTCATCTCGGCAAGATCCTCCAGGATGGCAGTGATGCTTCTCTGCGCGTCCCGTACCGAGGAGCGAGAGAACTCGATGTCTCCTGAGATGTCGCTCCAGTCCTGGAAGGTTTGGATCGCACTGTCGATGAGGTCCTGCTCTTCGTCGGTGCAGTCGTCTGGTTCTTCATGTGGCAACCATCCGAGACAACCTGAGAGGACTGGCCAGAGGTCTCGTCCTGTCTTCATGTGGTCGAGCACCACGACTTCAAACTCTGGCTCGTCCACCGTGATGACGTCGATGATCCTGTCGACCTGCTCCTTCTTGAGCTTGCTGATCACATCGGCGAGCGTCTTGAGTCCCCACACCTCGATGGTGATGCCCGGGTACAAGGGACGAAGCTCGTTGTCGATGAACTGGTCGACCTCGCCCGGCAACGTGTCGTTGGTGAGGAAGCGCCATACCTGCACGTCCCGATGCTCCTTGAGGCAACCCTCCAAGTCGCCGCGGATCTTCGCCTTGGTCTTGTCGATCCGCTCGCCGCGCGTGGCGTGCGCTGCGAAGAAGACCCGGGCCTTCGGGCAGTAACCGTCGTTCTTTGTGTCGCCCTTCGGCCCAGCCGCTCGCACGGGTTGGTAGTCGCCGGGGTACAGCTCCAGGCCGAGCCGATCCATGCAGTCCTGGAAGGCGTTGCCCTCAAGCCGGAGGAGCTGCCCCTCCACGAGCTTCCGTAGCGAGTTCTGATCCACGGCAGTCATTACCTCATGACACCTACGCCCGGCGCAGCTAGGTTGCGTAGATCAACCGGCCGTGGCCGGCGCGGGGTTGGTCGTCTTGGTCTATGCGGAGAGATTGAGCTTGGGCGTGTAGGCCACCGGGCTCAAACCCCTGGTGGGCGAAGTTCAGGATCAGGACGCCCAGACATATCATACTGTTCAACAAATGATGGATGTGTAAGAGGAGACGGTGTATGCACTTCACGCTCACGTATAGCGGCCAACTGCCGAGCAGCAGCAACGCGAAGGTCAAGCATGAAATTCGCCGAAAACTACACCCGCAGCTTAAAGAGCTCTGGAGAACCCACCCTGCGTTGGCTGGTTGCAAGAACCTGGTAACGCGAGATAGTGAAGAGGAAGAAGACAGCAGTGATGCTGCCTTTCTGACTGCCATTCAAGGGAACAACTTCGCTCCGCTGGTACACCCCTACTACAAGCTCTACGCCGAACTGGACATTTTCCTGTTGCGACCGGAGGCTCCTGGCGCAGTTATCTCTAAGGCTGGTGATATCGACAACCAGCTCAAGACCTTGTTTGATGCGCTACGACGACCAACAGACCAAACCGAAGTGCCTTCCTCGTGGTCGCCAACTGCCGACGAAGTTCCGCTGTACTGCCTGCTAGAGGATGACAAGCTAATTACGAAGGTAAGTGTTGAGACTGATCGACTGCTGATCCAAGGAGCTAATGAGAAAGAGGTCCAGCTGACTATCCGGGTAAGCGTGAAGGGTTTCACGGCCACTTGGGGAAACATCGGGATGATTAGCTGAGAGCGGGCTGGCCTGCGAATTGGGTGGCTCTACTTACGTGGCAAGTTCTACCTCCTCACCCGTCGTGTTTTTGACGGCTAAGTTGACGGCAACGACCCCCAACATCAACCGCCTTCTGTGTACTTTCAAAGCCGCATCGACTTCTGTTATCCGCTCTGGCACGCTGGCCCGAATGTTCTTGCCAAGGAAGAGGTCCCGGGTTAGAGTCCCGGTACTCGCACCAGAGGTAGAACCCGACCACCAGGTCGGGTTTTTCCTCTCTTGACGGTTAAGTTGACGGCTACCGCTGCCGTCAATGAAGCGCGCCAGCGAACTAACTCTTTGTTCTTTCCTCGACGCTTCGACTGGAAGCAACCGCTCTTCTATCAGCTGTATGGCATCCTGCTGGCCTTCGTCTTCATCGCCGAGCACATAGAGTTCGGTAGTGCTCATACGCGAGTGGCCGAGAATGTGTTGGATAGTCCTCATCGGCACCCCGAGATAGCGCAGCAGAGTTGCTTGGGTGCGACGCACATCATGAACGGTAATGACTCGTAGGCCGTTCTTATTGCAGAACCTCTGAAACATCTTGAGGAAGTTCTTTGGGTCTATAGGTCCACCGCTATCGGTCGTGAACACTAGCTCCGACGTAATCCCCCGGGCTCGCTGTTCTTCATAGTGTTCACGGAGCGCTTCAAGCACGTGGCTAACAAGCGGAAGGTCGCGACGGCTCTTTTTCGTTTTGAGTGGCCCAATGTGCATGCGTCTTCCCGAGCCGGTCAGCTGCTGACGCACGTGAAGGATTCGCCTCTGTGCATCCACGTCTTGCCAGCGCAGCCCAAGGAGTTCTCCTTTCCGGAGTCCGGTGGTTGGGAGCAGCAGATAGGCAGCGTGTAGGCGCTCCGAGCGGATGACCGTTAGGAACTGTTGTATTTCGTCAAGACGCCAGGGTATTGCTTCCTTCTTCTCGCCGGGATCTGAGGGGAGTTCAACAAGGCGGGCCACATTGCGGGTAATCAGTTCTTCCCGCATGGCACGCGTCAACGCCGAACTTAGTACCTTCCTGATCGTGGCTATGTAGGTCACGGTCATACCGGCGGCTCGTAGATTGGTGAAGTACACCTGAGCCACGGGGACGGAAAGCTTATGAAGGTACTGGCCTCCAAGTCCTGGTTTCAGGTAGAGCCGGACGATTGTCTCGTCCTGGGCGTATGTGTTAGGGCGACGATTCGGCTTCACGAAACCCTCAAGCCAGTAGTCTAGGTAATCTCCGAGTCGGTAGTTTTTGTCAGCGACTGGGATGCCGTTGTTGTGGTTGGCCTTTAGCTCAGTGAGCCTTCTGTCTGCTTCCTCTTCTTTCTTGACGGTTGTCCGGACGTGCTTTATTTCTCCGTTTGCGGACAGAACCCACGCAGCAACGTCCCACCGTCCGTCCTTACGCCGAGAGATTGACCCTTGGCCATTAGCTCTACGGCGGGCCATTAGGCAAGGGACTCCCGGGAAAGTCGCTGGACGTAGGTGCGCAGAGCGTCGGCCGGTATGAAACGGCGTCTTCCGATCTGCACCGACTCAAGTAGACGCGAGCGAATCAAGTCGTATAACTTCCACTTGCTGATCCGCAGTCTCAAGTACGCCTCGCGTACCGTAAGAAGAAGTGGTGAGCCGGCGTCTCCGCGGAGCTCGGTGGTGTGCGTGTTTTCTTCATTCATATAAACCCTCCTTAGTTGTAACTCAATTTGTTGTGCTTGTTAATGACTTTGGTGGACTTCGGCATTGTGGTTTCTGCATCATGCGGCGCTTCCAGATGTGGTGCCACCCAGTAGCTTCCCGCCGGTCCCTAGAAGACCGGTTTCAAAGAGCGCGTGCGCGTCTTGAGCAAGCTTGCGAATCACGCTGTCGATGCGTTCCTTGCGGCGCTCGTCCTTCACGAGCCACAGCACCTTTGGGAAGACGCCGCGTCGTTGTTGCTCCATGCCGGAGCGCCAGTAATCGATGTAGCGCTGTGACTTGCGCTGGATGGTCGGCAGCGTCTCCGTGGACAGATCGACCTCGATGAACGTGCTGCTTTCGAGAGCGGCCGAGCCGAGACGGATGTACGCGTCCGGCTTGACGACGACCAGTTCGCCACCGGGGCCGGTGAAGTGACGCCAGGCGTTTGGCTCCGAGTCGAAGGCCAGTAGTTCGCCGTGCCCTGCCCAGTGCTGCTCAACGAGTTGAACGTAGAGTTCCGACACCTCAAGCATGTGGTCTTGGAAGTACGGTTTCGTCTCCCAGGTCCGCCGACGTTTCCCGCCAGCCGGGCCGTCCGCGTTGATGACCGCTTGTCCCAGGCCGGACAGGCCGTAGATGTAGCCGGACGAGCCCGCCCGGATGCCGCCGATGACTCGGGAGAACCGGACGACGACGCCGACCTTGGTAAGTCGCGTCATCAGAAGCTGCGCCCGGCGCGTCCGTGCGCTTGGTGATCCATCCACGAAGAACAGGCGCTGTAGTTGGCGGACGCTCAACAGCCGAACGCGTTGCAGCGCGCCCAGGACGGCAAGGTCACGGTCGCTGAGTCGGCGGCGCACACGGTCTACCCGCCCCGTGGAGAACGTTGGTGGTCTCATCGGAGACCTTCTCTCGGTGAGACATCCTCTGGCGCTTGGAGCGCAGCAACAGGGGAGTACTGACTACCGCAACCAACACGACAAGAAGGCCGAGGCGAACCGGGGAAGCGAACCGTCATGGGTGGCTCCGTGGCACCTGCCCTATGGGTGCGTCGGGCGTAGAGGAGCGTCCTTGCCACCGCTGACGAAGTTCCTCGTCCAGGCCGGGGCCGTCGACGCCGTACCGCTGGGCGCTTGCGCGTCGAAGGTCGGCGGGGTCACTGAGTATCCGGCCGTCAGGTTGGAGGGTGCGGATCAGGAACGGCTCGCTGGGACGTCGATCGACTAGGACTTCGGCGTACGCCTCGTGCGCGCCAAGCCGTGCCAGATCACCAGCCACCAGGCCGCCGCCAAGAACAGCAGCAAGAGGTGCTGCGTCCTCGACGCTTGGACGGAAGACGACACGGTTACGAGCGTTGGCGTTGAAGCCTGCCCGCATCTTCGAGGAGAGCTGGGCCAGGTGCTGATGCGCCACGGTAAGGCCGACGCCAAGCCCGCGCGCCTGGGCGAACATGTCGCCGAGATCTACCGGCAGCTTCAGGTAGTTATGAACCTCGTCGATGACCACCATGGCCGGCTGACGGTTGGTTGTCGGCATCAAGGCGCGTCGCTGCATGGCTTGCCAGAGCTGCGTCACTAGGAGCGCGCCGAGTTGCTGTGCCGTCTCCGCCCCGATGACGCCAGTGTTCAAGTTCACCAGCACGATGCGCGGCCGTTGGAACAGCTGGTCCAGATCGAACCGTGGTTGCGCTTGGCCGAGCATTCTTCGGATGGCCGTGCGGCTTAAAAAAGCCCGGGTCTTGTTGAGAACCGGACTGATGACTTGTTGACGTTCTGCTTCCGAGAGGCCGTCGTACCAGGAGAAGAAGGGGGCGAGGACGAGCGGGTCGTTTACCTCCGTGAGCACCCGACGGCGGAAGCCATGGTTGGTTAGGAGGACGGGCAAATCAGCCAGGGTGCCGTGACGACTGCGGGCCAGCGCAGTGAAGGCATGCAGGAGCACGTCACTGCTTCTCGGGCCGATACTGCTGCCGTAGAGCTCGTGGAACAGGTGCAAGAGATGGTCGGCTCGTTGCTCGGCACCGGCCACAGAGCCCGCCAGCGGGTTGAAGCCGACGACCTCACCGGCGGCCGTGGGCTCGATGATGACGACGTCCTTACGACGCCCCGCGGGCACGCCGGCCAGGATCGCTTCTACCAGGTCGCCTCGCGGTTCAAGAACGAAGACACTTCGCCCCGCCCGGATGTCCGCTCGTGTCCACTGCTCCAACACCGTGGACTTGCCGCTTCCAGTCGGCCCGACGACCTGGATATGGTGCAGCGCACTTTCTGTCGGCAGCGTGACGAGTTGATCGGTCTGACTTGGGTGTAGGCCGGCACCGAGGACGCGCTCGGTTCGTTGGTGCCGCCGTTCTTGTGGCAGCAGGAGTGCGAAGGGTGCCGGGTGCTGACGACCGTGAGCCGTGGCGAGTGATCCAGCTCCATCTACGGGCCAGCCGAGGACGGCGGCCAGTTCGGCGGCGTTGAGGATGCCCGACCATCTGAGCCCTGTAACGTGGTCGAGCTGGTCAGCGGTGCGGGCGGTTGGTCGGATGACACGGAGCTGGGCACGAGCGGCGTTGGTCAGTTGGAGCGCTTCGCCCAGTCGCCGCACGATGGCTTGAACGTGTCCACTATGCGCAGAGCGGGCACCGATCCGGCCGCGTACGGCGAAGAGCGGTTCCGCAGCCTTCTGCCTCCACAGCCGCTTATCGTCGGCCGTCGCTTGAACCACCGCCCGTAAGCCGAGGGCGCGGGCAACGCTGAACTCATCCGGGCGGTAGCGGCGCTGCTGCGCCGGGCCGATGACCCACTGGACAACGGCAGACTCTCCTTTGGTCAGAGCGTTCATGACCTCCAGGAGCCCCGCCGCGACGCTTGGCCCCGCCTCTGTTCGCAGCGGCTCCGTGTCACTGGACACCTTCACGTTGGACGCCGCCTGTGTCAGTGGCCGCGACGGATCAGGGGTGGGGACGAGCACGAGGCCGGACAGCTGGGCGCGAAGCTGAGCCGGTATGTCGTCGCTGATCTGGGGATCGATCCCGACCAGCCAGCGCACAGTGCCCGCCTTGGCGCGCAGTTCAAAGGTCACGTCGGGCGTTCTTCTCCACCAGCCGACCAACGGCCGATGCGCGAGCGGTTGCAGTACCTTGACCACGTCGGCGGGCGACAACTCGTGAGGGAAATGAACCTCGAACCAACTGAGCCCCGATTGAGGCGGTGCGCCTCTCGCTTTAGGGTTGATATCTTGTATTGGCATAGGCCCTCCTTCCGGTGTTACACGTTGACTTCCGAAAGCTCAGGGCAGCACAAAATAAGCCTCACGATACGATCGCGGGGTTCGTTGTGCGGCTGCACTCAACTTGTTGCGGAAGGAAGCAGCATTCCCGAGCGACTTCGCGTCACCGTGTGCGTACTTCTACTTCCACTATGGGGAAGGGGGTTTGTTCATTCAATGGCTTTGGCGCAGACCACAACACCGGTGCGAACGTCTCCAACAGTGGTGATGGAGGCAATGAAACGCGTGGGTGCGCAAGCCTTGTATAACCTAGTACCCCGACACCAAGAGTGACATGGCTTGCTGAGAATTTGAGGAGTTCAATTGTTGAGGTTTGCAAGTAAGTGCGGACAAACAAAAAAGACTCCCAACTTGGGGAGTCTTCGGCTTTTCACCTTGTTATTAGATGGATCTAGTTTCCAAAGTTTTGCACGAAGTCGTAGTAGACAACGATAAATAAGATGATGGATCCGACGCCAGCAAAGTTCAGCAGCGTTATGAGCCGCCTAAATTTTTCAAACTTAGCTTTATTTCGCAACATGAGCCACGAAAGATAGATGAGAGGTAAGTATGGGAGCGTGTAGACGAGAAACGACAGCTCAAATGCTAACACGGCCTGAACGGCAATCATAGCGACCCATGCACCCATAATTGATATGGTCGCAATTAATGCAACCTTGCCGATTTTTTCATTTTGAGTTGGAGTGTTTTGTTTACGCTTAGTCATATGCAGTGATTATATATCATTTCGCCGGATAACTTCAATATTCATTGCGGCATTGAGAAGGCCCCCAGTTCAGAACTGCCGTCGTGGCTATTCATGAACTGAGGGCCGTGGCTCTCCAGTGCTTCGTTCTACTTCACGAGACGGTACGTCAGTTGCCCATGTACTGGGTCATGACATCCGCGAAGGCTCGTTGCCCTTTCTCGCTGGGGTGGAAGCTCTCTGTCGTGTCCTGCGTGATGAGTCCGTTGAAGAACGGCTCGCCCGCACACACGTCATGCCCACTGAAGGGCGAGTCCACCTCGTCAGCGTCGACGTAGTGGATGCTTGGGTCATCGTCGTGAACGTTACCGACCGTAGTGCTGATCGTTGTGTTTAGCTCGTCGAGGACCGTGCGCATCTTCGTCTTGTTGGCGAGGATCGCTGGATAGCCGATCTGCGACGTTGACAGGCAGAGGTTGTTCTCGTCCTCCACCACGATCGGCGGATACCCGAGCACGTACACCTCGGCGTTGGGCGCCTCGGTGAGGATGTGTCGATACACGGCATCCAGCTTCGGAGCGAGAGTGCCGATGTCGGCGAGTGCGTCGTCCACACTGCTTTGGCAGTTGACGATGGCGAAGCACCCCTTGATGACATCCCCGAACCCGATGTCGTTGCCGCCGATCGTGATTGTCACGAGTTCGGTTGCATTCGACAGGACTTGGCCCTGCGGGTCCTCGTCCAGGTTCGTCCCACTCCATGAGTTTTCGATGACGGGCGTTTCCGCGCCGCCACACGCCACGAAGCCGTTCGGCTCCAACTGGAAGGGACTGTGCGGGTCGCGGTTCAACGCCTGCGGATATGCATTCGCACTCCGGTAGCAGGTGTTGTTGTTCGGTACGACCGTTGACGGGTCGTAGTTCCCAGCTCCTTGTCCGGATGAGTAGGAGTCGCCCAAGGCCACGTACTTCTTCGGCGCGGGCTGCGCCGGAGTGTTGGCGTTGAGAACCTCCCCTCGCGGGTAGTCCATGCCGAGCCCTTGCACCTTGACCGCGTGCAACTTGAAGTCGGTTGCGGTCGTGCAGTTGTCGGAACACGTGTTGGTGTTGACGTACACGGTGTTGGGGCCGATCACGGCCTTGGTGCCCTGGGATTCCAGGCGGTAGCCGTAGACAGGTCCTTGACTGCTGTCGAAGTTCCCGCGCATCTCCTCTGCGTACTCCACGACCTCAGCGTCCACGTCGATGACGCCGATGCTGGTGACGGGGACTTGGTACGGAGAAGAGGTGCGTTGCACCATCCAGTACCGGGTGACGACCAGCTTGCCCGTCATGTCGACGGCGTAGGTGCTCGCCTTCACCAGGTTGCCGGCGGAGTCCTTGTTCGGGAACTCCATGCTGCCGACCTTCTGGCCGTTGACGTTGAGTTCCGTTACTGCCGTGATGTACTCGTTGGAGTTGGGAACAGTGCCGTTGACGACCTTCTGTTCCTCGCTCGTCACGATGACGCCTCCGCCCGGGGTCGGGTGGAGGAAGAACGGATAGCGCTTTTCGGCGCCTGGTTCGGACACGGTAGTCGTCCACGCCACTTTGCCGAGGCGCGGATCGTAGACCGAGACCTTGATGCTTGCGTTGACACCCGTACCCGTGTAGGTCGGGAAGAACAGGCGCCCTTGAGCGTCGAATGGCGTATCTCCGGAAGCGAAGGGCACGCTGGTAGGCGGCTCTCCGAGGAGTTTGCCGCCGTAGCTGACGTACTGGATCCGTTCGCCGTAGTTCCACGTGGAGACGATGCCGTCCACGTAGGCGAAGAGCCGGTTGCCTGAGCTGCATGTCCCCTTGACGGGGATGTCCAGCACCTTGGTCGGTGCTGTCTGCCCGGGCGCGAGCTCGGGCTTCAGGCCGATGAGGTGCTGGTTGTTGTCGACGAAGTAGATGTTGCCGTTGCCGCCGACGACAGGGGGCGAGGACGTGGCACAGCCCGTCTGGTACTGCCACTTCAGCGTGTTACCGCTGTAGGCAAGAAGGGTTGAGCCGCCGTCCGGCTTCCCGTAGAGGTCACCGTTCTTGTCGACTACCGGGCGGATGATGCAGTTCGCCTTGCCGGTGATCTGAGCCGTACGGTCCAGCTGACGAGTAATACTGCCAGTGGGGCCGTAGGTGACCAGGTCCTGGTTGGGGACGTAGGAGCTGTTGTAGTCGCACCCAACCGTCACCGCACCCTGTGGGCTCGTGGTCATCTGCTCGATCCACTTCGCCTTCAGGCTGACTGCGGGGTAATGCCGCTCGGGCATCGACTCCGCTGCGCTCGCTACACCCGCCGACGTAAACGTCAGGAGCGAAGCCACCAGCGCCAGCAGCAAAGCTGCTATTGCCGGATGACGTGTTCTCGGTTGACGCACTTGCGTCTCACCATCTTTCTTGGTCGTGTCGGATTGTGAACGTACGGAGGCAAAAAAAAAGAGGGTCGCCGCGCCTATGGCGCAGCCACCCAACTGATCGCCTCTTTTGACTGAAAGAGCCGCTATATTTATGACATCATTCAGCATTTTTGCAAAGAGTAGAATTGACAACAGGTAATGAAGAAACCCCCTCCGAAGAGGGGGAATCCCACGGGAAGGCTGTGAAGTCACACGCCGATGACCCGAGCACTCCTGACGGTAGCGAACGTTTCCTCCTGGATGATGGCGTAGTTGTACGCCTCCAGCCATCCGTCGAATGTCACCGCCTTACGCGACCACGGGCCGTCAGGATGGTGCAGGAACTCGACGCCGTACGTCTCGGTCTCCAGGAGCAGTTCTATCAACTGCGGGGGAACCGACTTGGTGCGTCCGCTTTGATTGGGCGCTCCGGTGAGGATTGCATCCCCACTGATATACGCCCGCCCGCGGAGCCCCTTGGCGTGCTGCCACAGCAGGACAGTGCCGCGTAGGTTGTGCGGCAATGACCAAAGCATCGCCTCGTCATTGGCGAAGATCGAAGCTGGCGGACTGTCGAAGTTGAACGCTTCGTACTTGCCACCGACCATCTCTTGCATGGTTTCCACGTTCTCCGCGTCGAACTCAACCCGCTTGAGGGGCTGCGTTTCATCGCTGGGAATCAGGATGCCGGTTATCACGTAATCACGTGCCTTCTCGACCGTGGGACTGTGTCTGGAGTGACGGTCGTTTTCACTCCAGATTTAGATCTCACGGTGAAGTGATGAAGCCCCGCCCCGGCAACTCTTGTGAGTCGCCAGGACGGGGTGTTCCGCCTCAACCGCCGGGAGCGGTGGCGGGAGGCGGAGTAGGGGGTTAGCCGTTGCCGTTTCCGACACGGGTTCCAGGGACGCGGCCACGAGTGCCACGTGCTTCCTTCAGAACCTTCGGCATGTCCGGGGCGGCCTTGTTGAACTCCTCCAACGGGACGTACGCGTCACGCTTGGTGCCGTCGGGCATCGTGATTTCGAGGATCACCAGATCCTCGCTGATGTCCGAGAACGACTTGAGTTCGGGAACGAGGACGTCCAGCGCCTTCGGCTGGTCGATGTCCGGGTGCTGCCGGACGACTACCGCAGCGAACTGCTTGTCGTCGGCTTCCTTGCCAGTGAGGTCGGAGACCTTCTTGCTGACGATTGCCATCTTTCTGCTCCACTCGGTTGGGTAGGTTCTGGGCCGGCTTGTTCCTGGCCCTACATCCATTTATGCACTTTCAACAGGGGTATTAATAGAGAGTTTGACGTAACCACAACACCGAAACGAACAGACATGAAAGTGAAGGAGAACAATGGAAACAAGGTGATTTTGCGTGCTTGATATATAATTAGGCGTAGAGAAATATCCATGACAGCCAAGCAAGAGAGCAAGCCAGCATCGATCCAGCAACCGGACTCAAAGGTCCAGGTCGTCAAGAGTGAGACGGGCACAAAAGAATCCAGCCCCGCGACCGTAACGACGCAAGACTGGATTCAACGAGAACTAGCAAAGGCACCTCCTCTTACGCAGAAGCGCCAAAAGAAAGTTGCACGGTTATTACTCGGGTGAACGCCGCCAAACCGGTTTCGCCCGTTCTGCTTCATACACGCCACCCTTAGGATTGCTGGCAGGCATGATGGCGAAGACTTCAAATATCTCACCGATGATAGCTTGTTGGCGCTCAAGCCCTATGTGATCCCATTCATCAGCAGCGGTCGTAACTTTCCGTTTCATGCGGACATGCTTGACAGCTTGGAACTGAAGAACTTTCTGCTCATTCTCCAGTTCCTTGATTGTGGCAAAGACGATCGAACCTGACATCGCACCGGTACGGTAAGCGGTCATCAGCTCGGCAATCTTGGCCGTGACTTCATCGAGCCGTGCTTGGCCCTCAAAAGGCTTCTCTTCTATCTCCTCGATGGGTTGGTTAAGGTAAGCCAGCACCAAAGCAGTGATCTGCTTGTCTAGCTTGGGGCCGGAAATGGCCACCCTTGCACATCCGCCAGCATCAACAGACTGACAACTGTAGGTGAAGTAGGTGTCAGTCTTACGGGTGCGTACCATTCGGGAGCCACATAGCCCGCAACGAAGAAACTTACTAAGCAGCCCTTTGGTCGGCTTCCGTCGACGTCCTGGCTTGGTCTCTAGCTCCTTGCAGAGTGCCCGCCAAGTCGTCTCGTCTATCAGGCCGCCGTCTCGACGTTTGATCGGCTTGCCATCTTCGCCGATTAGCAGTTCCTTACGATAGACGGCAAGGCCAGCAATTCCCGGGTGAATCAGGATACGGCGTACGGTCTCACCAGTCACGCGACCGCCGCGCGCTGTCGTGATGCCTTTCGTGCGCCATTCATCGGCTAGCGCCGTGGGTCGTACGCCTGCGAACACGTCCTCTATCGCCTTGAGCGTGATGGCTCCCTTCTTATCGTTGATAGAACCATCTTTGTTCCGGTAGAAGGCGGGGTAGTTGCTGTAGACGTTTCCCTTCAACGCCTCGTCGCGGTAGAAGTCAGTCACGCGCTTCACCGTCTTCGCGCTCGACTGATTGGCAACAGCGACCAACATACGCGCGATAGTCTGACCGTCAGGGTCTGTAAGATCCAGGGTCATTGAAGGCAGCCACAGCACCGGCTTGGGACGCTTCTGCTTGACGTGGGCATCGCAGTACGCCTTGATGACGCGTTCCAGGTCTGTGTTCTGACGAAAGATGCGGTCGAGATCCCACGCGGCTATGCCGTCGTTCTTGTCGGCGATAAAGTCCCGGAGCCACGCTTCGAAGTCGTCACGAAAGACTTCCGGCTTATAGGCCGACTTGTCGTTGTCGGTGTAGTCGCGCGTCAGGACGGCATCCCGTGAGGCAACAAGCGGGTGCACTGTCCGCAACTGTCGATCGATGCCAGGTGCCCGCTCTTCATCCGTATCGGAGATGCGAGCATAAGGGCTGACCCTCAACGGCGAATTTGATTCTTTATTGATCCTGCTCACAAGATCAATTTTATTACAAATGGGTAGTTATTGAAATGTTCAGAGGGCTGAACGCGCACTGGACGGCGGCGACGATGGCGGAGGAGTTCGGGCGGCTGCGGGTGGCGGCGGAGGGCTGACCGGCGGATTTCGAGCGTTGGGTCCCGCCGGTGGGGGCGGCTCGTCAGGGTGGGTCGATCTCCGTTATCAGGGCGACGAGTTGGAACGGCAGTTCCTTGTCCCACTGCGAGACGCCGAGGGCGACCCAGCGGCCGTCGGCCCGCCAGAGGTGGACGTCCGGGACGTGGGAGCTGAGCGGTCCCCAAGGCTCGGCTATGTCCTCGCCCTCCAGATAACGGCTGGACACGCTCCACAGGCTGAAGACGTCCGGGGGTCCCCAGCGCTCGGCCAGTCGCTGCGACAGGGCGTCTCTGTCGGCCTCGAACTGAGTCTCGGTCTCCTCGCGTTCCGTGCCGTCGTCCTCCCAGAAGTCCGTGCTCGTCGCTAACTCGGCGAGGCGGTAACCGGGGCCGGCCACGCCGGTGCCCGACCGGCCGTGCGCCGCGGGGAACTCCTCGGAGCACAGCCGATCGATCGTGACGAGATGTCGCGCGATGGTCATGTCGTCCAGTAAAGCGCGCACCACTGACAACTGGCGGGGCGTCACGCGTCCCGGCGGCGTACGCTCCACGCGCCCGCCGCCAACGCGGCGGCTGTCCACACCGCCGTCACCGCCAAGCCGCTCCAGGGGCCGAGCGCGCCGTCGGACGTCTGGTGGAGGATCACCTGACCCGCCTTGTCGGGCAGGAAGTCGGCGATGCCGCCGGAGACTCCCCCGACGACGAAGGAGACGATGAGCAGGAACGGGACGAGGATGCTCAAGGTGGCCAGGCCGCTGCGCAGGAGGGCGGTCAGGCCGGCCGCGAGGAGGGCCATCAGGGCGAGGTAGACGCCGCAGCCGACGGCGCCGCGCAGGCACTCGGCGGCGGAGAGCCCGCTCGCCTTGTCGCCGAGGACGGCGCTGCCGACGGCGAGGCTCACGAACCCGGTGAGCAGGCCGACGGCCAGGGCCGGTACGCCGATCGCGACCGCCTTGGCCGTGAACCACCGGCCCCGGTGGGGTACGGCGGCCAGCGAGAGTCTGAGTGCGCCGCCCTGGAACTCGGACGAGACGGCCGTCGTACCGAAGGCGACCGCCGCGACCTGGCCGAAGTTGACGCCGAAGAACGCGGCGAACAGCGGGTCGAAGTCGGTGCCGTCGGAGTCGAGTCCGGCGAGCGCGGAGAAGGCCGCGGTGGCGAGTACGACCGCGGCGAGGGCCCAGATCATGGACCGCAGGGTGCGGATCTTGATCCACTCGGAGTGGAGGACGGGTGCGAACGCCATGGTCAGGCCTCCTGGGGCTGGGCGGGGGCGGCAGAGGTGGACGCGGCGGCGGTGAACTCGGTCTCCGTGGCCGTCAGATCGAGGTAGGCCTGCTCCAGAGTGCCCTCCTCGGGGGCAAGTTCGAGGATCGTCAGGCCCGCGCCGGAGGCGAGGCGGCCGATGTCGTCCACGCGCGCGTCGAAGACCGCCCGGCCTCCGTGCTCGCCCTCCGCCGTCCGGTAGCCGTGTCTCGTCAGGAGGTCGGCGAGGGCCTCTGTGTCCGTGGTGCGCACCCGGACCCGGGGCTGCACGCGCGCGTGGATGAACTCCCGCATGGGGGTGTCGGCGAGGAGGCGTCCTCGGCCGAGGACGATGAGGTGGTCGGCGAAGGAGGCGGTCTCGTTCATGAGGTGGCTGGAGACCAGTACGGTCCGGCCCTCGCGGGCCAGGCGGCGCAACAACTCGCGGATCCAGATGATCCCTTCGGGATCGAGGCCGTTGGACGGCTCGTCGAGCAGGACGACGGGCGGGTCGCCGAGGAGGGCCGCCGCGATGCCGAGGCGCTGCCGCATGCCCAGGGAGAAGGTCTTCACCCGGCGCCGCGCGACCTTCGTCAGGCCCGTCTCCTCCAGTACCTCGTCCACGCGGGCGGGCTCGACGCGGTTGCTCGCCGCGAGCGCGCGCAGATGGTCGTGGGCGGTGCGTGATCCGTGCGCGGCCTGTGCGTCGAGCAGCGCCCCGACGTGGCGCAGGGGCTCGCCGAGGCCGGCGTAGGCGCGGCCACCGATGGTGGCGGTGCCTGAGGTGGGCCGGTCCAGGCCGAGGACGAGCCGCATGGTGGTGGACTTTCCGGCGCCGTTGGGGCCGAGGAAGCCGGTGACCCGGCCGGGCTCCACTCGGAAGGTGAGGTGGTCCACGGCGCGGGTGGTGCCGTACTCCTTGGTGAGTTCGTGTACGTCGATGCTGGTCATGGGGCCCATCCTGGCCGTCGGGGTGGTGCCGGGGCCTCCCCCGTCGGTGGAGGACGTCTCCCCCGCCCGGGGGAGGTGCGTTGTCAGTGGCGGCTGGCACGATGACCGAATGGCCCGCTTCCTGCGCCCGGTGACCCGGGGGACGACGTACACGCGCTTGGTGCATCTGTGGGTGCCGATGCTGATCGTCAGCCTGTGGCTGTTCATCATGCCCACGCGCCCGTGGGTGCCTGCCCTGTTCCTGATCCCGCTCGGGTTGGTCCCCGCCGTGCGGCTGGGCGAGGGCGTGCAGGCGCGGTTGCTGCTGACGCCGGGCGAGGAGGAGGAATCGGGGATCTCCGTGGCACCGTCGGCCACTTGGCGGGACCGGTTGCGCACGGTGTTGTGGCTGGAAGTGCGGATGGGGCTCGGGGCGCTGACCTTGGCGAGCACCGCCTGGCTGCCCATCCTCACCTACGATCTCGTCTCGGTCGCGTTCGGGCACGTGCCGACGGACAACCTTGTGCTGAGGGGTGTCGAGCCGCACTGGGCGTACGGCCTCCTGGCTCCGCTCACCCTCGTTCTGGCGTTCGCCGCCATGGTCGCCCTCGGCGAGCTGATCACCGCCGTAGCCCGCCGGCTCCTCGGCCCCTCGGCGGCCGAGCGGTTGGCCACCTTGGAGGAGCGCACCGAGCAGTTGCTGGAGCGCAACCGGATCGCCCGGGAGCTGCACGACTCCATAGGGCACGCGCTGACGGTGGCGGTGGTGCAGGCGGGGGCCGCGCGGGCGGCGGGCGATCCGACGTTCACCGACCGGGCGCTGAGCGCCATCGTGGACACCGGCCGGGCCGCGCTGGAGGATCTGGAGCGGGTGCTCGGTGTGCTGCGGGAGGCCGGCCGGCCCGTGCACGAAAGGCCCACACTGGCCGAGGCCGACCGGCTGCTGGAGTCCGCGCGCACCTCCGGCGCGAAGGTGGACTCCGAGGTGTCGGGGCCGCTGGAGACGGTGCCCGGTCCGGTGTCCCGCGAGGGGTACCGCATCCTTCAGGAGTCACTGACCAATGTGCTCCGGCACGCCGGTGACGTCCCGGTCCGGGTGCGGATCGCGGTCGCGGACGGCGGTCTCGACCTGGAGGTCCGCAATTCGCTGACGGCGGAGATACCCGGGCCCGGCCGGGGCAGCGGCCTGCGCGGGATACGCGAACGGGCGGCGCTGCTCGGCGGCCGGGCGCGGACCGGCCCCGACCGGGGCGACTGGCAGGTGCGCGTCGAGCTGCCGCTGAACTGATCGGCCGTTCGACCACCGCTCGCTGATCTACGCTGACCGGATGCCCCTGATCACCGTGCTGTTGGTCGACGACGAACCCCTCGTACGCGCCGGTCTGCGGGCCGTTCTGGAGGCACAGCCGGACATCGAGGTCGTCGGGGAGGCGGCAGACGGTGCCGCGGTGATCCCGCTGGTGCGGCAGCTGCGGCCGAGCGTCGTCGCCATGGATGTGCGCATGCCACTCATGGACGGCATCGAGGCCACACGCGCGGTGCTGCGGACCGTGCCGGAGCCGCCGAAGATCCTCGTGGTGACGACCTTCGAGAACGACGAGTACGTGTACGAGGCGCTGCGCGCGGGCGCGGACGGCTTCCTGTTGAAGCGGGCCCGGCCGGCCGAGATCGTGCACGCGGTGCGGCTGGTCGCCGAGGGCGAGTCGCTGCTGTTCCCCGCCTCGGTACGGCAGTTGGCCGCCGAGTACGGCGACGGCGTCGGCAATCTGGTGGCGCGGGCGGTCATGGAGCGGGCCGCGCTCACCGAGCGCGAGGCGGAGGTACTGCGGCTGATGGCCCGCGGGCTGTCGAACGCGGAGATCGCTGCCCGGCTGGTCGTGGGCACCGAGACCGTGAAGTCGCACGTCAGCTCCGTACTGGCGAAGCTCGGGGCGAGAGACCGTACGCAGGCGGTGATCGCGGCGTACGAGTCGGGGTTCGTGGCGCCCGGCTGAGCCGGGCGGGGCCTTGTTCGGCAGCAGGTCGGGGGTGGCGGGCACTCGCCGGGGTCCGGGTTGACGAGTACGATCCGGCAAACACGGGCGCGAGCTGGGAGGACAGGCGTTGGGGCGGCTGACCGGCGGGGATCCTTCTCTGCTCCGAAGAATCAACTCGGCGGTGGTGCTGCACGCACTGCGCGCCACGGAACACGCGACGCTCACCGAGATCACCGGGGTCACCGGGCTGTCCCGGCCGACGGTCGAGGGCGTCGTCGAAGGGCTGGTCGAGGCCGGGCTGGTGGTCGAGCAGGCCGCCGAGGAGGGCGCCGCCCGGCGGCAGGGGCGGCCGGCGCGGCGGTATCGGTTCCGGGCCGAGGCCGGGCATCTGCTGGGCCTGGACGTGGGCTCGCACGAGGTGACCGCGCTGCTCGCGGACCTCGACGGGCGGGTGCTGGGCTCGCTCACCAAGGACGTGTCCGAGACGGCGTCGGCGGACGACCGGCTGGAGCAGCTGCGCTCGACCGTGGCGGAGCTGCTGCGCAGATCCGGTGTCTCCCGGAATTCACTGCGCGCGGTCGGCGTGGGCAGCCCTGGCATCATCGAGGCCGACGGCGCCGTACGTCTGTGCGCGGCTCTGCCGGAGTGGACGGGACTGAACCTGGGCGAGCGGCTGAACCGTTCCTTCAAGTGCCCGGTCCTGGTCGAGAACGACGCCAACGCGGCCGCCGTCGCCGAGCACTGGAAGGGTGCGGCGACCGAATCCGACGACGTGGTGTTCGTCCTGGCGGGGCTGAGCCCGGGCGCCGGTTCGCTGATCGGCGGGCGGCTGCACCGGGGCTACGGCGGCGCGGCCGGGGAGATCGGCGCGCTGCATCTGCTGGGCCGGGAGGCCACTCCGGAGGCGCTGCTTTCTACCACCGGCAAGCCGCTGCACCCGCTCGACGAGCAGGCGGTCGCCGATGTCTTCCGGCACGCGCGCGAGGGCGACGGGCGGGCCCGCGAGGCCGTCGACCGCTTCCTGCAGCGGCTCGTCCACGACGTGGCGGCCCTCGTCCTCGCCCTCGATCCCGAACTCGTCGTGGTGGGCGGCTGGGCGGCCGGCATCGACGACGTACTCGATCCGCTCCGGCACGAGCTGGACCGCTACTGTCTGCGTCCGCCCCGGGTGGCCCTGTCCCTGCTGGGCGAGACGGCCGTCGCCATGGGCGCGCTCCGGCTGGCCCTGGACCACGTCGACGAACAGCTGTTCGCGGTGGAGGGCACGGTGACGGCACGGCGCTGAGCCGGTGTCCGGCGTCACTGCCCTGCGCCGCCGACGGGCACCGGTGCCCGGCACGAGAACGCCGCGCCCCGGAGGTCCGGGGCGCGGCGGGTGCGGCTTCGGTGGGCGGCCGGCGTCGTCGTCAGGACGCGCGGCGCTCCGGGCCGTGATGGATCTCGACGCCGCCCGAGTCGCCGAAGGTCAGGCGGCACGTGTCAGCACGGTAGGTGGCCAGCGAGACGGCCGCCGTGCGGCCCTCGGCGAAGAAGCGGGTCGTGACGACGAGGACGGGCGCGCCGGGCAGCCGGTCGAGTTCCTTCGCGTCGTCCGCGCGGGCCGAGCCCAGCTCCACCGAGCGGTCCTGTCCCCCCAGCTCCAGGCGCTGCAGCTCGCGCAGCACGGCACGCGCGCGTGCCGCACCGGCGGGCGCGTCTATGCCGGAAAGGGCGGGCACCGAGCCCACCGGAATGTAGAGCAGCTCGGCGGCGACGGGCTGACTGTGCGACATGCGGGACCGGCGCACGACGTGCACCCGCTCGCCGTGCACGCTCTCCAGGATCTCGGCGACCACGGTCGGCGGCACCAGGTCCACGCAGTCCACGGCCTGCCAGGTGTCGCCGACGGTGCCCGGCCACGCGTGCTGTTCGGTGCCGACGGCGACCCCCACGCGCGGCGGTGCCACGGTGGTGCCGACGCCGCGGCGGCGCTGGAGCCGACCCTCCAGTTCGAGCTGTTCCAGCGCTTGACGGAGGGTGGCCCGCGCGACGCCGAAGCGGGCCGCGAGGTCGCGTTCGTTGGGCAGGATCTCGCCCACCGAGAATTCGGAGTCCAATGCCTCGGTGAGCACGGTCTTCAGATGCCAGTACTTCGGTTCCGGCACCGATTCCAGCTGCTGGGTCCCCACCCTGTCCTCCGCTGCTTCGCCGTGGCCCGGCGGCGTTTTTAGCGCCCTTGTTTATTAAAGGTTGTTGCACTTTCTTGCGACCATAGGCCCGCCCCCACCCTTGGTCAAGACCAATCATCGAACGCTCAGATATCCGACAGGGCGAGCAGTTTCTCCGGGTTGCGCACGATGTAGAGGCACTGGATCCGGCCGTCGGCGACATCGAGCTGGAAGACGCTGTCGACCTTGGTCCCGGACAGGATGACCACCGACGGAGCGCCGTTGATCTCCATGAAGCGGAACGACACCTCCGCGAGGCCCTTGCCGGCCGCGCCGTGCAGGAACCGGCCCACCTTGTCGGCGGTTTCGAGGACGCGCACCGGGGCCTTGCCGATGCCGCCGCCGTCGCCCACCAGGCGGACGTCGGGGGCGAGCAGTGTCATGAGCCCTTCGAGGTCGCCGCCGGATGCGGCGGTGAGGAACCGCTCGGTCAGCTCGCGGCGTTGCACCGGGTCGACCTGGTAGCGCGGCCGCCGCTCGTCGACGTGCCTGCGGGCCCGCCCGGCGAGCTGGCGCACCGCCGGCTCGGCGCGGTCGAGCATGGACGCGATCTCCGCGAACGGGTATCCGAAGGCCTCCCGAAGCACGAACACCGCGCGTTCCAGCGGGGAGAGCGACTCCATGACGACGAGGACGGCGAGCGAGACGGTGTCGGCGAGGACGGCCCGCTCGGCGGTGTCGGGGACGGTGGCCGCATAGTCGGTGACGTACGGCTCGGGCAGCCACGGACCGGGGTACGCCTCGTTGCGCGACTGGACCTGGCGCAGCCGGTCGATGGCGAGCCGGGTGGTGACGCGGACCAGGTAGGCGCGCGGTACGCGCACCTCGGCCCGGTCGGCGCCGGACCAGCGCAGCCAGGCCTCCTGGACCACGTCCTCGGCGTCGGCGACCCGCCCGAGCATGCGGTAGGCGACTCCCATGAGGACGGGACGGTGTTCTTCGAAGACGTCGGTCACGGTGTCGATGGTCACCGTTCCATCCCATCCCGAGGGGTGCGGCTCTGTCCAGTCGGCTGAGGAGGGGGCGTGACCGGCGAACGGTGGGCGCGCGCGGGGTTGTTACTCCCTGGGACTACCCGCCGGTAGCAGTTGCTGACAAGCTGTCTACGAACGCCGTACGTCAGCGCGTCCGCCCGCACGTCCGTATGTCCGCACTTCCGCACTTCCGCACTTCCGCACTTCCGCACTTCCGCACAGACGAGGAGCTGCACCATGTCCGCCGCCACGGTCTCCTTCCAGGTCCCCTCTCCACTCGGTCCGCGGTCCGTGACGGTCTCCTACGCGCGCGAGGGCACCGGTGAGCCCCTGCTCCTGCTGCACGGCATCGGCCACCACCGGCAGGCCTGGGACCCGGTGGTCCATCTCCTGGCGGCCGAGCGGGAGGTCATCACCGTGGACCTCCCCGGGTTCGGCGAGTCCCCCGCGCTGCCGGACGGCCTCACCTACGACCTGCCCACGACGTCCGCCGTGTTCGCCGCCTTCTGCGAGGCCCTGGAGCTCGACCGCCCCCACGCGGCGGGCAACTCCCTCGGCGGCCTGCTCGCCCTGGAGCTGGCCCGCGAGAAGCTCGTACGGTCCGTCACGGCCCTGTCGCCCGCCGGATTCTGGAACGAGGCGGAGCGCCGCTACGCCTTCGGCGTCCTGCTCACCATGCGGCAGATCTCGCGGCGGTTGCCACTGCCGCTGGTCGAACGGCTGTCCCGTTCCGCAGCCGGCCGCACCGCTCTGACCAGCACCATCTACGCCCGCCCTGCCCGGCGTTCACCCGAGGCGGTGGTCGCCGAGACGCTCGCGCTGGCCGGGGCCACCGGGTTCGACGAGACCCTCCGGGCCGGCGGCGGCGTCCTGTTCACCGACGACGTCCCCGGGCTCCCCGTCACGGTGGCCTGGGGCACCCGGGACTGGCTGCTCGTGCGCCGCCAGGGCGTCCGGGCCAAGCGGGTCATCCCCGGCGCGCGGCTGGTGCGGCTGCCCGGCTGCGGTCACTGCCCCATGAACGACGACCCCGCGCTGGTCGCCCGGGTCATTCTCGACGGCAGCCGCTGACCTGCCACGGGACAACACCCCCGATCCCAGGGCGACTCCGGCACCCACCAGCGCACTGCCGACGCCCTGCGCGGCGCCGTAGGAGCCGGTGCCGACGAGGGGAGCCGTGACGGCGGCGGCCACCGGGATGAGGCCGGAGAAGAGGGTGGCCCGCTCGACGCCGATGCGCCGCACGCCCATGTACCAGCACACGAACCCGATCACGGTGACGACCGCCGCCTGCCACAGCAGCGCGACGGTCTCGGTGCCGTCCGGGCGGCGCAGCCAGGCGCCGCCGTCGACGGCCACGCCGACCGCCGCCGACTCGACCGCCGCGAGACCGCACACGGTCGCCGACAGCAGCCGCGGTCCGAGCGGCCGCAGCAGGGGTACGGCCAGCACCGCGAAGCCGACCTCCCCCGCGAGCGCGCATACCGAGAACGCGATCCCGGCACCGTCCGTACGGCCCCATCCCTGGACCGTGAACGCGCCGGCCGCGACGAGCGACGCCCCGTAGACCACCAGCCGTCGTGGAGGCCGGCCCGCCGCCAACGGCACGAGAACGGCCACGACCACCGGGGCACAGCCCACCAGGACGCCCGGTACCGCCGGTTCCGCGGTGCGCTCGGCGGCGATCACCGCGATGTTGAAACCGACCATGCCGACGGCCGCGAGCAGCGCCGCCCGCGCCCACTGCCGTGCGGTCAGACGGCGCAGGGGTGCCGTACCGCCCCGGCCGAGGAGCGGGATCAGCAGCAGGCAGGCGAGGCCGTAGCGGAGGAACTGGCCGCCCGCGTACGGGTAGTCGCCGAGGACGCTGTTGGCGGTGAAGGAGCCGCCCACGAGGACACAGGCGAGGGCGGAGAGGAGGGCTCCGCGGGTGGCAGTGGTCGCGGTGGCGGTGGCGGCGTTCATGGTGGTGACGCTAGGGAGGCGGGCGGCCCGGATTAAGGTCCACTTCCATGACGTCATCGAGGGCCAATCCGGGGGACGGTGATCGATCGACGGCCGTTCCCTGGGCCGCCGCCTGGGAGTTGCTGCTGCCGGTCGCCGAGGTGCCCGCACGCGCGCGTGGACGTACGTTGCGGGCGGCGCTGCGGGAGGCGATCCGGACGGGCCGGCTCGCGCGGGGGACGCGGCTGCCGTCGAGCCGGGAGCTGGCCGCCGATCTCGGGGTGTCGCGCGGGCTGGTGACGGAGGCGTACGAGCAGCTGGTCGCCGAGGGGTATCTGCGCAGTGGCCGGGGCGCCGGGACCTGGGTGGGCGCCGCCGTCAGGGCCGCCCTGCCACGCGCGCGTGATCTCGCTCCGCGCTCCCCCGGCGCCCGTGCCGACTTCGTGCCCGGGACGCCCGATCTGTCGCTGTTCCCGCGCGCCGCGTGGGCGGCGGCCCAGCGCGGGGTGCTCGCGGAACTGCCCCACCAGGATCTGGGTTACCCCGACCCGCGCGGGCTGCCCCGGCTGCGTACCGCCCTCGCCGAGTTGCTCGCCCGGCGCCGGGGTGTGGTCGCCGATCCGGAGCGGATCGTGGTCGTCTCCGGGGTGGCCCAGGCGACCACCCTCCTCGGATACGTGCTCCACGCGCGCGGGATCCGGTCGATCGGCGTCGAGGACCCGGGCAGCCCCGAGCACGGCACGCTGTACGCCGCCGCCGGGCTCGCCACCGTGTCGTTGCCGCTGGACGAGGAGGGGCTGGCCGTCGGGCCGCTGGGTGAGTCGGGCGTGCGGGCGGTGGTGACGACGCCGGCCCACCAGTTCCCCTGGGGGATCGCGTACTCCGCGCGGCGGCGCACCGAACTGCTCGACTGGGCACGGTCGGTGGACGGTCTGATCGTCGAGGACGACTACGACGGCGACTTCCGCTACGACCGCGCTCCGGTGGGCGCCCTCCAGGGACTCGACCCCGAGCGGGTCGCGTACGCCGGTTCCGTCAGCAAGTCCCTGGCGCCAGGGCTGCGGCTCGGCTGGCTCCTCGTCCCCACCTCGTTGGCCGAGGAGGTCGTCGAGCGCAAGCGGACGATGGATCTCGGCCATCCCACCCTCGATCAGGCTCTCTTCGCGCGATTCGTGGAGCGGGGTGACTACGACCGTCAGCTGCGGCGCTGCCAGCGGGCCTATCGGGAGCGGCGTGACGTGCTGGTCTCCGCGCTGGCCGAGCACTTCCCCGGTGCGAGGGTGTCCGGGATCGCGGCCGGTCTTCATGTGATCGCCGTGCTGCCCGACAGGTACGGGCCGCTCGACCGTTTCCTGGAGCGGGTGAACGCGGCCGGGGTGGCGGTGCGGGGGCTGACGGCGTACGGGCGGTTGCGGGACGACGGCGTACGGCTGGTCCTCGGGTACGCCCATCTGTCGCCCGCGCGGATTCGGGAGGGGGTGCGGGCGATGGCGGTGGCCGCCGGCTGACCTGCGGGGTTTCGCGCCCCCGCCGCCCCTGCCCGTCCCATCCCCGGGGCTCCGCCCCGGACCCCGCTCCTCAAACGCCGGAGGGGCTGGATTTTCAGCGGGGGTCTGGGGGCGCGGCCCCCAGGAACCGCATGGGACGGGTAGGGGCGGCGGGGGCGAAATCACTCCGACCCCGGCGGCGCGCACCCGTTCCCGAACGACCCCGGTCAGTTGTTCACTTGTCGTTTCCGTGTGCGCTGCGGCGCACCAGTAGTTGTGGCAGAGCACATCGGCCGAATCCGTCGCTGGAGGCACATCCATGTCACACCGCCCGCCGAGTCCCCCGCCCGGCCGCCGCAGCATGCTGCGCGGCTCGCTCGCCGCGTCGGCGGCGCTGGCCCTCCCCGGCTCCGTCGCGCTCGGTTCGGCCCCGGTGCTCGCCCTGTCGGGGCGGCCGAAGGCCGGCTGGGGTGTGCAGGCCGGGGACGTGGACGCGCACTCCGGGCTGGTGTGGGTGCGTTCCGACCGTCCGGCGCGGATGATCGTCGAGACGTCCGCCACCGAGTCGTTCCGCCACGCGCGCAGATGGCACGGTCCGCTGCTCGGCGCGGGCACGGACTTCACCGGAACGACGCGGCTGCGCGGCCTGCCGGCGGGCGAGCAGATCCACTACCGGGTGCTTCTCGCCGACCCGGACGACCCGCGCCGCACGGGCGAGCCGGTCGCCGGCACGTTCCGTACGACCTCGCTGAAACGGCGCTCCGGCACGCGATTCGTCTGGTCGGGCGACCTGGCCGGGCAGGGCTGGGGCATCAACCCCGACCGCGGCGGCTACCACGTCTTCGACGCGATGGGCGCGCTGGACCCGGACTTCTTCCTGTTCAGCGGCGACACGATCTACGCCGACGGGCCGATCGCGGCCACGGCGGCGCTCCCCGACGGCAGCACGTGGCGGAACGTCACCACCGAGGAGAAATCCAAGGTCGCGGAGACGCTCGCCGAGTTCCGGGGCAACTTCCGCTACAACCTGCTGGACGAGAACCTCAAGCGGTTCAACGCGCGGGTGCCGTCGATCGTGCAGTGGGACGACCACGAGGTCACCAACAACTGGTACCCCGGTGAGATCCTCACCGACACCCGGTACACCGAGAAGAACGTCGACGTGCTGGCGGGCCGGGCCCGGCGGGCCTTCAGCGAGTATTTCCCGATCTCCACGCTGCGGCCGGGCGCCCGGGAGGGGCGGGTGCACCGCGTGGTGCGCCAGGGTCCTCTGCTGGACGTGTTCGTGCTGGACATGCGGACGTACCGCAACGCCAACTCGCCCGACAGGCAGACCACCGACCCGCAGGGCATTCTCGGCACCGAGCAGCTGGAGTGGCTGAAGCGGGAGCTGTCGCGGTCGCGCGCGGTGTGGAAGGTGATCGCCTCCGACATGCCGCTCGGCCTGGTCGTACCGGACACGGGTGACGGCAAGCCGAACATCGAGGCCGTGGCGCAGGGCGACCCCGGCGCGCCGCTCGGGCGGGAGCTGCAGATCGCCGAGCTGCTGCGGTTCGTCAAGCACCGGAAGATCACCGGCACGGTGTGGCTGACGGCCGATGTGCACTACACCTCGGCGCAGCACTACCAGCCGTCGCGGGCCGCCTTCACCGACTTCGAGCCGTTCTGGGAGTTCGTCTCCGGCCCGCTCAACGCGGGTGCCTTCCCGGCGAACGCGCTGGACGACACCTTCGGCCCCGAGCGGGTGTTCATGAAGGCGCCGACCACCGCGAACGTGTCGCCTGCGGGCGGCTACCAGTTCTTCGGCGAGGTCGACATCGACGGCGACAGCGGGGAGTTGACGGTGCGACTTCGGGAGCAGGACGGGACCGTGCTGTACACGAAGGTGCTCCAGCCGGGTCTCGTCGGACAGTGACCGGCCCGACGTAAACCCGGTCCCGCCGCCCGGTCGTCGGTCGGCCGGACACCTCGTCACTCGTCGCCTCGCCATCGCGTTTTCGCAGGTCAGGGCCGATTGTCAGTGGTCGCTTCTACGGTTTTCCCATGACGCGATCTCTGCAGGCCGTGGCCTACACCCGACCCTCCGTGCTGGAGTCCGTGGCGGGCGGACGCCGGCTCGGGCTGGAGACCTCTCGGGGTGCGACCCGACGGGGGTCGAGGACCATCCGCGGTTCTTCACGGGCTTCCTGACCTCTCCTCAGGTGGCTGCCGCGGGGCTGCTGGCGGTGGCCGACGTGGCGGCGGCGCGGTATCACCAGCAGCAGCTTCGGGCCTCGCTGGACCCGGTGGTGACGGGCAACGGGGACCGGCTGCGCTTCGAGTCGTTCTCGGGCTGCGGCGGGGTCTATGCCCGTCTGGACGTGCTGGAGCCGGGGCTGGACGGCGGCGAGGTGGGGCACGGCACGACCAACGTGGATGTGAACAACCCGTTGCGCGAGGCGCTGTCCCGCATCGGCGGGGACGATCCGCTCCATCTGCGGGTCGGCCCCGAGGAGTTGGCGGTGACCACGCTGGACGGCCCGGTCGTGGAGAAGAAGGTGCCGCTGCCGGACCGCTGGCTGCGGGGCTTCGCCGAGGCCCAGGTGATCGCGGCCGGGTTCGACCTGCGGGCCGAGCTGTCCGCGGCCGAGGCGTGCGGTTCCTGCGGTCCCTGCCGCGCGGTGGCTCGCGCGGGGCCTCGCGGGGAGCCCAGTGGGTCGTGCCCGCCGGACGCGCCGGGCGTATCCGGCGCTGCACGCGACCGGCGCCGCCTGCCGGACGGGCGCCGCCGCCGTGGCGACCTGGCTCACCGGCTCCGAGCTGCGCTGGCGGCAGGCACCGGCGTCGGTCCTGACCGAGATCCTCGGCGACCGCGATCCGGGCCGGCTCGCCGACCTCGTCCGCCGCCTGGCGGAGCGCCCGCTCTCCGCGGACGTCCCGTACGAGCTGATGGCCGGTCTCGTCCGGCTCGCGGGCTGCCGGGTGCCCACGTCCGAGGCCTATGTACGGGGCTGGATGGACCACATCGGCTGGGCGCGCCGGAACGCGGGCACGGTGATCGGGAACCTGCGGAAGGACCCGCATCTCGCGGAGCTCGCCGCCGCGCTGTTCGAGATCGAGGAGATCGGCGCCCGCAGCAACTGGCGGTACGGCGACGGACCGAACAACTGGACCTACGCCCTCACCCAGCTCACCCGGGAGGGTCTCCTCGACCACAAGGTGATGGTGGACGCGTGTGCGGCCCGGCTGCTGCGCGGCGGTGCCTCCACCGCGGACAACAAGGTCTTCCTGGGTGTAGCGGTCTGGTGTGGGCGTTCGACGCCCGGCTGCGGGAGATCGCGTACCGGATCCGGACCGACCCGCCGCCGTTCCTGCTGGCGACACCCACCTGGAGCACGGGGGTACTGGAGCCGGGCGAACTGGTGGCGCGGCTCGACGCGTACCGGCAGTCGGGCGTGCGGCCGGGTGCGGCGGACTTCGCGCAGGCGCTGCTGCGCGTGCGGCGCGACGGCCCCGACGGCACAGCCTCGCTCGCGGCCGCCGCGGTGGCTGCTCGGGAGCTGGGGAGCTGGGGACGAAGGAAGGTGACCGGCTGGCCGAGTGGCTGCTGACAGACGTGCCGTCCCAGCCCGTCCGGCGCAGCCGTACGGCCGGGCCGAGGATGCTGGTGGAGTTCGGTGAACTTCCCGAGTTCCGGAGTGAATTCTTCCCGCCGGAGTTCCGTCGGCTGGGCCGTCCGATGTCGGTCTACACGGACCGCTGGTCCTGCTCTCACTGGGACGACTCTCAGTGGCGGCACTGGCTGGCGGTGGTGCCGGGGCGACCGGAGCTCGTGGCGGGGCGGGTGCTGCGCGAGCTGTCGTATGGGGCCATCGAGGACACCAGGGCCGGGTTCTCGTTCCTGCCGGCGCTCGCCGAGGCGGAGGGCGAGGCCGGCGACGCGGTGTGGCTCTGTGTGGCGTACGGCCTGGGCGCGCGGCGTCCGCAGGACCGGCTCGCCGCCATGGACGCCCCGCTGGTGCTGGCGGCACGGGGCCAGTTGGACGCGGAGCGGCTGGGTGCCGATCCGGGCCGGTTGGCGGTGCTCAGGACGGTGAAGCCGCTGCGGCTCGCCGAGGCGATACGGACGGCTGCGGCCACCGGGGCGTACGGCACCGCCTGGTCGGTGCTGCGAGCCGCGCTGGCCGCCGCTGCTGGCCGAACTGGCGGGCGAGGGCGGAGGCGACGGCGAAGGCGGGGCGAAGACGCCGGCGCGTGGGCTCGGGGACCTGGTGGCCGTGGCCGCGGAATGCGTGGAGCGGTGCGGGGCACACGGGAAGCTGCCGTATCTCGCGGAGGCGGCGGAGCGCCGGGGCACGTCCCGGCTGGTGACCCAGGCCCGGCGGCTGCGCACGGCACTGGCGGAAGAGGGGGCCGGCTGACCTGCGCGGTCAGTGATGGCATCGGTTCCGCCGACATCGATCATATAAAAAGCAACAAAAGGCGCGGAACGATGCTTTTACCGGTCAGTCACAAAGCGTTCGTGATCACGCAACACCCTTCCTGCACAGTGACCACATGACTCCAGACATGTCCGACGCCACCAGGGCGACGAAAGCACACCCGATACACCACTGGCTGCGGCCTGCCACGGCCGGTTTCCGTAGTTGGTGGACACGGCGCCACGGCCACGCGCCGCCGACGGGTGATACCGGCGCCCGGCCGCCGCTCACGGAAGAGCGGCAGGCCGGGCCGTCGGGAACGGACGCCGACGCGATCGGCGGGGCGACGACGCTGTGGCGGATGCGGACGACGGTGAAGGACGAGCCCGGCTCGCTGGCCGCGCTGTGCATGGCGCTGGCCGGCCACCGGGTCGACATCCTCAGCCTGCAGACGCACCCGCTCACCGAGGGCACCGTGGACGAGTTCCTGCTGCGGGCGCCCGAGGAGCTGCCGGCCGCCGAGATCGGCCGGGCGGTGTCGCACGCGGGCGGCACCGCGACCTGGATCGAGCGCGGCGACGCCCACGACCTGGTGGACGCGCCGACCCGGATCCTCCAACTGGCCACGCGTACGGCGCTGGACGCGGCCGAACTCCCGCTCGCGCTCCGGAAGTTGCTGGGGCGCTGCACCATCCGCTCGGTCCCTGCCGCCGCCCCCGGCTCCGGCCGGGCTCAGGACATCGCCCCGGTGGAGGGGGCCTTGGAGGACACGGTGATGCGGTTGCGGGCGCCGGAAGGTGGGGTGATCACCGTGGAGCGGCCGTATCTGCCGTTCACGCCGACGGAGTTCGCGCGGGCGCGGGCCCTGGTGGAGCTGGACACGCGGCTGGGTCCGCGGGTCCCGCGCAGCGAGGACGTACTGACACTGCCGGAGGGCAACGACATCACGGTGCGTCGCGCCGACGGAGGCGATCTTCCGGCGGCCAAGGCGATGCACGAGCGGTGCTCCGCGCACACGTTGAGCATGCGGTACCACGGGCCGGTGGGCGACGCCGGCCGGTATCTCAAGCATCTGCTCAGCCCCCGTTTCGGCCGGACGCTCGCCGCGCAGACGGCCTCCGGGCGGCTCGTCGGCCTCGGTCATCTCCTGTGGGACGGTGACGAGACGGAGATCGCGCTGATCATCGAGGACGAGTGGCAGCGGCGGGGTATCGGCGGTGAGCTGCTCCGCAGGTTGGTGGACATGGCGGGGGACGCCGGCTGCGAGAACGTGTATGTGGTGACGCAGTCGTCCAACACGGGGATGGTGGCGGCGATGCGGGGGCTTGAGTTGCCGCTCGACTATCAGATCGAGGAGGGGACGCTGGTGATCACTGCGCGGCTGGACGTGGTCGCGCGGGCGTCGCTGGGGCGTGAGCGGTCTGTCGGGGTGGCCGAACAGGGCTGTTGAGCGGGCGTTGTCGGATGCGGGCGCGTGGGGGCTGATCGCGCAGTTCCCCGCGCCCCTGAGAGGGCGTGGCCGCGGACCCCGGTCACAGGGGCCCGCACGCCCCAGTGACCGCACCGGTCTCCGATGTCGGGTGCGCGTGCGTGGGGGCTGGCCGCGCAGTTCCCCGCGCCCCTGGAAGGGGTGCGGCTGTCACGCCCTGGTCGCGAGGCCCCGCACGCCCCAGTGACCGCGCCCGCCTCCCATGTCGGGTACGGGCGCGTGGGGGCCGGTCGCGCAGTTCCCCGCGCCCCTGGAAGGGGTGCGGCTGTCACGCCCTGGTCGCGAGGCCCCGCACGCCCCAGTGACCGCGCCCGCCTCCCATGTCGGGTACGGGCGCGTGGGGGCCGGTCGCGCAGTTCCCCGCGCCCCTGGAAGGGGTGCGGCTGTCACGCCCTGGTCGCGAGGCCCCGCACGCCCCAGTGACCGCGCCCGCCTCCCATGTCGGGTACGGGCGCATGGGGGCCGGTCGCGCAGTTCCCCGCGCCCCTGAAAGGGCGTGGCTGTCACGCCCTGGTCGCTGGGCCCCGCGGGCTCCAGTGCCCGCACGCGGCCTGGGGGTCAGACTCCCCTCGTCGACAGGGCGGGCATCTTGGTGCCCCTGGGCGTCCTCCCCAGCGCTTCGTTCAGGTCGGTCCACAGGTCTTCTATGTCTTCCAGGCCCACCGACATGCGCAGTAGGCGGTCGCTTACGCCGGCGCCGTGGCGGGCTGGTTCCGGGACTATGCGGTGGCTGATGGAGGCGGGGTGCTGGATGAGGGTGTCGACGCTGCCGAGGCTGACCGCGGGGGTGATGAGGCGGACGTCGGCGATGACGGCGTGGGGGTCGCCGTGGATCTCGAAGGCGATCATGGCGCCGCCGATGCGGGGGTAGTGGACGCGGGCGACGCGGGGGTCGGCGGTGAGGCGGCGGACGAGTTCCGCGGCGGTCTCGGAGGCTGCCCGGATGCGTATGGGGAGGGTCGACAGGCCGCGCAGCAGCAGGTAGCCGGCGAGCGGGTGGAGGATGCCGCCGGTGGCGAAGCGGACCTGGCGCAGCCGTCCGGCGAACTCCTCGTCGCAGGCCACGACCCCGGCCATGACGTCCCCGTGACCGCCGAGGTACTTCGTGGCGCTGTGCAGGACGAGCCGCGCGCCCTGTTCGACCGGGCGTTGCAGGACGGGCGTGGCGAAAGTGTTGTCCGCGAGGAGCGGGACCGAGCCGCAGGCGTGGGCGAGGGCCCGCAGGTCGAGTTCGGCGAGGGTCGGGTTGGCGGGGGACTCGACCAGCACCAGGCCGGTGTCGGGGCGGAGCGCGTCCGCGACACCGGCCGGGTCGACCCAGGTGACCTCGGAGCCGAGCAGTCCGGCGGTGAGGAGCTGGTCGCTGCAGCCGTACAGGGGTCGTACGGCGACGACGTGGCGCAGGCCCAGCGAGGCGCGGACGAGGAGTACGGCGCTCAGTGCGGCCATGCCGCTGGCGAACGCGACCGCGCTCTCGGTGCCTTCGAGGCGGGCCAGCGCGGTCTCGAAGCGGGCGACGGTCGGGTTGCCGAGCCGCCCGTAGATCGGCGGGCCCTCCGGCTCCGCACCGTCCGTGGCGAAGGCGTCGATCCGGGCGGCCTCGCCCCGGCTGTCGTACGAGGGGTACGTGGTCGACAGGTCGATCGGCGGAGCGTGCAGGCCCTGGCGCGCGAGGTCGTCGCGGCCGGCGTGCACGGCCTCGGTGGCCAGCGCTCTCGGCGGGGTGCTGCGTGCGTGGTCGTACGCGTGCGTGCTCGCTGAGTTCATGTCGACCAGAGTGAACATCGACCGGGCCGGCGGCGCCGCACACCGTGTTACGTTCGGGCTATGGCTGAATCCGTCGTACTCGATCCGGTGGATCTCCATCTGCTGCGGCTGTTGCAGAACGACGCCCGGACGACGTACCGCGATCTCGCGGCGCAGGTCGGGGTCGCGCCGTCGACCTGTCTGGACCGGGTGACGCGGCTGCGCCGTGCGGGCGTGATCCTCGGTCATCAGCTGCGACTCGATCCGGCCAAGCTGGGGCGGGGCCTGGAGGCGCTGCTGTCGGTGCAGGTCAGGCCGCATCGGCGGGAGCTGGTGGGGCCGTTCGTGGACCGGATCAGGGCGCTGGCGGAGTCACGGACCGTCTACCACCTCACGGGCCCGGACGACTACCTGGTGCATGTCGCGGTCGCGGACATGGCGGATCTGCAGCGACTGGTCCTCGACGAGTTCACGTCACAGCGGGAGGTGGCACGGGTGGAGACGCGGTTGATCTTCCAGCAGTGGGACTGCGGGCCGCTGCTGCCACCGGAGGTCGGCCGGACCACGCCCCAGGCACCCTGAGCGAGGACCACGCCCTGAGCGGAATCCGGCCGAGGTAAGGCTCAAGCGCCCATTGAGCAGCTGACGCCGCCCCCGCCGTCGTACCAAGATTGCCCGCATGTCTGACACCAAGAGCCCCCTGCCCCGCGAGGTCGCCGACGCGTATGTCGACGACCTCATCGCCCTCGACCCCGTGAGCGGTACGTACCTGGGTGTGAAGGAGAGTTCCAGCAGGTTGCCGGACACTTCGCCTGCGGGTCAGGAGGCCCGTGCGGAGCTGATCCGGACTACGCTCGCGCGGCTCGACGAGGCGGAGCGGCAGCCGGGCGCGGACAGTGACATCGAGCGCCGGTGCGCGCGCCTGCTGCGCGAGCGGCTGACGGCGGGGCTGGCCGTGCACGAGGCCGACGAGGGCCTGCGGGCGGTCGGCAACATGGTCACGCCGCCGCACAAGGTGCGCGAGGTCTTCACCATCACCCCGGCCGAGACCGACGAGGACTGGGCGGCGATCGCCGAGCGGCTGCGGGCGGTGCCGACGGCGTACGCCGGTTACCGCGAGTCCCTCGCGCTCGGTCTGGAGCGCAAGCTGTACGCGGGCCCGCGCCCGACCGCGACCTTCATCGGCCAGCTCACCGAGTGGGCGGACACCGACGGTTCGGGGCGCGGCTGGTTCGAGGACTTCGCCGCCGCGGGACCCGAGTCGCTGCGCGCCGAGTTGGACGAGGCCGCTCGCGGGGCGACCGGGGCCGTGGTGGAGCTGCGCGACTGGATGCGGGACGTGTACGCCCCGGCGGTCGAGGGCGCGCCGGACACGACCGGCCGGGAGCGCTACGCCAAGCTGGTCCGCTACTTCACGGGGGCGGACCTGGACCTCGACGAGGCGTACGCGTACGGCTGGGCCGAGTTCCACCGGCTGCTCGGCGAGATGAAGCAGGAGGCGGCGAAGGTCCTGCCCGGCGCCGGGACGCCATGGGTGGCGCTGGCGCATCTGGACGAGCACGGCCGGCACATCGAGGGCGTCGACGAGGTCCGTGACTGGCTGCAGTCCCTGATGGACGAGGCGATCGAGGCGCTCGACGGCACGCACTTCGACCTCGCCGAGCCGGTACGGAAGGTCGAGTCGCACATCGCTCCGCCGGGCTCCGCCGCGGCCCCGTACTACTCGGCCCCGACCGAGGACTTCTCCCGTCCGGGCCGCACCTGGCTGCCCACGATGGGGTCGACCCGCTTCCCGGTGTACGACCTGGTCTCCACCTGGTACCACGAGGGCGTCCCCGGTCACCATCTCCAGCTGGCCCAATGGGTGTACGTCAAGGACGACCTGTCCCGCTACCAGGCCACGGTCGGCGGTGTCAGCGCCAACGCCGAGGGCTGGGCCCTGTACGCGGAGCGGCTCATGGACGAGCTGGGCTTCCTCAAGGACGCGGAGGAGCGGCTCGGCTATCTGGACGCGCAGATGATGCGCGCGGCCCGGGTCATCGTCGACATCGGCATGCATCTGGAGCTGGAGATCCCGGCGGATTCGCCCTTCCACCCGGGCGAGCGCTGGACCGTCGATCTGGCCCAGGAGTTCTTCGGTGCCCACAGCAGCCGTCCGGCGGACTACGTCGAGAGCGAGCTGACGCGCTATCTGACGATGCCGGGCCAGGCCATCGGCTACAAGCTCGGCGAGCGCGCCTGGCTCCTCGGCCGCGCGAACGCCCAGCGCCGCCATGGCGACGCCTTCGACGCCAAGGCCTGGCACATGGCCGCGCTGTCGCAGGGGTCACTGGGCCTGGACGACCTGGTGGACGAGTTGTCCCAGCTGTAAGGGTGGCGGCCCGGGCCCAGCCCCCGCAGGCCGGGCCCGGCCGCCTCCGCCTCGCAGCTCAGCGCTGCCACCTCGCAGCTCATTGCCGCCACCTCGCAGGTCAGCGCCATTACCTCGCGGCTCAGTCGGAGAAGGGCCGCACCTGCACGAGGCCCAGCCATGTCTCCGGGCCTGTCGAGACATACGCGGCGCGGACGCCGTACCGTCCGGGGTCCAGCTCCACCCGCACATGGTCCGTCTGCCGCAGAGCGCCACCGGGCCGGGCCGCGTCGAAGAGGACGACCGGGCCCGGCACCCGCCATTCCGCCTCCGGCTGCCACGCGGCCGCGTCGAGCGCCGCCGGTACGGCCGCGAGCAGTTCGGCCTCGGAGGCGGCCTCGGGCCGGCGTACGAAGGTGCCGTGCTCCGGGAGGTACGCGGTGGAGGCGGGCTCGTGACCTTCCCGGCCTTGGTGGCCGAGGACCAGGGCGCGGGTGTCGCCGACCGGCAGCAGGCCGACGTGTCCGTCGACATCGCAGGCCCGGTCGTGGTCGGACGACGTCTCATCGCCGTCGGCGCCCGCCCAGAACGGCAGTACCGCTTCCGGTATCGCTATGAGCGGTCCGCCGCTCGACGCCACCCACCGCACCACATCTGCCATCACCGGATCCGCGTATCGAGCCATGCGCAGAAAGCTACACGGCGGCCGGTCGGGCGAACTCGCCACCCCGGCACCTTTCTTGACAGACAATCAGCAGCCGCAGTCCGCGGCGTCCACCGGCGCGGTCAGCGGGTCGGTCTCGCGCCGCGCCTCGCCCTCCCAGGTCTCGTACGGCAGGCCCTCGCGCGCCCAGTACTCGAAGCCGCCGAGCATCTCCTTGACCCGGAAGCCGAGTTCGGCGAGGGCGAGGGCGGCGCGGGTCGCGCCGTTGCAGCCGGGGCCCCAGCAGTAGGTGACGACCGGCACGGACCTGTCGAGGAGTTGGCCGGCCTGCTCGGGGATGAGCGCGGTGGGCAGGTGGATCGCGCCGGGGATGTGGCCCTGGTCCCAGGACTCGGTGGAGCGGGAGTCGAGGACGACGAAGCCGGGGTCGCCGTCGGCGGCGAGGGCGGCGGCCACATCGGACACGTCGGCGTGGAAGACGAGACTGGCCCGGAAGTACGCGGCGGCATCGGCGGGGGCCGCCGGGGCCACCCGCAGGACGGGGCTGGCGGCGGCTGCGGTCGTGGCAGTGGCAGTGGTCGTGGCAGTGGCAGTGGTCGTGGCAGTGGCAGTGGTCGTGGCAGTGGCAGTGGTCGTGGCGGTGGTGGTGACGCTCATGAGCTGGCCTTTCCCTCGCGGAACTCCTCTTTTCCCTGGTCAGAAATCTACGACTGGTGATCCACTCCCTGAAGGGACATTCCACGGTCCAGACCTTGATCAGCCGGGGAATCCCCTGCTATGCATCGGACATGACCACGAATCCCCCGTACGTGCCCGACGCCACCGACTGGCGCGTTCTGGAGGTCCTCCAGCGCGAGGGACGAACCGGCTTCGCCGAACTGGCCCGTGCCGTGTCGATGTCGGCGAGTGCCGTGACCGAGCGGGTGCGGCGGCTGGAGGAGGCCGGCGTGATCCAGGGATACACGGCCGTCGTGGACCCGGAGCGGCTGGGGCTGCCGATCCTCGCGTTCGTCCGCCTGCGCTACCCCAACGGGAACTACAAGCCGTTCCACGACCTGGTGGCTGTCACGCCCGAGATCCTTGAGGCGCATCACGTCACGGGTGACGACTGCTTCGTGATCAAGGTCATCGCCCGTTCGATGCGTCACCTGGAGGAGGTGTCCGGCAAGATCGGCGCGCTGGGGTCGGTGACGACGAGCGTCGTCTACTCCTCACCGCTGCCCCGGCGGCCGCTGGGTCACTGACCTCGCTGCCGCACGACCGATCCCGTCCGCTCCTTCACGATCTCCAACTGCGCGTGGATACGTCGCCGCAGGTCGGCGACGTGACTGACGATGCCGACGCTGCGGTCGCGTTCGCGGAGCGAGTCGAGGACGTCGAGGACCTCGTCGAGGGTCTGGTCGTCGAGGCTGCCGAACCCCTCGTCGATGAAGAGGGTGTCGAGGCGTACGCCGCCCGCCTCGTCGGTGACGACGTCGGCGAGGCCGAGGGCCAGCGCGAGGGAGGCGAAGAACGTCTCGCCGCCGGAGAGCGTGGCCGTGTCCCGCTCCCGGCCGGTCCAGGCGTCGACGACATGCAGTCCGAGACCGCTGCGGGCGCCGCGACCGACCCGGTCGTCGGAGTGGACGAGGGTGTAGCGGCCGGAGGACATGCGCTGGAGCCGTACGGTCGCGGCGGCGGCGACCTGTTCCAGGCGGGCGGCCAGGACGTAGGCCTCCAGGCGCATCCGGCGCTCGTTGTCGGCGGCGGTACCGGCCGCGAGTCCGGCCATGCGGGCGACCCGGTCGTACTCCTCGCGCAGCGGCGCCAGGCGTCGTACGGAGGCGGTGGCCCGCGCGGACAGCCGGTCGAGTTCGGCGCGGCGGCGCTCGGCGGCGTCCCACGCGGAGACGGTGTCCTGGAGCCGCGCGGCGGCTGCCGAGGCGGCCCGCTCGGCCGTTGCCAGGTCGGCGGGCGGCAGCTGGGCGGCGGCAGCGGTGTCGGTCTCGGCGAGTACGGTCCGCACGGCCGCCTCCTCCGACTGCCAGGCATCGAGGTGGTGTTGGAGGTCTCGGTGGGCGGCGGCGTCGAGGAGGGCGGCGGCCGCGGCCTGCGGGGTGTCGAACCCGGCGCGGAAGGCGGCGTCGGCGAGGCGCGCGTCGGCGTCCTTGAGCCGCTGCGCGGTGCCGTCGGCGGTCCGCACGGCCTCGGCGGCCTCGGTGAGGAGCCCGGTCCGCCGCTCCAGCTGCGCGGCCCGCGCCGCCACGCTGTCGGCGTCGCCCCGGGCCTGCGCCAACTCCCCTTCCAGCGCTGCCCGTTCGCGCTCCAGCGCGTCCCGTCGGGTGTTGCGGGACGCGGCCCTGACGGCCGCCTCCCGCTGCGCGGCGGTCCGCCGGTCGCGCTCCCGTTCGGCGTGCAGAAGGGCCTCCTGCGCGGGATGCAGCCCAGAGGCGCCCCGGCGCGCCCGCGCGTAGCGCTCCTCCAGCTCCTCCGCCAGCGAGGCGAGCCGCTCGGTCGGCGTGTCGCCCGCCTCGGCGCTCGCGGCGGCCAACGCCCGCTGTACGAGCCCGAGTCGGCGCTCGGCCTCGGCGCGCTCCTCGTCGGCGCGCTGGAACGCGGCGAGTGCCCGCTCCTCCGTCTCCCGGTCCACGTGTCCGGCGACCTTCCGGGCCGGCTCGGGGTGTTCGGTGCTGCCGCAGACCGCGCACGGCGCGCCGTCGGCGAGCCCGGCGGCGAGCTCCGCCGCGATGCCGGACAGGCGCTGTTCCTTGAGGTCCAGCCAGTGGGAGCGCGCCTCCACCGCCCGCTCGGCCAGCCGGAGTACGCGCGCCTGGGCCTCGTCGGTGTCGCGGCCGAGCTGGTCGCGTTGCCGGGCCGCCCGGAGCCGCTGCTCGGCGGGTTCGCGCTGCACGGCGAGTTGTTCGGCGCGGGTGGCCGCCTCCTGGGCGGACTCGATACGGGTCCGCAGCTCCGCCCGGGTCGTCTCCCATGCGGCCAGCCAGCCCTCGGCGTCCTGGAGGACGTCCTCGTCGGCCCGCTCCTCGCCGTCCAACTCCGTGCGCTCGGTGACCAGTTCGGTCAGCCGCTGCGCCGCGCGCCGGGCCGACTCAAGACCGCCCAGCTCCTCGGCGGCCTTGCGGGCGGCGGTCGCGAGCCCGGCGGCACCGGCGTCGGCGTAGGTCCGCGGCAGCTCGCCGCGCGCGCGTGTCTCGTCCGCGCTCGCGCGCCGGTGCTCGGTCTCGGCCTCGTCCCGCAGCTCCAGCGCGGGCGCCACGGCCTCCGCCTTGCGGGCCCGCTCCATCCGCGCCCGGTCCTCCCGATGGCCCTCGGCGCGCTCCGCCAGCCGCCCGGCCCGCTCCCGCGCCTCCGCGAACCGCCGCTGCAACCGCGCCACTTCGCGTACGTCGTCCAGGACGCGCTCGGCGGTGGCCCGCGCCGACTCGGCCGCCGCGCGGGCGCAGTGGGTGATGGTGAGCCGTTCCCGGGCCGTGCTGCGGGCGACGGCGGCCCAGCCCAGTACGGCTTCGGCGAGACCCGGGTCGCCCGGCGCCAGTTCGGGCAGCTCGGGGGCGTCCCCCGCCGCCTGCTGCATACGGTGGGCGTCGGCCAGCAGCTCCGTGTCGCCCTCGCGCACCCTGGCCTCGGTCGCCCGGCGCCGGTCGGCGAGGCGCTTCTCGACCGCGGCGAAACGGTGGGTGTCGAAGAGCCGGCCGAGCAGCCGCCCCCGCGCCTCCGCGTCGGCACGCAGGAAACGCGCGAAGTCGCCCTGCGGCAACAGCACGACCTGGCAGAACTGCTCCCGGCTCATCCCCAGGACCTGCGTGATCTCCTCGCCGATCTCCTGGTGGGAGCGGCTGAGGTCCTTCCACGCCCCTGCCACCGCGTCGTACTCCCGCAGCCAGCTCTGCGCCTTGTCGAGCGTGGTGCCCTCGCCGCGCTTCTTGGGGCGCTCCCAGGGCGGCTGCCGGGTGATCTCCAACCGGCGTCCCGCGACGGTGAGTTCCACACGAACCTCGGTGCGCTCCGCGGCTGCCGCGTGGTCGCTGCGCAGGCTCATGCCCTGACCGCTCTGCCGGGCACCCGGCACCGAGCCGTACAGCGCGTAGCAGACCGCGTCCAGCACCGACGTCTTGCCCGCCCCGGTCGGGCCGTGCAGCAGGAAGAGGCCCGCCGCCGAGAGGTCGTCGAAGTCGACGGTCTGGGCACCGCCGAAGGGGCCGAAGGCCGTGATGTCGAGCCGGTGCAGTCTCATCGGGCGCCTGCCGTGGCGGTTGAGCGGGACGGCCCCAGGAGGCGGTCGCGGGTATCGGGTGGGCACACGCCGACCGGGCGACCTGCCCGGTCGATCTCGTGGGGGTCGCGGATGGGGAGATCTCCTGTGCGGAGTGGGCCGAGCGGGGGCGAACCGCTCAACGCGGCACCTCTGCGGCGGCGGGGCGGGCCGACCGGACAGAGCGGTCCCGGGGCATCGTGCGGGCGCACACCGACGGAGCAACCTCCGCTAGCGAACCCCTGCGGGTCACGCACCGGGAGATCTCCTCTGCCGAACGGGCCGAGCCTGGAACCGGACTGGGCAGCCGCGCATCGGAAGCCTGCCTTGTGAAGTCGGCGTCGGCCGCTCATCGGGTCCCCTCCCGGACCGTCTCGTCCGCCCGCACCGCGTCGAACGCGTCCCTGAGCACTGCCCGTTCGTGTTCGTCGGGGCCGGAGCCGCGGACATGGGCCACGAAGTCCTCGGCGATCTGCTGGTCTTCGCGCCCGGCGAGGCGCCGGGCGTAGGAGACGTCGGGGTCGCCGGGGGCGCGCTCGGGGTCGAAGACGAGGCTGAGCGTGTGGGGGAAGCGTTCGATGAGCCGGGCCATGGGCTCGGCGGGGCGCACCGGGTCGGTGAGGGTCGCCTCGACCCATGCCTCCTCGTGCCGCGCCGTCTCCGGGTCGGCGAGCAGGTCCGCCAGCCGCCCCCGGATGCGGGCGAGCGGGCGCGGTACGGGGCAGTCGAGCCGCTCGGCGCCTACCGAGCCGTCGGCACCGAGGTCCACCAGCCACATGCTCTTGCGGTGGTCGGTCTCCGAGAAGGAGTACGGCAGCGGGGAGCCCGAGTAGCGCACGCGTTCGGTGATGGTCTGGCTGCCGTGCAGATGGCCCAGCGCCACATAGTCGACCCCGTCGAAGACCCCGGCGGGCACGGCAAAGACGCCGCCGACGGAGATGTCCCGCTCGCTGTCGCTGGCCGCGCCCCCGGTGACGAAGGCATGGGCGAGGACGACGGAACGGGTGCCTGCCGGGCGGTCGGCCAGATCGGCGCGGACCCGGTCCATGGCGGCGCCGAGGACCGTCTCGTGGCTCGCCTTCTCCACCCCGAACTCGTCCTTCACCAGGGCGGGTTCGAGATACGGCAGCCCGTAGAAGGCGACGTCGCCGTGGGCGTCCGGCAGGACCACCGGGGTCCCGGCCGCCGAGGCCGCGGTCCGCAGGTGGATGCCCGCCCGCCCGATGAGGCCCGCGCCGACGCCGAGCCGGCGCGCCGAGTCGTGGTTCCCGGAGATCATCACCGTGGGCACGCCCAGGTCGGCCAGCCGGTGCAGGGCGTCGTCGAAGAGCTCGACCGCGGCCAGCGGCGGCACCGCCCGGTCGTACACGTCGCCCGAGACGACCACCGCGTCCACGTCGCGCTCCCGCACGGTCGTGACGAGATGACCGATGAACTCGGACTGCGCACCGAGCATGTTCACCCGGTGGAACGCCCGGCCTAGATGCCAGTCGGAAGTGTGCAGCACTCTCAAGAAACCGCTCCGACCCGCACGTCTCCCCCTACGACCTCTGAAAATCCCTCTACGACCTCTGAAAATCCCTGGTACCACGCCGACCCGCACAAGCCCGCACGGGCTTGCCGTCAGCACCGACCACGCTAACGCCTGCGCGTACCTGATCCACCACAAACCCCGGACTGCCACTGACGACGGAGGGCGAATCGTCGCAAATGCCGGATACCGCGCGCTCGCTCACGCGTCCCCGTACGCCTCGCCGCCCAGTTCGAGGCCGGCCGTGCCCGCGGTGGTGTCGGCGAGCCAGGCGCGGAAGGCGTCCACGTCGGCGTCGGGCAGTCCGATCTCGATGGTGACCGCCTCCGCGTACCGCACGTCACGGACCTCGCGCCCGGTGGCCCGCAGGTCGTTGTGCACCTTGCCGGCGCGCTGGTGGTCGACGGTCACCGTGGCCAGCCGGAAGCGCCGGCGCGTGACGCTGCCGAGGGTGTCCAGCGCCTCGCCCACGGCACCGCCGTACGCCCTGATGAGGCCGCCCGCGCCCAGCTTGACCCCGCCGTAGTAGCGGGTGACGACGGCGACGACGTACCGCATGTCCCGCCGCATCAGCATCTGGAGCATGGGGAGCCCGGCGGTGCCGCCGGGCTCCCCGTCGTCGCTGGCCCGCTGGACGGCCGCGTCGGCGCCGATGACGTACGCGAAGCAGTTGTGCGTCGCGTCGGCATGCTCCTTGCGCACGGCCGCGACGAACTCCTGCGCCTCCCGCTCGGTGGCGGCCGGTCCGAGGGCACACAGAAACCGGGAGCGATTGACCTCGGTCTCGTGCACGCCGGCACGGGCGACGGTGCGGTACTCGTCCTGCATCCGGCCAGCCTATGCGCAGGCGAGTGGGCGGCCGCGCCGGGCGTCGCCCGAGGCCGGGGCCCGGCTCTTCGGAGGGTCAGGACTCCTTCTTCCCCCTGGGCACGATCATGTCCGTCAGCAGGGCGGTACCGGGGGCGAGCGCGGCCCAGGTCTCGCCGCGCCAGGAAAGGAAGGCGATGGCCGAGGTGGGGAACTTGGTCCGTACGTCGTCCAAGGCGTCGTCGAGGGCGTCACCGGCGAGGTCCAGGACCAGTTCCTCCAGGCCTGGGTTGTGGCCGACGAGCAGCAGGGTCCGCACCCCGTCGGGGACCTCGCGCACCACGGCGAGCAGTTCCGCCGGCTCGGCGGCGTAGATCCGCCGGTCGTGCCGTGCGGGCGGCGGCGTCCCCCACTGGGCGGAGGCCAGCTCCCAGGTCTGGCGGGCGCGTACGGCCGTGGAGCACAGGGCGAGGTCGGGCAGGCAGTCCGCCTCGGCGAGGGCCCGGCCGGCGGCGGGGGCGTCGCGGCGGCCGCGCGGCGCCAGGGGCCGTTCGTGGTCAAGAACGCCCGCCGGCCAGGCGGACTTGGCGTGCCGCAGGACGACGAGTCTGCGCAGGGGCCCCGCTCCGGCGCGTGTGATCATGCCGGTGCTCCGATCTCACGGGTCAGTTCCAGCCCGAGGAGCCGGTCCGCGTAGGCGTACGTCTCGAATCGCGCGCCGTCCGGTACATCCTCCGCCTCGGCCACGTCCCGCAGTACGCCGAGCACCGCGGGCACGTCGAGGTCGTCCTCCCAGGCGGCGCGCAGAGCCTGCTTCACGTCTTCCGGCATCGGCTTCGACGGCCGCGTGGCCCAGCCGGCGACGGCCTTGCGCCACCGGCCGAGCGCGTCGCCCGCCTCGGCCAGGGTGGTGGCGTCGAGGTCGACGGGTGTCCGGCGGGGGCGGGCGAGGAGGGCGAGCCGCAGGGCCGTGCCCGACGCGGCCGACGCCTCCGCCCCGCTCACCGAGGCGACCTCGACCCGAACGAGGTCGTTGCCGCCGTCGCCGTCCGTCCCTTCTTCCTGCCCCTGCCCCTCCCCCGCACCGGTCACATGCAGCACCCGCCGCCCTCCCCCCGTGGCCGCGGCCACGGCCTCGGCCGGCCGGATGCCGAGGTCGTCGGCACGCTCACGCAGCGCGGTTGGCGGGTCGGCGACAAGAAGGACGGGAGCCCCGCCCAGTTCCAGGGCACGGGCGAGGACATCGGCGACCAGCAGGACCCGCAGCGCCGAAGCGTCGTCCCTCGGCACATGGGCATGGACCCGGGTGAGCGCCCTACGGACCTCGGCGGGCTCGCCGGTCCGGGCGTCGGTGATACGCAGCACGGGGTGAGCGTAGGCGCGGGAACGCCCGAACGCAGTGCGGAGGACGGCATTCCGCACCTCGAGCCGCCCCGACCCTGCCCGAACCGGGCCACGAGAACCGGTTCCCGAGCCCCGGGAATCCCCGGCCGGCCCCCGCTGTTGCCGCAGGCAGCCCCCGTCACGGGGCTCCCTCACACAGACACGAGGAGACAGCACATGTACGGCGACCCCGCCACGATCCGCAAGATCCTCTCGGAACTCGGCGACACCTGGGCCGTCGTGGGCCTCTCCTCCAACCGCGACCGCGCCGCGTACGCCGTCGCCGAGGTCCTCCAGCGCCACGGCAAGCGCGTCGTCCCGGTGCACCCCAAGGCCGAGACGGTCCACGGCGAACAGGGCTACCCCTCCCTCGCCGACATCCCCTTCCCCGTGGACGTCGTCGACGTCTTCGTCAACAGCGACCTCGCCGGCCCGGTCGCCGACGAAGCCGCCCGCATCGGCGCCAAGGCCGTCTGGTTCCAGCTGGGCGTGATCGACGAGGAGGCCTACCACCGCACCCGCGAGTCCGGCCTGGACATGGTCATGGACCGCTGCCCGGCGATCGAGATACCCCGGCTGGGCTGAGGGCCGGCACTCGGCGGCAGGCAGCCCCGACGGTCCGGGGCAGCCCCCGGGAACGGGTGCTGCGAAGCCTCAGCCGTGTGCGACGACCGCCACCGGCGCGACCGCGTGGTGGAGCACCGCATGCGTCACCGGCCCGATATGCGCCCCCACGGGCGAGTGGCGGACCCGGCGCCCCACGACGACCAGGGATGCCTCCCGGGACGCCGCGAGCAGATCGTCCGCCGCCTTGCCGGAACGCGATTGAGCCGCGACCTCGACGGCCGGGAACTCCCGCCGCCAGGGCAGCAGGATCTCGGCCAGCGCGGTGGCGTCGGCGCGCCCCAGGTCGGTGTCCAGATCGGCGGCCGGTTCGGGCCGCTCCCGGAGGCCGTACGCGGAATGCGGTGGCGGGCTCCAGTCGTGGAGGATCCGCAGCGTGGTCCCCCGCAGTGCGGCGGCCTCGAACGCGAACCTGATCAGTGTGTGCTCCGCGTGCGCGGTGTCCAGGCCGAGCACGACGGGCCGGAACGGGGTCGCGGCGGACGGGATCCCGGTCGGGTCGGGCGCCTGTTCGTCGGCGGCCCGCTCTCCGGCGGCCCGCTCTCCGGCGGCCTGCTCGTCGGCGGCCTGCTCTCCGGCCCGTACGAGGACGACCGGGCGCTCCGTGTGTGCGACGACGTGCAGGCCGACGGACCCGAGGAGAAAGCCGGCGATGCCGCTCAGGCCTCGGGAGCCCAGGACCAGGAGTTCCGCGTCCTGAGCCGCATTCACCAGTTCCTCGTTCGCCCGGCCCGTCAGTTGCTCGGCGGTCGCATCGAGGCCGGGGTGGCGCAGCCGGATGCCGTCGGTCGCGTCGCGCAGGACCTTCCCCGGTCCCGTCCCGCCGTGCCCACTCGGGTCCCGCGTGTCCTGTCCCGTCTCGGCGCCCAGCATCGGCGGCCGTCCCATCGGTTCGGGGACCGGCTCCCAGACGTTGACCAGCCGCAGCGGGAGGGTGCGGAGGCGCGCCTCCCGGGCCGCCCACTCGGCGGCGGCCAGGCTTTCGTGTGAACCGTCGATGCCCACGATGACGGTGCGGGACATGGGGAGCACCTCCTGAGGCCGAGGTCTGTTTCCAGGATCGCCGCAGGGCGGCGGATACGCAGGGTCGAGAATCGGACCATGCCCGGAGGGGCCGGCGGCCCGGACGACACCTCCCGCCCCACCCCTCACACCGGCAGCAACCGCGTCACCAGTTCCCCGAGGCGCCGGGCGTTCCGGCAGGCGTGCATGTCGACGATCTCGGCATAGACATGGGCGGCTGAGTCGCCCGTCGACCACTGGCTCGGCGACTCGGGATTGAGCCAGTGGACGCGGCGGGCCCGGGCCGCGACGCGGCGCAGGGCCGCCGCGTTGGGGTCGAAGCCGTTGGTGCGGGCGTCGCCGAGGACGATCACCGAGGTACGGGGGCCCACCGCGTCGAGGTGGCGCTCGGCGAACTCACCGAGCGCGGTCCCGTAGTCACTGCTGCCGTGCCATCCGGAGACGGTGGCCTCGGTGGCGATCCGGCGGCCGAGTTCGACGGGGTCGGCCTCGCCGGTGGTGACCAGGTCGGTGACCTCGTCGACGCGGTTGACGAAGGCGTAGACCCGCACCTTGCTGAACTGGTCCCGCATCGCCTGCACCAGGAGCATCGTGAAGTTCGCGAACCCCGCGACGGACCCGGACACATCGCACAGGAGCACGATCTCCGGACGCGCCGGCCGGTGCCGCCGATAGGCCGGGCGCAGCGGCACACCCCCGGTGGACAGCGACCGGCGCAGGGTGCGCCGGATGTCGATCGAGCCGCGCGCGGCCCTGCGCCGCCGCGCGGCGAGCCGGGTCGCGAGTTTGCGGGCCAACGGCTGGACGGTTCGGCGGAGTTCGACGAGCTGCTCACGGCTCGCGACGAGGAAGTCGACCTGGTCGGCGCTGGGTGCGATGCCCCGCTCGGCGATCAGCTCCGCTCCCCGGCGCTCGGCGACCCGCCGCCGCGCCTCGCTGCCCACCCGCTTCCGGAAGTCCTCGATACGCCGCCGGATCTCATCGGCGTCCAGCCGGTCGGTGAACCCACCCGAGCCCGCCCCGGACCCCGCACCACCTCGCCCTGCGCTGTCCGCTCCCGCGCCGGAGCCGGAGCCGAGGCCGGAACCACCGCCCGCCCCGCCCTCCCCGCCCGCCCGCTGGGCCGCCAGGATGCGCGCCAGCAGCGTCTGCGGGCGCAGACGGTCCAGCGTCTGATGGGCGGACCAGCCGTCGGCGCCCGGGGAGCCGTAGCGGCCGAGCAAGTCCACGGCTTCGCCTGCGAGTCGGGTGAGGGCGGCCGCGTCATTCGCGGCCAGCGCCCGGGCGAGCCGGTCCCGCAGGTCGTCCCGGTCCGCGGCCGGCGCACCCCGCGTGCCCGCCAACTCCCCCACGCCCAACGGGAAGTACAGCTCGAAGGCCGTGTCGAAGACGGCACGCTGACGGTCGGCGCGCAGCAGTGCCGCCGCCAGCCCTTCCCGTATCCGCTCCCGGTCGGCGAGCCCCAGCACCGCCAGCACGGCCGCCGCGTCCACGGTCTCGGCGGGTCCGATCCGTATCCCGTGGCCGCGCAAGGTCCGTACGAACGCGGTCAGGCGCGCGGCCAGCGGAGAGGCCGGCGGCACTTGCGAACCCGGCGAATCCCGCCGACCCGGCGAATCCCGCCGACTCGGCGAGTCCCGCGAACCCGGCAGGACACCGGCGTCGGCCCTGCCACCACCCCCAGCGGCGGGCGTCATACCAGCGTCAGTTTCCGCGCGGCCTTCTCGATGTCGTCCTGGTGTTTGAGGATCACGCCCAGGCTGTCCCGTACGACACTCTCGTCGAGGGTGTCGGCACCGAGGGCCAGCAGGGTGCGTGCCCAGTCGATGGTCTCGGCCACCGAGGGGGCCTTGCGGAGGTCCATCTCACGCAGCGCGCCGACGACGCGGACCAGGGAGTCGGCGAGGGTGGCGTCCAGGCCCGGCACCCTGAGCCGTACGATCCGCTGCTCCAACTCGGCGTCGGGGAAGTCGAGATGGAGGAAGAGGCAGCGGCGGCGGAGCGCCTCGGAGAGTTCGCGGGTGGCGTTCGAGGTGAGGACGGTGAAGGGGCGCCGGGTGGCGGTGATCGTGCCCAGTTCGGGGACGGTCACCTGGAAGTCGCTCAGCACCTCCAGCAGCAGCCCCTCGACCTCGACGTCCGCCTTGTCGGTCTCGTCTATGAGGAGCACGGTCGGCTCGTCGCCCCGGATGGCGGTCAGCAACGGCCGGGTGAGCAGGAACTCTTCGCTGAAGATGTCGCTGCGGGCGTCGTCCCAGGCCTCGTCGCGACCGGCGGTGATCCGCAGCAACTGCTTGGCGTGGTTCCACTCGTACAGGGCGCGGGACTCGTCGATGCCCTCGTAGCACTGGAGCCGGACCAGACGTGCGCCGCCGACGCGTGCCACGGCCTTGGCCAGCTCGGTCTTGCCGACGCCCGCCGGGCCCTCCACCAGCAGGGGCTTGCCGAGCCGGTCGGCCAGGAACACGGTGGTGGCGACGGCCGTCGACGCCAGGTAGCCCGCTTCGGCGAGCTGGTCGAGGACGTCGTCCACGGAGGCGAAGAAACCGGTGCCGACGGCTTCCGGCCGGCCGCTCCCGTAAATCTCGGCGGTGTCGTCGGTCTCGGCCGTCTCGGCGGTGCCGTCGGTCTCGGCGGTGCCGTCGGTCATGTGCCCACTCCCCCTCGCGCGGCGTGCGAGGCCGATCCCCGACACCCGCCCGCCCGCCTACAAGTTACCAAGCGGTCGCTTTGGCTGCTCTCGGGTTCATGACACCACCAGCCGCTCCACCAGGTCCCCCCACCCCGACGCCAGCCGGTCGAGGGACATCCCGCGCCGGTCGACCAGATGATCGACGAGGTTGATGTCCAGGTAGCCCAGCAGGGTCTGGGCCAGCAGTTCGATGTCGCCCTTCGTCCCGGCGCGGCGCAGCAGCATGCACAGATGGCCGAGGCGGAGCTGGTGGGCCGGGCTGGTGTGGCGGCGGGAGACGTCTGCGCGGGCGGCGAGATAGAGGTCACGGTGTGCGTACTCGTGCCGGATGACGGCGGCGCCGAAGGCCCGGAGCCGCTCGACGGGCGGCGCGTCCGGGCCGAGGGGCGGCGGGCCGGTCAGGAACGCGGCCTGAAGCTCCCGCTCATGGTGGTCGAGGAGGGCGGCCATGAGCCCGAACCGGTCGCCGAACCGCCGGAAGACGGTGCCCTTGCCCACCTCGGCGGCGCTCGCCACGGCCTCCATGGTCAGGTTGCCGGGCCCGCACTCCGCCGCGAGCCGGGCGGCGACCTCCAGCAGCCGGGTGCGGTTGCGGGCCGCGTCCGCCCGCAGCCGGGGCTGCTCACCGCCGGTCAGGGCGAGGTCCAGCAGTTTGTTGAGGGGGTCGGGTTCCTGAGGCGCGGGGAAGGGCGGCGGCGACTCTTTCATGAAGGGAGCGTAACGCTCACCACAGACAAGTGGACCCTGGTCCGGATAGGTGCTACAAATTTCAACGGACCTCGGTCCGCTTAGCTTTCTCAGTGATCACCCTTGCCAGGAGTCAGCTCATGTCCGTACGCATCCTCGCGCTCGTCGGCAGCCTTCGGGCCGGTTCGCACAACCGCCAGCTCGCCGAGGCCGCCGTGAAGCACGCCCCCGAGGGCGTCGAGATCGAGCTGTACGAGGGCCTGGCCGAGGTCCCGTTCTACAACGAGGATCTCGACACCGAGGCCGCCCTCCCGGCCACCGCCGCGCGGCTGCGGGAGGCCGCCGGTCAGGCCGACGGCTTCCTGCTCTTCTCCCCCGAGTACAACGGCACCATCCCGGCCGTCCTGAAGAACGCCATCGACTGGCTGTCCCGCCCGTACGGCGCCGGCGCGTTCACCGGCAAGCCGGTCGCCGTGGTCGGCACCGCGTTCGGTCAGTTCGGCGGCGTGTGGGCGCAGGACGAGACCCGCAAGGCCGTCGGCATCGCCGGTGGCACGGTCCTGGAGGACGCCAAGCTCTCCGTCCCGGGCTCCGTCGTCCGCTTCGCCGAGACCCACCCGGCCGACGACGCCGAGGTCGTCACCGGCCTCACCGAGGTCCTGGGACAGCTCACCGCCCAGGCCGGCACCGCCGCCGCCTGAGCAGGCCTCTTCGCCGTACGTCGCCGGGTTCCGGGCCACAAGCCCGGGGGCCGGCGACCCCGTTTCGGCCGGGAGGCCCCACGGCCGCGGGTCAGGCGCCCCCCAGCCCCTCCAGCACCACCGCGTTCGGCAGCTCCGCGAACGCCTTCCCCGGCACCAGCAGCTTGCCCCGCCGCCGTCCGCTGCCGACCAGGACGTACTGCAGGTCGACGACGGCCGAGTCCACCAGGACGGGCCACGCCGCGGGCAGCCCGACGGGCGTGATGCCGCCGTACTCCATCCCGGTCTCCCCGGTGGCGACGTCCATCGACGCGAACGAGGCTTTGCGGGCGCCGAGTCGGCGGCGCACCACGCCGTTCACATCGATGCGGGTGGTGGACAGCACGACGCACGCGGCGAGGCTCGACTCACCGCCCCGCTTGCCCGCGACGACCACGCAGTTCGCGGACTGTTCGAGCAGTTCCCGCCCGTAGTGCTGGACGAACACCGCGGTGTCGGCCCACTCCGGGTCCGTCTCGACGTACAGGATCTCGTCCGCGGGGACACTGCCCCGCCAGTCGCGTACGGCGTCGGCGACCGGGCCGACGAGGTCGTCGAGGCAGTCGGGGACAGGGGTGGCGTGGTCGAAGTCGCCGATGGGTGCGCGCATGGGCGCACGCTAACAGGGCCCGCGCGCAGCCGAGTTCCGCGTCTCAGTGCACGGGCGGCACGGACACCGTGAGCACCATCTCCGTCGCAACGTCCCCCTGATTGGCGTACTCGTGCGCCGCGTTGGCCTCGAAGGTGACGCTCGCGCCGGCCGGGACGCGGTACTCGGCGCCGTCGACGGTGAGCGTCAGCTCGCCCGCCGTGACATGGGCGATCTCGACCGTGCCGACGGGGTGCGGGTCCGAGCGGCTGCCCTCCCCCGGCATCAGCCGCCAGTCCCACATCTCCAGCGGGCCGGGCGCCTCCGCACCGGCGAGGAGTCTGCTGTAGCTCCCCGCGTCGGTGTGCCACAGCCGTACCACCTGCTCGGCCGGTACGACCCGGACCTTGGGGCCCTGTTCGTAGTCGAGCAGCGTGGTGATGCTGATCCCCAGGGCGTCACCGATCTTGACGACCGTACCGATGCTGGGGTTGGTGCGGGCCTGCTCGATCTGGATGAGCATGCCGCGGCTGACTCCGGCGCGGGCGGCGAGAGCGTCCAGGGTGAAGCCGCGCTCGGTGCGCCAGCGCTTGACGTTTCGCCCCAGGGACTGGGTGAGCAGGTCGAGGTCCGACACATTCCGTCCAATATTCTCAACGACAGAGTTCACTCTGATGAACTACGGTGTGGTGCACCCTTCGTTCACCGAACTGTACTGCGAGGCTCACCGATGACCGCACTGTTTCGCCCTGGCCACCAGCTTGTTGTGGGGTCTGGCCGACTTCGGCGGCGGGCTGCTGACCCGGCGGCTCCCGGCGCTCACGGTGCTCGTCGTCTCGCAGTCGGTCGCGGCCGTGGCGCTGGGGGCGCTGGTCCTCGCGACCGGCGCCTGGAGCGAGACGGGCCCGCAACTGTGGTTCGCCGTGGCCGCCGGTCTGGTGGGCCCGGTCGCGATGCTCGCCTTCTACAAGGCGCTCGCCCTGGGCCCGATGGGCGTCGTCTCTCCGCTCGGCTCCCTGGGCGTGGCGGTCCCGGTCGGGGTGGGGCTCGTGCTCGGCGAGCGGCCCGGGCTGCTGCAGTTCGTCGGCATCCTGGTCGCCGTCGCCGGAGTCGTCCTCGCGGGCGGCCCGCAGTTCAAGGGGGCTCCCGTCCAGCGGCAGGCCCTTCTCCTCACCCTGCTCGCGGCCTTCGGCTTCGGCGCGGTGATGGCCCTGATCGCCGAGGCGTCGGCCACGCTCACCGGCCTGTTCCTCGCCCTGTTCGTCCAGCGCGTCACCAACGTCGTCGCGGGCGGCGCCGCCCTCTACGTCACCGTGCGACGCGGCACCCCCGCCCTCCCGCCCAGTGGCTTCCCGTACCGCGCACTCCCGGCCCTCGCCTTCGTGGGCCTCGCCGACGTGGCGGCCAACGGCACCTATTCCCTCGCCGCCCACCACGGCCCCGTGACCACAGCCGCCGTCCTCGCCTCCCTCTACCCGATCGTCACCGCAGGAGCCGCCCGCACCATGCTCGGCGAACGCCTACGCACCATCCAGGCAGCCGGCGCGGGTCTGGCCCTGGCGGGAACGATCCTCCTGGCAACGGGATAGCCGAACTCGAACCGCACTTCGCCCTTCCAAGGGCGCGGGGAACTGTGCGACCAGCCACCCACAACCCGCACCCGCCAAAGCACAGCGACCGCCCACCCCCTCAGGCGGACTCGGGCTCCCCCACCCCTCCCGCATCCCACTCGGCCAACGCCAGCAACTGCTCCGGCGTAACCCCGTCGGGAATCGGTACAGGCGCAGGCGTCCGAATCGGCGGCTGCCACCCCTCGACCGGGTCCCACTTCCGCACAACCCGCGCGGGCGCCCCCGCCACCACGGAGTGATCCGGCACCACACCACGCACGACCGCCCCCGCCGCCACGACCACATTCCGCCCGATCCGCGCGCCCGGCAGGATCACCGCGCCCGTACCGACCCAGCACCCCGGCCCGATCGACACGGGATCCATCCGCGGCCACTGCTTGCCGATGGGCTCGTGCGGGTCGTCGTACGAGTGGTTCGTGGACGTCACATAGACATACGGCCCGAAGTAGCAGTCGCTGCCGATGGTGACCGTGGTGTCGGCGATGACATGGCTGCCCCGGCCGAGGACGACACCGTCACCTATGCGCAGGATCGGTTCGGCACCGAGGTCGAGGTCGGGCATCAGTCCGGCGGTCAGGGTGACCTGTTCGCCGATGATGCAGTGGGCGCCGAGCTGGATCCACGGCTCACCGAAGACCGTGCCGAGCGGGAAGGCCAGTCTGGTACCCGTTCCCATCGCACCGAAGCGGAAGCGGCCGGGCCGCTCGGGCGTCACCGACGCCGTGCGCTGCAGCCACGCCCAGCCCGCATGGACGGCGCGCTGCACGATGCGGCCCCGCCAGGACGAGAACGTGTTCTTGCTCTTCGGCACCCGCTCACCGTACTCATCGGGCGCCACACGGATGACGCCCTATGTCTGTGATCTTCACCCCACGCGATGCCCTGCCCATGGCCTACGGTGCGGGTGAGGACTGATCCACCACGGCCACCACGGCCACCACCAGGAGGCGGCGATGAACCGGCAGCGGGCCCTGATCACGACATTCGGCGGCAAGAAGCCGGATGTGGAGGAAGCCGCCTTCGTGTCCCCCACCTCGGTGGTGATCGGCGACGTGACACTGCGGCCCGGCGCGAGCGTCTGGTACGGGGCGGTGCTGCGGGCCGAGTTCGAGCCGATCGTCATCGGCGCGGACTCCAACATCCAGGACAACTGCACGCTGCACGTCGACCTCGGGTTCCCCATCTCCATCGGGGAGCGGGTCTCGATCGGGCACAACGCGGTGGTGCACGGGGCGACCGTCGAGGACGACTGTCTGATCGGGATGGGGGCGACCGTGCTGAACGGCGCGGTCATCGGCGCGGGCTCACTCGTGGCCGCGCAGGCGCTGGTACCGCAGGGGATGCGAGTACCGCCAGGTTCGCTGGTCGCGGGGGTGCCGGCGAAGGTCAAGCGGCCGCTCACCGACGAGGAGCGGGAGCTGGTCACCTCGAACGGCACGCACTACACGGAGCTGGCGAAGGCGCATCGGACAGCACAGGACGAGTACGGCGCGTAGGCCCCCTACGGGCTGTCGGCGGCTGCGCCGCTCTCGACCGGAGCGGGCGCGGACGCGGACTACTCCCCGGCGGTCACCAGATCCCCCTCGGCCGCCTCCGCCTCCGCCTTCTCCGCCGCCTTCTTCGCCTTGCGCTTGATCACCAGCATCGACCCGACGCCGATCAGGACCGCCAGCACCAGGCCGAGCCAGGAGAAGCGCTTGAGCCAGGCCTCGGCGACGACACCGACGTAGTAGATGACGGCGGTGGTGCCGCCGGCCCAGAGGATGCCACCGAGGACGTTGGCGACGAGGAAGCGCCAGTAGGGCATCTGGAGGACGCCGGCGAGGGGGCCGGCGAAGATGCGCAGGAGGGCGATGAAGCGGCCGAAGAAGACGGCCCACATGCCCCACCGGTCGAAGGAACGCTCGGCGACGGCGATATTGCTCTCGCTGAAGTGTTTGGGGAACCTTCTGGTCAGCTTGGCCAGCAGGGGGCGCCCGCCCTTGCGGCCGATGGCGTAGCCGATGGAGTCGCCGATGATCGCGCCGGCGGTGGCACAGGCGCCGAGGACGAACGGGTCGATCTCACCGTGCTGGGAGGCGAGCAGCGCGGAGGAGACCAGGATGATCTCGCCCGGCAGTGGGATGCCCAGGCTCTCCAGGCCGATGACCAGACCCACCAGCAGATAGATGCTGAGCGGGGGCACTGTTTCGAGCCACTCCTGCACGTGCAAAGCCGGTTCCTCCCATGTAGCCGATCTCGGGCCCCCGGCGTGCGCTCACGACGGAGCGCACGCCGGGGCAGCCTACCTGCTCGGTCGGACGGCGGCGGAGCCCTACAGGTTGTCCCAGAGGCCGCATCGATGCTCACTGTGCACGCTCGTACTCAGCCCGTTGCCGCCCTGCGCGGCGGTGCGGAGGGTGAGGATCTTGCCCCCGCCGGCCGGGATCGCGGGCTGGCCCGCGGCCCGTGGCACCCCGTCGCGGATGAAGGAGCCCCAGTAGTCGGTCATCTGGCGGGACAGCGCCCGCTGCCCGGCGTTCAGCGGTGTCTCCAGGCCGAAGTGGCGGAAGAGGTACTGCACCTCGTTGACGTGGGTCGCGCCGAAGTCGAAGTCCGTGTCCAGGGCACGCAGCGAGGCGAACGGTGGGGAGGTGCGGTCGGCGAACTCGTACGCGTACACCGGTCCGCGCCCGGCGAGGGTCCGGTTCAGCCGCAGGGCGGAGCAGGCGAAGCGCTGGTCGCCCTGGGCGGTGGCGTACGCGAGGGTCGGCGAGGGGTACGCGGACAGGGGGTAGCCGTCGAGGGCGCGGTCGCCGAAGTCGGTCCGCATGACCTCCGGGTACCGCTCGGCCGTCAGGGGGTCGCCGGCTCCGTCGAAGCGGCCGAAGGCGAACAGCCGGCCCTCGTCCTGGTTGGCGCCGTTGAGGACGGGCACCCCGGCCGCCGCGCCGCGGACGTACGCCTGTGAGGGCTGTACGGGCAGGAAGGCGCCGCCGACGACGGGCCCCCAGGCCAGTCCCGCCTGGGCGGCGAGAATCTCCTCGGCGGACTTACCGCGCAGGCAGGCCACGTCCGCGCAGTCCAGCCTGGCCATGAAGGTCTCACCCTGCGCGACCGCCGCCTCATGGGTACGGGCCGCGCAGTCGCCGTACGCCCCGCTCTGCACGATTCCGGCGCGGAAGAGGCCCTTCGAGGTCGGCGAGGCCAGCTGGGTGCAGACCGAGCGGCCGCCCGCGGACTCGCCCGCGACGGTGACCCGGCCGGGATCGCCGCCGAAGCGGCCGATGTTGGCCCGTACCCAGCGGAGGGCGGCCTGCTGGTCGAGCATGCCGAAGTTGCCGGAGACGCCGTCGCGCGTCTCGTCGTCGAGGCCGGCCGCGGCCAGGAAACCCATAGCGCCGAGGCGGTAGTTGACGGTCACGACGACGGTGCCGGTGCGGCGGGCGAAGGCATCGGGCACGACGTCCTCGCCCGCGCCCGCGGTGAGCCCGCCGCCGTGCAGCCAGACCATGACCGGGCGGTGTGCGGTGCCTGCCGGGGCGTACACATTGAGGTCCAGGCAGTCCTCGGTGTGGCTCGGCTGCTCGTAGCCGGGGTCCCAACTCGCCGTCTGTACACATCTGTCGCCGAACTCCCGTGCCTCCCGCACCCCTTGCCAGGGCCGCACGGGCCGGGGCTCGGTCCAGCGGAGGTCGCCGACGGGCGGCTGGGCGTAGGGGACGCCGAGGAACTGCCGCCCCTCGGCGGTGGATTCCCCACGGACCCAGCCGGCGTCGGTCCGGACGAGGGCCGACCCCGAGGCGTCCGGCTGGGAGCTGTCCGCCCGCGAGGTGGCCGCCTGGGCGGGTGCGGGGGTCAGGAGGGCGGCGGCGAGGGCGATCGCCGCTACGCCCGAGCGCCGTGAACGGGCGGCGCCGGAACTGCGTGACACGGTTTCTGACATGAGCCGTCACTCCTTCGTGCAGGCCGTCGTGGTGCAGCACGTGTGCGGGTGTCGGCGGGGAAGCTAGGGCCGTCAGTGACTCGTGTCAATGAAGTGAACAGCCCGAAGCCCGATGAACCGGAAGAAACCGTCCGGGTTTCGGGGCTCGGATTCGGAGCTGGATTTCGGGGCTGGATTTCGGGGCTCTGATTTCGGGTTTCGTTCAGCCGTTGGGGCGCAGGGTCCAGACGACGGTCATCTCGCCGGTCACGGCGCCGTCGGCACGGCGGATGGCGATGGTGACGGGGAACTCGGGGCGCTGCCCCGCGTCGAGTTCGGCGACGACGTCGGCGGCGGGGCGACCGAGCGTGGCGGTCGCGGTCACGACACCCATCGCGAGCTTCTTGTACGCGATCTCCGCGCCGACCGCGAGCGGCACGGCCCGGGAGAGCTGGTCCCCGAACGCGGCGAGCACGACCGCTCCACTCGCCGTCTCCCCCAGCGTGAACATCGCTCCGGCATGCGGCCCGCCGACGTGGTTGTGGTACTCCCCCTGGTCCGGCAGCGCCACCACGGCCTTCTCCGGCGTGGTCTGCAGGAACTCCAGCTTCAGGGTCCTGGCCATCGGCACCGTGGCGGCGAGCATCTCGCCGATCGACATCTGGTCTGCGCTCATGACCGGGATGTTACCCATGAGTAGGCAACGCTGGCCAGGGGCGGGAGTGTGATCTCGGCCGAGGGGGGCGCTCAAGGGGACGACGCGTCGGCCGGGTCGTGGTCAAAAGTCATCGCCCCGGGGGTTTTGGAGCCGTTCGTCCCGAGTGCAAAGCCCCATCGTGGACTCCCGTGGCACCCCGCCCCCCGGCGCCTCTATGGTTACGAGCCATGTGGCCAGGACAGCAGCAGCCGCCCGGGGGCGAGCACCAACCGCAGCAGCCGAACCCGTACCAGCAGCCGGGGTACGAACAGTCGGGGCAGCAGGGACAGCCGGGACAAGCGGGATACCCGCAGCAGGGGCACCAGCAGCCCAACCCTTACCAACAGCCGGGATACCAGTCGACAGGACAGCAGCCCCCGTACGGGCAGCAGCCCCAGTGGGGCACGCCGGCTCCCGTGGGACCGCCCGCGCCACCGGTTGCGCCGGGCGGAGGCGGCGGCAACCGGACGAAACTCGTCGCGATCGTGGCGGCCTCGGCCGTCGTCGTGGCCGCCGGTGTGACCGGATTCCTTGTCCTCGGCGGAGACAAGGAGAAGACGCAGACGCAGACCCAGTCTTCGCCCTCCCCGTCGCCCTCCGTGTCGGAGACCGCCACGGACAACCCGCGCGGCGACGAAGCCGGGGCCAAGCCGACCATCGACGGCTGGAAGGTCGTCGTCAACCCCAAGTGGGGCACGGCCTTCGACGTCCCCGCCGAGTGGGACGTCAAGTCGCCCGACACCTTCATCGGCTTCGAGGACGGCGCGAAGGACGACGGATCGGTCCTCATCGGTATGTCGGCGCCCGCCTACCTCAAAGAGAAGTGGTGCACCTCCGACGACGACAAGGACGGCAACGAGTCGGACAGCGCCCTCGCCGCCGTGGGCACCAAGGGCCAGCAGGGCGCCAAGGGCACCGAGGACATCGCCCGCAACGACTCGGCGTGGTGGGTCTTCGGCGGTTACACCGACCAGAAGGACGCCTCCAAGAAGCTGATGACCATCGGCAAGCCCGAGGCGTACACCACGACCTCGGGCGTCGAGGGCAGCGTGGCGACCACATACTCGAAGGGCGTCGCCAAGAAGGGCAAATGCGACACCGACGGCAAGGCGACGACGTTCGCGTTCAAGAACTCGGCCGGTGACTTCGTCTCCTGGACCTTGCACAGCGCCAAGGACGTGAAGGAGGAGGTCCCGGACGCCACGGTGAAGAAGATCCTCAGCACCGTACGGCTGTACGGCGAACCGACGGGCGGCTGAGTCGGCGCGGGCCACTGGAGCGGCGCCGTCGTCCTCTCGTAGCCGTCTCCACGTGGCCCGATCCGGCCGTACGCCCTGAGGAAACGGTTTGGCATGAGTGGCCGGGGCGACGATAGTCGGCAGGTGACGACTCCCGCCGCCTTCCGTCGCCGCCCCGCCTGGGCCGGTCGCAACTACACCCTGCTGACGACGGCCGCGGTCGTCACCAACCTGGGCAGCCACGGCGCCCTGATCGCGGCCGCGTTCGCGGTCCTGGAGACGGGCGGCGACGGCGGGGACGTCGGTCTGGTCGCGGCGGCGCGGACGCTGCCGCTGGTGCTGTTCCTGCTGATCGGCGGCGCGATCGCGGACCGGCTGCCCCGGCACCGGGTGATGGTCGCGGCGAACGCCCTCAACTGCCTCTCGCAGGCGGCCTTCGCGGTGCTCGTCCTCACCGGGGAGCCGCTGCTGTGGCAGATGATGCTGCTGTCCGCGCTCGGCGGCACCGGGCAGGCGTTCTTCAACCCGGCCGCCGAAGGCATGCTGATGTCCTCGGTCACCGCCGAACAGGCGGGGCGGGCCTTCGCGTTGTTCCGCTTCGCCTCGCAGGGCGCCACCATGAGCGGCGCGGCCCTCGGCGGTGTGATGGTCGCGGTGATCGGCCCCGGCTGGGTGCTCGCGGTGGACGCGGCCGCCTTCGCGGTCGCCGGCGGCCTGCGCGCCTTCCTCGACGTGAGCCACGTACCGGAGCGCGAACCGGGGCACGGCCTGCTGTCCGATCTCCGGGACGGCTGGCGGGAGTTCACCGGCCGCACCTGGCTGTGGGCGATCGTCGTGCAGTTCTCCCTGGTCAACGCGGTCATCGTCGCCGCCGACGCGGTGTACGGCCCCCAGGTCGCCCGTGACAGCCTAGGCGGCGCCGGTCCATGGGGCCTGGCCCTGGCCCTGTACGGGGCCGGCAACGCCGTCGGAGCCCTCCTCATGACCCGCTGGAAACCGCGCCGCCTGCTCCTCGTGGGCGTCCTCTGCGTCTTCCCCTTCGCCCTGCCGTCCGCCGCGCTCGCCGTGCCGGTGCCGATCGCCGTACTGTGCCTCACCATGTTCGTCAGCGGTCTGTCGATCGAGGTGTTCGGCGTCTCCTGGATGACCGCGCTGCACCAGGAGATCCCCGAGGACAAGCTGTCCCGCGTCTCGGCCTACGACTGGTTCGGCTCGGTGGCGATGGTGCCGCTCGCCGCCGCCCTGGCGGGCCCGGCCGAGGGTGCCTTCGGGCGTACGGCGGCCCTGTGGGGCTGCGCCGCGCTGTGTGTGGCGGCCACGGCTGCGGTGCTGTGCGTACGGGACGTACGGAACCTGACCCGGCGCAGCCCGCCGGTGGCCCTGGCCAAGCCAGACGCTCGACCGGAAACCCCGCCCGACGCCGAGCCGGGCACCATGCCCGCCACAGACCCCGACGCCGGGCCCGGTTCAGCCGATGCCGAAAGCCCCGTCGGGCGGCTCGGGTGACGGTACGGCGTCCTCCTCGCGCACGGGGGCGGCGCCGCCGATGAAGTCGCGCAGCGCCGGGCCGTGTTCGACCCGCGCCGGGAAGGCGTCGGCGGCGGTGCGCCGGGCCAGGGTGGCGACGTCGAGCGGCTGATGGGCGGCGACGAGCACCGCGTTCCCGAACCGTCGGCCGCGCAGCACCCCCGGTTCGGCGATCAGCGCCAGCTCCTCGAACACCATGGCGAGCGTGGCAAGTTGGGACCGCAGGAACGCGAACGGCGCGGCATCGGCGAGGTTCGCGAGGTACACCCCGTCCACGCGCAGCACCCGCTCGGCGGCCCGCGCGTACGCGACCGTCGTCAGGTGCGCCGGGACCCGTGAGCCGCCGAAGACGTCCCCGACGAGCACGTCGGCGGAGTCCGAGTGGGCCGCTTCGAGCCATTCCCTGGCGTCCGCGCCGTGCAGCGCGATCCCCGCGTCCTCGGGCACCGGCAGGTGCTCCACGACCAGTTTCAGCAGCTCCCGGTCGGCCTCGACGACGTCCTGCCGCGACCCGGGCCGGGTGGCCGCCACATACCTGGGCAGCGTGAGCGCTCCCCCGCCGAGATGCAGCGCGTCGAGCGCCCGCCCCGGCTCCCCCACCGTGTCCAGCACATGGCCGAGCCGCCGCGCGTACTCGAACTCCAGATGTGTCGGCTCGTCCAGGTCCACATACGACTGCGGCGCCCCGTCGACCGTCAGCAGCCAGGCCCGCTCCCGGTCGATGTCGGGCATGAGCTTGGCGGTCCCCTGGTCGGTGACCCGGGTGACGGGTATGGGCTCGTTCACGGCTCCCATTCTGGGGGCAGGAGCGCCCCGGCGGGGACGCGGGGGACCGCGCGGCCGGCCACGACCGGCCCGCGATCCCCCATCCCCCGCGCCCCGCCTACTGAACGGCGGTCACGGTCCCCGCCCCGACGGTCCGGCCGCCCTCACGGATCGCGAACCCGAGCCCGGGCTCCAGAGGAACCTCACGGCCCAGCTCCACATTCATCGTGATCCGGTCACCGGGCCGCGCGACGGCGAGCTCACCGAGGTCGACGTCCCCGACCACATCCGCCGTACGGATGTAGAACTGCGGCCGGTATCCGGTGGCCACCGGAGTCGTACGACCCCCCTCGCGCGCGGACAGCACATACACCTGCGCGGTGAAGTGCCGACGGGGCACGACACTGCCGGGCGCGGCCACCACGTGCCCACGCCGGACGGTGTCCCGCGCCACCCCGCGCAGCAGCAGGGCCACGTTGTCCCCGGCCTGCGCCTCGGACATCGGCTTGCCGAAGGTCTCCAGCCCGGTGACGACCGTCTCGACGTCGGCACCGAGCACTTCGACCCGGTCGCCCACGTGGACGGTGCCCCGCTCGACGGCCCCCGTGACGACGGTCCCCCGACCGGTGATCGTGAGGACGTTCTCCACGGACAGCAGGAACGGCGCGTCCACATACCGCTCCGGCATCGGAACGTATGTGTCCACCGCGTCCAGCAGCGCGTCGACCGACGCCGTCCACCGCGGGTCCCCTTCGAGCGCCTTGAGACCGGAGACCCGTACGACGGGTACGGAGTCGCCTCCGTAGCCGTGCGCGGTGAGCAGCTCGCGGACCTCCAGCTCGACGAGGTCCGTCAACTCCTCGTCGCCCGCGTCGGCCTTGTTGAGGGCGACCACGATGTGGTTCACGCCGACCTGCCGGGCGAGCAGCACATGCTCGGCGGTCTGCGGCATGATCCCGTCGAGCGCGGAGACGACGAGGATCGCCCCGTCGAGCTGCGCGGCCCCGGTGACCATGTTCTTGACGTAGTCGGCGTGGCCGGGCATGTCGACGTGCGCGTAGTGCCGGGTGTCGGTCTCGTACTCGACGTGCGCGATGTTGATGGTGATGCCGCGCGCCGCCTCCTCCGGGGCGCGGTCGATGCGGTCGAACGGCACGAACGTGCCGGCCCCGCGCTCGGCGAGAACCTTGGTGATGGCGGCGGTCAGGGTGGTCTTGCCGTGGTCGACATGGCCCATCGTGCCGATGTTGAGATGCGGTTTCGTGCGGATGTAAGCCGTCTTGGACATGGCGGTACCTCGAAGCCTCTTCAGCGGTACTGAGTGATGACCCGGGGCGCGACTCGAGCGCGCGGCCGGGACGGGGACCCCCAGGTTCTGCCGACCCTCCCCCTGCGGGGTCCGCCGGAATCTCCGGGAAGGGTCAGCTTCGGGCGCCGTCTGCGGCTGCCGCGACGATCAGAACGGCAGCCTTCGGCGCATCCGCGGTTGCCGCGGATGCTGCGAGGAGGAAGGTCTGCCGGAACATGCGTCGATCATCGTCGACACGTCCGCCCACGTCGAATGGTTTTCGTGGCGGGTGAGTTGAGGGGGCGAAGGGAGGCCGGTTGGCCGTCGGACGCTCTGCGAGGTTCCGTGAGAGCTCATGGGCCGAAGGAGAGATGCTTCACAGGACGGCGTACGGGGTGAACGGGGGCACGGTGGCGTGCGTGTTCCGGAAGACGCAGGCGGCGAGGTTTGCGGCACCCGTCGGGCCGCTGCCCCGGCTCTGCCGGGCCGGGCCGGGCGAGCCTGCCGTTCCGCTTGCTGTGACGCCCGTGAGACGTTCCGTACGGCATACACATACACAGGTCGGTTACCGTCGTCGAATGCTCGATGCCACCACCCGCTCTGGGGGCACCGCCACGGTCCTTCCGCGGGCCACCGCCACGGAGCTCGCCGTCGCGACACCCCTCGCCGTCCCGGCCGTACCGCTGGGTCGCACCGCCCGCTGGAGCAGAGCGCTGCTCTCGCCGTGGGCGCGGTTCTCGCTGCTCGTGGCCATGCTCGTGGGCGCCGTGTCGACCGTGCTGCTGTTCGAACCACAGCGGCTGCTGGCCGACGGCTGGCCGCCCCAGCTGAACGGCGGCGCGGCGGCCGTGGCGTTCGCGGTGGCGTACGGGCTGTGCACGGTGGCCTTCGTGCCCCGGCCGATCCTCAACCTCGCGGCGGGCGCCCTCTTCGGCTCCCAGCTGGGCCTGGCCTCCGCGCTCGCGGGCACGGTTCTCGGGGCCGGTATCGCCTTCGGCCTGGGCCGGATCCTCGGACAGGACGCGCTGCGCCCCCTGCTTCGCCACCGCTGGCTGAAGTCCGCGGACGGCCAGCTCAGCCGCCACGGCTTCCGCTCGATGCTGGCGGCCCGGCTCTTCCCCGGGGTCCCGTTCTGGGCGGCGAACTACTGCGCGTCCGTCTCCCGCATGGGCTACCTGCCCTTCCTCCTCGCCACCGCCCTCGGCTCCATCCCGAACACCGCCGCATACGCCGTAGCCGGCGCCCGAGCCTCGGCCCCGACCTCACCGGCCTTCCTGATCGCCATGGCGGCCATCGCCGTACCGGCCCTGATCGGCGCGACCGTGGCTTGGCGCAAGCGCCACCACTTGCGCGCCCGCTGACGCCCCTGGGGGGATCGGCGGGGGATCGGCCCGAAGGGCCATCCCCCCGCCAGGGGCGCGGGGAACTGCGCGACCAGCCCCCACCGGCCCGCACCCGACCAACAACCCCTCGGCCAACATCACACCGCTTCGAGCACCATCGCGTTCGCCAGCCCACCCGCCTCGCACATCGTCTGCAACCCGTACCGCGCGCCCCGCGCACGCATCGCATGCACCAGCGTCGTCGTCAGCCGGGTCCCACTCGCGCCGAGCGGGTGCCCAAGAGCGATCGCACCGCCGTGGACGTTGACCTTGGCCAGGTCCGCCCCCGTCTCCTGCTGCCAGGCGAGCACCACGCTGGAGAACGCCTCGTTGACCTCGAACAGGTCGATGTCGTCGAGGGCCAGCCCCGCCCGGCGAAGCACCTTCTCCGTGGCCGGGACGACACCCGTGAGCATCAGCATCGGATCGGACCCGGTGACGGCGAAGCTGTGCAGCCGGGCGAGCGGGCGCAGCCCGAGCCGTGCCGCCGTCTCGCCGGAGGCGATGAGCACGGCCGAGGCGCCGTCGTTGACCGGGCTCGCGTTGCCCGCGGTGACGTTCCACTCGATCTGCGGGAAGCGCTCGGCGAAGCCGGGGTCGTGGTAGGCGGGCCTGAGCCCGGCGAGGATCTCGGGACTGCTGCCGGGGCGTACGCACTCGTCGCGGGTCACGCCCTCCAGGGGTGCGACCTCGGCGTCGAAGAGGCCGCTCTCCCAGGCCGCGGCGGCCTTCCGGTGGGAGGACACGGCGAAGGCGTCCATCCGCTCGCGCGAGAGCGACCACTTGGCGGCGATCAGCTCGGCGCTGATGCCCTGCGGGACGAGCCCCTCGGGGAAGCGCGCGGCGACTCCGGGGCCGAAGGGGTCCTTGCCCGCCGGCACGTTGGACCACATCGGCACCCGGCTCATCGACTCCACACCACAGGCGACGACCAGGTCGTACGCCCCCGCCATGACGCCCTGGGCGGCGAAGTGCACGGCCTGCTGTGAGGAGCCGCACTGCCGGTCGACCGTGGTCGCGGGCACCGTGTCCGGGAAGCCCGCCGAGAGGACGGCGTTGCGGGTGGTGTTCATGGCCTGCTCGCCGACCTGGTCGACGGCGCCGCCGATGACGTCGTCGACGAGCGCCGGGTCGATGCCCGTGCGGTCGACGAGGGTGCGCAGGGTGTGGGCGAGAAGTTCCACGGGGTGGACGTGGGCGAGGGCGCCGTTCGGTTTGCCCTTGCCGATCGGGGTGCGTACGGCTTCGACGACGACTGCGTCACGCATGGCGGGCCTCCACGACTACCAGCGAGTAGGAAATCCAAACTCACCATAGCTCCGCGAGTTGGAAAAACAAACCCTCCCCTAGACTGGGCCCATGCCCGCCTCCGGAGATCCGCGCCCCTGTTCCATCGCCGACACCCTGGCGGTCGTCGGCGAGAAGTACTCCCTGCTGGTCCTGCGCGAGGTCTGCCTCGGCAACGGGCGCTTCGACCAGCTGGTCCGCAACATCGGGGCCCCACGTGACGTGCTGGCCACCCGCCTGCGGCGCCTGGTGGACGCGGACGTCCTGCAGAAACACGTCTACAGCGAGCGGCCGCGGCGCTTCGAGTACCGGCCCACGCAGGCGGGCCTCGAACTGGAGCCGGTCCTGATGACGCTCATGGCGTGGGGCGACCTCCATCTCCGGAAAGACGACGATCGCCCCATGGTGATCGAGCACATCTGCGGCAACGAACTGGTCCCGACGGTCACCTGCACGGCCTGCGGCGGCGAGGTCCGCCACGAGAACCTGATGGCGCACCCACAGGCACCCGGCTGGTCGGTGACGGGCCCCACGGCTCCGTGAGGCAAGCCCGCAGCCGCCCCACCACAGTTCCCGCCGGCGCCCAAGGCGCCCGCGTTCGCCCCAGCTCAGTCCCCCTTGTAGACGTCGAGCCGCCCGCACATCCCGAACTTGCCGTACGCCGAAGGCTGTTCCGCCCTGACGACCGCGCCGGCGAGGTGGGACAGATCCCCCTCCTCCAGCCGGTCCAGCTGCTCCCCGGTCGCCGCGGCGGCGCTCCGCGCACCCCGCTCCCAGCGGGCCCGCCACTGCGCCAGCCGGGGCCGTACCAGCGCGGCGGCGGCCCGGTGGAACGCGGCGAGCGGCTCTGGGCCGGACGCGTCGCGCAGCGCCCGGTAGCCCTCCAGGGCGAGGTCGCGCCGGGCGCGGGCGACCCGCTCCTGCTCCTCCTCCGGCGCGTCCAGCGGGATGCGGGTGGCGGAGGCGTAGGTCTCCGGGTCGGTCAGGTGGTGCGGGGGCAGCGTGAGGACGGCGTCGCCCGCCTCCGGCAGTCCGCTGTTCTGCATGAGCACGGTGATGCGCAGGTCGTCCTCGTTGACCAGCCGGTGGATGGTGCCGGGCGTGAACCATGCGACCGTCCCGGGCGACAGCGGGGTGACCTCGTGCCCGGAGGCCGTCAGCGTCTGGACCGCGCCGCGCCCGCCGGTGACGACGTACGCCTCCGAACAGGTCAGATGCATATGAGGGGTTCCGCCGCAGACGCCGTCGGTCGCGGGCCAGTCGTAGACGGACAGGTGCGAGACGGCGACCCCGCCCGGCAGTCCCTCGTACGCGCTCACCACGGGTGCGCCTCCAGGTACTTGCCGATCTCCTCGCGCTCCCAGGCGCCGTCCGCCACGACGACCCGGTAGCGGCGGGTGAGCGTGTCTCCGGGAGCCAGCTCCAGCTCCTCGAAGAACGCCCAGGAGGGCGCGACGGCGGCGAACGGCTCGTTGCGGACGAACCAGTGGGCGGGATGGGCGCCCCCGGCCCCCGTGTGGTCGTTCTCCGGCGCGTGCGCGAAGACGAGCGTGGCATGCCCGTCGGTGCCGTCGTGCTCAGCCGAGTACGCGAGCCAGGGCGCCTGCCCGCCCATCAGCTCCGGGCCCTCGGCGTCGGGCCCGATGATCCGCCCGTCCCGGAAGGCGCGCGGGCCGCGCCAGAACAGGCCCGTGTAGCCGGCCATCTCACGCCCCGCGGTGGTGGGGCTGCCGAACAGCAGCGGCTCGTCCCGGCGGTTGGTGATCGCGCTCGTCCAGGTCAGCGCCCAGGACCCCGACTCCGTGTCGACGTCGTGGATCTCGATCCGGCGCTCCTCGTCGGCCCACAACTCCCCGGTGTACGGGTGCCAGGTCAGCCGCTCGGCGATCACGACCCGCTCGCCGTCCGACTCGACGACGTCGAAGCCCACATGCGCCATCGAGCCGACCCGCTCGGGGATCGGAAGATAACCCTCGCCGTGCACATACGAGTTGCCGCCCCACAGGTTCTGGCCCGACAGATGCGAGGCCGTCAGCTGGAGGCCCTTGTGCCAGCGGTGGTCGTTGGGCCGGAAGTCGGTGACGACATCCCCGGCCAGCGTCCGGATCGGGTGCAGATACGGCTTCGGGGCCTCCCAGGCCGCCTCCGTCCGGTAGACGTAGCTCAACAGCTCGACGCCGGTGGTCGGTTCGGTGACCGTGATCCGGTCGCCGTGGGCGTGGCCGACGCGCAGCCCGTCGTGGAAGGTCATGCGGGGATCTCCTCGGTCGCGTCGGCGGACACCTGGGCGGGTTCGGGCGCCCAGCCGGGGGCGCCTCCGTGCATGGCCGTGTAATAGGGGTCGCCGGGCCCGATCTCCCCACGCCGTACGGTCGCGTCCGTGAACGCCGACTTGTACAGGGCCGCGATCAGCTCCAGGCTCGTACGCCCGTCGGCGCCGCTGCTGCGCGGCTGTTCACCGGCGCGCATGCTCGCCACCAGCTCACGCAGCTGCGCCAGGTGCGAGCTGGGCACGTCGTCGCCGAAGTCCCGCCAAGTCGCCGCGTCCGCGTCCGGGGTGCCCGGGGCCGCAGTGATGGACCAGTTGGCGTTGGAGTGGCCGTACAGATGAGTCAGTTCGACGGTGGCGCGCTCGCAGTCGATGCGGATACGGCTGACCTCGTCGGGGCTGAGGACGCTGTTGACGACGGTGGCCAGCGCGCCGCTCTCGAAGCGCACGAGGGCCGTCGAGACGTCCTCGGTCTCCACGTCGTGGACCAGCCGCCCGGCCATCGCCCGGACCTCGCTCCACGGGCCGAGCAGATCGAGGAGCAGATCCATCTGGTGGATGCCGTGGCCCATGGCGGGCCCGCCGCCCTCCGTCGCCCAGCGGCCGCGCCAGGGCACGGCGTAGTAGGCGGTGTCCCGGTACCAGGTCGTCTGGCAGTGCGCGACGAGCGGGCGCCCCAGCGTCCGCTCGGCGATCAGCTTGCGCACATGCCGCGAACCCGAGCCGAAGCGGTGCTGGAAGACGATCGAGGCGTACGGCCCCCCGGTCTGCGCGCCCTCCTGCGACTCGACGGCGTCGAAGTCGGCGAGCGTCGGCACCGGCGGCTTCTCGCACCACACCCAGGCGCCGGCCCGCAGCGCGGCGATCGTCTGGTCACGGTGCAGGGTCGGCGGGGTGCAGACGCTCACCAGGTCGGGGCGCTGCTCCGCCAGCATGCGGTCCAGGTCGGTGTACCCGTTCGGGATGCCGTGCTCCGCGCAGAACTTCGCCACCGCGTCGGCGTCGATGTCGACCGCCGCGACGACCTCGGTCTCGCCCTCCTCGGCGAGCTGCGCGAGCGCGGGCAGGTGGGAGCCGCCGCCGATGGCGCCGATGCCGATGATCGCGGCGCGGACGCGGCGTCCGGCAAGGGGTGCCGGGGGCTGGTTCGGCACGCGGTCCGAAGTCGGGCTCGGGTCGTTGCTGGGTGTGGACATGGACGTGATCAGCACTCCATCGAACGGGACGTCGGACGTCGGCCAACGCCTGGTGGCCAGGGCTCCGGCGGAACGGCGAACCCTCGCAACGGCAAGCGCTTTCCCTCGCCAGCAACGTATGTGCGGACATAGAGACTGGTCAACACCACGGATTCGGCCGTTCCACCCCTCGATACGTCCGGCCCGCGCGACCCCCCGCTCATCCCCCGTCCGGCCCTGCGAAACCCCTGTGACAGCCCTGTCCCCAAGGGGCGCTAGGCTGCGTCCAACACCTGTGATCACCCGCCCCGCGGCGCGGCACGTCTTCCGTCGGCCCTCCACGATCAGCGCTTGGACCACGTAACTTCATGTCTTGGTTTGAATCACTCATCCTCGGACTCGTCCAGGGGCTGACCGAATTCCTCCCCGTCTCCTCCAGCGCGCACCTGCGCCTGACCGCGGCTTTCTCCGGCTGGGAGGACCCGGGCGCGGCCTTCACCGCGATCACCCAGATCGGTACCGAGGCCGCGGTGCTGATCTACTTCCGCAAGGACATCGCCAACATCATCTCGGCGTGGTCCCGCTCCCTCTTCAACAAGGAGATGCGCGGCGACCACGACGCCCAGATGGGCTGGCTGGTGATCGTCGGCTCCATCCCTATCGGTGTCCTCGGTGTGACGCTGAAGGACCAGATCGAGGGCCCGTTCCGCGACCTGCGCATCACGGCGACGACGCTGATCGTCATGGGCATCGTCCTCGGCATCGCGGACCGTCTGGCCACGCGCGACGAGACGGGTGGCAAGCACCGCGCCATCAAGGAGCGCAAGAGCCTGGAGCAGCTCAGCGTCAAGGACGGCCTCATCTTCGGCCTCTGCCAGGCCATGGCCCTCATCCCCGGCGTCTCCCGCTCCGGCGCCACCATCAGCGGCGGCCTCCTCATGGGCTACAAGCGCGAGTCCGCGGCCCGCTACTCCTTCCTCCTCGCCATCCCGGCCGTGATCGCCTCCGGCGGCTACGAGCTCAAGGACGCGATGGAGGGCGGCCACGTCTCCTGGGGCCCGACGATCTTCGCCACGATCATCGCCTTCTTCGTCGGCTACGCCGTCATCGCCTGGTTCATGAAGTTCATCACCACGAAGAGCTTCATGCCGTTCGTCTGGTACCGCATCGCTCTCGGCATCGTCATCATTGTGCTGGTCAGCGTGGGTGTGCTGAGTCCTCATGCGGCCGAATCCGGCGGCTGAACCAGGGCCGCACAGGTAGCGCTATCTAGCATTTCCTAGCGCCTGATTGCAGCACCACGCCATGATCATCTCCCACTCATCTCCCACTTGTCTCCCACCTGGGAGGCGGGACACACTCCCCCTAGCTAGGGCGTGTGCGTCCGCAAAGCAGGGATGACACGGAAGGGCCCGCACGGCAAGTCGTGCGGGCCGGCCCTGTGCCTTGAAGCGCGTCTTGTACGCCGCCGCGGCCCGCCGCACCGCCGCCAGCCGCTCGCCACGCGGCCAGACGTCGTGCACGCCGTCGAACTCGGGTATCGAGCGGGCGCCGATCGCGGCGAGATCGGGATCAGTTCGCCATGCCTGCTGCACCATGAATCCCTCCTGGCGGATCGTTCCTCCCCCAAAGGGTGCAGCCGAGTCGGGTCCGGCACTTGTCTCAGCGCGACAATTCTGGTCGGTCGGCGGCACGGGAATGCCCTGCAGGCCGACGCAGCTCACGCGGACTCACGCCGAACCAGCGCCTTACGGCATGGCTGAGCGTGGACTGCTCGGTGAACCCGACAAGCACAGCAACCTGACCGAATGGCAGGTCGGTCGTGGTGATGTAGCGATGTGCTGCGTCGCGCCGTACCTCGTCGAGTACCGCTTCGAACGAGGTTCCCTGCAAGCCTGCGCTGGAGCGTCCGCGGGTGTACGGAGAGGAGGCGCGCAACGCCCGCGATCACCGGGGGAGCGGAGCTCAGGGTCCCGGCCAGGGCGCGCCGGACCTGTATGGAAACCTTACGTCCAGGGTCCGCGTAGTTGCCGGCGAGGTATTCCACGGCGATGCGCCGGGTCGCCTCGTCGGCGGTGTCGAACCGCTCGTCGAGGAGGCGCCGTTCGACCCGGAGCGCCGCCGTCGGAGAGCCGAACTTCACGTCGGCGCCGAAGAACACGGTGTAGCGGCGGACGGGAGAGAGGGGCTGGTGCGGGAACTCCGCGGACCGCAGCCCCGTCCAGCCGCCGACCAGCGCCATCCCGACCCGGTGGAAGAGCCCGAGCCCGAGCTCCATTGCCTGCGGCGAGTACTGCGACTCGTGCAGGTCCTTGCGGTAGGTGAGGGCGACGACCCCGCGGCGCCCACGAGGGTCGGCCTCGCCCCGGACACTGAGCGCCGGGCTGTGCACGAACATGTACTTCGACGTGAGGGCGAGCGCCTCGGCGATCGTCGATGACGCCTCGATCACCACCGCCAGCGGGCCGAGGATCGTCAGGTCCTGCGCCTCCGCCAGCCGCAGCCCGAGGTCCGGGCAGCCCAGCTCGGCCGCCGCCGCGTCGAGCACGAGGTCGTTGGAGGTGATGGGGATGAGGCCCTCGTCGGAGTCCAGCGCCGTCCGCGCGATGCCGAACCGGCCGAGCAGCCGGTCCGCGTCACCACCCAGCCGCTCGACGAGCGGCACGAAGCCGCGCAGGCTGGCGGTGCGGATCATCGGGACCATGGAGGGAGGCTAACGCCGCTCGTCGAAGCCAAGGCCGACCGCTCGGACGACTCCTCGGCCTCCTCAGCACAGGAAACCGCCCCCTGCCCGTGCGCCGAAACCGGCGCGGCCTGCTCCCCGGCGCCTGCGCGACGGTCCCCCGGCCGTCGGCCTCGACGCGGACACATGGGTAAGACCCGATCCGTTTCCTTACCTGGGAAGCGCCACCGACGGGTGCGGGAACAAGGGCCTCAGCAGTCCCTGTTCTCGCTGGTCATAGCACTTTCTGCTGACGTAGTCACCAGTCGGACGGCCCGCCTCGTGAAAGCGCGAGGCGTAGGAGGTACCCCTGAATTCACCGATGGACTCTTGACCTTTAAAGTATCTTGGCTAGGGTTAACGCAGCCTCTCGGTGAACAGAGTCGGCCGAGTGCAGGAGGTCACGCCTTCGTATGCGTTTGGAGGACTGATGAATCACCCAGCGAGAGTCGAGGAAAGCGCTCTCGTCGTGGCTACCGCAGAGTCCGTCTACCGTGCGGTGAGCAATGTCCGACGCGTGGGCGAGTGGAGTCCGGAATGCGTGGGGGTGTGGTCCCGAAGTCAACGGTTCGAGGTGGGAACGCGGTTCATCGGATGGAATCGTAAGCGACTGTGGTTCTGGTTCACCTCATGCGTCGTCGTAAGAGCCGAGCCCGCACGGGACTTCGCCTTCAAAGTGAGTACGTTCGGCATGCCGGTGGCACTGTGGGGCTACCGATTCGAGGCCAGGGAAACGGGCTGCCTGGTGACGGAGTACTGGGAGGACCTGCGGTCCGGTCGCAGCGCCCCGATCGCCAAGCTCCTCGGCCTGGTCTTCACCGGCACCTCGCCGAAGCGTCGTACGGCGGCCAACCGGGAGGGCATGCGTGCCACACTCGCCAGGCTCAAGGCAGTGATGGAGCGACCATGAGGCCCCGTCCGTATTCGGCGAACAATGAGCAGCTTTCCTGGAGAAAAACACCAGAATGAATACATTCTTAGCGCCCAGAGGCGTTTCCGCCGACGAAACTGTCGCCCTGCACCGAGCGCACCTGAGCAAGGGGAGAAGTCAGCTCGCCGCGATATTCGGTAGTCTCGTCGAGCAATCCGCTTCCGGCAGCCGCGTCACCACGACCGATGGGCAGGAATTCCTCAATTGCGGTGGCTACGGCGTGTTCTTCACCGGAGCCGGGCACCCGCATGTCGTTACGGCCGTGCAACAGCAGGCGGAAAAGCAGGCCCTTTCCACCCGTCTTTTCCTTGATCCCGCGGTCGGACTCGCCGCGCGGGAGCTGACCTCGGTGGCACCGGCCGGTCTTGAAAGGGTCCATTTTTCCGGATCCGGTACCGAGGCCACGGAGACGGCCATCAAACTGGCCAGGGCCCACGGGAAGCGCCGCCTGATCTCGATGGAGAACGGATACCACGGCAAGACCGTCGGCGCCCTGTCGCTGACGGCGAACTCCTTCTACCAGGATCCCTTCCGGCCGCTGCTGCCCGACGTGGACCACGTTCCCTTCGGCGACACTGCAGCGCTGGCCGAGACCCTCGGGGCAGATGGCGACGCCTGTGTCGTGCTGGAACCGGTACAGAGCGAGGCTGGCGTGATCGTACCACCGCCCGGCTACCTCAAGGAAGTGGCGACCCTGTGCCGGGAGCACAACGCCTTTCTGGTGGTCGACGAGGTGATGACAGGACTTGGACGGCTGGGCGCTTGGTGGGGCTGCGACCTCGCGGAGGTGCGGCCCGACGTCCTGCTGGTCGGGAAGGCGCTCTCCGGCGGCGTGGTCCCGGTGTCGGCCGTGCTGGCCACCCCCGAGGCGTTCGAGCCCTTTGATTCCGACCCCTTCCTGCACACCTCCACCTACTCGGGGGCGCCGATCGCGATGGCCGCAGCACGCGCCACCGTCGAGGTGATCCGTGACGAGGGCCTGGTCGACCGAGCCGCCGAGACCGGCGCGCGGCTGCTCGAAGCCCTGCGAGCCATAGCCGCCGACCGGGCCCCGGGCCTGGTCCGCGAGGTGCGCGGCGTCGGCCTGCTCATCGGCGTCGAACTGGTCGACGCCAGCCAGGCAGGGGAACTGCTGCTGGAGCTGGTCGACCGTCATGTGGTGGTCAACCACTCGCTCAACGCGCACCCGGTAATACGCATCACCCCGCCTGCCATCATCACCCCCGACGAGGAGACCCAGCTGCTGCAAGCGGTGGACGGGGCGCTGTCGGCCATGGCGAAGAAGTTCTGAGTCCGGTCTCCCGACAGCCTCGAAAGGCCACGAACATGACCTTATTACGCAAGACCGTCCTGCTCACCGGCGGCTCCGGAGTGCTCGGCACCGCGCTCATACCGCAGCTGAGACACCATCGCATCATCGCCCTGGCCCATCGAAAACCCCCCTCCGGCTGCGACAAGGTGGTGCACGGAGACGTGTCCCAGCCCCTGCTGGGGCTGGACGCGGCCGACTACCACAAGCTCTGTGCCGAGGTGGACGCCGTGATCCACGCCGCGGGCATGGTGAAGTTCAGCAGCACCGCGGAGGAGATGGAAACCCTCAACGTCAGCGGCGCCCGTGGGATGTCGCGGTTCGCTGTCGATGCGGACGCACCCCTGATCCACGTCAGCACAGCCTACGTCGCACGCGCGGAGGAGATCCAGGCGGCGGGCGGAGACCAGGCCGGCCGGGCTGGCAGCAGTCCGGCGCTGTACGTGACGTCCAAGGTCGCCGGCGAGGAGATCGTCCGGACGAGCGGCGCACAGGCCGTGATCGTACGGCCGTCGATCATCATCGGCGACTCCGTCACCGGGGAGATCTCCGAGGCGCAGGGACTGCACACCTTCGCCCACAACGTCCTGCGCAACCGGCTGCCGTTCGTGCCCAGCGACCCCACGGGCTACGTCGATTTCGTCCCGCAGGACCTGGTAGCCCGGGCGATCGTGACGCTGATGGACAGGGACGTCCGGCAGGGGGAGTACTGGATCAGCAGCGGGTCCCACTCGCTCACCTCCCACCGGCTGACCGAGGTGATCATCGAGGAGGCCGCCGCGCAGGGCATCACGGTCAACCCTCTGCGGGTGCTCGCCCCAGACATCGTGGAACGACTGATGCGCCCCGCCTTCTTCGATGTCGTACCGGACTGGGCGAAGGCCCGGCTCGATCGGCTGCTGGACATGACCGCCGTGCTCTTCCACAAGCACCCGATCCCCAGTTCGCTGACCGAGATTCCCGGCTGTGAGTCCGCGGCGGACGTCAGGGCCAGCGAGAAGGCGTGGCGGGCCTCGATCCGCCACATGATCCAGAGCCGGTACAAGATCTACGCCACGGCCTGACCGCCCGAGTGTCAGGAGGAAAACCATGAGCGCGGAGGAAGCCTTCGGACACCGGCAGAACTACCGCACCACGCGTGCGGAGTACCTCGGCGTCTTCGCCGTGGCTGCCGTCGCCTTTCTGTGGCACATCGACGAGGTGCGCTGGGGACCGGCGATCCTGCTGTTCGTCTACATCGACATCATCGGCTACATCCCGGGCCTGATCGCCTACACCCTGTCCAGGGACGGGCGGATCCACCCGGTGTTCCACATCCTGTACAACGTCATGCATACCTGGCTGACAGCCGGCCCGGTGATCCTGCTGTGGGCCTGGCTGGTGGGTCCGGAATGGGCCCTGCTGGTCGTCCCGCTGCATCTGTTCGGCGACCGCGGTCTGCTGGGCAACTACGCCAAGCCGATCAGCGAGCCGTTCGAGCACTTCGAGACCGGCCGTCAGAAGGCCTTCCGCACCGCACGGCAGGCGGCGGAGGTGCATGCCGTATGACGACCTCGCGACAGGACGCGCTGGACAGCATCGCCGCGTACGCCGATCATCCCAGCGGGTTCCTCGCCTACAGCGACGGCATGGAGCACTACACCTCCGCGTCCGTGCCTGGTGTCATCGCCTACCGGCGGCGTGGCGGCACCGTGTTCACCTTCGGTGGGCCGTTCGCGCCCGCCGAGCACCGCGGCGCGCTGCTGGCCGAGTTCCAGGAGCGGGTGGTCGGCGGCCGGGACCGGCTGGTGGCCGCACAGGTCCGGGCCGCTGACCTGGACGTGTTCACCGGCCGGGACTGGACGGTCAACCAGTTGGGCAGCTCGTACAGCATCGATCTGACGGGCTTCTCGCTGAAAGGCAAGGCGCTTGCGAAGATCCGGCAGAACATGGCCCGGGCCAGACGGGAGGAAGTGTCGGTCCGCGAGGTGCCGGCCACCGACCCGCCGTCGGCGCTGGACGAAATCGACCGCATGTGGCTGCGCGAAAAGGGCTGGCACGTCAAGCGGATGACCTTCCTGGTGGGCGAACGCACCGGCCGGGGTACCCCGCACCGGCGGCTTTTCGTGGCCGAGAGGGACGGGGCCGTGATCGGCTACGTCTCCTACTCTCCGGCGTACGGCAGCCGTCCCGGCTGGCTGTACGACCTGACCCGGCGCACCCCGGAGGCCTCGGTCGGCACGATCGAGCTGATCAATTTCGCCGCCCTGCAGACGTTCACCGAGGAAGGAGCCGAATGGCTCCACCTGGGACTGACCCCGTTCGCCGGGCTCGGGACCGAGCCTGCCAACGCCAGCCCGCTGCTCACCCGGATGGTGCGGCTGATCGCCGAGCGGGGCGCGTTCGTGTACCCAGCCCGATCTCAGCAGGCGTTCAAGCTCAAATGGGCGCCGCAGGCGATCGAGCCCGAGTACGTGGCCTTCAGAGGCGGACCCCGGCCACCCTCCCTCTGGCAGCTGTTCCGCATCACCAACGCAATCTGACCCGACCAACCTTGAGGACGACAGGATGACGACGAACATCGCAACCGAGGCGGACTGGGACCTGGCTCCCAACGTGCTGGAGGGCGCCCGGACGCTCAGGCTCAGTCCCGAACAGTGCGACCTGGACTACTGGATCGCCAACGTCGCCCAGGGCACGCTCAAAGGGCTGGTCAACGGCCACCACCCGGACGCCGTGACACCCGACTACATGGTCAAGCCCGGCCCCCTGCGCGACGCGCTGCTCTTCGAGTTCTCCTTCCGCTCCATCGCCGAGGACAAGGCCGCACGGGCCATCACCTCCCTGGTGCAGAACGCACCTGATGTGAAGTCCATGGAGTTCTTCGCCACTCAGCTCATCGACGAGGCCCGGCACGCACAGGCGTTCCGGGCGCACATGCTCGAAGTCGGCGTACCGGATGCAGAACTCGACGGGGTCATCGAGGAGTACGCGGGCGAGAGCCGGCGCAACGTCCTGGACCCGCTGGAAGAGTTCGGTCTGGATGTGATGAAGGGGCCGCACGCCTTCGTCTCCGGAGTCGCGGTCCTGACCATCCTGGTGGAGGGGGTGCTGGCGCCCACCGGGGAACTCAGCGAGCACAAGTGGAAGGCCGTCGACCCTGCGGCGGCGAGCGTGGAGCGCGGAGCGGGCATCGACGAGATCCGGCATCTGACCGTCGGCAGCGAGATCGTCAAGCGGCACCTGGAGCAGGACCCGTCGCTCAAGGACCATCTGACGGACGTGATCCGGCGCGGAAACGAGCTGTGGGCCAAGCTGCCGGTGTTCGCGGTGCTGCAGCGCCGTGAGGAGCTATTCCAGGCCGGCATCCAGCAGATCGCCGATGTCATCGGTGACCACGAGATCTGGCCGGGCCGCCGACTGCTGGACACCTCTCCGGACGAGAGGATCACCACAGCCCTGGACTGGTCGGCCCAGACGCAGGCCGCCCGCCTGGCCTACATGGGGATGGGCGAGTGAGCGACCGGCCCAAGCGTCCGTCGGCGGACTCCGCAGCCGATCGTTTCACGGTGCCGCTGCCGGACGGAGCCGAGCTGTCGGTGCTCCACTGGCCGGGCCCGGAGGGCACCCCTGTGGTGGTCGTGTGGCCCGCGCTCGGCGTACGGGCGCGGTTCTACCGGCGGTTCGCCGGCGCGCTGGCGGCGCACGGCCTGGGTGTGGCGGTGGCCGATCTGCGTGGGTACGGCGACAGCCGGCCCAAGCCCGACTCCTCGGCCCGGTACGGCTATCAGGAGCTCGCCACCGTGGACTACCCCGCCGTCTTCGCCGCTCTGCGCGAGCGGGCGCCGGGTAGCGCGGTGTTCTTATTGGGGCACAGCATCGGCGGGCAGATCGGTCTGATGTACGCGGCCCGGAATCCGGCCGAGCTGGACGGGGTGCTGCTGGTCGCGGCGGGCACACCGCACTTCCGCACCTATCCGGGGCTCACCGGGCTGATCCCGCTCCTGGGCACCAACGCCATCGCGGGTGTCGCGCGGCTGCGCGGCTACTGGCCCGGCGACGTCCTGCGCTTCGCCGGGCGTCAGTCCCGGGTCCTGGTCGGTGACTGGGCCCGGATGGCCCGCACCGGCCGCTACCGCCCGGCCGGCGCCGACGTCGACTACGAACAGTTGATCTCGGACCTTCGCCTGCCGGTGTTCGCGGTATCGGTCGGCAACGACCTGCTGGCCCCGCCCGGCGCGGTGGACGCGCTGTGCGGGCTCCTGCAAGACGCGGAGGTGTCCCGCTGGCACCACGCCGACCGGCTCAGCCACACCGCCTGGGCCAACCGTCCCGAGCCGATCGCCAGGGAGATCGGCCGATGGATCGACAGCACGCTCGCGAGCAAGCCCTGGCACGGACCCGTAGGAGACAGCAATGCGGTTTCTTGAGTCAGAGCGCGAGACGCTGGAGACGTTCCTGCCCGGCCTGGACGAGCGGCTGGCCGCTCTTCCTCTGAAGGAGCGGGAACGGCCGCAGGGCCCCTCACTGACCCTGTTCAAGGAAGCGGGCGGTCCCGGGCTCGTGGTGCCCTCGGAGCACCGGGGCCTGGGAGCGAGCGCCGTTCAGGCCGTACGGCTGCAGCGGGCTGTGGCCTCGCGCAGCCCGTCCCTGGCGGTGGCCACCACCATGCACCACTTCTCGGTCGCGGGACTGATCCAGGCGTACGAGGCCACCAAGGGATCGGAGTGGATGCTCCTGGAAGCCGTCGCCGACCAGAAGCTGCTGATGGCCTCCGGGTTCGCCGAGGGAAGGTCGGGGCAGTCGATCCTGGCCTCCTCCATCACGGCCCGCCAGGACGGTGGCGACATCATCCTCAACGGAGTCAAGAAGCCCTGCAGCCTGTCCGCGTCGATGGATCTGCTGACCGCGTCCGTGATGCTCGACACCGACAGCGGTCCGCAGCTGGCCGTGGCGCTGGTCTCCGCCTCTGCCCCCGGCGTCTCCGTGCACCCGTTCTGGGGTACCACCGCGCTGGCCGGTGCCGAGAGCGACGAGGTACGGCTCGAGGACGTCCGGGTGCCCGCGGACATGGTGGTCCGCACCGAACTGGGCGAGGACGGCAGTCTGGACCGCATCCAGACCGTGGGCTTCATCTGGTTCGAGCTCATGATGGCGGCCTCGTATCTGGGCATGGCCAGCGCGCTGGCGGAACAGGTGCTCGCCCGGGACCGGACGGACGCCGCCGAGCGGGCCCGGATCCTGGTGGAGCTGGAAGCCGCGATGGGCGCCATCGTGGGCGCCGCCTCTCCGCTGGACGGCGACGGTCCCGCGGGGCAGGCGGAACTGCTGCAGTCGCTTGTGGTCCGGTTCTCGGTACACGACACCATCGACCGGGTGGTGCCGCGCTGTCTGGAGGCCCTCGGTGGCATGTCGTACGTCTCCAGCGACGAGACGTCGTATCTCGCCGCGTGCGCGGCCGCATTGAAGTTCCACCCGCCGTCGCGCGCCTGGTCCGCTCAGGCGCTGTGCACGGCCTTCGCCGGCGGACCGCTGGTCCTGGGCTGAACCGAGCCGCCGTGGCCGGTCTTGAAGCGTTCACTTCTCTGGAAGGAATCCGCAATGCCCTGCTTGATACGTGTCGAGGGTCTGCTCTCCAGTCAGGACGCGGACAAGGTGTTCGACCGCGTTCGTGACTTCGAGCGGTACGCCGACCACACCGACGCCGTGCGCGAGGTAACGCTAACCGCCGACGAGGCGGGCACTGTCGACTCCGCCTGGGCGGTGAACTTCCGCGGCGGCGTCCTGCACTGGACCGAACGGGACTTGATCGACCCCGCCGCCCGGACCATCACCTTCGAACAGCTCACCGGGGACTTCGCCCGGTTCGCCGGGAGCTGGGACGTCCAGCAGACCGACGACGACGTCGTGGTGCTGTTCTCCTGCGAGTTCGACATGGGCATCCCCAGCCTGGAGCCGATCATCAACCCGGTCGCCATGCGCGCCCTCGTAGAGAGCATCGGGCTCATCCTGCGCGGTCTGCTGGGAGAGGAAATCGAGCTCACCAGCAGCCACGAGGACACCGCGGTCGTCGGCTCGTGAGGGCCAGGGCGCCGGAAGGGCGCGGCCCACGCTCACTGCGCCTTGCCTTCATCTGCGCCGGCGTCGTCATGGTCTACCTGGACAGTACCGTCGTGGGAGTGGCACTCCCCGACATGCAGGAGAAGATGGACATCGGGGTCTCGGCCCTGCAGTGGGTGTTCGACATCTACGTCCTCACCTTCGCCTGCTTCCTGCTCACGGCCGGCACGCTCGGCGATGCCCTGGGGCGAGGCCGGGTCTTCCTGGTCGGTCTGACCGGCTTCACCGCCGCGTCGGTGGCCTGTGCGCTGGCCCCCGGCATCGAGGCGCTGCTGGTGGCTCGGGCCGTACAGGGTGTCTTCGGAGCCGTCATGATCACCGTATCGCTTGCCCTGATCCGGCAGCTCTACACGGAGGAGCGAGCGCGGGCCTCGGCGGTGGCGACCTGGGCCGGGGTGGGTGGCGTCGCCCTGGCCGCCGGTCCGATCGTCGGGGGGCTGCTGGTGGAGGCCTACTCCTGGCAGAGCATCTTCTGGATCAACCTGCCGATCGGCATCCTGGCGCTCGGGGCTCTGGCCTGGGCGCTGCCGCTCGGCAAAGGCCGGGCGACAGCCGGGCGGAAGGCCGACTGGCTCGGTCAGCTACTGTTCGTCACCGGCATCGGATCGATGGCCTACGCCCTGATCGAGGCCGGCCAGCGGGGCTGGGGATCAACGCTGGTCGTCGGGCTGCTCACCGGCTCGGTGCTGGTTCTCGCCGGGTGTCTGCGCTGGGAAAGCCGGACCGCGCACCCCATGCTGCCGCTGAACCTGCTGCGCCACCGGGTCGTGCTGATGACCTGCTCGGTCAACTTCCTCGGTTTCTTCGGCCTGTACGGGGTCATCTTCCTGCTCACTCTGTTCCTGCAGCAGGTGAACGGGCTCACCCCCGTGCAGACCGGTCTGAGGCTGTTGGCGCTGACCGCATCCATCACGGTGGCGTCGCTGATGGCGCCGACCGTGGCCGTCCGGCTGGGCACCCGGCTCGCCATCGTGGTCGGTTCCCTGGTGTCGGTCGCAGGGTTCGTGGGCCTGGTGGGCATGCAGGCCGACAGCGGCTTCGGAACGTACTGGTGGCCCCTGGTCCTGATCGGCACCGGCGTGTCCGTGGTCGGGGCACCGGCCACGGTGGCGCTGCTGTCGGCGGTGCCACCGGATCAGGCGGGTGTCGCCTCGGGGATGTCTCAGACCTGTCGCCAGGTCGGGGCCGTCTTCGGCGTGGCCCTCTCCGGCACCGTGGTCCAGCAGCGGCTGCACTCGGGTCTGCCGGACGTGCTGGCCGCAGTTCCGCTGCCGGACGCCGCCCGGGAGAGGCTGGCCGACGCGATCGAGCACGGGCAGACGGCCGGCACCGACGCTCTGCCGGCCGACATCCGGCAGAGCGTGCTGCGCTCGGTGGGCGACCTGATGGTGAGCGGGCTGCACACGGCCGTCCTGGTGGCTGCGGCGGGCGCGGCTCTGGGCGCCGTCGCGGCGGCCCTACTGCTGCGGCGACAGGGCAGCGGTTCGACGCCGGTACCCGCGGCGGCCGAACTCCCTCCGAGAACCTCCTCCTAGAGCCGTGACCCGAACAGTCCGCCGAAACAGTGCACCGGCTCGCCGGTCACGGCGTGCGAGGGCGTCGAAGGACAAGCCACCAGGCGGACTGCGGAACTCGCGCACCACAGGTACCGCATCCAGCCGTCGCGCGTCCGACGGAAGTTCGGCGGCAGGGCCCGTCCGGGCTACGGCCTGGGACCGGCCGCCCGGCAGGCGGTTGCCGCCGACGGCCCGCACACGTGATCACGAAGCCCGGCGGCAACAGGCCACCGAATCGTCCCCCTAGGAGTGCACAGCCATGACCAGGCCCGTCGAGTCGGCCCGAGCGAAGGAGTTCCGCTCGCTGATGTCAGGTTTTCCGACCGGTGTCGTTGTCGTCACCACGTTCGGCCCCGACGGCGGGCCACACGGCATGACCTGCTCCTCGCTCTGCAGCGTGGCACTGGATCCCCCGACGCTGCTGGTCTGTGTGAGACAGGGCAGTTCCACCCTGGAGGCAGTGGAGCAGCGCGGGTCCTTCGCCGTCAACGTGCTGCACAGCGGCGGGAGGCCGGTGGCGGAGCTGTTCGCCTCGGGCGCGCCGGACCGCTTCGACCGGGTGCCCTGGAGGGCCGGGCCCGCGGCGGCTGGTCCGCATCTCCCCGACTACGCCCGGACGGTGGCGGACTGCAAGGTGACGGGGACTGCTAAACCAGTAGGCGACCACACCGTGGTGTTCGGCGAGGTCCTGGAGGTGACCTCGCACCTGACCGCCGCCGCTCCGCTGCTGTACGGCCTGCGGCGGTACGCCACCTGGCCGACCGGTCACCGGGCATGAGTGAGCATGTGCCAGATCGCGGTGATGATCGAGTGCTCGACGGCGACCAGTGCCTTCATCGGGCCGCGGCGTGCGGTCAGTCGCTTGTAATGGGCCTGCAGGTAGGTGTGCTTGGTCCTGACCGCGCCGAAGGCGGCGAGGCCGAGGGCTCCTTTGGAGTAGGGGTTGCTGGGGGGACTTCGGTGTTCTTGGTGCGGCCGGCGGACTCGTGGTGGCCGGGGCAGACCCCGGCCCAGGACGCGAGGTGCCTGGCCGTGGTGAACCGGGTCATGTCGCCGCCGGTCTCCGCGATGATCACTTCGGCGACCGCTCGGTTGATCCCGGGGATGGTGTCGAGCAGGTCGAGGGCGGGCCGAAAGGGGGCCATCGCCTCCTCGATCCGCTCATCCAGTTGCCCGATGGCGGTGGTGAGCTGGTCGTAGTGGTCCAGGTGCAGCCGGGTGAGGAAGGCATGGTGGGCGCGGAAGCGGCCGGTCAGGGCCTCGGTGAGTTCGGGGATCTTGTTGCGGAGCCGGCGCTTGGCCATCTCCGCGAGTGCCTGTGGGTCGCGTTCACCGCGGATGAGGGCTTCCAGCATGGCCCGGCCGGAGACGCCCATGATGTCGGAGGCGACCGCGGCCAGCTTGATCCCGGTGTCCTCCAGCAGCTTCTCCAGTCGCTGGACGATCTGGCCGCGTTCGCGGGTCATCTGGGTGCGGGTGCGGGTGCGGGTCAGATCCCGCAGCTCGCGTACCGGCTGGGGTGGCACGAAGGAGGGGCGGACCAGGCCGTGGGCGCCGAGCTGGGCCAGCCAGGCCGCGTCGGAGACGTCCGTCTTGCGGCCGGGCAGGTTCTTGACCTGCCGGGCGTTGACCAGGATCACGTTCAGGTCCTCGGCCAGCAGGTAGTAGAAGCTTCCAGTAGTCCGAGGTCGCCTCGATCACGACCAGGGTCACCTGGGCGGCGAGCAGGTGCTCGCGCAGGGCGAGTACCGCGTTCGTCGTCGATCCCCAGGTGGTGGTCTCGGTCGTGAACGACCCCCGCCGCTTGGCGCTTGGGGTGCGCACGCACGCCTTGGCGTCCTTCTTGCGCACGTGCTCACAGCAACAGTCCACGGTTCCCGTGGACGGCCCCCAGCGCCACACTGATCTGCGAGCTCACCGGCATCACAGAGGCATCGACTTCGGCCGGAACGAACCCCACCAGCCTCCCGGACAAGCATCAGCCCCCGTCAGGGCACACAAGAAGCACCTCGGCGCACGCCACGGCAACCACGCCCCCGGCGCGCACCGAAGGTGCGCTGGATCGCTGACCTGCGACTTCACGGCACAGGTGATTTCGGATCCGGTCACCGACCGCGGAAGTCCAGCTCGGGGCGCGGACTTCCGGCGCCGTCAACCGCGTCGTCCCGAACGACGACCTGAGTCTGGAAGCGACTGGCCTCGCGCGCAAGCTGGCGAACGGCCCCACACGCGCTCACACCGTACTCAAGTGCAAACCAGGTGGCTGCGCTTCGCGGCCAGCGAGGGAGAGCACTGGAAAGTGGTGCCATCTCCCACTGCTCTACCATTCGATCTTGAAGTGTGGTGGAAAACAGCAGGTCGCGGCGGCTCGGGACAAGTCGGCATAAGTTCGTTCATGAAGTTCATCACCACGAAGAGCTTCATGCCCTTCGTCTGGTACCGCATCGCCCTCGGGATCCTCATCGTCGTCCTGGTGTCGACGGGCGTACTGAGCCCGCACGCGGGCGAGTCGGCGGGCTGATCCGTCGGGGTTCTCAGTCGGGGTTCTCGGTCGGGGCCGCTCCGCCCCAACTCCCTTCCGTGACCAACCACATACGGCATCCGTAGCCGCCCAGTAGCGCACTGTCAGTCCCGGCGCCTACTCTTGTTCGCATGTCCCCCGATTCCCTTACTCGTGGTTCCGTGCGGTCTGCCGCCGACTTGAACGACCAGATCCGAGCGCTGTGGCGGCGTGCGGGCGGGTCGTTGTCGGCGCAGGAGCGCGCGGAGTACGAGCTGCTGGTGGTGGAGTGGGCCGCGGCGATACGTGGAACCGTCGTCGAGGCCGCGTGAGCCCTGCGGAGCGAGCTGCCGACGGACAGGACAGCGGCCCCGGCCCCGGCCCCGGCCCCGGCCCCCGCGGACTGATCATCTTCCTGAACGGCACGTCCAGTTCGGGGAAGTCGAGTATCGCGGTGGAGTTGCTGCGGGTCCTCGACGAGCCGTACTTCCACATACCGGTCGACGCGTTCCACGCGATGCGCACCCGCCGGGAGATCCCGCCCGAGCGACTCCCCAGCGTGCTGCACCACACCTGGCGGGGCTACCACCGCGCGATCGCCGGCATGGCCGCCGCGGGCAATCACGTCGTCATGGACCACGTCCTGAGCGAGGAGTGGCGGCTGCGGGACTGCCTCGACCTCTTCGTACCGCAGGACGTCGTGTTCGTCGGCGTGCACTGCCCCCGCGCCGAACTCGAACGACGTGAGCGGGAGCGCGGCGACCGCCCGGCGGGGCTGGCCGCACGTCAGTTGGCGCAGGTGCACGCACACGGCCTCTACGACGTCGAGTGCGACACCGGCCTGGCCGACCCCCTCCAATGCGCCGTGCGCGTCAAGGAGTTCCTGGCCGACCGGCCCTCCCCGACCGCCTTTCAGCGGCTGCTCGGCAAACGGCGCGGCTGACGCTCAGCGGCCGCCGGACACCCGCAGCACGGCGCCCGTGGTGTACGAGGCCTCCGGGGGCATCAGCCAGGCGATGGCCGAGGCGACCTCGTCGGCGCGGCCGGAGCGGCGGAGGGGTACGGAGGCGGCGATCCGCTCCGGGCGCTCCGGGTCACCCATCCTGGCGTGGATCTCGGTGTCGATCACACCGGGGGCGACCGCGTTGACGCGGATGCCGTCGGGGCCGAGTTCCTTGGCGAGCCCGGTGGTGGGCGCGTCGACCGCGGCCTTGGTCGCGGCGTAGTGGACGTACTCGCCGGGGCTGCCCAGTGTGGCCGCAGCCGAGGACACGTTCACGATGACGCCGCTCCCCCAGGCCGCCAGCACCTCGGCCGCCCGGCGCGAACACAGCAGCACACCGAGGAGGTTGACCTCCGCCACCCGGCGCAGGACCTCCGTGCCGGTGTCGGTCAGCCTCCCGAACGGGCCCGTCATCCCGGCGTCGTTGACCAGCCCCGTGACCGGTCCGAGCCGGTCCGCCGCCGTCTCGAAGAGCCGGTCCACGTCGGCCTCCACCGAGGTGTCGGCCATGACCGTGACACAGCGCGCCCCGTTCGCCCGCACCCCCGTCGCGATCCACTCGGCCGCCGCGCCGTCGTTCACATACCCCACGACCAGGTCGTGCCCGTCCGCCGCGAGCCGCAGGCATGTCGCCGCACCGATCCCCCGGCTGCCACCCGTGACGACGGCCAGCGGACGTGTCATTCCAACCTCCCGGACGGTGGACGTGATGTGAGCGGCGTTCAGCGACCGCCAGGCTCGGCGACCGATCATCCTACGATCACAGACCAGCCGCCATGTGCCCGTCGAAGGCGAAGGCAACCGTTCCGGGCTCGGCGGCGACTGAGGAATGGGAAGCTCCTTTCACCAGAGCTCCACAGGAACCACACGGACCCCATCTGCTCACCCGAACCACGCAAGGACCCAAAGGACTTAACCGTGGCATCCCGTTCCCACCGCTCCGCCCGCCGGCCCAAGCGGCGCACCGCCCTCGTCTGCGTCGCCGCCGTGGCCGCGGTCGGGGTCGCCGCGTCCCTGGTCATAGCCTTCGGCCCCGACCGCGAGACCGATGCCGGGAAGGTCGCGGCCGCGCCCACCCCTGTCGCCTCCGCCCCCCGGGAGAGCCCGCCGTCCACGGCACCGGAGCGGAAGCCCTCCACGCCGTCCCCGCCCTCCCCGACCCCCTCGGTCACCAAGAAGACCCCCGCTCCCGCCAAGACCACCGCCGCGGCGCGACCGTCACCCGCGAGCACCCGGCAGGCCGGGTCCGCCTCGGCCCCGTTGGCCGGGCGGATCCGCCCCGGGGTCGACTACGAAGGGGTCGCCACCTTCTACGACGCCGGTACCGGCGACGGTGCCTGCTCGTTCGGCCCGGACGACGACGTCATGACCGCGGCGATGAACACCACCGACTACGAGGTCTCCAAGGCCTGCGGGGCGTATGTGCGTGTCCGCGCGGCGGGCGGCGCCGCCGTCACGGTCCGGATCACCAACGAATGCCCGTCGCCCTGCAAGCCGGGTCAACTCGACCTCAGCTCCCAGGCCTTCGCCAAGCTCGCCGCCCCGTCGCAGGGCCAGATACCGATCACCTGGACGCTGCTCAGCCCCGGCACCTCCGACCAGCTCTCCATCCGGTACAAGACCGGCTCCAGCCGCCACTGGTGCGGCATCCAGGTCATCGGTCACCGCAACCCGGTGGCACGACTGGAGGTCCGCGACGGCGGTGCCTGGACGCGGCTGACCCGTACCGAATACAACTACTTCCTCTCCGAGCAGGGCAGCGGGTGCGGCGGCGCGATCAGGGTCACCGACATCTACGGCGAACAACTGACCGTCGAGGGTGTCGCGCTGCGGCCGGAGGCCGTGCAGTCGGCCGGGGTCCAGTTCGCCGCGCACTGATCCCGCCCGCGAGCCGCGGCACGGCACGGATCGGCACGGATCGGATCGGATCGGATCGGATCGGATCGGATCGGCCGGACATAACGAGGATGGAGCCAGGTAGAACCGGATAGCGCCGGATAGCGCAAGCGCGCGAGCGCACGGCCGGGGTCGCGGCCAATGCTGGGTGTGCCCTGCCCCACCGACCCTCCCGGGACCCCCATGCCACTCACGCCCCCGCCCCAGACCCGCCTCCACCCCCGTCCCCGTCCCCGGGCGCGCCTGCGCCGGTCACTCGTCGCCCTGCTCGGTGCCGCCTGCCTCGGTGGCCTGCTCGTCGCTCCGACCGCGGGTGCCGCTGACGGCAGCGGATCTCACGACGGAGGCGAGCGCGCCCTGCGACGGCAGCTCGAAGAGCTGGTCACCACACCCGGTGGGCCGCCGGGTGTGATCGTCGTACTGCAGCGGGGGGAGGCGTCACGAGTCGTACGTGCCGGGGTCGCCGACCTGGAGTCCGGCCGGCCGATCGAGCCCACCGACAAGATGCGGATCGCCAGTACGGCGAAGGCGTTCAGCGGCGCCGTGGCGCTGCGTCTGGTGCAGCGCGGTGTGCTCGACCTCGACGCCAGGATCGGGCGCACCCTGCACCGGCTGCCGCGCGCGTGGCGGTCGGTGACGCTCCGGCAGCTGCTGAACCACACGAGCGGGCTGCCCGACTACAGCGAGGACCCGGAGTTCCTGGAACTGCTCCTGGCGGACCCGCGCCGGACCTTCGACCCCCGCCGGCTGCTGGACTTCGTACGGGACGAACCGCCGCACTTCCCCCCGGGCTCCGAGTACCGGTACTCCAACTCGGACAACATCGCCGTCGCGCTGATGGCGGAGGCGGCGACCCACCTGCCGTACGAAGAGCTGCTCCGTCGTATCGTCGAGCGGCCGCTCGGACTGCGCGACACCAGCCTTCCCCTGGGCTATGAGATGCCCGAGCCGTTCATGCACGGCTACGCCGTCGACCCGCCGGAGCCGCCGGAGGATGTCAGCGAGGCGCTCAGCGCCTCCGGTGTGTGGGCCTCGGGCGGGATCGTCTCCACACCGCGTGACATGACGCGGTTCATCCGCGCCTACGCCTCCGGAAAACTGACCTCCGCGGCGGCTCTGCGCGAGCAGCGGCGCTGGATCGAGGGGGCGTCCGAGCCGGCCGGACCCGGCCGCAACACGGCAGGACTGGGCATCTTCCGCTACAGCACCCGCTGCGGGGTGGTTCTGGGGCACACCGGGAACTTCCCCGGCTACACGCAGCTGATCGCCGCGACCCCCGACGGACGGAAGTCGCTCACCTTCTCCCTCACCACCCAGATCAACAGGACGACGAAGCCGGACCTCCTGGCGAAGCTCCGCACGATCGAGGAGAACGCGGTCTGCGTCCTGCTCCGCCACGACCACGGCTGACCCCGTCCCGGCGCTCCGGGCGTTCAGCGGCGCAGATGTTCCAGCACTTCGTCCGCGACGGGATACGGCCGCTCCTCGGGCAGCAGTCCGGTCGCCGCGTCCAGGTCACCCGCCCGTACGAGGCCGTGTATCTCCCTGGCGAGCGGCGTCACGTCCTCGATGCCGACGATCCACTCGTCCGCGTACCGGGCCGCCGCGTCGCCCGCCAGGCCCAGCTGCAACGAGCGGTGCTGCAGCGTGTTCAGCCGCAGGTCGCGCTCGGGGTCCCACTGCACCCGCGCGGGCGACCCGCGGAGCTCCCGCTGCCAGGCGGTCTGGCTCTCGTGCAGGTCAGGCACGTAGTGCGAGAGGCAGGAGTTGCGCAGCGCCCACTCGAAGCCGTCGCGGCCGATCTCCACGGCCAGTACCGTCTCCTGGCCCTCCTTCAGGCCCCAGCCGCAGCGGTACATCATCCACAGGAAGGACGGCTTGATCCAGGTCATCCGGTCCCGCTTCCAGGCCGCCGGGAAACGGCCGGCCCGCGCGGCCGGGCCGCCGATCTCGGGACGGTACGCCTGGTAGACGGTGACCGTGTCCTCGGTGTGGCGGGCCCGGATCCGGAACTTGGGCTCCGTCGTCGTTACGCGTTCATGTTCGTTCACGGGGTTCAGACTCGATCACCGAGGCATCCCGAGGCCACCGAATATCGACGAATATCGGCAGCTATCGACGGCCGCGGACCGTGGCCGGTGGGCCTGACCCCTGAAATATCCCCCATCTGCCCGCACGCCCCTTGGCGTGGCGCGTCCCGTACCCCAACACTGAGCCGATGACGCAGCGCGTGGAGCTCGCGACCGTGATGGACCGACTCGCCGTCGACGGCCTGATCACCGAGTACGCGGTGGCGGTGGACGACGGCGACTGGGCGGCGTACCGGGGCCTGTTCGCCCCGGACGGCCGTGCCGACTACCGCTCGGCCGGTGGTATCGAGGGCGACGCCGCCCAGGTCGCCGGATGGCTGACCCGGAGCATGGAGCTCTTCCCGATGCGGCAGCATCTGATCGTCAACCGGCGAGTGCGGTTCGGCCACCTGGAGCAGGACACCGGCGACACCGCCCACGTCCAGGCGGACTACATCAACCCGATGCGCTTCGCCGGCCACGACGGCGGTTCCACTGCCCCCGACTTCGTGTGCGGCGGGCGGTACGCCTTCGCCCTGGTCCGTACCCGCGACGGCTGGCGCCTGAGCGAGGTCGTGGTGCAGGAGAAGTGGCGCCGTGCCCCGGAAGGCCTCACCCCCGACCGGCACCCGTCCTCGGCGACCTGAGCGCCCTTTCCCTGTCCGCGCACCCACCCCCCCCACCCGCGCTCCATCTTCGTCGTTCCCCCGCCCCCTGTCGGAGATCGTCCCCGGCGCGCACACTGGAGAGACGCACCACCGGGGAGGGAGGCGCTGTATGAAGACGCCCGACTGGCTCGCCTCCCCATGGCGGCGTCGTGCGTCCGTCGCCGTGGCCGGTGCGCTGCCTGTGCTCGCGTTCCCGGCGCCGGCCCTGTGGTGGCTGGCGTATGTCGCGCTGGTGCCGTGGATGCTGCTGGTCCGCGCGGCCCCGACCGGGCGGCGGGCCCTGCGCGACGGCTGGCTCGGCGGCTTCGGGTTCATGCTGGCCATGCACCACTGGCTGCTGCCGAACCTGCATGTGTTCACCTTTGTCATCGCCGGTCTGCTCGGGGCGCTGTGGGCGCCCTGGGCGTGGCTGGTGCGCCGCTTCCTGGCCGGTACGCCCTCGTCCGGGCGGATAGCCGCCGCGCTGCTGGTCCTGCCGTCGGGCTGGCTGGCGATCGAGCTCGTCCGCTCCTGGCAGGGGCTCGGCGGGCCGTGGGGCCTGCTGGGTTCCAGCCAGTGGCAGGTGGAGCCCGCGCTGCGGCTGGCCTCGGTCGGCGGGGTCTGGCTGATCAGCTTCCTGGTGGTGGCGGTCGACGTGGCGGTCGCCGTGCTGGTTTCGGTACGGCGGTCCCGGGCGCCGGCGCTCGCCGGTCTCGTCACGGCGGCCATCGCGACCTCGGCGGTCTGGCTGTGGTCACCGCGCCCCGAGGTGCGGGGCGGGGTGCGGGTCGCCGTCGTTCAGCCCGGTGTCACCGACGGCCCCGACAACCGGTTCGCCCGCGAGGAGGCGCTCACCCACGGGCTCGCCGGTCAGGACCTCGACCTGATCGTGTGGGGCGAGAGCAGCGTCGGTTTCGACCTGGCCGACCGGCCCGACCTCGCCGACCGGATCGCCGCGCTGGCCCGCGAGACGGACACGAACATCCTCGTGAACGTCGACGCCCGCCGCTCCGACCGCCCCGGCATCTACAAGAGTTCGGTGCTCGTCGGCCCCGAGGGCCCGACCGGCGACCGCTACGACAAGATGCGGCTCGTCCCCTTCGGCGAGTACATCCCGGCGCGCTCGCTGCTCGGCTGGGCGGCCTCCGTCGGCGAGGCGGCAGGCGAGGACCGCAGGCGCGGCGCCGAGCAGGTCGTCTTCGACTCCGGGAAGGGGCTGCGGATCGGCCCGATGATCTGCTTCGAGTCCGCGTTCCCGGACATGAGCCGCCATCTCGCCCGGGACGGCGCCGAGTTGCTGCTCGCACAGTCGGCGACCTCGACGTTCCAGCAGAGCTGGGCGCCCGAGCAGCACGCCTCGCTGGCCGCGCTGCGGGCCGCCGAGACCGGCCGCCCGATGGTCCACGCGACGCTCACCGGTGTCTCCGCGGTGTACGGCCCCCAGGGCGAGCGCGTCGGTGCCCGGCTCGGCACGGACGAGAGCACGACGGCGGTGTACGAGGTGCCGCTGGCGAGCGGTACGACGCCGTACGTCCGGTTCGGCGACTGGCCGGTCCACGCGGCGCTGCTGACCCTGGTCGCGTGGGGCGCGTTCGAGGGCGTACGGGCCGTGCGGCTCAGGCGGCGGACGGGGACTCCACCGCCCGTACCACCCGCTCGCACAGCTCATGGGTCGCCAGCGCGTCCCGCGCGCTGAGCACCTTGCCCGCGCGTACGGCGTCGAGGAAGGCGAGCACCGCCTGCTCGATGCCGCGCTGCCTGGCCACCGGCACCCAGTCGCCGCGCCGCCTGACGGACGGCTGCCCCTTGTGGTCGACGACCTCGGCCAGGTTCAGCACCTGCCGCTTGGTGTCCTGGCCGGAGACCTCCAGGACCTCCTCCGCCGAGCCGCTGAGCCGGTTCATGACACCGAGCGCGGTGAACCCGTCCCCGGAGAGCTGCAGGACGACGTGGTGCAGCAGCCCGCTCTCGGTGCGGGCGCGCACGGTCACGTCGTCGATCTCCCCCGGCACCAGGAACCGCAGGGTGTCGACGACATGGATGAAGTCGTCCAGGATCATCACGCGTGGCTCTTCGGGAAGGCCGATGCGGTTCTTCTGCATGAGGATCAGCTCGCGCGGATGGTCGGCGCACTGCGCGTACCCGGGCGCGTACCGGCGGTTGAAGCCCACGGCGAGGCCGACGTTCCGCTCCTCCGCGAGCCGTACGAGCCGTTCCGAGTCGGTGAGTTCGTACGCGAGCGGCTTGTCGACGTACGTGGGGACGCCCGCCTCCAGCAGCCGCCGGACGATCTCGGGGTGGGCCCCGGTGGGGGCGTGCACGAAGGCCGCGTCGAGGTCCTGGGCGAGCAGTGCGTCGAGGTCCGCGTGCCGCTGTGCGGGTGGGAGGCGGAGGCTGTCGGCGACCCGGGTGAGGGTGGCGGGTGTCCGCGTCTGCAGATGGAGTTCGATCCCCGGCTGCGCGCCGAGCACCGGCAGATAAGCCTTCCGCGCGATGTCGCCGAGTCCGATGCAGCCGACCTTCACAGGGGTCTCCCGTCCACGGTGTGCCGTCGAATATGCCTCGTCGGCAGCATACGTGGGCTGCGAAGATGGCCGGCATGACGATCCCGCGCACCGAACCCTCCGTCACCGCCGGCGAACGGGCCATGCTCGAAGGCTGGCTCGACTACCACCGCGAGACTCTCGCGATCAAGTGCGAGGGCCTGGACGACGCCCGGCTGCGGACCGCCTCGGTGCCACCCTCAAAACTGTCGCTGCTGGGGCTCGTACGGCACATGGCGGAGGTGGAGCGCATCTGGTTCCGCAGGGTGCTGGTGGACGACGACCAGGGGCCCCTGTACTTCAGCGAGGCGGACCCGGACGGGGAGTTCCACCTGACCGAGCGGGACACCTGGGCGGACACGTACGGCACTTGGCAGGAGGAGATCGCGATCGCCCGGCGCAACGCGGAGGGCTTCGCCCTGGACGACATCAGCAAGGCCGTGCACCGGCGCGCGGGCGAGCCGCCGAGCCTCCGGTGGATCTACACCCACATGATCGAGGAGTACGCGCGGCACAACGGGCACGCGGATCTGATCCGGGAGCGGATCGACGGGGCCACGGGGTACTGAGCGGAGACGGGTGGCCGCCCGGGGTCCCGGCGTACGGAGCCCTGCGTACGGAACTCGGGGTCGAAGCGCGTGCCCGGGGTCGAAGCGCGTGCCGGGGGCCGTCGGGGCGGGCGCGCGGCGTCGCAGGCGGGCCCGCGCGTCACCCGTGTGGGGCATCCTCCGCCTGCTCCGCCCCCAAAGCTGCCCGGACACAGCAGAGTTGCGCGCGTGTATCGACCGACCACCACCGCGACGCTCCTGGTCACCGTGGCCTTCTCGGCCCTCACCGGCTGCGTGACCGCGCCCCACCCACCCCCGCCCGAGGCGTCACCCGTGCCGACCCGGCCGACCGAACCCCGCCCGGACGGCACCACCGAGACCCAGATCGTGCAGGCCCCGGCACTGGAGGCGCTGGAGCTGATCGGCCCGTCACGCAGACCCACGCCGAGCACATCCTCGACGCCGAAGCCCGCCACCTCGGCTCCCGCCGCCACACCCACCCTCACCGCACCCCGCCCCGACGACGAACGGCCCGCTCCCCCGGAGCGGCCCGAGCCGCCCGAGCGCCGGCCCCGTGTCGAGATCCCGCCCATGACCGAGACGATCCCGACGGACCCGCCGAAGAACTCCGACGTGTGCGCGCTCGGCCACCAGTACGGCGGCTGGGGCAAGGACACCCCGCAGGCGGCCATCTGCAAGGACGTCTACGGCCGTTGAGACGTCCCGGGCCCGGCCGGCCGTCACCGCTGGGGCCGCTGTCTCGGCGGCCCCGGCGTCTGCCCTCCGGCCGGGTCCGCCTCGTCGAGTCGGGACTCCAGCCGTGCCAGGGCGGATCTGATGCCGTCGCCGTAGCCGTCGTCGCTCAGTGTGCCGACCGCGGCCCGGGCCAGGCGCAGATGGCTGCGGGCCGCCTCATGGCGGGTGAGCTTGGCGTAGTCGGCGGCGAGGTTCAGGTGCAGCGAGGGGTAGAAGGCGCGTACCGCGAGGCCGTCGTGGTGCTCGGCCACGCGGCCGTCGGTCAGCTCGTCGGCCGCCGACAACGCCCTGAGGTCCCAGGCCAGTTCGTCGTCCGGGTCGTCCTGGGTGTCCGCCATGTAGTGGGCCAGCGTGCAGCGGTGGAGCGGGTCGCCGTCCTCGCCGATCTCCGCCCACAGCTTCAGGAATCGGTCGCGGGCCTCCTCGCGGTCACCCGCGTGGTGCAGCATGACCACCTGCCCGATCCGGGTCATCATGGCGTCCGTCGCCGCCTGCTCCTGTCGCTCCACCGCGGGGTCCTCCACACTCGTCGCCCCTGTCCCGCCTGTCCCTGCCGACGCTAACGGCAGGCACTGACAATCGCGGTCAGGCGGCTCCGTACGGCCGCGCAGGCGCCCCGGCGGCCGTACGGGCGGGCGGCTCGCAGGGGCGGGCGAGCAGAGGGCTACGGGCAAGCGGCGGGCGGCGGGCGACGGGCAAGCGGCGGGCGGCGGGCGGCTCAGCCGAGGTTCGGGATCGTCCAGTCGATCGGCTCGTGGCCCTGCCCGGCGATGGCCTCGTTGATCTGCGTGAACGGGCGGGAGCCGAAGAACTTCTTGGCGGACAGCGGCGAGGGGTGTGCGCCCTTGACGACCACGTGGCGCTCCTCGTCGATCAGCGGGAGCTTCTTCTGCGCGTAGTTGCCCCACAGCACGAAGACGGCCGGATCCGGACGGTCGGCCACCGCGCGGATCACGGCGTCGGTGAACTTCTCCCAGCCCTTGCCCTTGTGCGAGTTGGCCTCACCGGAGCGGACGGTGAGGACCGCGTTGAGCAGCAGCACGCCCTGCTCGGCCCACGGCAGCAGATAGCCGTTGTCCGGGATCGGGGTGCCCAGCTCGGCCTGCATCTCCTTGTAGATGTTCCGCAGGGAGGGCGGGGTCTTCACACCCGGCCGCACGGAGAAGCACAGTCCGTGGCCCTGGCCCTCGCCGTGGTACGGGTCCTGGCCGAGGATCAGGACTTTCACGCGTCCGTACGGTGTGGCGTCGAGGGCGGCGAAGACCTGCTCGCGCGGAGGGTGGACGGGACCCCTGGCACGCTCCTCCTCGACGAACTCGGTGAGTTCCTTGAAGTAGGGCTGCTGCAGCTCGTCCCCCAGGACCCCGCGCCAGGACTCGGGCAGCATGGCGATGTCGGTCACGTCAACTTCCTCCGGTGTGCGCTCACTTCACAGCCACGGAACACGCGGCCATGGACGGCCGCGCTTCGCGCGGCCGTCGTCAGAGCACAGAACCTACAGGCGCCCACTGACAATCGGGCCGGCCCCCCGGAACTACCAGCTGGTCTTCCAGGACAGCTGCCACATCGCCATCATCGTCGCCGGGTCGATGACGTTCTCCAGACCGGCGATCTCCTCGTCGGCGGCCGTGTACGCCTTGCCCTGCCACAGCGGAATCAGCCGGGCGTCGTCGACGAGGATCTTCTGGGCCTCCTCGAACTCCTCGACCACGGCACCGCGGTCGCTCTCCGCGCGCGACTCCGGCAGCAGGGTGTCGGTGATCTTGGGGGAGTCGTACGGCGTGCCGAGCGCGTTCTGCTCGCCCACGAAGGGCGCGATGAAGTTGTCGGCGTCGGCGAAGTCGGGGTTCCAGCCTCGCCCGAACACCGGGTACTCGCCCTTCTGGTAGCCCTGGGAGTACGTCTTCCAGGGGCGGCTCTTGAGCGTGACGTCGAACAGGCCGGATGCCTCCAGCTGCCGCTTCAGCTCCTCGAAGGCCGGCTTGGTCTGAGAGCCGTAGCGGTCGGAGGTGTACCAGAGAGTGAGAGGAACCGTTTCCGTGATCCCCGCGTCGGTGAGGATCTGCCTGGCCTTGGTCGCGCTGGGGTTGCCGTAGTCGTCGAAGAAGCCCGTCGTGTGGCCCACCAGACCCCTGGGGATCATGGAGTACAGCGGCTCGACGGTGTCCTTGTAGATGTTGTGGGCGAGCGCCGGACGGTCGAGGACCTGGGCGACCGCCTTGCGGACGGCCGGGTTCTTGGCCCAGGTGTCCTTGGGGTTGAACACCAGGTAGCTGATCTCGGAGGTGGGGTTCTCCACGATCTGGAGCTGCTCCTCCTCGTGGTTGGCCTCGATGTCCACGATGTCCGCGGCGCCGAGACCTCGGTAGATGACCGAGATCTGCTTGTCCTTGAGGGCCTTGACCAGCTTGTCCGACTGCTGGAAGTAGCGGATGGTGACGGACGAGTTCTTGAGCTCCGCGATGCCTTCGTAGTTCTCGTTGGCGACCAGTTCGGCCTTGTCGCCGTCCTCGTAGGAGGCGAGGCTGTAAGGGCCGGAGCCGCTGATCTTCCCGTCCTCGCGGACCTTGTCCGCGGAGTAGTCCTCGGGGTCCACGATCGACATGGCGGGCGTGGTGAGGACGAGGGGGAAGGTGGCGTCGGGCTGGCTGAGGTGGAAGACGACCTCCCGGTCGCCCTTCACCTGCACCCGGGAAAGGGTGCTCAGCAGACCGGCGGGGCCACCGTTGACGTTGATCTTCTTGATCCGGTCGAACGAGAACTTGACGGCCTGGGCGTCCAGCGTGTGCCCGTCGGAGAACTTGAGGCCCTCGCGCAGCGTGCAGCTGTACACCGTGCTGGAGCTGTCCGTGAACTCACAGCTCTGGGCGGCGTCGGGTTCGGGCTCGGTGGCGCCGGGAGAGTAGTTCAGCAACGTCTGGTAGACGTTGCGCATCAGCTCCCAGGAGCTGTCCCAGGCCGCCGCGGGATCCAGTGTGCTGGGCGCACTGGTGGTGCCCACGATGATGGGGTCAGCGTCTTCCGAGGCATCCGAGGAGAACACGCCGCACCCCGCCACCATGGATATGGACGCGATCGCCGCCAGTGGCGGCAAATACCGGTTCCGGTTGAACACGTGCATGCTCCTCGAAATGCCGTACACAAGAGTGGCCGAACGATACCGCAGGCCCCGGGGACCGATCCCGTCCGGTTGACAGAAGGCTTGATCGGCATGCTGGTGACGGCCCGGTCGAGCTTTGGTGAAGAGTACGGGAGGGCGCCGGTGAGGTTCGGTGAAACAGCCACCGGCGCCCGGAACGACAGGTCAGCCGACCCCGGCGTTGAGGAAGATGCCTCCGTCGACCACGAGCGTCTGGCCGGTGACCCAGTCGGACTGCTCGGAGGTGAGGAACGCCGCGGCGCCGCCGATGTCGGAGGGCACGCCGAGCCGGCCGAGCGGGTAGGCCGCGGCCGCCTCCGCCTCCCGGCCCTCGTACAGCGCCTGGGCGAACCTGGTCTTCACCACGGCGGGCGCGATCGCGTTGACCCGCACCTTCGGCGCGTACTCGTGCGCCAGCTGCAGGGTCAGGTTGATCATGGCGGCCTTGCTGATGCCGTAGGCGCCGATGAACGGCGACGCGGAGACACCGGCGACGGAGGCGATGTTGACGATCGCGCCGCCGTTGTCCTTCTGCCAGGCGTGCCAGGTCCGCTGGGCGAAGCCGAGGGCCGAGACGACGTTGGTCTCGAACACCTTGCGCGCCACGTTCAGGTCGAGGTCGGCGATCGGGCCGAAGACCGGGTTCGTACCGGCGTTGTTGACCAGGAAGTCGACGCGTCCGAAGGCCTCCATGGCGCGTTCGACGGCGAGGGCCTGGTGGGCCTCGTCGTGGGCCTTGCCCGCGACGCCGATGACGCGGTCGGCGCCGAGCTGCTCGACGGCCTCCTTGAGGGCGTCCTCGTTGCGGCCTGTGATGCACACCCGGTCGCCTCGCGCCACGAGGGCCTCGGCGATGCCGTGGCCGATGCCGCGGCTGGCGCCGGTGATGAGGGCGACCTTGCCCGAGAGCTCGGGAAGTTCCACCGAAGTCATGTTCCTGATCCCCTAGTCGAGTGGTCCGCCGGCGACGTACAGCACCTGGCCGGAGACGAATCCGGCGTCCTCGCCCGTGAAGTAGGCGATGGCGCCGGCGATGTCCTCCGGGCGGCCCACGCGCTGCACGGGGATCTGGGTGGCGGCCGCGGCCTGGAAGTCCTCGAAGCCCATGCCCACGCGGGAGGCGGTGGCGGCGGTCATGTCGGTGACGATGAAGCCGGGCGCGACGGCGTTGGCGGTGACGCCGAACTTGCCGAGCTCGATCGCGAGGGTCTTGGTGAAGCCCTGCAGACCGGCCTTGGCGGCGGAGTAGTTGACCTGGCCGCGGTTGCCGAGCGCGGAGGACGAGGACAGGTTGACGATCCGGCCGAACTTCGCCTCGACCATGTACTGCTGGACGGCCTTGGCCATCAGGAAGGCGCCGCGCAGATGCACGTTGATGACCGTGTCCCAGTCGGACGTGCTCATCTTGAACAGCAGGTTGTCGCGGAGGACACCCGCGTTGTTCACCAGGATGGTCGGGGCGCCCAGCTCCTCGGCGATCCGTGTGACGGCGGCCGCGACCTGCGCCTCGTCGGTGACGTCGCAGCCGACCGCGAGTGCCTTGCCGCCGGCCGCGGTGATCTTCTCCACGGTGTCCTTGCACGCGGCCTCGTCGAGGTCGATCACCGCGACGGCACGGCCCTCGGCGGCCAGTCGTACGGCGGTCGCGGCCCCGATGCCGCGCGCGCCACCGGTGACCACGGCGACACGCTGCTCAGTGGTGGACATTGCTGGTTCTCCTCGCCTTTGGATGCGGCTCCTGCGGCACACCCATATGGTGAGCGACCGCTTAGTACCTTCGCCGTACGTGACGCTAGAAGCCCTGGCACCCGGTGTCAACGCTCCACCAGGTGTGATCCGTGACGGCGGCCCTCGGCGGCGGGTGAGCACTCCGGCGACGGCGGGTCAGCGATCCCCGCCGAGGGAGGCCGGTCACTGCACCAGCAGCGTGAGCAGCCGTTCGGCCTCCGCCGCCGGATCCGCGGTGAACCCGGTGTGCACGGGCCCGGCCCGGACGACCGTCGAACGGGGCGCGACCAGCCACCGGAACCGCCGTCCGGCGTCGTCGCCGGCGGCCTGCCCCGCCGCCTCGCCCCCGGCGCACACGCCCTCGACGGCGCGCAGCGCGGCGCGTACGCCTGCCACGTCCGCCCCCGGGTCCAGGGCGAGCAGCTTGCCCTCGTCCAAATGCGTTCGGGCGGCCACGAGGGCCCGGGAGCGGCTGTACACGAGAACGCCCGCGTTGAAGCACTCGCCGCGCTCGATCCGCGGCACCACCCGCAGCAGCGCGTACTCGTAGACGTCCTGCCCACTCGCCCCGGTCGCGAGGAAGCGGTCGCTCACGTGATCCCCTCGATGCGTTCATGGACGTCGGCGGCCCGCGCGAGCAACGGCTCCGCGTACGCCCGCCGCAGCGCGTCCGGCGTCTCGAAGCCGGGCTCGTCCGTCAGCCACCCGTCCGGGATCTCGGCGGTCACCTCGGCGAGCAGTTCCTCGGTGACCAGGTGCGCGAGGTCGGCGGCGGCCGCCGCGACCTCGGGGCCAAAGCGTGCGAGGGCGTGGTCGGAGGCGTCGTACGGCTTGGCGGCGGAGGTGCGGGCGCCGGGCCAGTGGTGGTGCCAGATCATGGTGGCGCCGTGGTCGATGAGCCACAGCTCGCCGTGCCACATCAGCAGGTTCGGGTTGCGCCAGGAGCGGTCGACGTTGTTGATCAGCGCGTCGAACCAGACGATCCGCCCGGCCTCCCCGGGGTTCACCTCGAAGGCGAGCGGGTCGAAGCCGATCGCGCGGGTCAGGAAGTCCATGCCGAGGTTGGCGCCGCCGCTGGACTTGATCAGCTCCTGCACCCGCTCGTCGGGCTCGCCGAGGCCCAGCACCGGGTCGAGGCCGATGGTCACGAGGCCGGGAACGCGCAGGCCGAGCCGCCGGGCCAGCTCCCCGCAGACGACCTCCGCGACGAGCGTCTTGCGGCCCTGGCCGGCGCCGGTGAACTTCAGGACGTAGGTGCCGAGATCGTCGGCCTCGACGAGCCCCGGGAGGGAGCCGCCCTCACGCAGGGGTGTGATGTAGCGGGTTGCAGCGACCCTTCTCAGCATTTCCTCAGTCCTCCGGCATGAAGTGAGCATAGTAACCGCGGGTGATCACCGGCGAGGAGTGACCGGGTGCCGCGGCACGTGGAAGAGAGTGCCCTCGGGTGCTGTCAGCGGTCCGTCAGTTCGGCGTCAGTTGTCCTCGGGAGAATCCGGCACACCCGACGAACGCATTCATCCGGAGGCGATACGACCAGATCGGCTGACAGGCCGGACGTCCTGCCGTAGACGAGAGGGAGCGACCGTGTCCCCACAGGCCCTCCAGCATGGCGCGGCGCCTGTCGCGATCCGCAGCGCCGCCTGGTACATGCCCGAGCACACTCTGCCGATCACCGAGGTACGGACGCTCGACGAGATCGAGCGCGCCACACGCGACGGTCTGGGCATCGACACGGTCCGGGCGGACGACCGGCTGAGCTCCGTCACTCTCGCCGAACGCGCCGCGCGCCGGGCGCTCGAACAGGCGGGGCTCGACGCCCGGGACCTGGGCGCCCTGGTGATGGTGGAGTCGCGCGTCCAGGAGACGTTCCTCAGTTCCGAGGTGACCAGGCTCCAGCACCGACTCGGCGCCGACGACGCCACCACCTTCTCGGTGGGCGGGCTCGGCTGTGTCTCGATCACCCCGGCCCTGCTGACGGCCCGCGGACTGCTGGCGGCGGACCCTGCCCTGGACCATGTCCTGGTCGTGCACGGCAGCAAGCCGGCCGCCGCCCTGCGCTACCGCCACCCCGTCACGGTGAACGGCGACGGCGGGCAGGCGCTGCTGCTCTCCCGCAGCGGGCCGATACGGGTACGCGACATCGCGCAGCTGACCAACGGGCGCTACTGGGACCTCTTCCACGTCGACTACCGGGACCGCCCCACCGCTCAGTGGCGCGAACAGTGCACGGAGCCCAGCACCTACTCCTTCCGCCTGGCCATGGAGACCCGCAACCAACTCTCCGCGATGCTGGGCGGCCTGCTGCGGCGCAACGGAATCGGCCAGGGGGACGTCGCCGGCTTCGTCAGCCAGAATCTGTCCGCCGGGAGCTTCGCCTTCCTCGAGGACTCCCTGGACATCGAACTTCTGCCGGCGTGCCGGGAGAACCTCCGGCAGTACGGACACCTCGGTCCCAATGACGTCTTCCTCAATCTCCGCACGGCACTCGACCGCGAGGAGCTGGCCCCCGGCGACCTCGCGGTCCTGATCAACGTGAGCCCGGTAGCCGCCTGGAGTCTGCTGCTGGTCGAGACAGGTCCACAGGAGGACACGGCATGAACGACGTCACCTCGCAGATCACCGGCTTTCTGAGCGCGGCTCTTCGTCGGCGGGTCGAGCCGGACGACGATTACTTCGCGCAGGGCTTCGCCGACTCACTGTTCGCGCTGGAGCTGGTGACCTTCGTCGAGAGCCGCTTCGCCCTCACCGTCGAGGTCGAGGACCTGGATCTGGACAGCTTCAGGACCGCCAACCGCATCACGGAGTTCGTCCGGCGCAAGACCGGAGCGCCCGAGTCGGGAGAGGCACATGCCGAGGGTTCCTGAGAGCGGCTCCGACGCTACGACGACGGATGTGCCGCCCGGGGAGCCCGTGGAGTCCGGGGACCTGTCCCGGGTCGCGGCCGATCTGGCGGCCGACGCACATGTCCGCGCCTCTCGTTGGGACCAGGACGGCGGACTGCCCGATTCGGTGCGCAAGGAGGTCGCCGCGTCGGGACTGCTCGCCGCGGACCTGCCCGAGCGGTACGGGGGCGCCGGCCTCCATCCGCTCGCGCTCGGGGAGATCACCGCACGGATCGGTGGTGAGTGCAGTGCCCTGCGCGGGCTGCTGACCGTACAGGGCATGGTCGCGGCGGCGCTGCTGCGCTGGGGCACCGAGGCACAGCGGGCCGACTGGCTGCCCAGGCTGGCCGGCGGCGAGCTGACCGCCGGCTTCGCGGCGACCGAGCAGGGCGCCGGCAGCGCGCTGGGGTCGGTGGAAACCCGTATCGAGGCGTCGGGCCGGTCGGGCCACCGGGAACTGGTCGTGAGCGGCCACAAGAGGTGGGTCACCTTCGGTGCGGTCGCCGACGTGTTCCTGGTCCTCGGCAAGTACGAGGGAAGGCCGGCCGCCGTGCTCGTGGACGCGGAGCGCGCCGGTGTGCGGCGGGAGCCGGTGAACGGCCAGCTCGGCATGCGGGGCGCCCGGATCGCCCATCTGTCCTTCGACGGCGTGCGGGTGCCCCGGCGTCAGCTCGTCGCCCCTCCCGGCCTGGGGCTCTCCCATGTGGTCGGCACCGCGCTCGACCACGGCCGGTTCACGGTCGCCTGGGGATGCGTGGGCATGGCGGAGGCGTGCGTCGAGGACGCCGCCACCCACGCCGCGGTCCGTCGGCAGGGCGACATCCCCCTGGGCGACCACCAGTTGGTCCGGTCACTGCTGGCCAGGGCGGCGGTGGACGCCGCCGGGGCCCGGGAACTCGCCCGCAGGGCCGCTCAGGCGCGGGCCGCGGGCCCGGGTCACGGGGTGTCGGAGACGCTCATGGCCAAGTACGCGGCGGCTGCCGCTGCGGCGGCGGGCAGCCGCGACGCCGTACAGGTGCTCGGCTCGGCCGGCTGCGCGCCCGACAGCAGGGCGGCCCGTCACTTCCGGGACGCCAAGGTCATGGAGATCATCGAAGGAGCACAGGAAGTGTCCGAACTTCACATAGCCGAGCGGTTGTTGCGGCGCTTCGGTGATGCCGCGCGCGGCACGGACCGCCACGTCCGGCCCCGGCTTCCCGGAGAGTCGCCGTGACGGCGGCAGCGGGCGCGCCCACCGTCAAGTGCCTGGTGTGGGACCTGGACGACACCCTGTGGGACGGGGTGGTGCTGGAGGGCGACGATCCCGCCCCCTTCCCCTCGGCGCTTAAGACCCTGGCCGAGCTGGACCGTCGCGGCATCCTGCATGCCGCCGCCAGCCGTGGCGAACGCGCCGTCACCCAACGCCATCTGACGGAACGCCGGCTGGCCGACTGGTACTGCGCGACAGAGGTGGGCTGGGGCACCAAGTCCGCCGCGGTGCGCCGGATCGCGAAGGCCCTCGGCATCGGTCTGGACACCATCGCGTTCGTCGACAACGACCCGGTGGAGCGGGCGGAGGTCGCGAGCGAACTCCCCATGGTCCGCTGCTACTCGGCGGCGGAGGTCGGACAGCTGCCGGAATACCCGGAGTTCCGGCCGACGCACATCACCGCGGAGGCCACCGGGCGACGCCGGCTCTACCGGGCCGAATGGCAACGGCGGGAGGCCGAAGAGGAGTTCACCGCAGGACGCCAGGCGTTCCTCGACTCGCTCGGCCTGGTCATGGAGCTGCGCCCGGCCACCGAGGAAGACCTGTCCCGGGCCAGCGAGCTGACCGTCCGCACGCACCAGCTCAACAGCACAGGACTGACCTACGGCATCGACGAGCTGCGCCGGTTGAGCTCCGCACCGGACCATCAGGTGCTGCTGGCCACGCTCCGCGACCGCTTCGGTGACTACGGGATCATCGGCCTGGCCGTCACCGAACTCGTCGGGCGGGACTCGGTCCTGCGGCTGATGCTGATGTCCTGCCGAGTCGCCTCGCGCGGTGCGGGGAGCGTGCTGCTGCACCATCTGATCCAGCGGGCCCTGGCGGCCGGCCGGCGCCCCGTCGCGCACTTCATCCCGACCGAGGCCAACCGGAACATGCTGGTCACGATGCGCTTCGCCGGCTACGAGGCGACGGTCACCGACGAGGACCGCCTCGTGCTCACCGTGGACCCGGAGCGCCCGCTGCCCAAGGCCCCCGGCCACACGCGCGTGATCGCCGGTGCGGCGTGAACGGCACAGGAAGCGAGGCTGCGATGACCCGAAATCCCGACGGCACCGATGAGTTCATCCACGTGGACGGCCCGGCGGACGCCCCGGCGGAGGTACGGCCGGTGTGGGCCGCCTTCCGAAGCCAGGTGGTCAGGGTGCCCGAGGCGACCGCGCTCATCATCGGCGGGGTCTCGCTGACGTACCGCGAACTCGACCATGCCTCGGCCGGTCTGGCGCGGCTGCTGTGGGGGCACGGGCTGCGGCCGGGGCGGGTCGTCTGTGTCCGGACGCGGCAGAGCGCCCTGTCCGTGGTCGCCATACTCGCCGCACTGCGCACCGGTGCCACCTGGGCGGTCCTGGAACCGGACCTGCCCGTCGGGAGGTTCGAGGCGCTGTGCCGGGACGTCGACTGCGCGGTGGTGCTGAGCGAGGGCGGTGACGCCGTGCCGGCCTCCGTGCTCTCGGCGATGCCCGCCCCGCCGACGGTCGTGGACGCGGCGGACCTCCGGGTGACGCGGCTCGTCGAGGCGGGCCAGGAGCTGCCCAGCGACCCGTACCCACCGGTACCCGAGCAGAGCCCCGCCTACGTCGCCTACACCTCGGGATCCACCGGTGTGCCCAAAGGCGTGATGGTCAGCCGGGGCCAGCTCGCGGCGTCCATCAGCTGCCGGGGGCCGGTGTACGGCACCGAGCACTCCGTCTTCCTGATCGCGTTGCGGCTGTCCTTCGACGGGATTCTCGGCGGAATGTTCTGGTCGCTCACCCGCGGTCACACGCTGGTGCTGCCCGACCCCCGACAGCTCGTGCAGGTGGCGGAGTTCACCCGGCTGGCCAGGGAACACCGGGTGACACACCTGTTCAACATTCCCTCCTACTACCGGGCGGTGCTCCAGGATCCCGGCGGCCTGCCCGACACCCTGCGGCTGGTGGTCGTGGGAGGTGAGGAGTGCACCCCCCAGCTGGTGGGCGCGCACCACGAGCGACTGCCACGGACCCGGATCGTCAACGAGTACGGGCCCACCGAGACGACCATCGCCTGCACGGTGGAGACCGATCCGGACCCGACCCGGGGCCGTATCGCCATCGGGCGGCCCTGGCCGGGCGCGCGGACCCTGGTCCTGGACGAGCGGCTGTGTGAAGTCCCGGCCGGGGAGCGGGGCGAGCTCTACGTCGGCGGCTCCCTGGTGGCACTCGGCTACGCCAACCAGCCGGCCCTTACGGCCGAGCGATTCGTCGCGGACCCGTACGGGCGGCCGGGCGGGCGCCTCTACCGCACCGGGGACATCGCCGGCGTCGACGAGCGGGGCGCGCTGCAGTACCACGGCAGAACGGACGAGCAGGCCAAGATCCGCGGTACGAGGATCGAACTCGGCGAGATCGCGAGCGTGCTGGAACGCCATGCGGGTGTGGAGCAGGCCGTGGTGCTCTGCGAACGTGCGGGGCAGGACGAGCCGCAGGTGATCGCCTTCGTACTACCGACACCCGGCAGCGGGCCGCCGGACGCCTCGGAGCTGCGCGAACACTGTCGAGGCCGACTGGTGGAGCAGGCCACACCGACCCTGTTCGTACCGGTCGACCACATGCCGCTCGACCACAGCACCAAGGCGGACCGGGCCGCGCTCCGCAAGCTGATCCCGAAGGACCGGCAGGCCTCCGCGGGCACCGCGGGCGGGGACTGGAGCGGGCACCGGCTCGCCGTCGGCCGGATCTGGGCGGAGGTCCTCGGGCACTCCGGCGCGGGCCCGGACGACAACTTCTTCTCCGTCGGCGGGAGTTCGATCAAGGTCATCGACCTGCACGACAGGCTGGACAGGCGATGGCCCGAGGCGCTGCGGGTGGGCGAGCTGTTCGACTACATCACCATCGCCACCCAGGCGCAGCTCATCGCCGACCGCCAGGGCGAGCGCGCGCAAGGCGAGGAAGACGCCCCACCGGCCACATACGAGCTCTGACACGCGTGAAGGGAGAGGTGACATGAGCGGTACGGGCGTGGCACACGGCAGACCGGCCGTCGCGGTGATCGGCATAGCCACGAGATTCCCGCAGGCGGATTCCCTCGCCGCCTTCCGGGCGAACCTGCGGGCGGGGAGGGACTCGGTGCGCCCGATCCCTCCGGAGCGGATCCGGAGCACCGGGCTCGATCCCCGGCAGGACTATCCGGAGCAGGGCTACCTCGAACGGATCGACCTCTTCGACCACAAGCACTTCGGTCTTTCCCGGCGCGAGGCGGAGGTGACCGACCCGCAGCACCGGCTGGCGCTCCAGCTCACCGAGGAGGCGCTGGAGAACGCGGGATACGCCCCGTCCGGGCTCCGGGACAGCCGGACGGCGGTGATCTTCAGCTCGCCGAGCAACGGCTACGCACCTCTGGTGCGTGAGCACGGCACCCTCGGCATGAGCGGAAACATTCCCTGCGCCCTGCCCGCCAGGATCTCCCACCTCTTCGGTTTCACCGGCCCCTGCTACGGCGTGGACACCGGCTGCAACGGCTCACTCGTCGCCGTTCACCAGGCTTGCCGTGAGCTCGGCGACGACGACGCGGACTACGCCGTCGTGGGCGGGGTGAACCTGCGCCACATCGTGCCGCCGGCGGCCGCGGTGGCCGACTTCCCCGGCATCGCCTCGCCCACCGCCCGGTCCCGCGCGTTCGACCGTGCCGCGGACGGGGCGGGCGCCGGCGAGGGCGGCGGGGTAGTGCTCCTCACCACGCTGGAACGGGCGGTGGCGGAGGGCTCGTTCATCCACGCCGTGATCCGCGGCAGCGCCGTGGTGCACAACGGCCGGCACTCCGCGACCATCAGCACCCCGAGCGCCCGCTCGCAGGCCCGGGCCATCACCAAGGCGTGGCGCAATGCCTCGCTGGACCCGGCGACCGCCGGATACATCGAGACACACGGGTCGGGCACCCGGCTCGGCGACGCGGTCGAAGCCGAGGGCTTGGCCCTCGCCCGTCCCGACGGCGACCGTACGGTGAAGGTGGGCTCGGTCAAGACCAACATCGGGCACCTGGACCACGCCGCGGGAATCGCCGGGCTGGTCAAGGCGGTACTCAGCGTGCGCCACGGCGAGCTGTACCCCTCGCTGCACTTCGAGGAGCCCGCCGACGAGGTCGACCTCGAAGGTGCCCGCCTGGAGGTCGTCGCCTCGCTCGAGCGGTGGGACGACGAGACGCGCCGGGCGGGCGTGAGCTCGTTCAGCCTCGGCGGCGTCAACGCGCACTGCGTGGTGGAGCAGCCCCCGGCGACCGCCCCGGTACGCCCCGCTGTCAGCGCCCCGCAGCTGATCGCGGTGTCCGCCCGCAGCGGGGCGGACCTGCTCGCCCAGTGCGAGCTGCTGTCGCTCGAACTGCGCCACACCGCCCACCCGCTGGCCGACGTCGCGCGGACGCTGAACGAGGGAAGGGACCACGACCCCCACCGTGCGTCCGTGGTCGCCCGGGACACCTCCGAGCTCGCGGCACGCCTGGCCGCCGAGGTCACCTGGCGTCGGCTCGAGGCGGGCGAGGCGGGCGAGGCGGCCCACGCCGGCTCCAGGGCCGTACCTCGGGTGGTCTTTCTTCTCTCGGCGGACGCCACACCCTACGAGCCGCGCGATCAGTCGCCGGAGCAGTTACCGGACGAGTTGCCCGCACCGGCCGACCGCGCCGCGATGGTCGGCGGGCAGCTCGCGACGTACCGGCGGTTGGTCCGGGCCGGCGTCTCGCCGGACGGGCTGATGAGTTCGGGGATCTCCCGCTACACCGCCCGGTACCTGCGGGGCGATATCGGCGCCGAGGACACCGCCACGCTGCGGCGGGCACACAGCGGGCAGGACCCGGCGGTGGCGGGCGACCCACTGCGGGTGGAGCAGCTCCACGCGGCGGCGGACGAGCAGCTCTCCGACGGCCCCGTGGTGTTCGTGGAGCTGGCCTCCCGCGGCGAGATCAGCGACCGGTTGACGGCCCACCTCCACGACCGCGCGGACGCCCGCGTGCTCTGTCTGCGGCCCGGTGCCACCGACGCCGACGCCGCCGTCCTGGAGCTGCTGGGCAGGTTGTACGAGGAGGGCGTCAGCCTGGACTGGCCGGTGCTGCGAGCCCATCCGTCGGCGGGCCGGGTTCCGCTGCCGGGACATCCGTTCACCGGCGTTCGCTGCTGGGCCAGGCCACTGGGTGAGGTGCTGTCCTTCGACGAGGTACTCCGTCGGCCCACCGCTCAGGCTCCCGTTCCGGCTCCGGTGCCTGCACCCGCGCCCGCGCCTGCGCCTGCCGCCGAGGAACCGGTCCGCGCACCCGGCGGGCGAGGGACCGAAGAGTCCCGGACCGTACTGGGCTGGCTGCGGGACACCCTCGTCGAGTTGCTGCACGCGGACGAGGTCCCGGCCGACGCGGACTACTTCTCCATCGGCGGCAACTCCGTCATCGCTCTCCAGCTCGTGGAGCGGGTACGAGTGCGGCACGGGGTCCGGCTCAAGCTGGCGGACATCTACGACCACCCCGTCGTCAGCTCGCTCGCGCAGGCCATTGACGACCGGGTGCCGCACGCGCCCACGCCGCGATCGCCGGGCGCCGCCGACGCGCCGACGGGCCCGGTCGTCCCCGAGGTGCCCGACGCCGAGTTGCCGCCGATCGTCCCGGGCGGCGAGCCGGTGCTGTCGTACGGGCAGGAGCGCATGTGGTTCCACCACCAGCTCGACCCGACGACCACGCTCTACAACCTCCCCGGCGCCTCCCGGTACCGCGGGCCCCTGGACGTCGAGAGGTTCCGGCTCGCCTGGGAGGACCTGGCGCGGCGCCACGAGGTGCTGCGGTCCAACTTCGTCGAGGCCGACGGCAGGCCCGAGCTGGTGATCCGGCCCGAGCTGGGCGACTTCTTCACGTACCTGGACGTCGTGGGCGAGGACGCCCCGGAGACCGCGGCGGGTGCGGTCGTCGCCGCTGCCACACGCTGGGTCTTCGACATCGCCGCCGAACCGCTCGTACGGGTGACCGTCGTGCGGCTCGGCGATGACGACCACATCGTCTGCTGGTGCATGCACCATGCGGTGAACGACGGCTGGGCTCCGCAGATCCATATGCGGGAACTGCTGGAGTTCTACACGGCCCGCCTGGAGAACCGTGCCCCCGATGTCGAGCCGCTGCCGGTGCGGTACGCGGACTACGCGCGTTGGCAGCGCGAGCTGGTGGCCGGCTCCCGCCTCGACGGTGAACTGAGCTACTGGCACGAACAGCTGAGCGACCCGCCCACACTGGAGCTGCCCACCGACCGGCCGCGCCCCGGCCGGAGGGACTTCGCGGGTACGACCCACGGGTTCACCATCCCGGGCGCACTGGTGCAGCGGCTGCGCGAGGTGGGCGCCCAGGAGACGGCCACTCTGTTCATGGTGCTGCTCACCGCGCTGAAAGTGCTGCTCGCACGCTGGTCCGGCCAGCGGGACATCGTCGTCGGCACCCCGACCATCGGTCGTAGCCGGCCCGAACTGTGGGATCTGCTCGGCTTCTTCAACAACACCGTCGCGCTGCGCTCGGACCTGTCGGGCGACCCGAGCTTCCGCGAGCTGCTGCGCCAGGTGCGCGGGGTGGTGCTTGGCGCCCTCGATCACCAGGAGATCCCGTTCGACGAGGTCGTGCGCGAGGTCGCGGCCGACCGTGATCCGAGCCGTAACCCGCTCTTCGACGTGATGTACGTGCACCAGACGCTGCCACCGGCCGCCGCCTTCGGCGAGATCGTGCTGGGACCGGCGCACGCCCCGGAGATCCTCCCGCATTTCCCCGGACTGCCCCCCGGCACCGCCAAGTTCGACCTCTCGATGGTCGTCGGCGAGCTGGCGGACCAGGACGAGCTCGTGGTCATGATGGAGTACGCGACGCGGCTCTTCGACGCCGGCACGATCTCCGCCATGTCCGAGGCGTTCCTGGAGCTGCTGCACGCCGTCGCGGACAACGAGGACACGTCCTACGGCGACCTCCCCGGCGGTCCTCCCCCGGCGACCGGACCGGTCGCGGACCGACCGGACACGCCGCCTGCCCCGGTGGTCCCGGTCGCCGCCCCCGTCGTCAGCTGCGTCGAGCTGCGTGGCGAGGTGCGGCTCCCCGCGCTGCGCACGGCGCTGGAGGAACTGGCGGAGCAGCACGAGGTGTTGCGTGCCAGGACCGTCGAGGCCGTGGGGCACGGCTCGTTGCTCGGCGACGGCTTCCTCACCACCGCGGACGTCTCCGGCGAGAGCGAGCCCCTGTTCAGGGCCAGGGAGATCGCGCGGGCCGAGGCCGCACTCGTACTCGATCCGGCATCGGGCCGCCGGCTCCACGCGCTCTTCGCGACGACGGGCCCGGCCGAGCACGTCCTGCTGGTGACCACCCACCAGCGGGCTTACGACGGTGGTCAGCCGGAGGTGTTCTTCCGGGACCTGCTCGCGCTGTACGGCGCCCGCCCGGACGGACGCCGGGCCGAGCCGCCCGAGCTTCCCGCGCTGTCCGGCGGGCACACCGAGCCCTGGGCAGGCCCCCAGAGGAAGGACCGACTCGCCTACTGGAGAGGGACGCTGACGGGACTGGCCGATGGTGCGCCGCCGCTGGACCGGGCCCGGCCCGTCCACGGCACCCGCGCCACCGCCACCCTCGGGTCCCGGGTTCCCGACGGCCTCGCCCACGCGGTGGGGCGTTCCGGGACCAGGGAGAGCGTGCTGGCGGCCCTCACCGCCGTGCTCGCCCTGCGCACGGAGGCGGACGAGGCGCTCATCGGGCTGACCGGCACAGCGCTTCCCCTCCCGGCTTCCCGCACTCGGGTGGGTCCCTTCGCGCGGAGTCTGCCGCTGCGTCTGGTTCTGGCCGACGACCCGTCCTTCGAGAAGCTCACCGACCGGGTGCGGCGGGCCATCACCGGCGCGGAACAGCACCGGGATGTGCCGTTCGCCGACATCGTGCGCGCGGCCGGACTGCCCGAGGAGCCCGGCAGGGCACCGCTGTTCGATGTGGCGTACTCCTACCAAGCGCTGCCGGCGGCACTCGGCTCGGCGGCCGGGGTGGAAGCGGCCCCCGTGCGGTGGCCCGGCACGGACGCGGGACGGCTCACGCTGCCGCCCGGCCGCAGCGAGCTGGACCTCTCCTGGTCCGTCGTCGAAGGGCCGGGGCGCGGCGAGCTGTCCATCTCGTTGGACTACCGCACCGAGCTCTTCGACCGGTCGAGCGCCCGGGCTCTGCTCGACGGACTGCTCGCGATGCTGCGGGCGGCCACCCGCGCCCCTGGCGCACCGCTGTCCAGCCTGTGGCCCCTCCGCACGACGACCAGCGCGAGCACACCCGCGAAGCCGGCCACGGCACGGCCCGCGCACACCGACTGACGCGGCTCGGCCGACGAAGGAGACCTGCAACAGTGGGCGATCAGACAGACGTTCGACAGACCGCGCAGCCCGCGCGGGCCGTGGGGGCCGTGGGGGCCGCGCGAGCCGTTCCGGCCGGGTCACTGGTGGGCATCGTCGGCGCGGGCACGATGGGGATCGGTGTGGCGCAGTGCTTCGCCGAAGCCGGCCACCCCGTGGTCGTCGTCGACAACGACCCCGGGGCGCTGGCCTCGGGACCGGCCCGGCTCCGCGCCGGAATCAGGACGGCCACGCTGCTGCGCCGGGGGTCCCGGCAGGCGCGGGCGGGCGCGCCCGTGTCCAGCGCCGAGTCCCTCGTGACCTGGTCCGCCGAGCTCGCCGACATGGCGGCCGCTCTCCTGGTGGTGGAGTGCGCCCGGGAGGACGAGGACATCAAGGAGGGGATTCTCCGCGAACTGGACCGGATCTGCGGGGCCGAGGCGATCTTCGCGTCCAACACCTCATGCATCCCGGTCGGTCGCCTCGGATCCTTCACCGGTCGCCCCGACCGGGTCATCGGCACCCACTTCATGAACCCGGCGCCGCTCAAGGACGCGGTGGAGGTCATCCGCGCGCCGGAGACCAGCGATCTCACCCTGGAGCGCACGGAAGGCTTCCTCGCCCGCGTCGGAAAGCACGCCCTCGTGGTGCGCGACGCCCCCGGCTTCGTGACGAACCGGGTGCTGATGCTGACGCTCAACGAGGCGGCCGCCGTGCTGGGCGAGGGAACCGCCGACGCCGAGACCGTGGACCAAATTTTCCAGGACTGCTTCGGTCACCCCATGGGGCCGTTGCGCACGGCCGACCTCATCGGTCTCGACACCATCGCCGACTCGCTGGAGGTGCTGCGTCGGCATACCGGCGAGGACCGCTTCCGGCCCTGCCCCCTGCTGGCCCGTCTCGTCGCCGAAGGCAAGGTGGGACGCAAGTCGGGCAGTGGCTTCTACCAGTACGCGTCACAGCACCTCGTCGCGCGGGGAGGAACCGACCATGGCTGACCGCCGAGGCGCGCCCACCGACATGTCCGCCGCCGGACAGGACACCTGGCGTGCCGTACGAGACTCGGGTGCAGGGCCCACCGCCCCCGGCAGCCACACGGCCCAGCTCGTGGAGATCCACGGCGACCTGGACCTCACTCTGCTGGGCGACGCGGTCGCCCGGGTCGTGGGCGAGGCCGCCGCACTGCGGGTGCGCTTCACCGGCGAGGGGCCGGACGGGCTGCCCGCCCTGGAGATCTCGGACGGCGTGCCGCTGCCCGTGGTGGACCTGAGCACGGAGGCGGACCCGCGGGGCGCGGCCGACGCGTGGACACGCGCGGCGCTCGAGCGGGGAGCGGAGCTCGCACGGGGCGGCGAGGAGAGCGGGCAGCCCTGGTCGACCCAGGCGTTGCTGCGGCTCGGCCCGGACCGTCACCACTGGTTCCACCGGCACCACCGGGCCGTTGTCGACCGCTTCGGCTGTGCGCTGATCACCCGCCGGGTCTCCGAGGTGTACACGGCACTCGCCGAGGGCCGCCCGGCCGCTGACGGTGCCCTGGCCACCCGGGCCCAACTGGCCTCGGCGACGGCCGGTTACACCGGATCCGCCGCGCAGGAAGCCGATCGCGCCCACTGGCGCCGGCGGTTCCCCGACCTCCCCGAGCCGGTGACCTTCGCGGCCGCTCCGGCCCGGGACACCGACGGGCTGCGGGCACCGGTGAACTCCCGCCCGGTGACGCTCGGCGCCGACGACACGGAACGTGTACGTGCCACCGCCCGTGACGCGTGTGTGCCGGCACGGGTGGTGCTGTCCGCCGCCGTGGCGGCCTACGCCCACCGGCTGAGCGGCGCCACGGACGTGGTGATCGGCATGCCGGTGGACGGCCGGCCGAGCCGGGTGAGCAGGCGTGTCCCGGACGCGAGCGAGTACATCGTGCCGCTCCGGCTGACGGTACGGTCCACCGCCACCTTCGCCGAGCTCGTCCGGGACGTCGCCCGGGAGTCGCGCGAGGCGGTCAGGCACCAGCGGCTGGGCCACCGGGAGTTGTGTCGCGAGGCCGGGGCGCCGGACGATCGGCACCGGCTGTTCGGGCCGATCGCCGACATCCGCACCCCCGGGCCCCTCGTGCGGTTCGGTGAACTGTCCGCGACCGTCCACGACCTGGTGCCCGACCCGGTCCACGACATACGCGTCGTACTCGACGACGACCCCGCGGACCAGCGGCTGCGGGTCGTCTTCAGCGGCGCGGCGGATCGCTTCTCCGCAGCCGAACTCGACGCGCACGCCAGGCGTTTCGGGCGTCTGCTGTCCCTGGCCGTGGCCGGCCCGGGGCGCCCGCTGGGCACCTTCGACCTGCCGGCGGCGGACGAGCGGGCGGCCGTTCACTCCCGGACGGGCGGCACGGCCCGCGGAGCACCCCGCCGAACGCTCACCGACCTGCTGGAGAGGGCCGCCCGGAGCCACTGCGACGCGGTCGCCGTCATCGGCGCCGACAACAAGCTCACCTACGCGCAACTCCACGAGCGTGCCAACCGGCTGGCCCGGCTCCTGCTCGACCGGGGTGCCGGGCCGGAGTCGGTCGTCGGGCTGCTGCTCCCCCGGTGCGCCGGGACACTCGTGGCGATGCTCGCGGTACTCAAGACCGGCGCCGCGTACCTGCCGCTCGACCCCGCTTACCCCGCCGAGCGGCTCCGCTTCATGGTCGAGGACGCGAAACCGGTCTGTGTGCTGACCGACACCGCCATCAACGCGTACGCCGCGGACGCCGCGAGCGGGTGGACCACGACCATCCGGCTCGACGACCCCGCGATCGCGCGGGAATTGGAGCGCTTCTCACCCACGGCGCCGTCCGACGCCGACCGCCCCGAGCCGCTGCGGCCCTCGCATCCCGCGTACGTCATCTACACCTCGGGCTCCACCGGTACGCCCAAGGGGGTCGTGGTGCCGCACTCCGGTGTGGTCGCGCTGGTGGACTGGGCGGCCGCCGAGTTCGGCGCCGAGTCGTTGGCACACGTGCTGGCGGCGAGCTCCTTCAGCTTCGACGTGTCGGTGGCCGAGATCTTCCCGGCGCTGGCGGGCGGCGGCGGCGTCGAGGTGGTCGACAATCTCCTGTCGCTGCTCGACGGTGACCCGCCGCGCTGGTCGGGCGGTCTGCTGTGCGCCATCCCTTCGGTGTTCTCCAAGCTGCTGGAGACCGGCGGTCTCGAGGTGTCGGCCACGACGCTCTCGATGGCCGGTGAGGCACTCCCCGCCTCTCTCGCCGCGCGGATCCGGGAGACCATGCCCGGCACCCGGGTGCTCAACGTGTACGGGCCCACCGAAGCCACCGTCTATGCCACCGCGGCCACCGTCCATGCCCCCGCCTCGACGGGCGACGGTCCTGTGCCTCAGGGCGCACCGCCCATCGGACGGCCGCTGGGCCACGTACTCGCCTACGTGCTCGACAGCTCGCTCCGCCATGTGGAGGCCGACCGCCAGGGCGAGTTGTATCTGGCGGGAGACGGTCTTGCCCGGGGATATCTGCGCCGGCCCGGGCCGACCGCGGAGCGTTTCGTCGCCGACCCCTTCGGCCCGCCCGGCGAGCGGATGTACCGGACCGGCGATCTGGCCCGTTGGCGCCCCGACGGCCTGCTCGACTTCCTCGGCCGTGCGGACGCCCAGGTCAAGGTCAACGGCTTCCGCGTCGAACTAGGCGAGGTGGAGGCGGTGCTCGCCCGGCATCCCGCCGTCACCGAGGTCATGGCCTGTGTCCGGAACGGGCCGAGTGGCGACGCCCGGCTCGTGGCCCACCTGGTGCCCACGGAGGGAGCCCGCCTCCCCGGCCGCCACGCGCTGCGGGACTGGGCGGCCGAGCGGCTGCCGGCGCATCTGGTCCCGGCCGAGCTGAAGGCCGCCTCCATGCTGCCGCGTACGGGCAGCGGCAAGCTCGACCGCGAGCAGCCGCCGACGGGTGTACGGCCGCTGGAGGCCGACCCTCCCCCAGGCCCTGGGGGCCTGGGAGGTGCCCCCATGACCGCCGATGGAGCACGGGAGGAGCACGTGGCGCGGGTGTTCCGCGAGGTGCTCCGGCTCCCCGAAGTCGCCACGGACGTCAGCTTCTTCGACCTCGGCGGCGACAGCATGATGTCGATCCAGCTGCTGAGCCGACTGCGTCGGGTGGGTCTCGTCCTTACCCCGCAGGACATCTTCGAGCACAAGACGGTCGGAGCGCTGGCCCGGGTCGTGCGCGAGACGAACCGGACGAGGAGCCCGGAGGCCGTGGACCGTACGAAGGCGGAGGACGTGTGGCGAGCGGCCCTGGACGGGCTGAACACCACCACCGATGCGGCGCCCGGGGAGGGTTCCGAGGAACCGCCGGCCGCACGGAACTTCATCTTCGAGGTCGACGTGGAGACCTCCGCCGCGCTGGCCGACGTGGCCCGCGGGCATGGCGTCACGGCCAACACCGTGCTCCAGGCGGGCTGGGGCATCCTGATGGGGCGGGAGACCGGCGACACCGACGTCGTGTTCGGTTCGGTCGTCTCCGGTCGGCCCACGGAGCCAGCCGGAGCGGAGACCATGGCCGGGCTCTTCGGCGACACGGTGCCCACCCGGGTGCGGCTGGACCCGGCGGAATCGCTCGGGGCGCTGCTGAGCCGGCTGGAGCGGGAGCAGGCCGCGCTGCTGCCGTACCGGCACATCGGCCTCGGCGAGATCCGTCGGATCACCGGTGTGGGCGGCTCCTTCGACTCCGTGATGGTGTTCGACAGCCACCCGCCGGACCGCGATGAGCCGGCCGGGCCGGCGGCCGGCCGGAATCTCATGGACGCCCATGGTGGCGGCGCTCCGCACTTCCCGCTGGTCCTGGTGGTCTCCGCCGGCGGCGAGAAGCTGCTGCTGCGTTTCGACTACCGCCCGCACCTGCTGGACCGCGAGCGGATCGTCGCGCTCGCGGGACGCTTCACCACGCTGCTGGCCGAAGCGGCCGCCGAGCCCGCCAGAAGCGTCGGTTCCTTCCTCTCGCCCGAGGCGGGCGACGGCACCGCGGGCAGCAGGGGGCGGGGCGTCCAGGAGCGGTCCGAAGAAGCCGGCGGCGGAGTCCTGTTGCCGCTGCGGGAGTCGGGCGACAAGGCGCCCCTGTTCTGCGTGCACCCGGCGGCGGGCTTCTCCTGGTGCTACGCGGGACTCACCTCGCCGCTCGGCGCGGATCGGCCGGTGTACGGCCTGCAGGCCCGGGGCCTGGACGGCCCCGAGGTTCTGCCGGCGTCCCTGCGGGAGATGGCGGCGGACTACCTGGACCATGTCAGGTCCGTCCAGCCCACGGGCCCCTACCACCTCCTCGGCTGGTCCTTCGGCGGGGTGGTCGCCCACGAGATGGCGGTGCAGCTGGAGGAGAGCGGCGAGTCGGTGGAGACGCTGGCGATCCTGGACGCCCACCCCGCGGGCACGAACGTCGCCGAGGCCGCAGGCACGAACGTCGCCGACGCCGCGGCCTCGGCCGAGGCCGCGCCGGGTTCGGTCGCCGGCCGGGACATCCTCTCGATGCTCCTGGAATTCTTCGGATACGACCCCTCCCTGTGGGCGGGCGAGTCGCTGACGTATCCGCGGTTCGTGGAGATCACCCGTGCGCGGGAGGGACTGCTGGCCTCGTTCGACGAGCAGCGGATCGCCGCGCTGGCCCGGACCTTCACCAACAACGCGCGGGTCGCCGGCCTGCACGCGCCTCGCCCGTTCGGCGGGAACACCGTGATGTTCACCGCGCGGGACCACTCGCCCGAGACCGCGCTCGGCCTGTGGCGCCCGCTGGTCAAGGGGTCGCTGGAGGTCCTGCCGGTCGACTGCACGCACATGGAGATGGGAGGCCCCGCCGCGCTCGGCGACGTGGGCCGCGTACTCGTCGAACAGTGGGCCTCCAAGGCACCGCTGAAGGGGTCGGTGAACACTCCGTGAGGAACGAGCCGGAGCACGCGCGCGCGGCAGATCACCCGTCGATGCCGCTCACCACGACGCAGCACGGGATCTGGATGGCGCAGCGGCTGGCGCCTCCGGTCCGGTACCAACTGGCGAGTGCGTTCGAGATCGCCGGAGATCTCGATCCGGAGCTGTACGAGGCGGCCTTCCGGTTCGCCGTGACGGAGACCGAACCGTTCAGGTCCCGGTTCGCCGTCACGGCCTCCGGGGAGCCGAGGCAATGGGCCGGCCCCCTCCCCGCCTGGCACATACCGGTCGTCGACCTCCAGCGGGAACCCGCACCGATGGCCGCCGCGCTGGACTGGATGCGGGCGGACATCCCCCGCCCGCTCGACCTGAAGAACGGCCCGGCGTTCAGGACCGCGTTCCTGCGCCTCGCCGAGGACCGGGTCTGCTGGTATCTGCTCGCCCACCACCTGGTGGTGGACGGCTTCGGTCTGGCGCTGTTCGCCCGACGACTCGGCGAGATCTACGCGGCGTTGGAGCGCGGCGAGTCCCCGAAGCCCGGCCACCAGGTGCCGTTGGACACCCTGCTCGACGCCGAGCGGGCCTACCGCGCCACGCCCGACTTCGAGGCAGACCGTGAGTTCTGGATGGCGAAGATGGCCGGGTGGCCGGGAGCCGTCCGACCGGGTATGTCCCGACCCGCCGCACCCGGCCGGGACGCACCCGGCCAGGACGCACCCGGCCGGACGGGCATCGGCCGGACGGGCGGGGCACCGGTGCGCGTCGCGTCCCGGATGCCCGAGGACCGGGTGGCCGCCCTCCGCGCACGCGCACGCGCACTCGACGTGCCCTGGACGGCGGTGGCGACCGCCTCCGCCGTCCTGCTGGACCACGCCCGCACCGGCGGGGGCGACGAGGTCGTCGTGGGGTTCCCCGTCGCCGGCCGCACCTCCAAGACAGCGGGCGCCGTGACCGGTGCGGCGTCGAACGTGCTCCCGCTGCGGGTACCGGTCGACCCGCGCCGGCCGACCGCCGAACTGATCCGGACCGTTGACGAGGCAACCGCCCTCGCCCTCGGCCACCAGCGCTATCGGTACGAGGACCTCCGCCGTGACCTCGGCTTCACCGGGTCCGCGCACGCGCCGTACCAACTGACCGCGAACATCGTCCCCTTCAGCTTCGGCCGCGGTTTCGCCGGGCGGCCGATGACCCTCAGACAGCTCAACACCGGCGCGGTGGAGGACCTCTCCGTCATGATCAGGCCGGAACGCGGCCGGGCCGGCCTGATGGTGGAGGTGCACGCCGACGCCGGGCGGTACGAGCCCGCGGAGGTCGCCGCCGAGGCCGACCGCTGCGTACGCCTGCTCGACCAGCTGATCGACGAACCCCGCCGCCCCGTCGGAGAGCTGGATCTGCTGGCACCGGAAGAGCGCAGGCTGCTCGTACCGGGCGTCGGCACACCCGTGCCCCCTTCGCCCCATACGCTCCCCGAGCTGTTCGAGTACTGGGCCGCGCTCACTCCGCACGCCCCGGCGGTCGGCCACGGCGACCGGCGGCTCACCTATGCCGAGCTCAACACACGCGCCAATCGGCTGGCCAGGACGCTGATCCGGCGCGGCGCGGGACCCGAACGCACAGTCGCCGTCCTGCTCCCCCGCTCCGTGGACGCGGTCATCGCGATCCTGGCGGTGTCCAAGACCGGCGCGGCCTACCTCCCGCTCGACACGGGATGGCCGCCGGAGCACACGGAGCGGATCCTCGCCGACGCCCAGCCGGTATGCGTTCTCTCCGAGACGGACCCGACGGGAGCCGCCGCGGCCACGACCTCGTCGGCGACGGGCGACGCCGACTCGGCGGACGGCGACGCCGACCTGACCGACGCGGACCGCACGGGGCCGCTGACGCCCGACCATGCCGCATACGTCATCTACACCTCCGGCTCCACCGGCCGCCCCAAGGGCGTGGTGGTCCCGCACCGCGGTCCGGTGGCGCTGTTGCGGGCGGGGGCCGCCGAGTTCGGCTTCGGCCCCGACGACACCTGGGCGATGTTCCACTCCTGCGCCTTCGACTTCTCCGTGTGGGAGATGTGGGGCGCCCTCGCGCGCGGTGGCCGACTGGTGGTCGTCCCCCGCGAGGTGAGCCGCTCCCCCGGCGCCTTTCTCGACCTGCTGGTGCGGGAACGTGTGACGGTGCTCAACCAGACGCCCTCCGCCTTCCGGTCGCTGGACCGGGCCGACGCCGAATTGCCGGAGCGGGGGCGGGAACTGGCCCTGCGCTGGGTCATCTTCTGCGGTGAGGCGCTCGCTCCTGCCGTCGTGCGTTCCTGGTACGGGCGGCACCAGGACTCCGCGCCCGTCCTGGTCAACATGTACGGCATCACCGAGACCTCGGTCCTCTCGACCCGGCTCGACCTGGACCACGACCACGGTACGGCGCGGGTCGTCCCGATCGGCAAGGCCATCGCCGGCACCCGGCTGTACGCACTGGACAACCGGCTGCGCCCGGTGCCCCCCGGGGTGGCCGGTGAGCTGTACGTCGCGGGTTCCGGTGTGGCCAGGGGCTATCTGCGCCGTTCCGCGCTGACGGCGCAACGCTTCGTGGCCAACCCCTTCGGCCCCGCCGGGTCCCGGCTGTACCGCTCGGGCGACCTCGTACGCGCCCGTCAGGACGGCTCGCTGGAGTATGTCGGCAGGGCGGACGACCAGGTGAAGATCCGTGGCTTCCGGATCGAACCGGCCGAGGTCGAGGCGGCGCTGCTGGCCGCCCCCGGCGTGGCGGGCGGCGCCGTGCTGGCGAGCTCCGGTGTTCCGCACGGTCCGGCCCGGGCAGGGGCGGACGGCGATCAGGGAGCTGATGGGGCCGCGCGGTTGGTGGCCTACGTCGTTCTCACCCGGGAGGCGGCGGCGGACGATCCCGGGCCGGCTCTCGCCCGGCTGCGGACATGGCTGCGCGAGCGGCTTCCGGCGCATCTGGTCCCGTCCCTGTTCGTCCCGCTCGACAGGCTGCCGCTCACCCCCAACGGGAAGCTGGACCGGGCGGCGCTCCCTTCCCCCGACGCCCGCGCGCACACGCCGTCACGCGCCCCGGACACGCCGCTGGAAGCCGAACTGGCCGGGCTGTACGCCGACCTGCTCGCCGTGGAACAGGTGGGCGCCGACGACGACTTCTTCGATCTCGGGGGCGACAGCCTGCGGGCGACGCGGCTGGTCACCATGGTGCGCCGAGCCGGTCTCGGCGCCCGGGCGGAGCTGGATGTCAGGGACGTCTTCGACCACCCGACCGTCGCCGGGCTCGCCGCTCATCTGGGCGACACCGATCATTCGGGTGACACCTCCGTGGCATCGGGGCCCCGGCCCGTCCCTCGGCTTCCGACGGCCGAGGACCGGGGCGCCGAGCCGGTCCCGCTCTCCTTCGGCCAACGGCGCTTCTGGTTCCTGCACAAGCTCGCCGGCCCCGACAGCACCTACAACGTTCCCCTGGTGCTGCGCTGGGACGGCGAGCTGGACCAGGGGGCGCTCCGTGCCGCCCTGGGCGACCTCACGGCCCGGCACGAAACCCTGCGCACCCTTGTCCAGCAGCGGGACGGCCGGGCGGTCCAGCACATCCTGCCGGTCACGGCCGCGCGCCCGGCGTTCACGGTCGAACCCGTCGCCCCGGACCGGCTGCCGGACGCGTTGAGCGCCGCGGCCGGCCGGCCCTTCCGCCTGGAGAGCGAACTCCCCCTGCGCGCGGTCCTCTTCACCACGGAGACCTCGCGCGGGCAGACGCTTCTCCTGCTGCTCCACCACATCGCCTGCGACCGCGCCTCGCTGCCGCGACTGCTGGACGACCTCGGCACCGCGTACCGGGCCCGCGTCACCGGTCACGCCCCTGACTGGTCGCCGTTGCCCACCCAGTACGCCGACTTCACCCTGTGGCAGCGTGAACTGCTCGGCACCGACGGCGAGCCCAGCGCCCTGCGGGCCGGTCAGCTCGCCTACTGGAACAAGGCCTTGGCCGGCCTGCCGGAACGTATCCCGCTCCCCACCGACCGTCCGGAGCGGGCGCCGTCCGGGCGCCCGGCGCACACCGCCGGCGACACGGTCGCCTTCACCGTCCCCGCGGACGTACACGGGCGGCTCCTGGAGGTGGCCGCTCAGGAGCAGGCCAGCCTCTTCCTGGTGGTGCATGCCGCACTGGCCGCGCTGCTCACCCGCCTCGGCGCGGGTACGGACATCCCGATCGGCACGGCGGTCTCCGACCGCGCGGACGTGGAGCTTGACGGCCTCGTCGGCTTCTTCGTGAATACGCTCGCGCTGCGCACCGACACCTCGGGAGAGCCGACCTTCCGTGAGCTGCTCGGCCGGGTCGCGCGGGCCGATCTGGCGGCCTTCGCCCACCAGGACGTGCCCTTCGACCTGGTCGTGGAGGCGCAGGGGCCGCGGCGGGCGGCGAGCGGGCAGGCCGTGTTCGGCCGGGCCCTGTTCCAGGTGATGCTGGTTCTCTCCCCGTCCCTCCCCGAAAGGCTGGAGCTACCGGGCGTGTCCGCCACGGTGGACCTGGTCGGCAGGGGTTCCGCCGGGTTCGACCTGACCTTCGGCCTGTTCGAGCGGCGGGACTCCGACGGCACCTGCCGCGGACTCGACGGTGTGGTCGAATACCGCACCGAGCTGTTCGACCGGCCCACCGTCGAGGCTCTCTGCACCCGCTTCACGCGGCTGCTGGGTACGGCCGCCGCCACCCCCGACATCCCGGTCCACGACATCGACCTGTCAGGGCCGAAGGAACGCTGACGGCCGCTCACCAGCCGCACGCGCGCGAACCGGCCGACTGCTCGGCTCGCCGCGCAGGGGGTCACTTGCGGTGACGTCCGGATCTTGCGGCCACGGGGCACCGGGCATGCCCCGGGCCGGGTCGCCGTCGACCTGGCAATGATGCTCGCCGACGGCGGCACGGCAAGCCCGGAGCTGACCCTGCCGCGTGACCGGCCCGCCGTATTCGGACCGGTCGCCCTGGGACGCCTGCGCTCATCCCGGGCCGCAGCACGACCCCGTCACCGAACCGGTCCGCCGCGCGATCCACTCCCCGGCGGGCCGGGGCGACGTGGCTGTGTCAGCGGTGTGTCAGTCCCAGTCAGGATCGTGGAGGCGACACACCGGACGCGGGGCCTTGGGGGCAGGAAGATGTGGACACAGTGCGTCGAGCCACGGCCGTTCGCGGACCGGCGGCTGATCTGTTTTCCCCATGCCGGCGGCTCGCCCTATTTCTTCCGGGGCTGGGGCAAGGCGCTCGCGGGATTCGAGGTCCACGCGGTGTGCTATCCGGGCCGTGCCGAACGCATCGCGGAGCCGCCCGCCACGGAGCTCGCCGCGATGGCGGGTGACATCGCCAGGTCGCTGCGCCCGTGGATGGACGGCCGGCCCACCGTGTTCTTCGGTCACAGCATGGGGGCGATCGTCGCGTACGAGGTGGTGGGGGCGCTGGAGGACGAGGGGGCCCGGGTGGCGCACTTCGTCGCCTCGGGCGCCCGGGCGCCGCACCTGTTGCGGCCGGATCCCGACGCGGCCACCACCTGGGACGACGAGTCGATCGCGAAGACGCTCGTGGAACTGGGCGGCACGGATGCCGAACTGCTGCGCAACCCGGCATTCGTGGAGCTGGTCATGCCCTACATCGGCGCCGACTTCCGCATGCTGGCCTCGTACGGGCCGAGCAGGAGCACACCGCTGCGGTGCCCCGTCACGGCGCTGGTCGGGGACCGCGACCCCCGGGTCGGGGTCGAGGACGTCGCCGCGTGGCGGGACCGGACGCGGGGGCCGTTCCGGTTCCGGACGCTCCCCGGCGACCACTTCTACCTGGCCGGGGAGCCGCCCTTCGCGGTCATCGACGAGGCGTCGGCCGGGAGTTGAGAGCGCCGGCCCGGTCCCGGTACATCTCGGCGAGGAGGAACGCCAGGTCCAGCGACTGGGTGTGGTTCAGGCGCGGGTCGCAGGCCGTCTCGTAGCGGCGGTGCAGGTTCTCGGGCAGCACCGCGTTGCCGCCTCCGACGCATTCGGTGACGTCGTCGCCGGTGAGTTCGACGTGTACGCCGCCCGGATGGGTGCCCAGCTCCCGGTGGATCTCCACGAAGCCGCGGACCTCGTCGAGGATCGTGTCGAAGCTGCGGGTCTTGTGGCCGCTGGGCGCCGTGATGGTGTTGCCGTGCATCGGGTCGCTGACCCAGCAGACCAGGGCGCCCTCGGCGGTGACCTTCTCGATCAGGTCGGGCAGCACGTCACGGACACGGTCGGCGCCGGCCCGGACCACGAAGGTCAGCCGGCCGGGTTCGCGCCGGGGATCGAGCCGGTCGATGAGGCCGAGCACGGTGTCGGGGGTGGTGGTCGGGCCGAGCTTGACGGCGATGGGGTTGTGCACGCGGGAGAAGTACTCGACATGGGCGCCGTCGAGGTCGCGGGTCCGCTCGCCGATCCACAACAGGTGGCCGCTGGTGGCGTAGGTGCGGTCGGTGTCCGGCTCGACGCGGGTCAGGGCCGCTTCGTAGTCGAGCAGCAGGCCCTCGTGGCCGACGAAGAACTCGGCCGTGCCCAGTTCGCCGGTGTCCACGCCGCACGCGTGCATGAAGGCGAGGCTGCGGTCGATCTCGTCCGCGAGCTGCTCGTAGCGCTCGCCGGCCCGCGAGTCCGCGACGAAGCCCTGGTTCCAGGCGTGCACCTGCCGCAGGTCGGCGAAACCGCCGGTGGTGAGGGCCCGTACCAGGTTGAGGGTCATGGCGGAGCTCTCGTACATCCGCCGCATGCGCCACGGGTCGGGGCGCCGCGCCTCGGCCGTGAACTCCAGACCGTTGACGGCATCGCCCCGGTAGCTGGGCAGTTCGGTCCCGTCCCGTCTCTCGACCGGTGACGAGCGGGGCTTGGCGTACTGGCCGGCCATCCGGCCGATCTTGACGACGGGCAGGGCGGTGGCGTGCGTGAGCACGACGGCCATCTGGAGCAGGGTCTGGAGCTTGCCGCGTATCTCGTCGGCGGTGACCCGCTCGAAGGTCTCGGCACAGTCACCGCCCTGGAGGAGGACCGCCTCCCCACGGGCGACCGCCGCCATGCGGCGGCGCAGCAGGTCGCACTCGGCGGCGAAGACCAGCGGGGGCGCGGTGATCAGCCACCCGGTCGCGGCGCGCAGTTCCGCCTGGTCCGGCCACTGCGGCTGCTGGGCCGCGGGGAAAGCCCGCCAGGATTCCGTGGGTGAATTCATCATTCCCGGTTCCCTTCGCTGTTCCTGATCGCCGAGTGCAAACACGGATCAGCTCAGTGCAACCGGCGTACGGGGTCAAGAGATTGGCCAAGTGGTCCGCATGAACGGAGATTGATTGGTCTGGCACGGCCGTCACGCCCGCTGTTTTGCTGATCGCATTGTTTTCGACGGGAGTTCACCATGCGAGAAGCGGAACGGATCGCGGTGCGGGTCACCGCGACCCGATTGCCCCACCACGATTCCCTTGATGTGTACGAGCGGCTGTGCGCCGCTCGCGGGGAGGAGGACGTCTTCCTCTTCGAGAGCGCTGACGGCGCCGAGCCCGACCGCCGGTGGGCCGTCGTCGGGTTCGGGCGCCTTGCGGAGATCCGGGTGTTCGACGGTTACGCCGAGATCGAGGGCGCCCCCGGCGTGCTGGAAGCCCTCGCGACGGCCGCCGAGGAGGCGGGCCTGCAACGCGGGCCGACGACGCCGGGCGGGGCGGCGCACCGGTTGAGCCTGCCCGGTGACGACGGCGCGGTGTGGGAGCTGCTGGCGCGGGCACAGGGGCTGTTCGACGTCGACACGGACGTCCCCGTCACGTCGTACGCCTTCGGGTTCCTGACCTCGTTCGCGTACGAGTCCGTCTGGCACATGGAGACACTGCCCGCCCGCACCAAGGCCCCGAACGGGCCCGACATCACGCTCACGCTCTTCCGGGACACCGTCTGGTACGACCTGACGACGGGTGAGGTGCGGCTGCTGTGCGCCGAGAGCGCCGCGTTCTGGGAGCGGACGGCGGCGGCCGGCACCGCGGACGCGGTGCCGGCGATGGCCCGCGAGGCTGCCCGGGAGCGGACCGGCGGGCGTCCGGCCGCCGTTCCCGACGCACCGGTCCCGCTGTCGGTGAGCGACAGCGTCAGCCGCGAGACGTTCCTCGAGTGGGCCGACATCTGTCTGGAACACATCAGGGTCGGTGACATCTACCAGATCCAGATCGGCCACCGCATCGATGTGACGACGACGCTGACGCCCATCGACGTGTACCGGCGGCTGCGCGCCCGCAACCCCTCCCCGTACATGTACCTGATGCCCCGGGCGGGCAGCACGCTGATCGGCGCCAGCCCGGAGTTGTTCTTCCGGATCGAGGGCGACGAGATCCTGATGCGCCCGATCGCGGGGACCGCGCGGCGCGGCGCGGACGAGGAGGAGAACCAGCGGCGCGTGAAGGAGATGCGCGAGAGCACCAAGGAGCAGGCCGAGCACATCATGCTCGTCGACCTGTGCCGCAACGACATCGGCCGGGTGAGCCGGCCCAGCACCCAGCCGGTGGACCGGCTGATGGCGGTGGAGAGCTACTCCCACGTCTTCCACCTGGTCTCGACGGTGTCCGGCCGGCTGGAGGAGGGCGTCGACACCTGGCAGGCGGTGCGCGCGACGTTCCCGGCGGGGACGATGACGGGTGCGCCGAAGGTGCGGGCCATGGAGATCATCGACGGCCTGGAGCGGGAGCGGCGCGGCAGCTACGCGGGGGCGGTCGGGCTGGCCGACGTGCGCGGGTGGAGCGAGTTCGCGCTGTGCATCCGCACGGTCGAGTACGACGGGACGACGTACTCGACGCAGAGCTCGGCGGGCATGGTGGCCCAGTCGGAGCCGGAGGCGGAGTGGCGGGAGACGCTGGCGAAGATGGGGGCCGCCCACTGGGCGCTGACCGGTGAGGAGTTGCTGCCGTGAACGGGACGAGGGTTCTGCTGATCGACGCGTACGACAGCTTCGTCCACATCATCGACCAGTACCTCCGCACGCTGGGCGCCCGGACCGAGGTGGTGCGGTCGCTGACCCGCTCCCCGGAGGAGCTGGTCGCCTCCCGGCCCGACGCGGTGGTCCTCGGGCCCGGGCCCGGGCACCCCGCCGAGTCCGGCCATGTCGAGCTGGTGCACCGGTTCGCCGGGCGGGTGCCGCTGCTCGGGGTGTGCCTGGGCCACCAGGCGATCGCGCTCGCCCACGGCGGGCGGATCGAGGTGGCCGACCAGGTGATGCACGGGCGGACCAGCACGGTGCGGCACGACGGGGCGGGGGTGTTCGCGGGGCTGGGCCACACGCTGGAGGCCACCCGGTACCACTCGCTGGTGGTCGCCGAGCCGCTGCCGTCCGACCTGGTGACCACGGCCGTCGCCGTCGATCACGGCTATGTGATGGGCCTGCGGCACCGCACGCTGCCCATCGAGGGCGTGCAGTTCCACCCCGAGAGCATCATGACGACCGGTGGGCTGACCATGATGGAGAACTTCCTGGCGACGGCCCGTGGTACGGGGGCGACGGCGGCCCTCAGCGGAGGCGGCGCGCCTCGCTGATGGCCCGAACGGCCTCCGCCACCCCGGAGCGCGGCAGGTGCGCGTGGCCCACCACCAGGGCGGGCGCGTCCCACCGGGGGCGGACGTGGAAGGCGCCGCCGCCGCGCACCACGACCGAGCGGCGTGGCGCCGCGGCCACGAGCGCCGCCTCGTCGGTGTGGCGAGGCAACGTGACGTAGGCGTGCAGGCCCGCCGCCCGGCCGATGACCGAGGCGCCCGGCAGGAACCGGCGTACCGCTTCCTCCAGGGCGTCGCGGCGGTCACGGCAGCGGGCGTTGAGGCGGCGCAGGTGGCGGTCGAACAGTCCGCTGCGCAGCAGTTCGGCGAAGGCCAGCTGGGTGAGGCTCTCGGTGCCCAGGTCGTGGCGGGCGCGGGCGCGCAGCAGCCGGGCGAGCAGGTCCGGGGGCGCGGCCAGCCAGCCCAGGCGCAGACCGGGGGCGAGCGTCTTGCTGGCCGTGCCCGCGTACACGACGTGGTCGGGGGCCAGGCGCTGGAGGGCGAGGGGGCGCGGGCCGCGCTCGTACCACAGGCCGCCGTCGTAGTCGTCCTCGATGATCCGGCCGTCGACGTCGCGTGCCCAGCGGACGAGCGCCTCGCGGCGGCGCGCGGAGAGGGCGGCGCCGGTGGGGAACTGGTGGGCGGGGGTGGCCAGGACCGCGCGCACCCCGGTCGCGGCGAGCGCGTCGACATCGATGCCCTCCGCGTCGACCGGGACGGGGACGGGGCGCAGTCCGCTCTCCTGGAGGAACTGCCGCTGCCCCGGGTGGCCCGGGTCCTCGATGCCGATGGCGTCGATGCCGTCCTGGCGCAGCACGGTGCACAGCAGGCCGAGCGCCTGCGCGAACCCCGCGACGACCATGACCTGGTCGGCGCTCGCGCGCACGCCGCGTACCCGGCCGAGGTAGCGGGCGAGTTCGACGCGCAGGCCCGGTTCGCCGGCGAGCGGCGGGTAGTCGTGGTCGGCGGGCGCCGCGGACTGCAGGACACGCTGGTAGCAGCCGAGCCACTCGCGGCGCGGGAAGGCGGGCAGGTTGCGGCCGCCGGTGCGCAGGTCCCAGCGGACGGCGGGCACATGGCCCTCCTCCAGCAGCGTCGGTACGACGGGCGGCGCGGCGTCGATGTGGGCGACGACGCGGGTGCCGGCGCCCTGCGTGGCCTCCAGGTACCCCTCGGCGACGAGCTGGCCGTACGCCTCCACGACGACGCTGCGCGAGACGTCCAGGTCGTGGGCGAGCCTGCGGCTGGACGGCAGGCGGGTGCCGGGATGGAGAATTCCCTCGGAAATCTCTCTCTTGATGAAGCTCTGGATCTGGGCGGTCAGAGATTTCTCGGAATCCCTGACGACCTCGACAGCCATGTGCAGGGCCATGGACCCTTCCCCCTTCGATTGGACCGTATATCTCAACGGGCAGTGGTCTGGTGGGTGCTCGGGCTCACTCGGAGACTGGACGGAGAAATTTCCTCAGGTGCCGTCCAAGGAGAATTCCCGTGACCGCCGAATCGCAGGTTCCCCCCAGCTGGCCGGAATTGCTGAACGCGCTGCTGGAGCGCAGAAGTCTGTCCGCCGACGAAACCGACTGGGCGATGGACCAGGTGATGTCGGGCACCGCCGGGCCCGTGCGGCTGGCCGGGCTGCTGGTGGCGCTGCGCGCCAAGGGCGAGACGGTCGAGGAGATCGAGGGCCTGGTACGGGCCATGGGACGGCATGCCGTACCGCTCGTCGTGCCCGGGCCGGCGCTGGACATCGTGGGGACCGGCGGGGACGGTTCGAACAGCGTCAACATCTCGACGATGTCGGCCGTCGTGGCGGCCGGGGCCGGGGCCCGGGTGGTGAAGCACGGCAACCGGTCGGCGTCGTCGGCGTGCGGATCGGCCGACGTGCTGGAGGAGTTGGGCGTGGCGCTGAGTCTCCCGCCGGCCGATGTCGCGGAGGTGGCGGAGGAGACGGGCATCACGTTCTGTTTCGCGCCGGAGTTCCACCCGGCCATGCGGCACGCGGCCGGGCCGCGCCGGGAGCTCGGTGTGCGCACGGTCTTCAACGCCCTGGGGCCGCTGGTCAACCCGGCTGCCCCGGCGGCCCTCGCACTGGGCGTGGCGGACGCGCGGCTGGCGCCCCTGCTGGCGGGTGTGCTGGCGCGGCGGGGAGTCTCGGCGTTGGTGTTCCGGGGCGACGACGGGATGGACGAGCTGACAGTCACCACGACCTCCACGGTCTGGTCGGTGGGCGGTTCGGCGGTGCGTACCGAGGTGTTCGATCCGCGGGACCTCGGCATGGCGCTCGCGCGCCCGGACGCCCTGCGGGGCGGGGACCGGGCCCACAACGCCCGGGTGGCCCGGGAGGTGTTCGCCGGTGCGCGCGGCCCGGTCCGGGACGCGGTCCTGCTGTCCGCCGCGGCGGGCCTGGCGGCGCTCGACCGGCCGGGCGGGTCTGGCCCCGGCTCGTGCTCCGTCGCGGAGCGGTTGGCGGCTGGTGTCGAACGGGCCGCCGAATCCATCGACTCGGGCGCGGCGGCGGCGGTCCTGGAACGGTGGGCCGCCGTCACGACGAAACGGTCGGAGGCGGTGACGGGCTGAGAGTCGCGGGCGGGTGGGCGAGCCGACAGGTGATCGCGCGGGGGGGTACGGTCCCCCGGCATGGCCGGGGGACCTGGGCGGTCGGGGGACCGGGGCGGTCGGTATCGGCGGGCGGGGCTCCCCCTTGGTCGGACTTGTGGCCCAGGACGGCGAAGTCCGGGGGGGCAGACGCACACCTGCGGTGGCCAGGGCTCAGCCCCGGGGCGGGATCAGCGGCGGCTCATGGAACGACGGGCGGTCAGGACTCCCCCCTGGCCGGACTCGTGGCCCAGGACGGCGGGGCCCGGGGGCAGACGCACACCTGCGGTGGCCAGGGCTCAGCCCCGGGGCGGGATCAGCGGCGGCTCATGGAACGACAGGCGGTCAGGACTCCCCCCTGGCCGGACTCGTGGCCCGGGACAGCGGGGTCCGGGGGGGCAGGCGCGCACGAGGGCGGCGGTGGCCGGTTCGTGGGCGGGAGGTGGCGGAGTGCCCAGGGGCGGGACCCACACGGGGGAGGCGGCGGGCGGAGCCCCGGCGGCCGGGTCGGCCGGCCGTCAGTGGGGGTCCAGGGCCGGGCGGGTGGCCGAGAGGAGGGAGGCGAGCGTGGCGCGGGGGTAGGGGCCGGTGACCAGGGCTTCGCCGACCAGGACCGCGTCGGCGCCGGCGATCGCGTACCCGGCGACGTCGACCGGGCCGCGTACCCCCGACTCGGCGACCTTGACGACACCGTCCGGGAGGTACGGCGCCACCCGCGCGAACGTCCCCCGGTCCACGTCCAGGGTCCGCAGGTCGCGCGCGTTGACGCCGATCACCCGGGCCCCGGCGGCGACGGCCCGCGCCGCCTCCGCCTCGTCGTGCACCTCCACGAGCGGCGTCAGGCCGATCTCCGTGGCCAGCGCCACGAGGTCGGCCAGCCGGGGCTGGTCCAGCGCGGCGACGATCAGCAGCGCCAGATCGGCACCGTGCGCCCGGGCCTCCCAGAGCTGGTAGGCACCGACGACGAAGTCCTTGCGCAGCACCGGGACGGAGACCCGCGCCCGTACCGCGTCCAGGTCGTCCAGCGAGCCGCCGAAACGGCGCTGTTCCGTCAGGACGCTGATCGCGGCGGCGCCCCCGGCGGCGTACTCGGCGGCGAGGGCCGCCGGGTCGGCGATCTCGGCGAGCACGCCCTTGGAGGGGCTGGCCCGCTTCACCTCGGCGATGACCGAGGGCCCCTCCCCCGTGCGCAGCAGGGCGGCGCAGTCCACCGGGGGTCCGGCGGCGGCCGCCCGCTCGCGCAGTGCCGCCTCGGGCACCATCTTCCGGCGTACCGCCAGATCGGCACGCACCCCTTCGACGATCTCGTCGAGAACGCTCATCGTGTGCCTCCGGCAGCCAGAAAGGGACCATGGGACCCGAACGACCCTAGGGAGGCGGGCCGGAGGCGACCACCTCCTTAAGCATCCGGCGAAAGTCCCTGGTGGCAGCGGCGCTCCGGCAGTGTCCGGCGTCAGCCCGCCGTCAGCACGCTTCGGCACCCTGGCAATCGCCGTCCGTCCGCGACCAGTCAGGAGAGCGCCATGAGGATCGATCCGAGCCGGATCGCCGGCGTCAACGCACACGAGACCGCGTTCCTCTACGAGGAGATCTTCGTCCGCCGCGCCTACCTCCCCGACGGGATGACCCTGCCGCCGGACGCCGTGGTCTTCGACGTGGGGGCGAACATCGGTCTTTACTCGCTGTTCGTGCGCACGGTGTGCCCGGACGCCACGATCCACGCCTTCGAGCCACTGCCGCCGGTCTTCGAGAAGCTGGAGCGGAACTTGGCCGCCCACGGCGTACCGGCGAAGCTCTTCCCGTGCGCGCTGGCCGACACCGACGGCGAGGTGGACTTCACCTTCTACCCCGGCTATACGACGATGTCGGCCCGTTCCTCCCACGCGGCGACCGAGGCGGACCGGGAGTTCATCAGGCGCCAGGTGCTCGGCGGGCCCAGTGTGGTGGAACTGGGCGAGGACGTGGACCTGCTGGACGAGATGCTGGCGTACCAGTTCCGGGAGGTGCCGTACGTGTGCCCGACCCGGCGGTTGTCGGACGTGATCGTGGAAGAGGGCGTGGACCGCGTCGACATGCTCAAGGTGGACGTCCAGCGGGCCGAGGCCGAGGTGCTGCGCGGGGTGGACGAGGCGCACTGGCCGCTGATCCGCCGGATCGCCCTGGAGGTGCACGACGAGCCGGGCACCACCACGGAGGGCCGGCTCGACGTGCTGTGCGCCGAGCTGCGCGACCGGGGCTTCACCGTCGCCCCGCTCGGGGACGACGGTCTGGTGGAGTCGGGCCGCTACTCGGTCTTCGCGTCGCGTCCCGCGTAAGCGCGTAAGCACGTAAGCACGTAGGCGCGTACGAAAGGCTCGGTCACCGTGACCGAGCCTCCGTACGACGATCGGATACTCCCCGCGCGTCACGTCACTTCGCTTCGCTTCACTTCACGTCATCGAGACGACGACCTTCCGCGGTCCCGTGTACGCCTCCCGGCCGTGCAGCACCGACATATTGGTGACGATCATGATGTCGCCGCCGCGCCACGGCTCGACGAGCCTGTTGCGCCGCGCCGCCGCGCGTACCTCGGCGAGGTCCTCGTCCGGGATGGGCGTGCCGTCGCCGTAGGTCACCCAGTGCGGCAGGTCGTCGACGTCGTCGATCAGCGACAGCAGCGTCTCGCCCTCGTCGCCGGGCAGGTTCGACGGGTGCCACTGGTCGGCCTGGTTGAACCAGACGTCCCGGCCGGTGAGCGGGTTGGTGCGGACGCCCGGACGGTGCTGGCTGACACGCAGGCCGCCTTCGGCGGTCCACCGGTACTCCGCCTCCGAGGCGTCCAGGAATTCCTCGACCACGCCGCGGTCGTCGGTCTCGAAGGTGTCCTGCCAGGACTTGCCGAGCCCCAGCCCGCCGTGCAGGTGCTGCCGGTAGACGACCCCCGACTCGAAGCGTTCCCGGACCTTCGGGGGCAGGTCCTCCAGGAGGGCGCGGCCGTCGCAGACCGGGGTGGCCCCGCCCGTCTCCGGTGCCACCAGGCAGCAGAAGAACAGCCGGCTGGGCCAGCGGTGGGCGTACGACAGTTCGTTGTGCAGCGAGATGTCGAAGCGCGCCGGGTACTCGGTGGACGTGAACACGCCGTCGGAGACCGTCATCCGCGGGGTGTTGCCGCCGCGGTAGCTGTCGATCAGCGGGTCACCGAAGGCGGTGACGGCCCGGTGGAACTCGTCGGCGTCCGCCACACCCGGCCCCCGCAACATCACCGCGCCGCACTCGGCCAGCAGCTCCTCCACCCGGTGGCGGACCTCGCTCAGCCGGCCGGTGTCCCACGACTCGACGCGCCCCTCGATGTGCAGGACGGCCAGCGTGGTGCCACCCGTCGTCCGCCTCTCCTCCCGCATGTCAGTGCCCCGCATGTCAGCCCGTCACCTTCCCCGCCGCGGTCGGCGTCGCCGGTTCGGCCGTGAGAGCGACGGGCAGTCCGCTGTAACCGTGGACGAAGTTGGAGTAGAGGCGCTGCGGCGGGCCCTGGAGCCGGATGCCGCGGACCATGGTGCGCAACGCGTCGACCATGGCGTTCACATGGACCCGGCCGAGGAAGGCCCCGAGGCAGAAGTGCGGGCCGTGTCCGAACGCCACGTGCTTGTTGGGCGCGCGGCCGATGTCGAAGCGGTACGGGTCGGGGAAGACGTCCTCGTCGAAGTTGGCCGCGCTGTTCCACAGGGTGACGACGTCCCCGGCGCGGATCACCTGGTCGCGGACGGGTACGTCGACGAGGGCGCGGCGCCCGAAGTGCATGGCGGGGGTGGTCCAGCGCAGCACCTCCTCGGTGGCGCTGTCCACGCCGACCTCGCCGTCCTTGAGTTTGCGCCACTCCTCGGGGTTCTCGGAGAACGCGATGAGGCCGCCGATGGAGGACATGCGGCTGGACTCGTCACCACCGAGGACGAGGCTGTAGCAGTTGAAGACGATCTCCTCCTCCGACAGCGGCTTGCCGTCGACGGTGGCGGTGGCGAGGGCGCTGATGACGTCGTCGCCGGGGTTGCGGCGGCGTTCGGCGGCCAGTTCGGAGAAGTAGAGCAGGATCTCGTTGCGGGCCATCACCTCGTCCAGCACGCTGTCGTCGGAGCTGTGCCGGGACAGGGTCTGGGTGTTCCACTCGACGAGCCGTTCCCGGTCGGCGGCCGGTACGTCCATGAGGTCGCCGATCGTGTTGATCGGGATGTGGTCGGCGACGTCGGTGACGAAGTCCAGCTCGCCGCGTTCCAGGGCCTGGGCGACGAGTTCGCGGGTGCGGCGGTGGACGCCCGCGACGACGGGTTCCAGGACGCGGGGCGAGAAGGACTTGAGCATCAGATTGCGGATCTCGCGGTGGCGCGGCCCGTCGGTGACGGCGAGCATCTTGCGGGAGGCGGAGTCACCGCCCTGGAGCAGGGTCGCCAGGACGTTGCCCTGCTCAGAGGTGAACCGCTTGTTGTCCCGGTAGACGGTGACGACGTCGGCGTACGTGGAGATCACCCAGAAGCCGGGGACCGGAGTGTCGGTCGGGTGCCAGTGGACCGGGCTCTCGGTGCGGAACCGGCGCCACAGGGCGTGCGGGTCGACGTCGAGGAACGTCTGCGGATCGGTGAGGTCGTACGCGCCGAGCGGGGGCGGTGCGATGGTGCCGGTCGTGCCCGCGGGCGCGGGCCGCTGTGTGGTCATGGCTGGTTTTCCTCCAGGCGGCGGGTTCAGGAGCCCGCGGTGCGGTAGCGGCGAAGGCTCACGGCGGAGCAGACGGCGAACAGCGCGCCCAGCGTCACGGCGGCCACGGCCACCGGGTGCTCGGCGGGGAAGCTGCCCCCGGACGTCGCCGGGTTGCCCCACAGGTCGCGGCAGGCCGCGATGACGGCGCTGACCGGGTTCCACTCCGCGATGGGGCGGATCGGCGCGGGCATGGACTGCGGGGCGAGGAAGGCGTTGGACAGGAAGGGCAGGACCACGACGATGAACGGGGTGACGACGCTGATGGTCTCCACGTTGCGCAGGGTCATCGCCAGCAGGACGCCGAGCCACAGCATCACGTACACGAAGAGCGCGATGAGCCCGAACGCGGCGAGCGTCGGCAGGACGCCGGTGCGGGTCCGCCAGCCGAGCAGCAGCCCGGCGCCGGTGACGACGGTCAGTCCGAGGAGCCCCACCAGCAGGTCCGCGAGGGTGTGCCCGAAGAGCACCGCGGACCGGCTGATGGGCAGCGACCGGAACCGGTCGACCAGTCCTCCCTTGAAGTCCATGGCGACCGAGACGGCGGTCGGCCCTACGCAGGCCAGGGCGACCTGGACGGCGCCGCCGGCGAAGACGTACTCGCCGTACTCCCCGTCGGCCGGGAGCCTGATGGCGTCCCGGAAGAGGTAGCCGAGCATCACCATCGACACGAGCGGGCTGAGCACCACGCCGACCACGCGTCCCGGTGCCCGGCCCAGGTGGTGCAGCCGGCGGCCGGTGACGGCGAGGACCTCGGTGAGCAGCGCGCCCAGGGCGCCCGGGCGGCCGGTTTCGGTGTACGTGGCCGTCGTCATGACCCGTCACGTCCGTCCCGCTCCTGGTGGAACCGGTCCAGGTCTGCGGCGACGACCGGGCCGAGCTCGGCGAGCGGGCCGGGGGCGAGGATGTCGTCGTGGGTGCAGGCCAGCCGGTGGACGCGCAGGTCACCACTGAAGTACGGCTTCCAGAGCCGGTCCTTGTCGGGGCCGTTCTCCACCTGGCCGGTGCCGGCCTCGCCCCACACCGAGTGCTCGGCGAGGAACAGCCGCATCGTCCCGTCGAAGTCGCGGGGCCGGTAGCGGGTGTTGAGCGACTGGTGGTGGATCATCAGGTCCACCATGCGGGTCATGCGCCGCTCCCCCATGCGTGCCATCGGGCTGTTGTCGCGCCGCAGCGCGTCGAGGACGTCCCCGGCGACGAGGTCGCGGTCGCCGAACTCCGACCGGTGGTGTCCGATGCCCTCCAGGAGCCAGGCGAGCAGGCTCTGTTCGTCCCGCTCGTCGGTGACGCCGGTGCGCGGGTAGGAGTCCAGGTTGGCGACCAGGCCGACCTCGTCCCCGGCCAGCCGCAGCTGGACCGCGATCTCGTAGGCGAGCAGGCCGCCGAGGGACCAGCCGAGCAGGTGGTACGGGCCTTCGGGCCGCACCTCCTTGATCATCCGGATGTAGTCGGCCGCGATCTCCTCGATGCTGCCGGGCAGCGGCGCGTCGGCGACGACGCAGGGCGCCTGGATGCCGTACAGCGGGTACTCCTCGCCGAGGTGGCGGGTGAGCGGCAGGTACGACAGGGCGAATCCGACGCCGCTGTGCAGGCAGAAGACGGGCGGGCGGCCGCCGGTCGGCTTGATGCACAGCACCGGGGCGAACGGGTCGGCGTGGTCGAGGCGGTCGGTCTCGTCGATGGCGTCCGCCATGACGCGGGTGCTGTGACGCGGGGTGGGCGCCGGTGCCTGTGTGGCGGCGGGTTCCGAGGCGGCCGGCGGCTGCGCCGTGAGGGTGGCCGCCAGGGCGCGGACGGTCTGGTGGACGAAGACGTCCGCGATGCTCACCTGAAGCCCCGCCTTACGCGCCAGGCTCACCAGCCGCAGCGACTTCATGCTGTCCATGCTCGCCCCCGGCGCCTCGAAGAAGTTCTCCTCGACACCGAACACCTCCACACCCAGCACCTCCGCCACGATCCCGCACAACACCCCCTCCGCCGGGCTCAGTCGCTCCACCGCGAGCGTGGCCGCCAGGGCGCGGACGGTCTGGTGGACGAAGACGTCCGCGATGCTCACCTGAAGCCCCGCCTTACGCGCCAGGCTCACCAGCCGCAGCGACTTCATGCTGTCCATGCTCGCCCCCGGCGCCTCGAAGAAGTTCTCCTCGACACCGAACACCTCCACACCCAGCACCTCCGCCACGATCCCGCACAACACCCCCTCCGCCGGGCTGAGTTGCGTCGGCATCGTCCCGGAGGGCGTGTCCGTGGGCGCCGGTGCGGTCGACGCGTCGGGGGCCAGGAGGTTGCCCTCCGTGTCCCACTTCACGCGCTCGCCGGTCCGGTGGAGCCGTGCGCCCGCCGGGCCGAACGGGTCGGCCACGAACCGTTCGGCGGTGGCGCCGGGCCGGCCCGCGTAGCCGCGGGCGAGTCCGGAGCCGCCGACGTACAACTCGCCGACCACGCCGGGCGGTACGGGGGTGAGCCACTCGTCCAGGACGTACACCCGGGTGTTCCAGGCTCCCCGGCCGGGCGTGAACGCCGGGGGCGTCGCCCAGTCGAGGGGCAGCGGCTCGTCGGCCGGCACCCCGGCACCGGAGAGCAGCGGGGCGAACAGGCCACCCGTCGACGCGGCCTCGCCGGTCTCCAGGACCCACGCGAGGTGGCCGGCGGCCGCCCGGTGCTCCACGACGGTGCCGCGCGGGCGGCCCGCCGCGTCCTCGGTGCGGACGAGGTAGGCGGCGTGCTCGGCCCGCAGCGGGCTCGTGCGGTCGGCGTCGGTCACCGGCCCGGCCGAGCCGGCGCGCACCTCCGGCCCGTCCAGAACCATGGTGGTCACGCCGGTGCTGCGGAGCCTGCCGGCGAGGCCCGCCGTGGTCAGGACGCACACCGGGCGGGTCTCGGCGAACAGGGCCTTGATCCGGCCGGCCGGCTCGTCCGCCGCCAGCGGCACGTACGCCGCGCCCGCCTTGAGCACCGCCAGTACGGCGACCGCCCGGTCGGCGGGGCGGGGCACCGCGACCGCGACGACCTGCTCGGGGCCGGCGCCCGACGCGATCAGGTGGCGGGCCAGCCGGTGGGAGCGGGCGTCGAGTTCGGCGTACGTCAGGGCGTGGGCGCCCGTCCCGACGGCGGGCGCGTCCGGGGTACGGGCGGCCCGGTCGGCGAACAGGTCGGGCAGCGTCACCGGTGGCAGCTCGCGGGCGGTGTCGTTCCAGGTGTGGAGCACCCGCTCCCGCTCGTCGCCGGTCAGCAGCTCCAGGCCGCTGAGCCGGGCGTCGGGGTCGGCCGCCACCGTGCGCAGCACCTGCTGGAACTGCGCGACCATGCGCTCGGCGGTCGCCCGGGTGAACAGCTCGGTGCTGAAGTTGAACAGGCCCCGCATGCCGCCCTCGCCGGGCCACGGCAGCAGTTCCATGACCAGGTCGAGCTTGGCCCGGTCGGAGCCGACGTACTCGGGCTTCACGGTGAGGCCGGGCAGCGCCAGCGGCTGGTCGCCCTGGCTCTGCACGCTCAGCACGACCTGGAACAGAGGGTGCCTGGACAGCGAACGGGCCGGCTTGAGCGCGTCGACGACCTGGTCGAACGGCACGTCCTGGTGGGAGTAGGCCGCGAGGTCGGTCTCCCGGAGCCGGTCGAGCAGTTCGCGGAACGTGGGGTCGCCGCTGGTGTCGCCGCGCAGGACCAGGGAGTTGATGAACATCCCGACGAGGTCGTCGAGCGCTTCGTCGGTGCGTCCGCTGACCGAGACGCCCAGCGGGATGTCGGTGCCGGCGCCCAGCCGGGTCAGCAGCGCCGACAGGGCCGCCTGGAAGACGATGAACTCGGTCGTCCCGCTCTGCCGGGCGATCTCCACCAGGGCCCCGTGCAGTTCGGGTTCCAGGTCGAACATCACCACGTCACCGGACGAGCCGGCCACCGTGGGGCGCGGGAAGTCCATGGGCAGGGCGAGCTCCTCCGGCAGGCCCGCGAGGGCGTCCCGCCAGAAGGCCAGCTGCCCCGCCACGACGCTGTCCGGATCGTCCTCGGGGCCGAGCAGCTCGCGCTGCCAGACCGCGTAGTCCCCGTACTGCACCGGCAGCGTCGCCCATCGTGGGGCGCGCCCGGCGCAGCGGGCCCGGTAGGCGGTGGACACGTCGGTGAGCAGCGGCACGATCGACCAGCCGTCGAACGCGATGTGGTGGAAGACCAGCAGCAGCACGCACTCGTCGGGGCCGGTGGACAGCAGCCGTACGCGCAGCGGCGGTTCGGCGGTGAGGTCGAAGCCCTGATCGGCCTCGGCGGCCAGCGCGGCGGCCAGTCCGCCCTCGGTGACCGTGCGGGCCTTGAGCACCGGTCCGCCGGTCCGTGCGTCGAGCACCCGCAGCGACGGCACGCCGTCGGTGTCGGGGATGACGGTCCGCAGCACCTCGTGCCGCTCGGCCACGTCGGTCAGGGCGGCCTGGAGGGCGGCGGCGTCCAGCCGGCCCGTCAGGTGGAAGGCCATCGGCGTGTTGTACGTGCCGTCGGCGCGCTCCTGGCGCCGGTTGAGGAACCACTGCCGCTGCTGGGTGAACGACAGCGGGCGTTCGGTCTCCTTCGGCGCGGGCCGCAGCGGCGGCCGGGCGTGGGCGGCGCCCTCGACGACGGCCGCGAGGGCGCTGACGGTCCGCGCTTCGAACAGGGCGCGGATCGGCAGCTCGACACCGAGGGCGGTGCGGGCGCGGCTGATCAGCCGGGTCGCCAGGAGCGAGTGCCCGCCGATCTCGAAGAAGTCGTCGTCGATGGAGACGTGGGTGACGGAGAGAATGTCGGCGAACAGGCCGCAGAGGATCTCCTCGACGGGCGTGCGCGGGCCACGGCCGCGCGCCGCTCCGGCGAGGTCCGGCGCGGGCAGCGCCTTGCGGTCGAGCTTGCCCTGCGGGGTGAGCGGCATGGTCTCCAGGGCGACGACCGCCGAGGGCACCATGTAGTCGGGCAACGACTGGGCGAGCCGTTCGCGCAGGGTACCGCCCAGCGAGGAGTCGGACAGCGCGGCGGGGTCGGCCGCCACGACGTACGCCACCAGGCGGCGGTCGCCCGCCTCGTCCTCGCGGACGATCACGGTGGCCTGGTCGATGCCGCTCTGGGCCAGCAGCGCCGAGGTGATCTCGCCGAGTTCGATGCGGAAGCCGCGCAGCTGGACCTGGTCGTCGGCGCGGCCGACGTAGTCCAGTTCGCCGTCAGGCAGCCAGCGCACCAGGTCGCCGGTGCGGTACACGCGCTCCCCGGCGGGGCCGAACGGGTCGGCCACGAACCGCTGGGCGGTGAGCTCGGGGCGGGCCAGGTAGCCACGGGCGAGGCCGCCGCCGACGTAGAGCTCCCCGACGACCCCGACGGGGGCGGGCCTCAGGTGCCGGTCCAGGACGTAGACGCGGTGGGCGGTGGTGGGCCGGCCGATGGGCGGGCGTCCGGTGCCCGTGAGCGGGCCGCTGACGGTGGAGCTGACGACGGCTTCGGTGGGGCCGTAGCCGTTGTAGAGCCGGACGTGGGCGGACCAGCGCTCGACGATCTCGGCGGGGACGGCCTCGCCGGCCACGGCCAGCCGCAGGCCGGCGGGCAGGGTGCTGCCCTCGGGCAGTCCGCCGACGACGACGGGCGGCAGTCCGGCGAGGTTGATCCGGGCCCGGTTGATCAGGTCGACGAGCGGCGCGCCGGGGGTACGGCACTCCTCGTCGGCGATCACCAGGGTGCCGCCGGTGAGCAGCGCCAGCATGAACTCCCAGACGGAGGCGTCGAAGCTGAAGGACGCGAACTGGAGCACGCGGGTGTCGCTGTCGAGTCCGAAGCGCTCGACGAGGCTGTCGACCATGCCCAGCAGGCCGGTGTGCGCCACGACGACGCCCTTGGGCCGGCCGGTGGAGCCGGAGGTGTAGATGATGTACGCCGGGTGCTCGGGCCGCAGCGGGCTCACCCGGTCGGCGTCGGTGAGGTCCGTGCCGGGCAGTGCGGCGAGCCGCTGGGCGGTGCCTGGTTCGTCGAGGACCAGGGTGTCGACGCCCAGGTCTGCCGTGCGCCCGGCGGTCGCCGTGTCGGTGAGCAGGGCGACCGGGTGGGCGTCGTCGAGCATGTAGGCGATGCGGTCGACGGGGTAGGCGGAGTCGACGGGCAGGTACGCGGCGCCCGCCTTGAGGACCGCGAGGGCGGCCACGACCATCTCGGGGGTGCGTGGCAGCATCACGGCGACGACCTGCTCGGGGCCCACGCCCCGGTCCGTGAGGAGTCGCGCGAGGCGGTTGGCGCGGGCGTCGAGCTCCGCGTAGCCGACCTGCTCGGCGCCGAGGACGACGGCCTCCTTGTGCGGCGCGGCGGCGGCGCGTGCCTCGAAGACGTCGGTGGCCCGCGTGGTGGCCGCCGCGGCCGTGGCGGCCGCGCCGGACCAGTCGTCGAGCAGCAGGCGGCGCTCGTCGGTGCCGAGCGCGTCGAGGGTGGCGAGGGTGGTGCCGGGTGCGTCGGCGAGGGTCTCCAGGACACGGGTGAACCGCCTCAGGATCGCCTCGGCCTCGTCGGCGCCGAAGATGTCGGGCCGGTACTGGGCCTCCAGGCGCATCGGCTCACCGGTCCGCGAGCCGGGGAACACCCCGAGGGCGAGCGGGTATTCGGCGATGACCCGGGCCTCCCAGGCGCGCATGCTCAGCCCCGGGACGCGCTCGCCGATGCGGTCGAGCACGCCGGAGGGGTAGTTGTGGAAGCTGACGACCGTGTCGAACAGTTCGCCGATCCCGGCGCCCTGCTGGACGTCGGCGAGGCCGAGGTGCTGGTGCCGTTCCAGGCGGAGCTGGCGTTCCTGGAGGTCGGCCAGCATCGCTTCGAGCGTCAGCGACGCGTCCAGCCTCACCCGTACGGGAAGGGTGTGCATGAAGGCGCCGACCATCTGCTCGACGTCCGGGAGTTCCTCGGGACGTCCGGAGGCCACGGCGCCGAACGTGACGTCCTGCCGGCCGGTGAGCCGCCCGAGGGCGACGGCCCAGCAGCCCTGCGCGACGGTGTTCATGGTCAGGCCGCCCGCGTGGGCCCAGGCGGTCACGGCGTCGGTCAGCCGCTGGGGCAGGTCGACGCAGACGGTCGCGGGCAGGACGCAGACGCGGCTCCGGTCGGCGGGGCCGAGCCGGGTCGGCTCGTCGATGCCGGCCAGCTCCTTCTGCCAGGCCTCCCGCGCGGCCTCCTTGTCCTGGGCGGCGGACCACTCCAGGTAGGCCTGTACGGGGGCGACGGGCGGCAGCGCGGACGGGTCGGCGCCGTTGGACCAGAGGGTGACCAGCTCTTCGGCGAGGACGGCGGACAGCGACCAGCCGTCGACCAGGATGTGGTGCGCGGTCCACACGACGCGGTGCCGCTCGTCGCCGAGCCGGTGGACCGTGAAGCGGGTCAGCGGGGCGCGGGTGACGTCGAAGCGGTGCAGCCACTCCTCGTCGGTGAGCCGCTTCACCTCGGCGTCGACGTCCGCCGCCGGGACGCCGGTCAGGTCGACCTCGGTCCAGGGCAGTTCGACGGCGGCGGGGACGAGCTGGACCGGGTCGCCGGTGTCCCGCTCGCGGAACGCGGCCCGCAGGCCGGGGTTGCGGTCGAGGAGGGCGGCGACGGCGGCGCGCAGCGCGGACCGGTCGAGCGGACCGTCGACGTCCATGACGACCTGGAGCGTGTAGGCGTCCATGCCGTGCCGGTCGAACTGGGCCTGGAAGAGCAGGCCGCGCTGGAGCGGGGAGAGCGGCAGGATGTCCTGGAGCCCGTCGGTGTCGTTCTCGTACGCCTCGATCTCCGCCTGGGAGACGGTGACCAGCGGGAACTCGGAGGGGGTGCGGCCGCCCGCGCCGGGCCGGGCGGCGTGCGTGGCGAGGGCGTCGAGGGCGCGGAACCAGTCGTCGGCGATGCGCCGGACGTCGTCCTCGGCGAGGAGGCCGCCCGCCCAGGTCCATTCGGCGACGAGCACGGGTCCTTCGGGGCGGTCCTCGGTCATCGAGACGACTTCCAGGACGTGCCGCAGCGGGGTGTCGGGCGCCGCGGTGAGGCCGGAGGCGCCGGCCCGCATGGACCAGTCGCCGCCCGCGTCGGTGCTGAAGCGGCCCAGGTAGTTGAAGCCGATGCGGGGTGTGGTGCGGCGGGCCAGGACGCCGGCGGTCTGGGGGTTGAGGTGGCGCAGCAGCCCGTGGCCGAAGCCGTGGTCGGGCAGTGCGCGCAGGGTCTCCTTGACCCGCTTGAGCGCGGTGCCGCAGGCGTCGCCGCCGTTCCACAGGGATGCCCGGTCGAGTGTGCCGACGTCGAGGCCGACGGGGAAGACGCTGGTGAACCAGCCGACCGTACGGGACAGGTCGGTGTCGTCTCCGAGGTGTTCGCGGCCGTGGCCCTCCAGTTCGATCAGGGCGCGGGTCGCGGACCGGCCGGTGCGGCGGCGGTCGTGGTCGGTGAGGGCGAGGGTGAGGGCGGTGAGGAGGACCTCGTTGACCTCGGCGTGGAAGGTGGCGGGTACGCGGGTGAGGACGGCTGCCGTCCGGTCGGCGGGCAGTTCGATCCGCAGCCGGCCGGCGGTGCCGTGGATGTCGCGGACCGGGTCGAGGGGACGGTCGGCGAGTTCGACGGCGTCACCCTCGCAGTGGGCGGTCCACAGGGGCAGTTCGGCGACGCGGGTGGCGGCGTGCGCCTGCTCGGTGAGGGTGCGTGCCCAGCGCCGGTACGAGGTGGGGACCGGGTCGAGACGGATGTCCCGTCCGGCGGTGACGGCCTGCCAGGCGGTGTCCAGGTCGCCTAGCAGGATGCGCCAGGACACCCCGTCGACGGCCAGGTGGTGGACGACCAGGAGCAGTCGGCCGGGGGCCGCGTCGCCGGCGTCGAGGAGGACGGCCTGCATCAGCCGGGCGGCCTCGGGGCTCAGCCGGGTACGGGCGGCCTCGATCTGTTCGGCGAGGACCGTGTCCGGGTCGGCGCCGGCCGGCACCTGGACCGTGCTGAGGACGTCGGAGGGGGCCACGGCGCCGGGCGGGAGCGCCGCCAGGGACCACAGGCCCGGTACGGGCGCGGTGAGCCGCATGCGCAGCGCGTCATGCCGGTCGAGGAGGGCGCCGACGACGGCCTCCAGGCGGGCGGGGCCGGCGGTGTCGGGGACGGAGACGGTCACGTACTGGGCGTATTCGCGGGTGGCGGCGGGGAGGTGGGAGACCTCCTCGCGGAACTGGTCGATGACGGGCGTCAGCGGGATCTCGCCGACGCCGTCCTCGACGACCGTCTCCGCCCGCCGGCCCGTCAGCCGGGCGACGCCGGCGATGGCGGCGGCTGTGCGGTGCTGGAAGACGTCCCGGGAGGTGACCCTCAGGCCTGCCTTGCGGGCGCGGCTGACGACCTGGATGGCGCTGATGCTGTCGCCGCCGAGGGCGAAGAAGCTGTCGTCCACGCCGATCCGGGGCAGGCCGAGGACCTCCGCGAGCACCTCGCACAGGATCCGTTCCGCGTCGGTGCGCGCCGCGCCGCCCGTGTGGGTGGCGGCGAAGTCGGGGGCGGGCAGGGCCTTGCGGTCGACCTTGCCGTGCGGGGTCAGCGGCAGTTCGGGCAGGGCGAGGAGCAGCGAGGGCACCATGTGCTCGGGCAGCACCTCGGCGAGCCGCTCGCGTACGGCCGCGCTGCCGGTGGTGTGTGTGGTGCCGGTGGTGTCGTCGGTGGTGTCGGTCACGACGTAGCCGACCAGTCGCTGGTGTCCGGCCGGGTCGGTGACGGCGGCGGCCACGGCGTCCGAGACCGTCGGCAGCGCGCGGAGGGCGGACTCGACCTCGCCCAGCTCGATGCGCTGGCCCCGGATCTTGACCTGGTGGTCGCGGCGCCCGGTGAACAGCAGTTGCCCGTCGGCGAGCAGCGCCACCTGGTCGCCGGTGCGGTACATGCGGGTGCCGTCGGCGGCGAACGGGTCGGGTACGAAGGTGGTGGCCGTCCGGCCGGGGTCGCCGAGGTAGCCGCGGCCGACGCCCGTGCCCGCGATGAACAGTTCGCCCGGAACGCCCTGCGGGACGGGGCGCAGGTCGTCTCCGAGGACGTACAGCCGGGTGTTGCGCAGCGGCCGGCCGATGGGCATGGAGGCGTCGTCGGCCCGCACGTCGGCGGCGGTGCGCGCGTAGGCGTGGGTGACGTCGTCGGAGCACTCGGTGGGGCCGTAGACGTTGGCCAGCGCGATGTGCGGGTGGCGGGCGAACCAGCGGGTGCACAGGTCGGCGGGGAGGGCCTCGCCGTTGGAGATCATCCAGCGCAGGGCGGGCAGTTCGGGCGCGTTCCCGGTGGTGTCCCAGGCGTCCAGGGTGGCGCGCAGCAGTGAGGGCACGACCTCCAGGACGGTGAGGCGCTCGTCCGCGATGACGCCGAACAGGGCGTCCGGGTCGGCGGCGGCGTCGCGGGAGACGGCACGGACCCGGCCGCCGACGAGCAGGGTCGTCAGGGTCTGCCAGACGGTGACGTCGAAGGTGACGGGCGCGTTGTGGACGAGCGCGTCGGTGTGGTCCAGGCCCAGTTCCTCGACCTTGGCGAGCAGGTGGTTGACCATGCCGCCGCGCTGCACCATGGCGCCCTTGGGCTTGCCCGTGGAGCCTGAGGTGTAGATGACGTACGCCAGGTCCAGCGGCCCGCCCACGACGGGGGCGAGGTTGTCGACGGGGTCCTCGGCACCGTCCAGGAGGAGGACGGGGAGGTCGCCGGCCACCTGCCGGGCGAGGGCGTGGTGGGTGGTGTCCGCCAGCACGCGGGTCGCGCCGCTGTCGGCGAGCAGGCCGGTGAGGCGGGCCAGCGGGGCGCGCGGGTCGAGCGGCAGGAAGGCGCGGCCGGAGCCGAGCACCCCGAGCTCGGCGGTGACGAAGTCGCGCCCCGGTTCGGTGAGCAGGGCCACCGGCCCGGTGCCGTCGGTGAGGCGGCGGGACAGGGCGCCGGCGCGGCGGGCGAGCCGCGCGTACGTCAGGGTGCCGCCGTCGTCGGTGACGGCCGGTGCGTCGGGGCGGGTGGCGGCGTGGTCCCGTACGCGCTCGACGACGCCCCGGTAGGGCTCGGCCCGTACGGGACCGGTCAGGGCGGCGTCCAGCAGTTCGGCCTCGCCGGGCGCCAGCAGGTCGAGGGTGTCGAGCGGCGCGTCGGCGGCCATGGTGACGAAGCGGTCGAGGAAGTCCGTGAAGCGGCGCAGGTGGGCGCGTACTTCGGCCTGCTCGTACCGGGACTCGTTGCCGCTGAGGTCGACGCCGATGCCGTCGGCGCCCTTGTCGGCGACGGTGAACTCCAGGTCGTCGACGAGGCCGGTGGAGGGGCTGTACAGGGTGGCGTCGCAGGGGCCGATGGCCAGCCGCTCGATCTGCGGCATCATGTTGATGAACGGGCCGAACGGCCGCCGGTCGTCGCTGGCCAGGCCCATGGCGCGGCGGATGCGGCTGACCCTGTGGCGCTGGTGCCTGAGTGCCTGGGAGAAGGCCTGGTACGTCGCGGTGAGCAGGTCGCCACGGGTCATGCCGGGCGTCACGGGGAGCCGCAGCGGCACGTAGTTGACGACCATGCCGGGTATTCCCTGCATCGTGCCGCCGACCCGGGCGGTCACGGGCAGGGAGAGGATGACGTCGTCGGTGCCGGCCATCCGCCGGGTGTAGGCCCCGAGCGCGGCGACCAGGACGGTCTGCCAGGTGACCCGGGCGTCCCAGGCGACGCCGCGCAGCCGGTCGGCGGTCCGCTCCGGCAGGACGGTCTCCTCGCGCCGGAAGGCCTGGGCCGGTTCGGCGTCGCGGGTGGCGAGGCTGACGGGCTCGGGGCGGTCGGCGAATCGCTCCTCCCAGTAGGCGCGGTCCCGCTCGGCGCGCGGCGAGTCGCCGTAGGCGGCCTCGGCGTCGATCAGGGTGCTCAGCGGCGGGAAGCGGCCCTCGTCGAGGGAGGTGCCGGCGAGCATCGCCTCGTAGATGGCGGACAGCCGCTGCCAGTAGATGACGTAGCTGAAACCGTCGGAGACGAGGTGGTGGTTGAGGAGGCAGAAGAACGTGCGGTCCTCGGCGAGGGTGAACACGCTCAGCCGGAACAGCGGCACGTACGGGTCGGCCGTCGGCACGAGCGGTACGCGGAGGTCGGCGCGGATCGCCTCCCGGGCCGCCGCCACGGGGTCGTCGGCGCCGCTGACGTCGGTGACGGTCAGCGGCAGTCCGGTGAGCTCCTCGATGAACTGCCGGGGCTCGCCGTCCACCTCGGTGAAGCGGAGGCGCAGGCACTCGGACTCCGCCACGAGCCGTTCCAGCGCGGCGCGGAAGAGCCGCTGGTCGAGGGGGCCGCGGATGTCCCAGTAGATGGCGGTGTTGTAGGTGGCGCCGCCGCCGGACAGCTTCTCGTCGAACCAGATGTCCTTCTGCCCGGCGGTGAGCGGCAGGCCGGCCGTATGGAGGTGAGTCGTCATACCAATCCCCTAGCGAAGGTCATCGAGTTCATCCGTCGATCGTCGACGAGCGCGCTGACAGCGGGCTGACCGCGAGCTGACGCGCAGACCGGTCCGGCTGGTCAGCCGCAGCCGCCCGCGTGGCCGTCGTCGGCCGACCTGCCGAGGCCGACCGCGCCGACGAGCGGTTCCGGTACGGAGGCGGCGGGCAGGGCCTTGGAACGGAGGTGCTCGACGAAGGCGTCGAACCGGTCGAGGCCCCAGAAGCGGGTGAAGCCGTGTACGAAGAACGGCACCCCGAACACGCCGTCCTCGCACACGTCGAGCAGGGCGCGTACGCCCTCGGCGCGCAGCTCGGGGTCGTCGCTCGCGTCGGCGAGCCGCAGCTGGCCGAGGCCGAGTTCGGCGCCGATGGAGGCGATGGTGGCGCGGTCGCAGATGTCGCGGCCCTCGCCGAAGCGGGCCCGGTAGCAGGCGGCGATGTAGTCGTGGCCGCGGCCCTCGCGGGTGGCGACGAGGTAGCCGAGGTGGGGCACCTCCCACACCGGTTTGCGGTCGACGGGCCAGGTCACGGTGATGCCGCGGGCCTTGGTGAGCCGGCCGACGTCCTGGAGGACGTACCGGTTCTTCTCGCGGGACATCTCGGAGTACGGGAAGGTGCCGCCCTGCTCCGCGAGGAGGCCGGCGCTCTCGGGGTCCGGTTCGAAGAACGGCACCCATTGGAGGTGGTCGACCAGCTCGGGGTGGCGGGTCGTCAGTTCCTGGTACGCGAGCCAGGAGTAGGGGCTGCGGAGAGAGAAGTAGAACCGTGGCGTCTTGTTCTTCCTGGGCATGGCGGTGTCCCTCTTTACTCCGTGGGGTGGTGGCTCAGACGACGAGGCCGCCGTCGACGCCGAGGACCTGGCCGGTGATGTAGGAGGCGCGGTCCGAGGCCAGGAAGGCGACCAGATCGGCGACCTCCTCGGGCCGGCCGAACCGGCCGAGCGGGATGCGTTCGGTCATCTTGGCGACGTGGTCGTCGGCGAGGCCGGAGAGCATGTCGGTCTCGATGAAGCCGGGGGCGACGGCGTTGGCGCGGATGCCGTAGCGGCCGGACTCCTTGGCCAGCGCCCTGGTGAACCCGATGATCCCGGCCTTGGTGGCCGAGTAGTTCGTCTGCGTGGCGTTTCCGTACACGCCGGCGACGGAGGACAGGGTGATCACCGATCCGGTGCGGCGCTTCATCATGGCGAAGACGGCTGCCTTGCAGACGTTGTACGTGCCGTCGAGGTTGACCCGCAGCACCGCGTCCCAGTCGGCCTCGGACAGCATCACCAGCGGGTTGTCGCGGACGATGCCGGCGCAGGAGACGACCGTGCGCAGCGGGCCGAGCGCCTTCTCGCTGTCGCGTACGAAGCCGCGTACGGCGTCGTGCCCGGCCACGTCGACCTGCGCCGAGTACACCCGTGCCCCGTCCGCGCCGGCCTCCTCGGCCACGGCCTCGGCGGCCTCCTTGTTCGACTGGTAGCAGAACGCCACGTCGTACCCGTCCCGGGCGAGCCGGGTCACCACGTGACGGCCGATCCCCCGGGAGCCTCCGGTCACCAGGGCGACGGGGCGGTCGTTTGCGGACATGCTGATGTCTCCTCGTTGGCTGTGACTGCCGGGAACTGTGACTGCCGGGCCCCGCGTGGGGCCTCAGCGGCCCCGGGCCCGGCTCGCTCAGGGCCCCGCGTGGGGCCGCTGTGGGGTGCCGCCCCGAGAGGGGCGTGCACCCAGGCGCCGCGCGTGCCCGGGTATGGCGTGCGCCGGACGCGGGCGCACCGCCCGGCCCCAGCGATGGCGGTGGGCAGCGCCCCGGCGCGGCGCCGGCCGGGGGGCCTGGCGGTGGCCCGGCCTAGCCGCCGGGGCAACGCCCCGTGACGGCACCCGCCCTCGCCCGCCCGGCAGGGCTACGCGCCCGTGAGCAGGGCGCAGCCGACGGTGCCGTCGCGTTCGATGCCCGTGACCAGGGCGGCTTCGCCGGGGGCGAGGCCCGACTCGCCGGCGGCGGCGAGGACGGCGGCGAGTTGCAGACTGGTGGAGGCGGCGGAGGTGTCGCCGAGCAGGGGGCGGCAGCGGATCCAGCGGGGGTCCGTCGCGCCGAGCGCGTCGGTGACGCCGGCCTCCTCCAGGGCGGCCAGTTCGCCGCCGGCCCCGAGCGGGGCCACCAGGCGGACGTCCCCAGCGGCCACGCCGGTCGTCTCCAGGGCGTCGCGTACGCAGGCGGCGAGGGCCGCGCGGGCCTCGCCCTGCTCCCCGAAGGCCCGGAAGCAGGTCGTCCGGATGCGGGCCAGCGGTGCCCGTCCGGCGGCCGCCGCGTCCTCGGGCATCTCCAGGAGGAACACCGCGCTGCCCTCGCCGAGCGGTGCCGAGCGCTCCTCGGCGGTGCGGCCGTGCCATTCGAGCCAGGCCCGCTGGGTGGAGTACTCCTCGGCGGCGCCGCACAGCACCCGGGCACAGTGCCCGCCACGGTGCAGCCGCACCGCGTAGCTCAGGGCGAGCAGCCCGGTGAGCCAGCCGCCCGCGACCGTGGTGTTCGGCCCCTTGATGCCGTGCCAGATGGCGCTCTGCCCGGCCGCCCGGTTCATCACGGTGTTCGGGAAGCGGGCCGGGTCGACGTGGTACGGCCGCTCGCCGGCGAGGGAGTCGCGGGTGAAGTCCATGATGCTCTGGACGCTGCCGGAGCCGGTGCCCAGGACGAGAGCGGTCTGCTCGGGCCGCCGGGCCGGTTCGGCGTCGCAGGACGCCAGCAGCCGGCCGACCGCGGTGACGGCGATGGCGGTCACCCGGTCCATCGTCCGGGTGCCCTTCCTGCCGACGTACTCGGCGGCGGTGAAGTCCGGGACAAGACCGCCACGCTCGAAGGGGCCGGGGTACACGGTGCGGTCCAGCGTCCCGACGGCGCTGCGCCCGGCGTTGATCCCTTCGCTGAAGGGCGCGCTGCCGACCCCGTACGCAGAGACCGCCGACCAGGCGGAGAGGACCAGTGGGGACATCACTCCGCCTCCCGGTAGCGGCCGAGGATCAGCACGGCGTTGTTGCCCGCGAACGCGAGCGCGTTGTTCTGGACGACGTTCAGTTCGGCGGGCCGCGCCTTGTTCGGTACGCAGTCCAGGCCGCACTCCGGGTCGGTCTCCCGGTGGTTGATGGTGGGCGGGATGAAGCCCTCGGTGATGGCCAGTGCGCAGGCGGCCGAGGCGAGGGCACTGGCCGCGCCCATGGAGTGGCCGATCATGGACTTGATGGAGATCGTCGGCGGGGGCGTGGCGAAGACCTGCCGGATGGCCCCGGCCTCCGTCACGTCGTTGGCCCGGGTGCCGGTGCCGTGCGCCGAGATGAAGTCGATGTCCTCGGGCTTCACCCCGGCGTTGCGGTGCGCGACCTCCATGCACCGGGCGAGGCTGCCCCGGTCGGGTGCGACCGGGTGGTGGGCGTCGCAGTTGAGCCCGTACCCGAGCACCTCGGCATAGATCCGGGCGCCGCGCGCCCGCGCCGATTCGAGGCTCTCCATCAGCAGGATGCCGGCGCCCTCACCGGTGAGGATGCCCTTGCGGTCCTTGTCGAACGGCTGGCACACCTCGGGCGCGATGGTGCCGAGCCGGTAGAACCCGGCGAACGTCTTGCGGCACACCGCGTCGGCGCCGCCGCACAGCGCGACCTCCACCTCGCCGCCGCGGATGGCGTCGAATCCGCTGCCGATGGCGTAGTTGCCGGCCGCGCAGGCGGTGGGGATGGTGAGGGCCTCGACGTCGGTGAGGCCCAGCTCCCGCACGATGCCGGTGGACAGCCGGCCCGCCTGCGCCCGGCGCACCACGCCGGGCGGCAGGTGCTCGGGTCCGTCCTTGAGCTGTATGTCCACGAGGGCGTCCAGGTCGCGGGACTCCGCGTCGGTGGTGCCGACGGAGACCAGCGCCCGGCGCTCCCTGAGTTCCTCCAGGGACAGGCCCGCGTCCGCCACCGCCAGGTGCGCGGCGGCGACCGAGAACTGGGTGGCCCGCCCCAGCTCCTCGGGGTCGACCCGCCGGATCCAGTCGGCCGGGTCGAAGTCGTCCACCTCGCACCCGTTGGCGTGCGCGAAACCCGTCGTGTCGAAGGCGGTGATCGGCTTGACCCCGCTGCGTCCGGACCGCAGTCCGTCCAGGAAGGCCGTGACGCCGAGCCCGATGCTGCTGACCGTGCCGAGCCCGGTGATCACCACTCGGCGCGGCGGCCGCTGATCGTTGTCGTACACCTTGCGCTCCCGTCGTCCGGTGCCGATGCCTAGTGGGAGGCCGCTTTGGCCGCCACGGCTTCACCGACGACGGTGACGACGCCTTCGAGGTTGACCATCCGGGCCAGTTCGGCCTGGTCGATGTCGATCCCGAAGGCGCGCTCGAGCTGGGAGAGGATCTCGATGGCGCCCATCGAGTCCGCTTCGTGGTCCTCCTTGAAGCGGCTGGTGTCGGTCATCTCGTCCGCGTCGATCTCGAGGATGTCGCAGATGATTTCCTTGATCGTGGCACGGCCGTCGGCGTCCACGCGGTTCGCTGTCGTCATGCCGACGATGCTGGCGAACCCCCCTGACAGCGGGCTGATGACCGACTGACAGCCCTCAAGCGGTTTTGAGGTAGCAGAGCAACTCGGGGAAGTCGGCGGGGTGCTCCTTCATCCAGGCCCAGTAGCGCGGGATCGTCCGGGCGTACGCGCAGTAGTGGCCGCGGACCGTCTTCACGAGTCTGGCCAGGGTGGCGCGGCCGACGGAGCCGCTGCGCCAGACCATCACCATCTCGGTGCTCTCCGTGCCGGAGATCGGCACCAGGGACACGTCGCTGGTGGCGCCGGTGGGGGTGGTCAGGGCGGCCGCATTGGCGTCCCGTACCCAGCTCATCGCCTCGTGGTGGCCGTCCACGTAGTGCAGCACCTCGGGTTCCGTGCGCGGGAACCTGGTGAACAGCTGCTTCTCGATGGGGTGGAACCAGTGGTCGCGGGCGTAGCAGACCCAGTTGAGGGAGGCGAGGTGGCGGGTCTCCAGGGCCGGCTCGTCGGACAGCGGATGACCCTGGGGCACGGCGAGCCAGACCGGTTCACGCACGATGACGGCGGTGTCGAGGCCCAGTTCGGCCCCGCCGCCCGGCTCGACGAGCGATATGCACGGCACCAGCGCCGCGCTGAGCCAGCCGCGGCGCACCGCGTCCACGGCGGCGGCGGGGCTGAGCGTCTCGGTCTGCACCTCGGTGAAGGGCAGCGAGGACTGGAGAGCACTGTGCAGGGACGGTGGCGTCCATTCCGAGTTCCCGAACCGGAACACTTTGGAGGCATGGGCCGCCGCCTCGACAATGACCAGGTCGGCACGCTGGACGAGTTCGGTGAGCATGGGGATCAGGCGTTCACCCAGCGAGGTGGGAACGACACCGGAGGAGGATCGGACGAAGAGCCTGCCGCCCACCGCATTTTCAATTCGTCTTAACTGTGCGGTAAGGCTGGGTTGCGGAACACTTAACTCGGACGCCGCCTTCGATATGCTCCCGGCCTGGTCTATGACGGTCACTATTCTGGCATGGCGCAACTCTATATTCACAAAACCCCCGTGGCACCTGATTGCTCAACGTGCGATATCCCGGCATGAAAATGCCGAGGTGATTCACACGCTAACAGGACGCCCCCACGACGTCCACCGCACATCTCGCCACGGAGACTTCACAAAGCTTGCCCCGAATGCTGTCACGTGAACAGGGATCGGACGGAACAAGCCGTTGAGCGGGGATCGCCCTATCTGTGTCCCGCGTGGAGCAGGACCTGACGCGGCTCCCCGAGGACATCGTCCTGGGTCAGGATCGCCTGGTACGCCCGGTGCAGTCCGCGCCCCGGTTCGAGACCGAGGTCGTCGGCCAGCCTGCGGCGCGCGCCGTGGAAGACCTCCAGGGCCTCCGCTTGCCGGCCGTCACGGTAGAGCGCGAGCATGAGCAGTTCGCTGAGCCGCTCGCGACCCAGGTGTTCAATGGCCAGCTGTCGCAACTCGGCCAAGGGGACGCGTTCCGCGTCGACCCGCAGTCTGGCCGCCGTCAGGTCCTCGTACGCGGTGATCCGGCGCTCCTCCAGGTATGCCGCCTGGACACGGCACCGCAGACCGTCGCTCGTGTCGAGGAGCGCCGGCCCGCGCCAGAGCGCGAGCGCCGATTCGAGCTTCGCGATGGCTTCGACCGGGTTTCGCCGGACAAGCGCGGCGCCCGTGTCGGCCAACTCGACAAACCGGTACGTGTCCACAACATTGGCCGAAACATCGAGTACGTAACCGTTGCCCACAGTTCGGACGAGCGAGTCGCCGTCCAGGCCCGTCACCATCTTCAGGAATTTACGCAGCCGACCGACGTTGGCCTGGAGTGCGTTGCGCGCGTTGGTCATCGACCGGTCCGCCCACAACTCGTCCACGATCTGGTCGAAGAGAACCGGCGTCCCGGGCGAGAGCGCCAGCAGCGTCAATACGACGCTCGCCCGCTTCGACGCCATGGTGTACCGCTCGCGGCCTTGCGTCAGGTAAAGCGATCCCAGCAGGTTGATCTCCACAGCCTGAAACCCCCATAGCTATCGGCAACCGCTGGAAATTCTGCCCCGGATCACTCGACCGGAGGAAATACCATCTCGGTGGCGTTCGCGCACCGAAATGGTATGGGGCCGAGGGGAACGGGCACCGAACCGGCGGGGGATCCGGTCCGGCGCCCGTCCATGGGCCGGCGGCTAGCGGAGGCGAGCCGCCGGGGCGGTCGTGGTGGCCGGCTGACCACCACTGGTTCCGGACGCGGCGGCGGTCTGCGCGCGCCGCATCTTCTTCGAGGGCCACCAGCTGGCGTCACCCAGCAGGATCAGGGCCGAGGGCAGGATCATGACCCGGATGATGAAGGCGTCCAGCAGGACGGCGACCGCGAGGCTGAAGCCGATCTGCTTCATCTCGGCCAGGTGCAGGAACATGAAGCTGCCGAACACGGTGACCATGACGACGGCCGCGCTGGTCACGACCTTGGCCGACTTCTCGACGCCCTCGAGGACCGCCTGACGGGTGGGCACCCCGTTCATCGCCGCCTCCTTGATGCGGCTGACGACGAAGACCTGGTAGTCCATCGACAGGCCGAAGAGGATCACGAAGAGGAACAGGGGCACCCGCGAGCCGATGGCGTTCGTGGCGCTCTCGTCGAACCCGAACACGGTCGAGGCCAGGCCCCACTGGAAGAAGACGACCACCAGGCCGAAGGCCGCGCCGACGGACAGCAGGTTGAGCAGGACGCCCACCAGGCCGATGACCACCGAGCCGAAGACCAGCACGGTCATCAGGAAGGTCAGCAGCAGCAGGAACCCGACGACGATCGGCAGCTTGTCGCTCTGGTGCGCGAGGTAGTCGACGTCGACCGCGACGGGTCCGTCCACGCCGTACTCGGCGCCCTGCACCTTGCCGAGCGTGGTCGGCAGGTAGTCCTGGCGCAGGTGCTCCAGGGAACCGGTCGCCTCGGGTGAGCTGAGCCGGTGCGGCACGGCCAGGGTCATCACGCTGACCCGCCCGTCCTTCGACGTCCGCACGGCCGGCGCGTTCTTGGAGAACATCGGGTCGCTCTCGGCCCGCTGGGCGAGTGCGTCCAGGGCCGTGGCGACCTCGCCCTGCCGGTCACCGTCGGCGCGGACGACGACCCAGTGCTCGGAACGGCGGTCCGGGAAGGCGTCGTTGAGCTTGTCGTAGGTCTGCATCTCGGGGATCGCCCGGGAGTGCGTGTCCTTGTTCAGTACGCGCAGCTCCATGCCGAGCGTGGGGAGCGCCAGGCCCAGCATGACCAGCGTGGACACGATCAGGGTGGCCACCGGGCGCTTGCGTGCCGGGTTCAGCAGGGCGGTGAACACCCGGCCGGTGCGCTCCGGGTGACGCTGGCGCAGCCGCTTGCCGCGCGCAGCGGCGCGGGCGGCGCGGCGGTCGGTGCGCCGGCCGATCTTGACCAGCAGGCCGGGCAGGACGGTCACCGAGCTCACCATGGCGACGAAGACGACGAGGATGGTGGCGGTGCCCAGCGAGGAGAAAATGATGTCGGTGGCCAGGAACAGGGTGGCACTGGAGATGATCACCGCGAGGCCGGAGACGATGATGGCGCGTCCGGCGGTCGCCGCGGCGATGCCGACCAGCGCCTCGGGGCTGAGGCTGCCCGCCGCCTTGTCCCGTTCCTCGCGTTCCCGCTTGAGGTAGAAGAGCGTGTAGTCGACGCCGACCGCCATGCCGATGAGCAGGATGACGTTCATGCCGACGCCGGCGTCGGGGATCAGGTGCGAGACGACCATGGACAGGCCGACCGCGGCGGCGATCGAGGAGAGCGCCAGCAGCAGCGGGACGCCGACCATCACGAGCGAGCCGAACACGATCAGCAGGGTGACCAGGGTGACCGGGAAGGTGATCATCTCGGTCTTGGCGAGGTCGTCGCTGCGCTGCTTGTTGAGGCCCTTGCTGACCGAGGCGTCGCCGGTCTCCTCGACGACCAGGTCGGGGTTGGCCTTCTGCACGGCGGCCGTCTGTTCCTGCAGCGGGTCGACGTGCTCCATCGCCTCGCGCTTGACGCCCTTCATGGTCACTTCGACCATGAGCATCCGGCCGTTCTCGGAGAGGACCGGTTCCTCGACCTCGAGGACCTCGGGCAGCTCCTCCATCCGGCCGGTGAGGTCCTGGGCCGCCTCGCGGGCCTTCGCCTCGTCGAGCTCGCCGGACTTGGCGCTGAACATGATCTGCTCGCTCGGCTTGCGCTCCAGGCCCGCCTCGGTCGCGATGGCCTCGGCGCGGCCGGACTCGCCCACCTGGTAGTCCTTGGCGACCGCGCTGTTGGTGCCGACCGCGATGCCCACGGCGAGGCACAGGGCCACGAACGCGAACCATGTGGCGATCGCACGCCCGGGATGTAAGGCGCTCCAGCTGGCCACCCTCACGGTGATCGGCTGCTTCTTCACTGTCCCAGCTCCTGTCGCGTCATGACCGCCCAACGGGTGTAAGTCGACGATGACAGGTGATGGAGAGATGCGTCAACCGTAAGCCCGGACGGTTGGCCGGATCGGTGCCGGCCCGGCGCGGATCCGACGGCCGGGCGCCGGTCGCCCGGCGGCGGGCACGACGACACGGCTCCCGTCTCCGGTGGGAGACGGAAGCCGTGCTGACCTGCGAAAGGCGGTTCTCAGCGGGACCGGATCGCGTCCCGGTCCAGCGCGTGGGCGCCGTAGATGTCACTGACCCAGTTGGTCTGGTACACCGAGTCCAGATACCGCTCCCCCAGGTCCGGCGAGATCGCCACCGCCGTGGCCCGCCCGTCCGGACGGTGCTCGGCCAGCCAGCCCGAGGCCCCCGCCACGACCGTCCCCGTGGAGCCGCCGAACAGGAAACCGGCCGTCGCCAGCCGGTGAGCGACCCGGATCGCCTCCACCTCCGGTACGTGCACCACGTCGTCCACGAACGACTCGTCGAGCAGTTGCGGCCGTACAGCGGCACCGAGGCCCGGGATCATCCGCGGCCCCGCCGGCCCGCCGAAGGTGACGGAGCCCACCGAGTCGACGGCCACCACCGTCACCGGTCGGCCGGACTCCTTGAAGTAGCGCGCGCACCCCATCAGCGTGCCCGTCGTGCCGGCGCCGACGAACAGGACGTCGAGCTCGGGGAAGTGCGTCGCGATGGAGGGGGCCGTCGTCCGGTAGTGGGCCAGCCAGTTGTACGGATTGGCGTGCTGGTTCAGCCACAGGTGACGGTCGTCGGACGCGCAGAGCTGGCGTACGTGGTCGAGTCTGGCGCCCAGGAACCCGGTCTCCGGATGAGGCTCGGTGATGATGTGCACCTGGGCGCCCATCGCCTCCATCAGCCGCCGGGTGACCAGGTTGCAGCGGGTGTCCGTGACGCACAGGAAGCGGTAGCCCTTGTCGGCCGCGATCATGCTCAGTGCGACACCGAGGTTTCCCGACGAGGACTCCACGATGACCGAGTCGCCGGTGAGCGCCCCTCTTCTCTCGGCGTCGGCGATCATCGACGCCGCCGCTTTCAGCTTGATGGACCCGGCAAAGTTGAAGCCCTCGCACTTCAGGTAGAGCGACGTGTCGAGGGCCGGCCGGAGGTCCACATAGAGATCGTCCACATGGAAGGCGTCCGGCGCGGAGATCACGGGCACTGCGACCACCCCGTCTCAGGTACGGCCGCCGGCCTCGCCGGCGCGCCCGTAGCGGTCGGTCTCGTGGAAGAAGCCGTCGACGACATGCAGGTCCCCGCCGGCGCGCACCATGTCGTACACGTGCTTTCCGACCGCGAGGTCGAGGACGCCGAGCCCGAACGGGGAGAAGACCACGGGCCGGTCGGCGGGCATCCGGACCCGTCCGGTCAGCACGTCGTACAGCGTCCCGTCGATGAAGTCCCGGTTGCCGGTGAGCCTTTCGGTCAGGTGCGGGGAGGTGTCGGCCTTCAGGCAGTGCTCGATGTCGTCGACCACGTTCGCCGAGGCGAGCAGCACCTCGGGCGCGAGGTCGCGCAGCGAGACATTGAGGACCAGCGGGTTGTGCGCGAACCAGTCCGGGTCGGTGACGTGCGGAGCCGCGGCGACGGTCGCGAACACCACCAGGTCGCTGGAGCGCACCAGATCCTCGGCGCGCTCGTGCACGGTGATCCGACCGCCGGCGCCGCTGCCCTCCAGGTACGAGCGGAAGCCGGCGGCGTGCTCGGCGGACAGGTCGTGCACGCCCACCTCGTCGAAGTCCCAGCCGGTCCGGGTCAGATACGTGTGGATGTGGCGGGCGATGAGCCCGGTCCCGATGAAGCCCACCCGGGCCGGCCGGGTGCGGTCGCGGGAGAGCCGGTCGGCCGCCAGCGCCGCCGAGGCGGCGGTGCGCGCCGCGCTGATGATGGAGCTCTCCAGGCAGGCGAACGGGTAGCCCGTGTCGTAGTCGTTGAGCACCAGCACCGCGGAGGCCCGGGGGACGCCCCGGCCCACGTTCTGCGGGAAGCTGGATATCCACTTCAGCCCCTCGACCCGCGTACCGCCGCCGATCGACGCGGGCAGGGCGATGATGCGTGCGGAGGGGCGGTCGGGGAAGCGCAGGAAGTACGAGGGCGGGTTGACCGTGTCGCCCTCACCGTGCACCCGGTACGCCGCTTCCACCAGGTCGACGGTGCCCTTCTCGTTGCCGGACAGCACACGGTCCACCTGGGCGCCGGGAATCACGGCGAACGGCGGGACATGGACTTGCTGTGTCATGCAAACTCCATTGCAGTAGGCGGGCGACCCGTTGCCACCCCCGGGCGGAACGACACTCGGCCGACGCCCGCCACCATTGGCGCGGCAATGTTGCTGCTTCCCGCTGACATACTGCTGACATCGCGTCAACCGCCGTGATGGCCTGCGATTTTCGCCCAACACTTAATGATCTGTCCCGCACTTCCCCGTCTGCCTAGGGTTCTTCCTCGGTGGCGCCACCCCGAGAACCGCACGGTCGGGCCGGTGCCATCTGCGACCGGCAATCCGGCCTTCCGGAACCGGAAATCGTGGAGCTACCGACGGGAGTAACCAGTGCTCAACAACGTAGTGATCGTGGGCGGCGGAACGGCGGGCTGGATGACGGCCTCCTATCTCAAGGCCGCGTTCGGTGACCGAATAAACATCACCCTCGTGGAATCGGGGAACGTCGGCACCGTCGGCGTCGGCGAGGCCACGTTCAGCGACATCCGCCACTTCTTCGAGTTCCTGGGGCTCAAGGAGAAGGACTGGATGCCGGCCTGCAACGCCACGTACAAGCTCGCCGTCCGGTTCGAGAACTGGCGCGAGAAGGGGCACTACTTCTACCACCCCTTCGAGCAGATGCGGTCGGTCAACGGCTTCCCGCTCACCGACTGGTGGCTCAAGCAGGGCCCGACGGACCGGTTCGACAAGGACTGCTTCGTGATGGCGTCCGTCATCGACGCCGGTCTCAGCCCGCGCCACCGGGACGGCAGGCTCATCGACCAGCCCTTCGACGAGGGCGTGGACGAGATGCAGGGCCTGACGATGTCCGAGCACCAGGGTAAGACGCAGTTCCCGTACGCCTACCAGTTCGAGGCCGCGCTGCTCGCCAAGTACCTGACGGCGTATTCGGTGGAGCGCGGCGTCAAGCACATCGTGGACGACGTCCGGGAGGTCTCCCTGGACGACCGGGGCTGGATCACCGAGGTGCGCACCGCCGAGCACGGCGACCTCACCGGCGACCTGTTCATCGACTGCACCGGATTCCGCGGGCTGCTGCTGAACCAGGCCCTGGAGGAGCCCTTCATCTCTTACCAGGACACCCTCCCCAATGACAGCGCGATCGCTCTCCAGGTGCCGATGGACATGGAGCGCCGCGGCATTCTGCCCTGCACGACGTCGACCGCCCAGGACGCCGGCTGGATCTGGACGATTCCGCTGACGGGCCGCGTCGGCACCGGTTACGTGTACGCCAAGGATTACCTCTCCCCGGAAGAGGCGGAGCGCACCCTGCGGGAATTCGTCGGCCCGGCCGCCGATGATGTCGAGGCCAATCACATCCGTATGCGCATCGGCCGCAGCCGGAATTCCTGGGTCAAGAACTGTGTGGCCATCGGCCTGTCCAGTGGATTCGTCGAGCCGCTGGAATCCACCGGTATCTTCTTCATCCACCACGCCATCGAGCAGCTGGTGAAGAACTTCCCGGGCGCGGACTGGAACTCCATGCACCGCGATCTGTACAACAACACCATTTCCCATGTCATGGACGGCGTACGGGAGTTCCTGGTGCTGCACTACGTGGCGGCCAAGCGGAACGACACGCAGTACTGGCGCGACACCAAGACCCGGCAGATCCCCGACTCCCTCGCCGAGCGCATCGAGAAGTGGAAGGTGCAGCTCCCCGACTCGGAGACGGTCTACCCGTACTACCACGGACTGCCGCCGTACTCGTACATGTGCATCCTCCTCGGAATGGGCGGCATCGACCTCAAGCCGTCGCCCGCGCTGGCCCTGGCCGACGGCGGCGCCGCACAGCGGGAGTTCGAGCAGATCCGGGAGAAGACGCAGCGGCTGACCGAGGCGCTGCCGAAGGCCTACGACTACTTCACGCAGCTGAGCTGACCCGCGCGCACCGAGCCGATCGGGAAGGACCCCCACGCCATGGACGTCTTGGACCTCCTGCTGCGGACCACGCACGCGGTGGCGGCGCTCGCCGTCGTGCTGCTGTTCGCCGCGGCGGGGAGGTCGGCCGCCCGGAGGCTGCGTCAGCCGGAGGTCATAGGGGAGATCACGGTGGGCCTGCTGGCCGGGCCCGCTGTGATCGCCCTGTTCGGCACGGCCTTCCTCGACGCGGTGCTGCCGGGCCCCGTGTTCGACATCCTCACCCTCTTCGGCCAGGCCGGCCTGGTGCTGTTCCTGGTCGGCCTCGCCCACAAGCTGCGGATCGGTCCCGACCGGCCGCCGCACCGCACCATGGGCTGGGTGGTCGCCGGGTCTCTGGTGCCGCCCCTGCTCACCGGGCTGCTGCTGACCGGCTGGGTGAGCCTCACCGGCGGCGCGGCGGTCAGGGGCACCGCACCGCTGCCCGCCTTCGTCCTGATGGTCGCCGTGGCCATGTCGATCACCGCGGTGCCGGTGATGTCGCGGATCCTCGCCGACCGGGGCATGGGCGAGTCGCCGGCGGGCCGGCTCGCGCTGGCGTCGGCCATCGCCATCGACGCGGTCGGGTGGCTGCTGCTCACGGTCGCGATCAGCCTCGGCGCGGGCGACCTGACGGGGTCGCTGCACTCCGCGCGGGCGCTGCTGTTCGGCGCGGTGTGCGCGCTGGCGGTCCGGTACGGGCTGCGCACGCGCGCGGCCCGCGGCATCTGCGTACGGCTGCCGAGAACCACGGCGGTCGCGCTCGGCGCCTCGGCGCTGGGCGTGGCGCTGGTCATGGAGCACCTGGGCATGACCGCCATCCTCGGTGCGGCCCTGGTCGGGCTGGCCGTGCCCGGTGACGAGCGGGCCCCCTGGGCCGGCGCGGTCTCCACGGTGTCCCGGGTGGGCCGCGCCCTGGCGCCCGCGTTCTTCGTGGTCACCGGCATCACCGTGCTGACCAGGGCGTTCGCGGCCGCCTCCTGGTCGCTGATCGCGGTGGCCGTGGTGCTCGGCTGTGCCGGAAAGGTGCTCGGCGGTTACGCCGGTGCCCGCCTCGGCGGCCTGCCGCGCTCCACCGCGTGCCGGATCGGCGTGCTGGTGAACACCCGGGGTCTGACCGAACTCATCGTGCTACAGGCCGGGTTGAGCGCGGGCGTCCTGTCGGCGCCGCTGGTGCTGGCGCTGGTGGTGATGGCCCTGGTGACGACCGCCATGACCGGCCCGCTGCTGAACGCGCTCGACCGCCGCGACGAACGCCGCGCCCGGCGCCGCACGGAGCGCCTCACCGTGCGCCTCCCGGGGCGTATCCCCCAGCACCGTTCCGACCGCGACAAGCTTCCCGTAGAGACAGAAGGCGGTACGCGATGACCGACCCCGCGATACGGACCCCGCCCCCGGCCGCCCCGCCGGTGCCCGCTCGGGCCACCCCCGACGGCTTCCGCGCCATGATGAGCGGATTCCCCACCGGTGTCTGCGTGGTGACCACCACCGACCACGAGGGCGCGCCGCGCGGGATGACGTGCTCCGCGGCGTGCAGCGTGTCGCTCGATCCGCCCACACTGCTGGTCTGCCTCCGCGACGGCAGTCCGACGCTGGAGGCGATCGTGAAGAGCGGCGTGTTCGCGGTCAACCTGCTGCACGAGGGCGCGCGGGAGGCCGCCGAGCTCTTCGCCTCGGGCAACCCGCGCCGCTTCGACCTCCTCCCGTGGGAGCAGACGCCGGACATGGCGGGCCCCCATCTGTCCAGGGACGCGCACACCGTCGCGGACTGCGATGTCGTCCTGACCCAGAAGATCGGCAGCCACGTCACCGTGTTCGGCGCCGCGCGCCACATCGTCGAACGGCACTCCCGTCCTCCACTCCTCTACGGGCTGCGGCAGTTCCGCTCCTGGTCCGCCATGTGACGACCCGTCGTACGCCAGGCCCGGTCCCCCCTCGGGGGCCGGGCCTTCGCACTGCCCGGACAGGAGAAGGTCCCGCATGACGTTTGACAGCCCTCAACGTCATATGTAAGTCTCGACTTACATGCTTCCTGGAGTGAGAGGGCGTGGACCATGACGAGCGAGGAGCTGCTGGCCGTGCTCGCCGCCGTGGGCCACGCACAGCGCCTCCGGGTCATCGCGGAGATCGTCGGGGGGCGGATGTACGTCAGCGAGCTGGCCCGCCGCCTGGGGATGTCGCGACCGCTGCTGTACATGCACCTGGAGCGGCTGGAGAAGGCCGGTCTGGTGGTCGGCAGCCTGGAGTTGTCGAAGAGCGGCAAGGCGCTGAAGTACTTCGAACTGGCGCCGTTCGACCTGCATGTGAACGCCGAGACGATAGCCGCGGCCGTGGCGGCGGACGCGAAAGGCACAGTCAGTGACGTGAAGGGAATCCCCACATGACCGGCGCCGTCATCACGATCGCCATCATCCTGATCATCGCCGGTGGCAGCACCCTCGGTGTCCTCGCCTACTTCCGGCTCCAGCGGCACCGCGCCGACGCCGTCGCCATGGCCTCCTATCGCAGGCTCGCCGAGGACGCGAGCGCCGGACACGAGGCCCTCCGCCGGCAGTTGGGCGCCCTCGACGACCGCCTCAAGTCGATCGAGACCCTGCTCCGGAGTGTGGGATGACACCGCCCGAACCACCGCCGCCCTGCGCCACCCCCGCAACCTCGCCCAGCCCCCTGCCCGGCACCACGCCGAAAGCCCGGCCCGAAGCCGCGCCCGGCACCCCGTTCGACGTCGCGCCGGGGGCGCCGTTCGAAGCCGCGCCCGGCAACCCGCCCGGTGCAGCACCGGGGGCCCCGGTCTCCGGCGACCCGTTCGGGCCCGTGCCGGGAACGCTCCACGAGCCCGCCTCGGGCGGCCCGTCCGCCTCGTCGGCGACCGGGAACCCGCCCGGGGGCTCCGCCCCGCACCCGGCCCGGCACAAGGGCGGGGCCGCGTCCACGCGCTCGCGGCCTTCCCTCGTGGCGGCCTTCAGGGCCTCGCTGCTGCCCGCGCGCCGGATGCCCCGGCAGGGGAACCCGGTGCGCATGCTGGTGTCCGCCGCCCCGTGGCGGGCGACCGGGTACCTCGCCGGGTACGTCATGGCCGGCAGCGTGTTCTTCGCGGTGGCGACCGCCGCCGTCCTCGTGGGCATCGTCTTCAGCCAGCTCACCGTGACGGTGGCGCTCACCATCGGTTCGGTGTGGGTGGTCCGGTGCTGCGCCCAGGTCGAACGCGGCCGGGCCGTACTGGTCGACGCGCCGATCCCGTACGCCTATCAGGAGGTCACGGAACCGGGGCTCGTCGGACACCTGAAGGCCCGCTGCACCGATCCCGTCTTCTACCGCGACTGCTGCTACCTGATCCTGCTCCACCCGTTCCTGCTGCTCCTCGACGCGCTCACGCTGGCACTCTGGCTGCCCCTGCTCACCGGGGTCTCGCTGCCCCTGTGGTTCTGGGCGGTCGAGTCCCGGCAGGCGGACGGGAGTTTCGCGGACGGGGTGCGGCTCGGCCGGTCGGACGGCACGGGCCCCGGGATCTGGATCGACACCTGGCCGGCCGCGCTGATCGCCTCGGCCGTCTTCCTCGCCCTGGCCATGTACGCCTCGTACGCCGTGGTGGCGGCCGCCCGGCTCCACCTGACCGTCGCCCACGCCCTGCTCCGCCCCCCGCCGGACCCGCTCGCCGAGGCCAAACACGTGCTCGCCGCGCCCGGCCCGCTCTCCCTCACCCCCTCACGCCCGGCCGCCGGGCCCACCGCACACGGAGGACACCGCACATGAACGGGACACCGAGCCCGCACGGTCACGAAGGACACGGCGGCTACGAGGTCGTCAAGCTCGACTCCGTACGCAAGGTCTACGGCGGCTCGAAGAACCAGGTGGCCGCCCTCGACGGCGTGACCATCGGCTTACCGCGCGGCAGCTTCACAGCGGTCATGGGCCCCTCCGGTTCCGGCAAGAGCACGTTCCTGCACTGCGCGGCCGGGCTCGACCGGCCCACGTCGGGGACCGTCCTGCTCGACGGCGTGGACCTCGCCCCGCTGGGCGAGAAGGAACTGACCAAGCTCCGCCGGGAGCGCATCGGCTTCATCTTCCAGGCCTTCAACCTGCTCCCCGCGCTGAGCGTCGTCGACAACGTCACCCTGCCCCTGCGCCTCGCCGGCCGCCGGCCCAAGCGGGCCGAGGTCGACGAGGTCATCGACCGCGTCGGCCTGTCGGACCGGCGGGGCAACCGCCCCGGTGAACTCTCCGGCGGCCAGCAGCAGCGGGTCGCCATCGCGCGGGCGCTGATCACCAAGCCCGCCGTCATCTTCGGTGACGAGCCGACCGGCGCCCTGGACACGTACACCGCGCGCGAGGTGCTCACGCTGCTGCGCGAGGCCGTCCAGTGGTCCGGGCAGACCATCGTGATGGTCACCCACGACCCGATGGCCGCCGCGCACGCGGACCGCGTCCTGTTCCTGGCCGACGGACGGATCGTCAGCTCCCTGGACCAGCCGACCGCCGACCAGGTCGCCGAACGGATGACCCACCTCGGGGCCTGGGGCAACGAGCCCACCGCCGCTCCGGGCACCTCCCACGGCCGGGGGGCACGGCGGTGATCAGGCTCGCGCTCAAGACCCTGCGGTTCCACAAGGGCGGCTTCATCGCGACGTTCATCGCGCTGTTCTTCGGCGCCGCGATCGTCGTCGGATGCGGTGGCCTCTTCGAGACGGGCCTGCACAGGGCCGCCCCGCCCGAGCGCCTCGCCGCCGCGCAGGTCGTCGTCACCGGCGACCAGCGCTACCCCGGCACCCGGCGCGACATGTTCCCCGAGCGCATCCGCGTCGACACCGCGCTGGTGGAGCGGATCAAGGCCGTGCCAGGCGTGAGCGACGCCGTCGCGGACGTCTCGTTCCCGGCCGCCGTGCTGGGCGACGAGCAGGCCGGCGCCCAACTGACCGGCCACGGCTGGTCGTCCGCCAAGCTGGCGCCGTACCGGATCGAGCAGGGCGAGGCGCCGTCGGCGGCGGGCGAGATCGCCCTGGACGCGCGGTTCGCCGGAGAGAACGGCGTACGCGTCGGCCAGGAACTGCGCCTGGCGCTGCGCGGCACGGCCGGCGACCACCGCGTCACCGCGCTGGTCTCCGGCCCCGGCTCCGGCGACCCGGCGACGGTCTTCCTGACCGACACCGAGGCGGCCGAGGCCACCGGCCGGCCCGGCCGGGCGGATTCCATCGGCGTGTTCACCGCGCCGGGCACGGCCCTCGGACCGGTCGAGCAGGCCGTCGAGAAGGTGGTGGGCGACGCGCCGGCGCAGGTGCTGTCCGGGGACGAGCGCGGCTGGGCGGAGAACCCCGACGTCATCGCCGAGGGCAGCAAACTCGTCACCCTGGCCTCCGTGTTCGGCGGTCTGTCCGCCGCGGTCACCGTCTTCGTCGTCTCCAGCACGGTCGGCCTGTCGCTGAACCAGCGGCAGCGGGAGTCCGCGCTGCTGCGGGCGATCGGCGCCACCCCGGCCCAGCTGCGGCGGATGGTGCTGGGCGAGACGCTGTTCATCGCCGTGTTCGCCACCGCGCTCGCATGCTTCCCCGGCCCGATGATCGGCCGGTGGCTGCTGGACGCCTTCGCCGGTGCGGGGGTCGTCCCCGAGACGATCGCCTTCCGCGCGGGCTTCGTCCCGATGGCCGTCGGTGTCGCCACCGCGCTGCTCACGGCGCTCGGCGCGGCGTTCCTCGGCGCACGGGCCGCGACCCGTACCCGGCCGACCGAGGCGCTGGCCGAAGCCTCGCTCCAGCAACGCTGGTTCAGCAAGTCCCGGCTGGTCTTCGCGCTGCTCTTCCTCGGTGGCGGCACCGCGCTCGCCCTGGTCACCGCGAACATCGCCGGCCCGTCGGCGGGCAGCACGGCGACCCCGGCGGCGATGCTGTGGACGGCCGGTTTCGGCCTGCTCGGTCCGGGCCTCGCCAAGATGATCACCGCGGTGCTGCGCGGGCCGCTGCGCGCCTTCACGGGCCTCGCCGGCTCGCTCGCCTCGCTCAACGCCAAGGCCCGTACGAGCCGGTTCGCGGGCGCGGTGATGCCCGTCATGCTCGCCAGCGGCCTGGCCCTGGCGCTGATCTACCTCCAGACCACCCAGTCCAGCGGCGCGGAGCGGGCGTTCCGTGAGAACCTGCGGGCCGACCTGGTCGTCACCTCCGTCAGCGGCGGCCTGCCGCTGGACCTGGTCGAGACCGTGGCCCGCCAGCCCGGCGTCGAAGCCGCGTCGGCCCAGGTCTCCACCATCGGCTACATCGACCCGCCCACGCCCGAGAAGCCGACGCCCGGCAGCGAGGACGCGGACGACGAGCCCGACGAGCCGGAGCCCACGGAGGTGCCCCTCCAGGGCGTCACCCCCGCCGGCCTGGACCGGACGACCGCGTATCGCGCCTCCAGCGGCAGCCTGGCGGAGCTGACCGGCGACACCGTCGCCCTGCCGACGGCGTTCGCCGAGGAGTCCGGGCACGAGCTGGGCGACCAGGTGCCGATGCGGCTGGGCGACGGCACCCGCGCCGAACTGACCCTGGTCGCCACGCTCGACGGCCGGCGCGGGTACGAGACCGCGCTGCTGCCCGCCGCCCTTCTGGTGCCGCACACCGACTCGGGTCTGCTGCCGCAGATCATGGTGAAGGCCGAGCCGGGAGCGGACCAGGCCGAGCTCATCGGAACGCTGTCCAAGCTGGCGGCCGACCACCCGGGCCTCCGGGTCGCCGACCGCGCGGCGCTGGCCGTCGTCCAGGCGGAGTCGGACGACACGCAGACGTGGATGTCGTACCTGCTGCTCGGGATGGTGGTGGGGTACGCGACGATCGCCCTGGTGAACACCCAGGTCATCTCCACGACCGAGCGGCGTCGGGAGTTCATGCTCCAGCGGCTGATCGGCTCCACGCGTCGCCAGGTGATGCAGATGATGACGGTCGAGGCGTTCCTGGTGGCCGCCGCCGGCATCGTGCTCGGCGTGCTGGTCGCGGCGCTCACACTCGTACCGCTGAGCATCAGCGTGCTGGGCTCGCCGGTCCCGGACGGCTCCCCGTGGATCTTCGTCGGGGTGGTCGGCGCCGCGCTGGGCCTGACCCTCGCCACCACGCTGCTGTCCGCCAGGCTGGTCCTGCGCGGCAAGCCCGGCGAGATGGCGGGCGTGCGCGAGTAGCGAACGCCAGGCGTGAAAGGCCCTGTTGGTCGACTGGGGGTCACGCGTGACGTCGGCGTTCAAGACCCGGTCGTGGTCTTGAACGCCGACGTTGTCGTCCCCGGCCCACCTGATCACCACTGCGCCGCTGTGCCGCTGCGCCGCTGACGCTTCGAACCAGAGATGACCTGCGATTTTCGCCCGGAACTTAAGAGCATGGCCGGGCCACACCCGCGTTCCTAGACTCGTGTCCGTTCCTACTGAGCACGATGCCAAGCCAGTTGACGCACGACCAGAAGCCGAACACGTCCCATGGTGCCGCCGGGCCCCCGGCGGTGTCACTCCGTCGGGCAGACCGAAGCGGCCTCGGACGAGGCGCGGCCGGTGTCTGCGATCACGAGCGGAAGGGATGGTCGGGAATGTTCGGTCCTGGCGTCTCATTGAACGACGAGATCTATCCGCCCCTGCTCCGGTGTGAGACACCGGACCTCGACGCTGTGGAGTGGGCGGCACAGCACCGCCCGGCCATCGACAAACTGCTCCTCACCCACGGCGCGGTCCTCCTGCGGGGCTTCGGCGTCGCGGACGCCGACGCGTTCGAGGCAGTGGCCTCCTCCCTGGTGAACACCCTGTACGGCGACTACGGCGATCTCCCGCACGAGAAGGACGCCGACCGGGTCTACAAGTCGACGCCGTACCCGGCCCAGCAGTCGATCCTGTTCCACCACGAGAGCTCCCACATGCCGCAGTGGCCCAGCCGCCAGTTCTTCTGCTGCGTACAGCCGTCGAGCAAGGGCGGTGCGACGCCGATCGTCGACGGACGCAAGGTGTGGGAGGCGCTCCCGGACGAGTCGCGCGGCCGTTTCCAGGCGCTCGGCATCCGCTACGTACGCAACTTCATCCCCGGCCTCGACGTCGGCTGGGAGCAGATGTTCGGCACCAGCGACCGCGACGAGGTGGAGAAGCGCTGCCGCGCCCAGGGTGTGGAGTGCGAGTGGCTGCCCGACGGCGTCCTGCGGACGACGCAGAACGCGCCGGCCGTCGTCCAGCACCCCGGCACGGGTGAGCAGGTCTTCTTCAACCAGCTCTTCCTGCACCACACGGCCTGTCTGGAGCCGTCCGTCCGGGAGGTCATGAGGTCGCTGTTCGGCGACGACGAGACCGCGTACCCACGCAGTGCGTTCTTCGGTGACGGCTCCCCGATCGACGAGGCCACCGTCACCCTGCTGCGCTCGCTCTACGACTCCTTGGCGCAGCGCTTCCTGTGGGAGCGGGGCGATGTGGCGATCATCGACAACATGCTCGTCTCGCACGGCCGGGACCCCTTCGAGGGCGAACGGAAGATCATCGTGGCCATGGGCGACATGGTCAGCCGTGCCGCGCTGAGCTGACCCTTCATCCCGTCTCGCCGGGGCCGGGCGCGGGCGCCCGCGCCCGGCCCCGACAGCCGACAACAGGAGCAGCGATGGTCTCGTCAGCGGTCTCGTCAACGGCGCACCCCGGCATGCTGTCCGGTGAGGTGCGCGACATCGGAGCGGACTCGGTGGTGCGGCTCGTACGGGCGCACGCGCGCGTGCGCCCGTACGCCGTGGCCGTCCGGTCCGGTGGCACGTCCTGGACGTACCGGCAGCTGTGGCACCGCGCCCTCGTCGTGGCCGCCGTGCTGCGGGAGGCCGGGGTGGGCCCCGGCGACCGGGTGGCCGTGTGGGCCGACCGGACCGCCGGGGTGATCGCCGCCGCGCTCGGCGCCATGTCCCTGCGCGCCGCCTACGTGCCCATCGATCCGACCCACCCCGCCGAGCGCGTCGCCGCGGTGCTCGCCGGCGCCCGGCCGGCCGCCCTCGTCCACGACGGGCCGGTGGCCGCGGGCCGGCTGCCCGCCGTCGACGTACCCGTCATCGACGTGGCGGAGCTCGCGGACGTCCGCACCCCACCGGAGCACGAACTGCCGCGCGGTGAGGACATCGCGTACGTCGTGTTCACCTCCGGCTCGACCGGCACGCCCAAGGGCGTCATGGTCCCGCACGCGTCGCTCGCCAACTACGTGGCCTGGTGCGGGTCGCTCGTCGGGGCGGGCGGGAGCGGCAGCCCGCTGTTCGCCAGCCTCGGCTACGACCTGGCCATGACGTCCCTGTGGGTGCCGCTGGCCCAGGGCGCGCGGGTGGTGACCGTGCCCGGTCTGTGGGACCAGGCCACGCTGTTCGGCGCCGGGGCGGACCCGTACACCTTCGTCAAGCTCACCCCCTCCCACGCCCGGTTCTTCGAGGCCCTCGCCGAGCCGCCCCGCTACGACCGGACGACCCGGCTGCTGATGTTCGGGGGCGAGGCGCTCGACCCGGCACTCATCATCGCGCTGGGCTCCCGGCTCGACGGCGTGCGGCTCGTCAACCACTACGGCCCTACCGAGACGACGATCGGCTGCTGTGCCCACCGCTTCGACAACACCGCCCTGCCCGGTACGCCCACCGTGCCCATCGGCACACCCGCCTGGAACACCCGCGCCTATGTGGTGGACGAGCAGCTGCGGCCGCTGCCACCCGGCCGGCCCGGCGAACTGGTGATCGCCGGGCGCGCCGTCGCCGCCGGATACCTGGGCGGCGCGGGCGCGGGCGACCGGTTCATCGACGAGCGGGAACTGGGCGGCGCGCCGGGCCCGGCGTACCGTACCGGCGACATGGCCGAGCTGCTCCCCGAGCGGCTCCTGCTCCACCTCGGGCGCCGGGACGACCAGTGGAAGGTCAACGGCTACCGCGTCGAGCTGGGCGAGCTGCGCCACCACGTGCTGGCCGTGCCCGGCGTCGCCGACGCGGCCTTCGACGTCGTGCGGGGCCCCGTCGACAGCCTGGAGCTGTTCGTCCGCGCCACGGACCCGGCGCGCACCGACGGCGAGGCGCTCGCCGGGACGCTGCGCGCGGCGCTCTCCGAGGCACTGCCCTCGGGCCTCGTACCCAATGAGGTGCACGTCGTCCGGGAGCTCGTGTTCAACTCCAACGGCAAGTGTGATGTGGCCGCGACACGGCGGCAGTCGGGGCACCCGGCCCGTTGGGCGGGGCAGGACTCCGTATCAGCGGACGGTCAGTGACGTGTCAGTGAAATCCGACAGCATGACAATGCGTCGGGCATACGACGTGCGCGACATACGACTCGGATACGGGAGTGAGTGGGCGACGTGTCGAACCCCTTTGACGACCAGGACGGAACGTTCCTCGTACTCGTGAACGGCGAGGGCCAGCACTCCTTGTGGCCGGCCTTCGCCCAGCGGCCGGACGGCTGGACCGTCGCCCTCGACGAGAGCCCGCGCGACGCGGCGCTGGCGTACGTCGAGGAGAACTGGACGGACATGCGCCCCCTGAGCCTGCGCGAGGCCAGTGCCCCGCAGGCCTCTTGAGGGACCCTGACCCGTGGACATGGCGATTCAGGCGGAGGGGCTGCGCAAGGGGTACGGGCGGACCCAGGCGCTGCGTGGGGTCGACCTCGCGGTGCCGGCCGGTACGGTGCTCGGTCTGCTCGGGCCGAACGGCGCCGGCAAGACGACCACGGTACGCACGCTGGCGACGCTGCTGGTCCCGGACGGCGGCCGCGCCGAGGTCGCCGGGTACGACGTGGTGAGCCGGCCCCGCGAGGTACGCCGGCGGATCGGCCTGGCCGGCCAGTACGCGGCGGTGGACGAACTCCTCACCGGCCGCGAGAACCTGGTGCTGATCGGCACGCTGCTGCACCTGGGCAGGCGGGCCGCGCGGGCGCGGGCGGCGGAGCTGCTCGACCGGTTCGACCTGACGGGCGCGGGTGACCGGCCGGCCCGTACCTACTCGGGCGGCATGCGGCGGCGCCTGGACCTGGCCGCGTGCCTGGTCGCGCGGCCGTCGGTGCTCTTCCTCGACGAGCCCACCACCGGTCTGGACCCGGCGAGCCGGATGGCCCTGTGGTCGGCGGTGCGGGAACTCGTCACCGACGGCGTCACCGTCCTGCTGACGACGCAGTACCTGGAGGAGGCCGACTACCTCGCCGACCGGATCGTGGTCGTGGACGCGGGCCGGGTGATCGCCGACGGTACGCCGAACGAGCTGAAGCGCAAGGTCGGCGAGGAGCGGCTGGAAATCGTTGTCACGCACCCGGACGGGGTGCCCGCCGCGGTGTCGGCGCTGCGCCGGTCCACCGCCGCCGAGCCGGTGGTGGACCGCGAGAAGGGGGTCGTCTCCATCGCCGTCGGCGACGGCATGGACAGCATGCACGACATCGCCACGGCGGCTGCCGCGCTGCACCGGGAGAACGTGGAGGTCGCCGACTTCGCACTGCGGCGGCCGACTCTCGACGATGTCTTCGTCTCCCTCACCGGCCGCTCTGCCTAAACGTTTCTCCGCGTCTTCTCCCACCTTCTTTCTTTCTCTTCCCGCGCCTGGCCGCGGGACTACGGGGGCCCACCATGCAGAGAATCCACTTCGACGCCGCCGACTTCGCCAGAACCCGGCTGCGGCCCACCGTGGGGCCGCTCGTGGAGACGGCCTTCGCGGCCGGCCTCCTCAGCCGCAGCGTCGGGGCGCCCTACGCCCGGTGGCGCAGCCAGGTCTCCAAACGGCTGCCCCGATGGTCGTCGCCGTCCGCGCACGGCGGTGGCGTCCTCGACCCGGAGCTGCTCATCGCGCACGCCGAGCGGTACGCCGAGTGGTACGGCGAGGACACCGCCACGGCAGGCCGGCCCGCCGAACTGCCGGAGGTGTGGCAGGCGGCGGTGGCCCCGTACTGGGACCAGGTACGCGCCTATCTGGAGGCCGAGTGCGAGGCGCGCGGCAGGATCGTGATGGCCGGAGGAGTGGAGCAACTGCTGGCCACGCTGCACCCCCGGATGACCTGGCGCTCCCCCGTCCTGGAGATCCCGGGCGGGCCCGACGAGGACATCCACCTCGACGGGCGGGGCCTGGTCCTCACGCCGTCGGTGTTCCTCAACCACCGGCCGGGCCGGCTGATGTCGGCCACGGCGGAGAACGAGCAGGCGGTGCTGGCGTTCGCCGCGCCGCCCGACCTGGCGCGCGCCGCCGCGCTGTGGGAGGAGCCGGACGGCCGGCCGCAGTCGCTCGGCGCCCTGGTGGGCCAGACCCGGGCGGCCGCGCTGCGCGTGCTGCGGGCCACCTGCACCACCAGCCAACTCGCCGACCATCTGGGCATCTCCGCGGCGGGCGCGAGCCAGCACACCACGGTGCTGCGCGAAACCGGCCTGATCACCACCCGCCGCATCCGCAACACCGTGCTGCACACGGTGACCCCGCTGGGCGTCGCCCTGCTGGACGGCCGGGTCGTCCGGACGCTCCCGCCCCAGAACCTCGTTCGCCAGCGGGGGCGATCGCCCCTGGAGACCGTCCCCCGGCAGCGACGCGCCTCGTAACCGCGCACACCGCACAGGCAGGAGCCCCGCGCCCCCGCGCACAGGTCGAAGATCAAGCTAGTCGACGCTGCGGAGCAGCGCTTCGACGGCCTTGACGCGGTCGCCGAGTTCGGCGAGCTGGGACCGCAGGGACTCCTGCTGGGCGACCGCTTCCTCGGCGAGCTTGCGGTACGAGGCCATGGCCACGGCGTCGGCACGGTGGCGCTGCAGTCTGAAGTACGCGACCACGCTCGCTGTGATGCCGCCGACGATGATCAGAACGACGGCGATGGCGATGACGGCCCCGGTCATGTGCGTTTCCCCTTCACGTCTTTCAGGTCCTTCTGGTCTTGCGGGCCCTCCGCGTCCGCCCGCTCCGGCGCGGCACCGGCGTCCACCGCCCGGGCGTCGGCCCGTACGGCCGCGAGGATCGTATCGACATTCAAGTGCAGGTCGAACGCGCCCAGTTCGAAGTATTTCAGCGCCTTGCCGTCGTCGGACAGCTCCAGGTTGCCCACGACCAGGCCGGCTTTCTCCAGCCGTTCCAGGTGCATGTACAGCAGGGGGCGGGACATCCCGAGGCGGCGGGCCAGTTCGCTGACGTACATCCGGCCTTCGGAGAGCTCCGCGATGACGCGGAGGCGCTGTGCGTGACCCACGGCAGCGAGAACAGCCAGAAGCTCCTCGCTGGTCATGGCCCACCTCTGACATCCCGGGAAACTTTAGGACGAGACTTTCCCACGACCTGCGCCGATGTCAAACGATGGCAGGGCCACCGCGGCGGCGGCCACGCCATGGCCGACGACCCACCGGCCGGTCAGCCGCCCGTCGAGGAACGAAGGTTCGTTCGCCCCCTCCCGGGCGGCCGCCCCGACCCCCACCACCCGTGCCCGGAACACATCGGTACGGGGCTCGAAGTCGACCTCCACGTCGTGGAAGCCCAACCACACGCGGGTGAGCGGGAACCACGCCTTGTACACGGCTTCCTTCGCGCAGAACAGCAACCGGTCCCAGCACACCGCCGCGCCCGCGCGTTCGAGCGCCGCCAGCCCGGCGCGTTCGCCGGGACGTGCGACGCTCGCCAGTACCCCCTCCCGCAGCGGCCGGTGCGGTTCGGCATCCACCCCGATGGCCCGCGCTGCGGTGCGCGGGGCCACGGCGGCGGCGCGGTAGCCGCCACGGCAGTGCGTCATGCTGCCGACCGCCCCGTCCGGCCACCGCGGGGCGCCGTCGGCGTCGGGCAGGAGCGGTACCGGCGGCCGGCCCAGTTCGGCGAGGGCTAGGCGGGCGCAGTGCCGTACGGTCGTGAACTCGCGCCGGCGTCCTTCCGCGGCGCCTGCCACGACGGCCCGTTCCTCGGGGAGGAGCCGGGCGCCCGGCGGGTCGGAGAAGGCCTCGACGGCGGCGACGTACGGCGGCAGGATCCGCTCGATCACGCCGGGGTCAGCCCGTCACGAACAGCTCGCCGCCGTCGAAGAAACCCAGGTCTCCGGTACGGCTGCCGGCGCCCCCCTGCGCGTCCACCCAGATCTCGCCGACGACCCGCTCCGGGACCGCCCGGCGCGACGCGGGGTCGACGACCCGCACACCGATGCCCGGCAACGGCGTTCCACGGCCGACCAGTTCGACCCCGCCGCCTCCGGCCCGGGATACGGGCACCGCCTCCCCCCGGGCGAGGGCCGCGCGGTCGTAGTGCCCGGCCACTGTCGGGTGGAGCGGCCGGGCCAGGGTGACGCCGAGCGTTCCGCCGCCGGTGCTGTAGCCCGCGGCGAACATCTCCTCGCGGAAGAAACCGGGCCGGAACGCGTCGGCGAACCGGCGCAGCGTCCGGGCCCTGACCGGCCGCCCGCCCCCGCCACCGCCCCCGACGGCGGCCACCCGCCACGTCGACAGGTCGATGCGCATCCGCTCAGCCGCCGGGACGCGCCTGACGCACAGCTCGTAGGCGATGTCCGGCGCCGCGGCGAAGACGTCCTCCTCCGCCTCGACGGCGCGCAGCCACACGCGCGGGTCCCGCACGAACGCGGCGGGCTCCAGGGTCACGGCAGCCGCCCCCGACACGAGCGGAAGGACCAGCGCCGTGGCCAGTCCCGTGCCGTGCCAGAGGGGCAGCCAGCTCACGACGGTCGTACCGGGGTCGATGTCGCACCGGTCGCGCACCGCCGCCTGGCCGGCCACCAGCGCGCCGTGGCCGACGGCGACACCGCTCGGCCGCCGCCCGTCGGGCCGCGCGGCGTACGGAAGCAGCGCCGGGGCCAGGGGGTCCAGGGCCATGGGGCCGCCGCGCCAGTGGCGGGACGCGCGCACCCGCCCCCGTACGGCGACCCGGGGCACGCCCGGCATGGGCCCTGGAGCGGCGGCGTCCGGCACCAGCACCGCGCCGGGGCGGCAGTCCCGGGCGATGGCGGCGGCGACCGGTCCGGTCGCGTCCGCCACCGGTACGGCGACCATCCCGGCGTACAGGCAGCCGAAGAACGCGACGTGGAAGTCCAGGCCCGGCATCGGCGGGACGATCACCCGGTCGCCGGGCCGCCCGGTCTCGTGCAGCGCGGCCGCGACCGCGCGGGCGCGCGCGTCGAGCTCGGCCGGGGTGAGGCACGCGATCCGCTCGCCCGCCGCTCCCAGGGCGGTGAACAGGGGCCGGTCGGCACCCGGGCCCGTGGCGCGGTCGCGCAGCAGGCCCACGACCGTCCGGGCCGGTGGCGGGGCGGCCGCCCGGAGGTCCTCGACAACGTTCCCGTTCGGCGGTGCGCTGCTCATCGGTTCGTCCTCCCTGTCCGGCCACTCGTCCCACCGTCATGCTGCCGGGCCGTGCTGACGTGTCACTGACAGTGATCCGAACCGATGTCCGCCGAGGCCGGAAGCCGGGCCGGCACGTTCAACTCCCAGGAAAGGGCGCCGCCCGCTACCTGCCCGGGTGAAGGCCCGGCCACCCCGGGGTCGGGTCGCCCTTGACCTCGCCGAAGTACAGGGCGAAGGTCTGCTTCAGCTGCTCGACCCGGGCACGGTCCTCCATGAACCGGGGGAAGCCGTCCAGGTTGGCGTCCGGGTACTCCCAGATCGGCTTCAGACCGGTGGGCGGGGCGATGTCCGTGCGTACCGACCAGCCGCTGGAGGTCTGGCGCTCGGTGGACAGCTGCCAGTTCACGTAGAGCTTGGCCGCTGTGGGACGGGCGGCCTGCCTGAGGATCGCGAGCCGCTGTCCCCACGCCATGAACGGGTGCCCGTCGGGCATCACCCAACGCGTCGGGCCGGTGCTGAGCGGACTGCCGCCCGTCCCGACGCCGATGATCTTCTGCTTGGCGCCGACCGCGGAGCCGGGCGAGAAGGAGCCGCGGGCGAACTGCGGCTGCTGGGCGGCGAAGTCGGCCACCCAGTCCCAGCCGTAGGTCTCCGCGTACAGGGCGTACAGGTAGAGCACCGCGTCGTCGTCGTGGGGGTAGGACGAGGCGATGGCGCCCTTACACCGCGGGTCGACCAGATCCAGCGGTGTCCGCGGTGCGTCGGCCCCGGCCGCCGCCACGTCGTACAGACAGTTGAAGCCGATGACCATCCCGGCCGCCCAGGCACCGTCCGGGTCCCTGAACTGCTTGTGGAGCTTGCTGAAGGCGGCGGGCCTGTAGTGCAGCAGCCGCCCCTCGCGCTTCCACCGGGTGAAGTCGTGCAGCGTCTGCAACTGCACGAGGTCGGGGACCAGGGTGCCGGTCGCGAACTGGTTGTCCACGCGGACGTCGTGGTACTTGCTGTAGTCGACGACGAGCGTGAGGTCGATCTCCGGGAAGCGCCGGCGGAAGGCCTCTCGCGCGCTCGCGCCGCTTCCCGAGTCGGCGAGGTCGCCGCCCGCGTAGATCACGAGCTTGCCGCCCTCCGCGACGGCGTCCTGATACAACTCGTCGAGCGAGCGGGTCTCCTCACCACGGCCCGCGGTGGTTCCGGACGAGGCCGACCTGCCGGCCGGTGCGGCGGCCGCCGATGTGACGGACGTCGACGCCACTGACGCCGCGCCCATCACGGCTCCCGCGCCCGCCGTGAGTACCCGCCGCCTGCTTAAGTCGCTGAACATGGGGGAAGTCCCTTCCTGCTCTTCGGCCGACCCCGTCGTGTGCGGTCGCGTACGGGGGCACCACCACGCTGGGCGCCTCGGTGGGTCGGCGCGCGTCGCCCCAAAGGTTCGGCCCCGTTCAATCGAACGGTTGAAGACTCGCTCGCGGCGTTGTCCACGGTGCCCGGGGCGGGCGCCGCTCCTACCGACAGCTTTCAGACAGCTGCTTTTGACGCCGTTGTGATCTCGGACAGGTCAAGATGTGCACCTGTCTGAACGTTCAAGCACGGCCTCGCCGTATCCATGGGCGAAAGTGCAGAGCCATCTCGGAAGGAACCGTCAGCATGACCAGCGAAACGATCAAACCCTCTTCGATTCCGGGCCGCCGTACCGTCATGGCCGCGGCCGGCGTGGCGGGGCTCGCCGCAGCGCTGACCGCGTGCGGGTCGGAGGACGACTCGTCGAGCTCGTCCACGGTCGACTCCCAGGCCGACGGCAGCGCGAGCAGCGAGGCGAGCAGTGAGGCGAGCAGCGACGCGAGCAGTGAGGCGAGCGGCGGCGACAGCGCGGGCGGCACCGAGATCGCCAAGACCTCCGACATCCCCGAGGGCGGCGGCAAGATATTCGAGAGTGAGGGCGTCGTCGTCACCCAGCCGGAGGCGGGCACCTACAAGGCGTTCTCCTCCGTCTGCACCCACCAGGGGTGTGCGGTGAAGTCGATCTCCGACGGCGTGATCAACTGCCCCTGTCACAACAGCAACTTCTCGATCGCCGACGGCAGCGTGCAGAGCGGTCCGGCGACGAAGGCGCTGCCCGCGAAGGACGTCAGCGTCAGCGGCGAGTCGATCATGCTGGCCTGATTCCGACCGGATTCCGGCCAGTTGCTCATGCCCGGCGATCGGGCCGTTCCAGACACGCCGACACCTCGTCCGTGGTCGCGACCGTGGCGACCAACGCGAGGGTGTGGCGGACCATCGCGGGGGTGTAGTCGGCGGGCACCCCCGCGATGGCGTCCCCGGGCACGACGACCGTGTAGCCGAGGTTCACCGCGTCGAACACCGCGTTCGGCACGGCCACATTGGCCGAGACACCGGTGACGATCAGCGTGCGGCACCCCAGATTGCGCAGCAGCGCGTCCACGTCTGTGCCCGCCAACGGGGACAGCCCGTGCAGCCGCCGTACGATCAGGTCCTCCTCGGCCACCTCGATGGGCGGCGCGACGCGTACGGCCGTGGTGCCCGTCAACTGCCGTACGGGCAGCCGTTCGACCGCGCGGAACAGGCGGGCGTTGCGGTTGGCGCCCCGTCCGTCGGGCCGCCGCTCGGCGATGGCGTGCAGCACCTGCACCCCGCTGCCGTGGGCCACGGCGACCAGCCGGGCGATGTTGGCGAGCGCCCCGGACGAGCGGGCCTCGCGGGCGAGTTCGGGCAGCGCGCCGTCCGGTCCGACGACACCCTGCTGGCACTCGACGGTGAGCAGGACGGTGGTGGCGGGTTCGAGGAGCCCGCTCAGCTCCCGGTGCCTCTTCGAACCGATCGCGTACGACGCCATGGCATCCCCTTGTCGCCGAGGGCGGGCGGGCGAGCGTAGCGCCCCTTGCACATGGACGGAAGACGTCCCATGCTCTTGTGACGCCACGCCTGCGGAGGGGATTTTCATGACCGTCACTCAGCGCCGGGGCCGGAAGATCATGATGGAGCCCGCCGAACTGGACGAGTTCCTGAGCACCCGGCGGACCTGTCGCGTCGCGACGGTCTTGGCCGACGGGGCCCCGCACATCAGCCCGCTCTGGTTCGTCTGGGACGGCACCTCGCTCTGGCTGTACTCGATCACCCGCAGCAAGCGCTGGGCCGCGCTGCGCCGCGACCCGCGCGTCGCCGTCGTGGTCGACGCGGGCGAGGAGTACGGCGAACTGCGCGGCGTCGAGCTGTCCGGCAGCGTCGAGTTCATCGGCGAGGCACCGCGCACGGGCGAGCCGAACCCCGAACTCGCCCGGGTGGAGCGGCTGTTCGCCCGCAAGAACTTCGGCATCGACGAGCTGCCGCACGACGGCAGGCACGCCTGGCTGCGACTGACCCCGGAGGCGGTCGCCTCGTGGGACTTCCGCAAGATGGGGTCACCGTGACCCGGCGAGGCGAGTCATGGTGACTGCCGAAGCCGACAGCCAAAGCCTCCCTCCCCCCTGATCAGCCCTGCGTCCCGCACGTGCCCCCGGCCGACCTCAGCGCCTCCACCGCCGCCCTGATCGACGGCCGCCGGTCCGCGTCCGCGCGCCACACCGCGTAGACGCTGCGGTGGACCCGGTGGCGCACCGGCACGGTCCGTACGCCGGCCGGCATCGGGTCGCGGCCGAGCCGGGGCGCGATGCACACACCCAACCCGGCGGCCACCAGGGCGAGTTGGGTATGGTGCTCGCCCGCCCGGTGGGCGATGTGGGGCTCGATACTGTTGGCGCGCAGTGTGTAGAGCAGCCATTCGTGGCAGAACTCGCCCTCGGGCCAGGCGACCCATGGCTCGTCCGCCAGCTCCTCCAGGTCGATCTCGTCCCGGCCGGCGAGCGGGTGGCCCCCGGGCAGCGCCACCTCCACGGGGTCGTCGAGGAGCGCGGCCCGGGCGAGCCCTTCGGGCACGGGCAGCGGCTTGTTGTACCAGTCGAGGACGACCGCGACATCGACGTCGCCCCGGAGCACCGCGTTGATCGCGAACTCGGGTTCCAGCTCCCGCGACCGCACGCGCAGCGCCGGATGGTGGTCCCGCAGTGTGCGGAAGGCAGCGGGGAACAGTCCCCGGACGGCCGACGGGAACGCGGCGAGCCGCAGCTCGCCGACCACCTGCCCGCGCTGCGCCTCCAGGTCGGACTGCGCCAGCTCGACCTGGGACAGGATCTGCGCGGCATGGTCGGCGAGCAGCCGTCCCGCATCGGTCAGGCGCACCCCCCGCCCGTTCTTGGCGAGGAGCCGCTGTCCCACCTCCCGCTCCAGCTTGGCCAGTTGCTGCGAGACGGCCGAGGTCGTCACATGCAGGCCGTCGGCCGCCCCGCTGACCGAGCCGTGCCGGGCGAGGGCGTCGAGGGTGCGCAGGCGCTCCAGATTCAACATGTAAGTGATGCTACGAGATGCAGCGCACGAATTCTCGATTGTGCTACGAGATCGATCGGCGGCATCGTTACGGGCATGACCGCCGCCACGCCCACCCGGACCCCCGCCCATGCCCCCCAAGGCCCCCAAGGCCGTCGCGCCGCCGTCGACCGGCGGTTGCGCTTCGCCTTCCTCTCCCTCGTCTGGGGCTTCAGCTTCCTCCTGATCAAGGTGGGCACGGAGGCGTACGCGCCTTTCCAGGTGACCTTCGGGCGGCTGCTGTTCGGCACACTGGTCCTCGCGGCGGCGATGGCGGTGAAGCGGGAGCGGCTGCCGCGCGGCGCCCGTACCTGGGGGCACCTCGTCGTGGCGGCCTTCCTCCTCAACGCGCTGCCGTTCTCGCTCTTCGCCTACGCGGAGCTGACGATCCCGTCCACGCTGGCGGGCATCTGCAACGCGACCTCACCGCTGTGGGGCATGGCCCTCTCCCTGGTCGCGCTCTGCGAGGACCGCCCGACCCGGGTCCGGGTCGCCGGTCTCGGCCTCGGCTTCCTCGGTGTGCTCACCGTGCTCGGCGCCTGGCAGGGCTTCAGCAGCCTGGACGCCGGAGGCACCACATTGGCCCTGCTGGCCTCCCTCAGCTACCCGATCGGCTGGATCTACCTCCGCCGCACCCTGGCCGGCACCACCGACTCGCACCTCTCCCTCACCGGCGCCCAACTCCTCCTCGCCACCGCCCAACTGGCCCTGGTCACGCCGCTGTTCACCACCCTGCCGACGAGTTTCCCGGTCCTGCCCCTGCTGGCGGTCGTCGCCCTGGGCACCCTCGGCACCGGCGTGGCCATGCTCATCCAGTACGGGCTCGTCTCCGAGGCCGGCCCCACGACCGCCCAGATGGTCACCTACTTCATCCCGGTGATCGCCACGGCCGCGGGCGTCGCACTCCTCGGCGAGTCCCTGACCTGGTCGACCCCGGTCGGCGCGGCGATCGTCCTGGCGGGCGCGGCTCTGACCCAGGCCAGGCCGCGCAGATGACAGCGCGCCGCTCGGCCGTACGTGACCTCCCACGTCACGCGTAGCCGCCTCCCGACAGGTAATCCCCACCCGACGCGTAACTCCCGCCCGATGCCGACCCGATGGCCGAGGCCACCGCGTCCGCCACCCTCCCGATCTCCTCCTCCGTGAGCGTGGAGACCGTGATCCGGATGCCCTGCGGCGCGCCCATCCGGAAGCGGGCACCGGGCGCGACGGCCCAGCCGGCGTGCAGCAGCCGGGCGACCGCGCCGGTCTCGTCCGGGACCCGGATCCACACGTTCATCCCGCTGACCCCGTGCGCCTCGACCCCGCGCCGCGCGAGCGCGCCGATGAGCGCGTCCCGCCGCCGCCCGTACGCCGCCGCCACGGCCGTCGCGTCCACCGCCCCGCCGGACCACAGCCGTACAACGGCCCGCTGCACCAGCCGGCTCACCCAGCCCGGCCCCAGCCGCTGCCGTCCCCGCACCCGGTCGACGGTGGCGGCGTCCCCGGTGAGCACCGCGAGCCGCAGGTCGGGGCCGTACGCCTTGGCGACCGACCGCACGAAGGCCCAGCTGTGGGTGACGCCGGCCAGCGGGTGGAGGGGCTGATCGACGATCCGGTAGCCATGGTCGTCCTCGATGAGCAGGGTCTCCGGATACGCCTTGAGCACCGACCGCAGGGCACGCGCGCGCTTGGCGCTCACCGCCGCCCCGGTCGGGTTCTGCGCCCGGTCGGTGACGACCAGGGCCCGCGCCCCGGCCTCCAGAGCCGCTCGTACGTCGTCGGCGAGCGGCCCTTCGTCGTCGACACCGACCGGGACGACCCGCAGGCCGAGCGCCGGGACGAGGTCGAGCATGCTGCCCCACCCCGGGTCCTCGACGGCCACGGCATCCCCGGGCTTGAGGTGGACGGCCAGGACCCGCTCAATGGCGTCGAGCGACCCGGAGGTGACGGTGACCGGCCCGTCCGGCACTCCGTCCGCGTCCAGGTCGGCCCGCGCGATCCGCGCCAACTCGGGCTCCACGGCCCCCGATCCGTACAGCACCGGCTCGCGGTCACTCTGCTCGGCAGCGGCCGCGAACACCTCCGCGAGGCGGGGCAGCAGGGTCGTGTCGGGATTGCCGTCGGCCAGGTCACGCACCCCGTCCGGCACCTCCACCCGGATGTACTCACGCCCCGTCGTCGCCGGCCGGGGCCGCACACGGCTCCCCCGCCGCCCGGCGGTCTCGATGACCCCGCGCTCGCGCAGCGTGCGATAGGCGGCCGCGACGGTGTTCGGATTCACCCCGAGCCGGGTCGCCAACTCCCGCATCGGCGGCAGCAGTTGACCGGGCTCCAGCTCCCCCGACCCCACCGCGCGCTCGACGCTCGCCGCGATCTCAGCTGCGCGCCGCCCAGTGACCATGTATTCTCCTAGCACAAAGCAGATTATGCACTAGCGCAATGGAGAACGCAATGACGGGGACCCCGCAGTCGACGACACCGCCGCCCGCCGCCTACACCCCCACCGACCGCACCGTCCCCACCCGGGCCGCCCACAAGGCCTCGTACGACAAGGAACTGGTGCACTCGATGCTCGACGAGGGGTATGTCTGCCATCTCGGCTTCGTCCGCGACGGCGCCCCGGTGGTGCTGCCCACGCTGTACGGGCGGGTCGGCGAGACCCTCTATGTGCACGGCTCGACGGGCTCGCGCCCGCTGCGGATGACGGGCCAGGCCGACCCCGGTCTCCCGGTGTGCCTGACGGTCACGCACGTGGACGCCCTGATCCTGGCCCGCTCCGGCTTCCACCACTCGATGAACTACCGCTCGGTGGTCGTGCACGGCACCGCCCACCAGGTCACCGACCCGCAGGAGCGGCGGATCGCGCTGGACGCCCTCGTGGACCAGGTCGTCCCGGGCCGATCGCGGGACTGCCGGCCCGCCAACGGCAAGGAGTTCGCCGCCACCGCCGTGATCCGCCTCGACCTGGACGAGGTCTCCGCCAAGACCCGCACCGGCGGCGTCAACGACGAGCCGGAGGACATCGCCCTCCCCCACTGGGCCGGCATCGTCCCCCTCCGCAAGGGCTACAGCGCCCCCGTCCCGGACCCGGACCTGGCCCCCGACACCGAGCTCCCCAGCTACCTCAAGGCCCTGCTGGGCTGACGGTTCAGTCGGCCGACCGCGCCCCTTCAGGGGCGCGGGGAACCGCGCGAGCAACCACACACGTCCCGAGTCGGCCGACAACCGGACCCCACGCCGCTTCACCGGCCACTGCGCACCGACAACTCCGCCTCGACTCCACCGCCCCCGGACGCGACCTCCCGAGGCTCCGCGCTCCCCGGCGCAGACCGCTGCGCGACAAACGCCCCGGCCAACACCACCGCCCCGCCCACGATCTGCGGCGCCGACAGATGCTCTCCCAGCAACACCCACGCGAGCACCGTCGCGATGACCGCCTCAAGACACGCGACCACCCCCGCCACCTGCGGAGACAGCCGCCGCACCGCCAGCACGCCGGTGACATAGGCGAGCACCGTGGCGATCAGCACGACCCACCCGAGCAGCAACCAGGCAGGCACCGCCGTCCCGTCCATCCGCGCCGTACCCCCGAGCACGGACCAGTCCATCCCCCACGGCCGCGCCACCACCGTGAGCACCACGGCCCCGACCAGCAGTCCGTAGGCGATGACCCCGAGCGGATCCGGCGCCTCCGCGCCCCCGCCGCTCCCCTGGTCGGACAGCACGAAGTACCCGACCTGGCAGCAGGCCGCCCCGAGCGCGAGCAGCAAGCCCAGCGCGTCGAAGCTGAGCCCCGACCAGATCTCGACGACACAGGCGAGCCCGCCGACCGCGAGGACGACCCCGAAGGCGGCGGCCCGCGTCACCGGCCGACGCTGCACGATCCGCACCCAGCCGAGGACGAGGGCCGGCGCGAGGTACTCGACGAGGAGCGCGACGCCGACGGGGATGCGGGAGATCGAGGCGAAGTAGAAGGCCTGCACACCGGCCACGGCCAGCAGTCCGAACCCGGCGAGCAACGCGGGCCGGCGCCGTACCAGGTCCCGGTGGCGCACGGCGAGCGGCAGCATCAACAGCGCGGCGCCGGCGACCCGCAGCCACACGACATGCAGCGGGTCGAGCCCCGCCTCGATGAGCGGCTTGGCCACGGTGCCCGATCCGCCGAAGGCGACCGCGGACCCGAGCGCGAGCCCCAGCCCTGCACCCCGCCCCCGCTGCCCCTGACTCCCCTGAGACATATGCACCGGCACATGATGACAGCCGACGACAGGAGCGTCACCCCAGATGACACCTGTCTCACCGGCTGGACGCCAGGCGAGCGCGCTTCAACGACCTTCGCCTCAACGGCCTTCGCTTCAACGCCCCCCGCCGCCACCCACCCCGCACTCCGTGATCCACCCCGCCACCGCCCCCACATCGATCCCCACCTTGCCCAGCACCTCCACGGCTCGCGACCCGGCGGCCGAGACGAGCACCGCGAGCAGATCGACGCCACGGGTACGCCCCTCGCCCCGCCGCACGGCCCGGTCGTACGCCTGATTCATCGCACGGGCCGCCACCGGCGACCAGCCGGGCGTACCCGGCACGCCCGGGACGACGCCTGCGTCCTCGACACCGATCTGCCAGCGCAGCCCGTAACCGATGCTGCGCTGCACGAGATATCCGAGCAGCCGGGCGACCTGCGAGCCGTCGAAGACGGCACGGGCCCCGGGGTCGTACTCCAGGAGCGTGTGCAGCAGATGGGCCGTGTCGATCTGCCGGTCCCCGTCACGGAGCGCCCGTCTGCGCGCACCGGCGACCACCGAGGCCAGCTCCTCCGTGAGCCTGCCCTCGATCTCCACGTGGTCCGGACCATGGTCTACGGCCGACTGCCGGGGAATACGGGGTCGCACGTCCTCCACCCCATCAGTCCCACTGGCCCGAGTCATCCCCGAAAGGAAGCATCTTGCCGTCCGACGCAGCTTGCGTAGGGACGACCGCCGTCTCCTCCCTACGGATGAGATCCGCACATCCCGTCCAAGGGGCGCGCGCCACCGTGCCCTACGCCCCACACGCAACCACCCGCGCCCGCCGGTCCGTTCCGGGAACCTGACGGCCCATCAGTATTGAATGTTCCGGGCCCCGAGGCTACGTTCCGCGACACCACCGTCCGAGACCCAAGGGGTTGTCACATGGCCGATGTCAGCGCGGAGGCACGCATCGAGGCACCCGCCGAGCAGGTCTGGGCCCGGCTCGTCGACTGGTCCGCGTACGGCGAGTGGAACACGACCCACACCGCCTTCCCCAAGGGCGGCCCGGAGACGCTCGAAGTGGGCGGCACCTTCCAGGAGAACCTGAAACTGATGGGCTTCCCGGCGGAGGTCGAGTGGACCATCGCCGAACTGGAACCCGCCCGCACCCTCGCCATCCAGGGCAAGGGCCCGATGGCCGTGGACCTCGCCACCCGCTACACCCTCACCCCCGACGGCGACGCCACCACGGTCCGCGTCGACGGCCGGTTCACCGGCGCCGCCGTCTCCCTGATGGCGGGCAAGCTCAAGAACTCCGCCACGGCGGCGCTGAGCGAGTCCCTGCGCAAGCTGAACGGCCTGGTGACGTAGCGGACGACGCACACGAGGGTGCCCCGCGGAGACCTCCGCGGGGCACCCTCACACACTACCGACTACTCACCACTCGCCCGCCACTGCCCGTCAGTCCTCATCCGCGAGGATCAGGTACAGCTTCTTGCGGGCTTCGTTGATCACCACCAGCGCCTTGTCGCGCTGGTCCTTGTCGCCGGTCTTCCAGACCTGGCCGAACGCCTCCATCAGGCCGAAGCCGGCCTGCCGGATCTCGCTCAGCGCCTCCCAGTCGACCCCGCGCGAGGCCTCCTCCCAAGGAGCCTCCGGCCCCTCGTCGGCGGCGGTGCGACCGGCCTCGGTGAGCGAGAACAGCTTCTTGCCGCCCTCGGCCTCACTGACGATCAGGCCCTCGTCCTCCAGCAGCTGGAGGGTGGGGTACACCGAGCCGGGACTGGGCTTCCACGCCCCGCCACTGCGCTCGGCGATCTCCTGGATCATCTCGTAACCGTGCATGGGCCTGTCCTTGAGGAGGACCAGGATCGACGCACGTACGTCACCCCGCCGCGCCCTCCCCCGGGGTCCGCCGCGTCCGCGGCCACCCCAGGGGCCCGCACCGAAAGGCCCGAAGGGCCCGGGACCACCATGGCCCGGCCCGAAAGGCCCGAAGGCACCACGCAGCGCCTCGCCGTCACCTCGACCCTGGCGGTGCTCACCGCCATGACGTCCATGTCCACGCTCGAATCCGAAGTCTTCTCCACGGGAACGCATCGCAATCACTCCATTCCATCGTTGATCTGTCGCGATGCCTCAACGATATATCGGAACCTGTCGGATGACAATGCCTCGCCGGAACATCGCTCCTGACCTGTGCCAGTGAACGTTGATCGATTGCCGCTGAAGGGCGATCGATGGCTGTCTGTGTCAGTTAAGGATGACAACTTGCAGATTCGTGTCAGTCATGGACGACCGTTGGCGGCTCTGTCGTTTCGCGCTGGCAGGTCTCGTTAGCGCTTGTGCAGCCCGGCCCGCGCGGCGTCGATCTGGCGATAGCGTGATCCTCATGACGGCTGAAGACGAGGCGCTGGTCGGCGGCATGGCGAACGCGGGGGCAGTTTTCCGCCGAGGGGAGTTGGTGGAGCGACCGGCACCGCGCAACGCGCGCGACCTCCATGCCTATCTCCTTGAGCTGAAGGAGCACGGCTTCGACGCGGCGCCGGCCCCTGTCGGTCTCACCGCGGATGGCCATGAGCAGCTGACTTTCATCCCTGGCGACGTGGCTCTGCCGCCGTTCCCGGACTGGGCGATGACAAGTTCTGCCCTCGAATCGGTGGGGAGTCTGCTGCGGCGTCTGCATGAGACCAGCGCGGCCGTCGCGGTCGACACCCGCGCCGAGTGGTCCCCGGACCTCGCCGACCCGGAGGGGGGAACGATGTTGTGTCACAACGATGTGTGCCCGGACAACGTCGTCTTCCGCGACGGTCGCGCCGCGGCCCTGATCGATTTCGACTTGGCGGCCCCGGGCCGTGCCCTCTGGGACATCGCCATGACTGCCCGCTATTGGGTGCCCATGCTTGATCCCGAGTCCGCGGCCGCTCTCTATCCCTCCGGGCTGGATGCGGCCGAACGGCTGCGGATTCTTGCCGACAGCTACGGCCTCTTGGCAGGGGACCGCGCCGAGTTGCCCGGCGTCATCGACAGGAAAGCCGCAACGGCCAAGAAGGACCGCCGCGTCGCGGCCCGCACCAAGGCCACCACGCCGACGGCGGCGACAACCCCGCCACCGCTGAGCACGCAGGACAAACCCGCCCCGCACGAGCCGGCGGAGGACGAGGAAACCATGGCCGAGGTGATCCCGCTGGGGCTCTTCGACCCGCTCGAGGACCCCTGGAAGAGATCATGACGACGATGCCCGACAGCGGCCCGCACGACGACTTCGGCCAGTACCTGACCGTCCTGCCCGGCTGGCAGCAGTTCGTCGCGTCGACGACCAGCACCGCGATGACCGTGCTGACGAAGAACGAGTAGTCTTCTTCGCCGTCGGCCGGGCGGGGCCGGCGTGTGCGCGGGTGAGCAGGGCGGCGACGGCCTCGGCGAGTTCTTCCTCGGTGGCCTTGGGCAGTTGGTGGCTGACGTGGTCCCAGGCCAGGTCGCCGAAGGGGACCGGAGCCCGGTTCAGGTACTTCCAGGTCGCCTGGACCCATTCACCGTCGCCGCGGTGATTGCGTACCCAGACGCGGGAGACGTCGTAGGGGTCGCGGTGGACCTCCCAGAGTCCGCGTTTGGCGGTGATGCCCGAGTCACGCCGCCGCATCGGCCCGAGTTCGGGGGCGTCGTAGGTGCGGTTGTTGATCCGGACGCCGTAGGAGTTGACGGCCCGCCAGGCCGCGGGCAGGAGTTCGATGTAGTCCTGGCCGCTGAGCGCGACCGGGACATAACCGCAGGCCTCGACCAGGGCGGCGTACTTCTGATTGGGGGTGAACAGGCGTCCGGGGTGGTCGGGATCACGCAGCCCCTCGTGCGGCCGGTTCTGCCAGTGGGCGACGATCCACTCGTCCAGCAGACCCTGCAGTTCGGGCAGTGACCACAGGTTCTCCTCCTCCGGGTGCCGACCGCGATGGTCGGTGTTGCGGCCGGTGTAGCCGGGGAGGAACTGGGCGAACATCGTCGCGACGGAGCCCAGCATCTTCTCGATGTGCGGCTT
>NZ_JAEMUX010000030.1 GCF_016598475.1 Streptomyces adelaidensis
GGCAGCCCCATCGGGATCTGGTTCGGCCGCCCATCCGGAAGCACCCGGATGCCCAAGCCGACGCGCCGCGAAGGGGAGAACGGAATGAAGGCCGGTTGCGCGACGAGCCTTGCGGACGACTTCATGCTGGCCGTGTACTTGGACGGACAGGGGCGCGTTCCCAGCTATCGCACCGGTCTCGACTTCGGCCTGAGCGGTGCGATGCTGATGGAACTGGCTCTGGACGGCCTCATCCACACTGCCGGCGGACACATCGTCGCCGTCCACGCGGCGCAGTCGCGCGACCGCGTACTCGGCGAGGTGCTCGTGCGGATCCAGTCGTCGCGCACGCTGCGCACGGCGCCGCAGTGGGTCAGGGCCCTGAGTGGCGGCGCGCACAAGCGTCTCGCGGCCGGGTTGATCACTGACGGCGTCCTTGTTCGCACGCCGCGACGGTTGCCTTTGCCGGCCGATTCGGCCCGTCGCTACGACGTCCTGTGCGGGGAGCGACAGGGTGCCGCGGTCCGGTCCCTGCGCAGTGGGGCCGACGATCGCTCCGTCGCGCTGGCCACACTGGCGACTGCCTGCGCAGTGGCGTCTGGAGATCAGGATGAGAGCGAGTACGGGGCGCGGATGCGGTCCCTGGGCCCGGCCTGCGCCGAGATCCTGGCCGCGGTCGCCGCGTGCGTGTGGCCCGTAGCGCTGTGCTCCTGGGCCTGAACCCGCCGCCCTGTCATGTCTCCATGCCGGGGCGGAAATCGGCGCGACCCACCGATCGACCCGGTCGGCCGACCCCGCGGAAGTCCGACTTGCGGATCTTCCCGTGAACGCCCTTCACGCCGTCGACGACCTGGGAGACCGCGAAGTCGCCCGCCGCGCTGAGGTAGGCCATCGCCACATGGCGGTCGATACCGTAGTCGGTCGCGAGCAGGTCCAGCGCGCAGCGCACGCAGTCGCGCATCGCCTCGTTCAGGTCCTCGTCCAGGCCGATCGGCACGAGGTGGTCGTCCGTCCGGCGAACGGGGCGACGCGGCCGTGGCCAGGGCGGACAGCCGCACCACCCGGCACCACCTCGAGCTTCACGGTGGCGCGCAGCGACGCCTCGAACGCTGTCAGGGCGACCTCGCCATCGCCCTGCGCGAAGTGGGGATCCCCGAAGTAGACCAGCGCGTCGTCGACCTGTACCGGAAGGAACAGGGTGGCGCCCTCGCCGAGCAGGGAGACGTCGATGTTGCCCCCGTGACGCCCCGGCGGGACGGAGTGCGGTCGTTCGCCCCCGGGCACCGCCACGCCCATGACGCCGAGGAACGGCCGCAGCGGGAAGCGCAGTGAGCCACGGGAGGAGTCCGCCGGGTCGACCGCCATCCGGCCCCACGCGCCCTGGCGAGCCGAGTGTGCCGTCGCGAAGGTGAACACGGGGCCGGGCAGCGACGGCATCTCGCCAGGGAGTGCGCCGAAGCCGTGGCGTGCGGAGACCATGCCGTACGGAACCCGCGGGGTGAGGCCGAGGACGGTCACGGCGAGCAGATCGCCCGGCCTGGCGCCGGCCACGGCTATCGGCCCGGTGACGAGGTGCGGCCCGTCATTGTCGAAGTCGTGCGGCATGCCGGAGTCCGCCACCTGCCGGGCGTCGTCGAGCACATGGCCGCCGCTGACGCCGTAACGGCTGAAGAACTCACGTGGGTTGCGGCGCTGGTCCTCCAGAACTCCCTCGTGGCTGATCGTGTCGACCGTGATGGCGGAGCCCGGTTGCACGACCGCACACGGTGAGTCTGCCTCGCACGGAAGGCGACCCCACAGGGTGTTCCCGGGCGTGGCCGGGATGTAGGTCGTCGACGCGATCACTCCGTGATGCGGCTGGAGGATCGGGAAGCCCGTCGCGGCAAGGTCGAGCCGGGGCGAAACGGTCACGGTCATGGCCTTTTCTGTAGGCGATGACTCGAACGCTGGGAACGCCCAGTTGCCGTGGTGTTTCCCCTGGAGGGCGACGCTGTAAAGGTGTCTTGTATTGCAATATGCCATCTCGAAAAAGGGGATGGGGGGCGAGCCCCGAGGTGGCGGGAGGGGCGCCATACTCGCTGCCGGAGCCGTCCGTGTGGCTGTTGCGAAAGGTGAGCCGGCCTATCCGCACAGCCCTGCTCGGCCTGGTGTGTTCGCCCGTCCGGCAGGGGGCGGGCACATCGGGGCCCCGACCGGTCTTCGGACGGGGCCCATCGTCGTGCCTGGAGGGGTTGCGCGCGGCGGTGGCCTACGACGTGATCTTCGGCCCGGCCAGGCGGGCGGTGGACGCGTCCACCTGGCCAGACCTCAGAGGTCGAGGACGAGCCGGTCGCCCTGACAGCGGCCGACGCAGATCATCATCGTGCGTCCGGCAAGGCGTTCCTCGTCGCTGAGGACGGAGTCCCGGTGCTCGGGTGTCCCCGCGAGGACGCGGGTCTCGCAGGCGCCGCAGTATCCCTTCTCGCAGTCGTAGGACAGGCCGCTGACGGCATCGCGCAGGACCTCGATGAGGCGGCGGTCGGCCGGCACGGGAAGCGTGACTCCCGTGCGTGCGAGCTGGACCTCGAAGGTCCGGTTCTCAACGGCATCGAACGCCGTTTCGAGGTCGTCGCCGGCGGTGAAGCGCTCCAGGTGCAGCCGGTCGGTGAGATTCAGGCGGGCGCACTCGTGCTCGACGGCCGCCAGCATCGGTGCCGGCCCGCACGCGTAGACGGCGGTGTCCGCGTCCAGGCGGCCCAGCAGTCGGGGGAGGTCCGGCAGGCCGGCCTCGTCCTGCGGGAGCAGGGTGAGCGCGTCGCCGGCGATGGCGGCGAGTTCGTCGGCGAACCCCATCGTCGAGCGGGTGCGTCCGCCGTACACGACCGTGAAGGGCGTGCCGCGTCCGGCGGCCTCACGGGTCATGGCGAGGATCGGTGTGACGCCGATGCCGCCGGCGAGGAACAGGTAGGACGGCGCCGGCGTGAGCGGGAAGTGGTTGCGCGGCCCGCGTACCACGAAGGTGACTCCGGGACGGGCGAGTTCGTGGAGTTCGACCGATCCGCCCCGGCCCTTCGGCTCGTGCAGGACGCCGATGCGCCACGTCGCGGCGTCGGCGGGGTCGCCACACAGCGAGTACTGGCGCAGCCTGCCCGAGGGCAGGCGCAACTCGACGTGCGCGCCGGGCTGCCAGGCGGGCAGTTCGCCTCCGTCCGGCAGGCCGAGGCCGACGGCGAGGACGCCGTCGGCCGCCGCGCGCACCTCGGTCACCCGCAGCGGGGTGGGCGTGGTCAGCGCGCGGATCGATCCTGCCGCCGCGGTCGCCCGAGGACCGGACGTGAAGACCGCCGGGATCGCGTCCCAGCCGGACTGGTTGCCGCGCGTCGGGTAGGGAACGAGCCCTTCCTCGATCACCCGATAGTCGGGCAGCCGGGTCAGGATCTGCGTCATCATCGCGCGGAACATGGCTCGGGCGAGGTGCGCGCCGGCGCACCGGTGCGATCCGATCCCGAAGCTGAGGTGCCGGCCGGCGTCGCGGTCCAGTCGTACCTGCTCGGGGTCGGGGAACACGGTGGGGTCGTGGTTCGCGGCGACCCACGGGATCAGCACTCGGTCGCCCGTGCGCATCGGACAGCCGCCGACCTCGACGTCCCGGGTGACAGTGCGCGCCATCGACTGCGACGGAGCGAACGCGCGGAGGAACTCCTCGGTCGCGGTGTCCAGCAGATCGGGGGAATCGATCAGCTTCTGGCGCTGGTCGGGGTGGCGAGCGAGGTGGACGAGAGTCGATCCGGTCAGGGAGGTGGTGGTGTCGACGCCGCCGGCGATGAGCAGGCCGATCACCGACACCAGCTCGTCGTCGCCGAACTCGCCGCCGTCGGCGCGCCGGCCGGCCACCAGCGTGCTGACCCCGTCGGGCTTCGGTTCGGACCGGCGCTCGGCGATCAGCTCGCGGATGCGCTGGTCCATGTAGGCCAGTCCGGCGGCCCCGCGCACGGCACGTTCGCTGCCGGTCGGCGCGGCGAAGATATCGTGGATCGGCCCTGCCAGCTTCGCCCAGTCCTCTTCGGGGAAACCGAGCCAGTCCAAGGTCACCGCGGCCGGCAGCGGGTTGGTGAGGTCGCGGACGAGGTCGCAGGAGCCGAGCTCGATGAAGTCGTCCACGACGCGGGCGGCGTGGCGCTCGATCATGGGTACCAGGTGCTCGACCGCCTCCGGGGTCAGCAGCGGGTTGATCAGTTTCCGGTACTCGGTCGCACGCGGCGGGTCGAGCTCGATCGGATACTGCTCCAGCCCCGGTCCTTTGGGGATGACGATGCCGACCCCCTGGCCGCCGTGGTCGCTGCGAGCGGAGGAGAACGTCTCGTCGTCGCGGGCGATGCGTGCCACGTCGGCGTATCGCGTCGTGTACCGGAAGCCGCCATGGGCGGCGGAGCGGCCGACCGGACAGCTCTCGCGGAACTGCGCGTAGTAGGCGACCGGATCGGCGTTGGCCTCGTCGGAGTGGTGGTCGAAGTCGGTGTCAGCGGGCATGAAGTCGATGTCGGCGGACATGGTGGGCACGCTCCACGTGCTCGGGCCTTGCGCGCGGTGTTGTCCGGCCGCGCCACCGGATGTCTGCGTGCCTCATCGGCGCGGCCCACCCTAAGGCGTCGCGCCGCGTGCGACAACGTCTCGTGGGAGACGCTCAGAAGGTCAGGACGGCCTTGCCGACCGCGCCGGACCGGACCGCGGCGACGGCCTCGTTGATCTGCTCGAACGGGAAGTAGGTGATCATCTTCTCGACCGGGAACCGGCCCTTGGCGTTGAGCTCGAGCAGTCGTGGCAGGAACAGCTGCGGCAGGCTGGACCCGCCGATGATGCCGGTGACGGTGCGCCCGTTGAGGATGCTGCGCCACTCGAAGCTCATCGACTCGCTCGGGCCGACTCCGATGACGCCGGCCCGACCGAGCGGCCCGAGAGCCTCCACCGCGGTGCGCAGGACATCCTCGCGCCCGGTCGTGTCGACCACGAAGTCGAACCCCTCCGGGACCAGGGCGGCCAGTTGCTCGGCGGCCTCCCCGGCCGAGGAGTCGACGGTGTGCGTGGCTCCGTAGCCGCGGGCCGCCTGGAGCTTGGCCGGGTTCACGTCGACGGCGACGACGACCTCGCAGCCGCTCAGCGAGGCGGCGATGACAGCGGCCACGCCGACAGCCCCCGTCCCGAAGACCGCGATCGACGACCCGGGGCGCGGCTGCAGCACATTGAGCACGCCGCCGGCTCCGGTCTGGAAGCCGCAGCCGAAGGGGCCGGCCCGCAGCAGGTCCCACGACGGGTCCATTCTGACGACCGCCCGCTCCGGTGCGACGACGTGGCTGGCGAACGACGACTGTCCGAGGAAGTGGGCGTTGACCTCCCGCCCCTCGTGGGTCACCGCGGTGGAGCCGTCAGGCCGGCGGCCGGAGAAGTTCACCGCGTCGAAGCCGCGGCAGTAGGCGGGCGAGCCGGTACGGCACAGCGCGCACGTGCCGCAGGACGCGAAGGACATGGCGACGTGGTCGCCCGGGCGTACGGAGGTGACGTGGGCGCCGACCTTCTCGACGATGCCCGAGCCCTCGTGCCCGAGCAGCGCGGGCGTGGGGAAGAAGGTGGAGAACTCGAGGTCGGTACCGCAGATGCCGACGCCCGCGACGCGGACGAGCACCTCGTCCGGGCGGGGATCGTCCAGGTCCACCTCTGTCAGGACGAATGGCTGTCGGGCTTGCTCCAGCAGAGCGGCGGTGGCACGCACAGGGCCTCCTCATTGCCTCACATTGCGAGACTGCATATTGACATGCGCGACAAGGTCGGTCAAGGTTCCCCCTATGGCGGCTGTTGACTTTCCTTCTTCCCAGCACTTCATCGACGGCGAGTGGGTTGCGGCCCGCGACGGCGGCACGCTGGACGTCCTCGATCCGGCCACCCGGCAGGTGATCACCGAGGTGGCCCGGGCGGGAGGCGCCGATGTCGACGACGCGGTCGCCGCCGCGCGCCGCGCCTTCCCTGCCTGGGCGGCGACCAACCCGAGTGAACGCGGAGCGCTGATCCGGCGCTGGGCCGACCTCGTCATCGGCGAGGTCGAGGCCCTCGCGGCCGTCGAGGCCCAGGACGTGGGCAAACCCCTGTCAGGGGGCCGGACGAACATCTACATCGCACACGGCATCATCGACTACTTCGCCGGCGCGGCCGACAAGCTCACCGGCGTCACCCTGCCCACCCGCAGCCCCGACTACCTGGGCTACACGGTGCACGAGCCGTACGGCGTGTGCGCCGTCGTCATCCCGTGGAACGTTCCCGCCGTGCTCACCGCCGCCAACGTCGCGCCGGCGCTCGCCGCGGGCAACACGGTCGTGCTCAAGCCGTCCGAGATCGCGCCGCTGGCACCGTTCGCCCTGGTCGAACTCGCCCGCCGCGCAGGCTTCCCGCCGGGGGTGATCAACGTCGTCGCGGGCCTCGGCCCCGAGGCGGGCGTCGCACTCACCACACACCCGGACGTCAACCACATCAGCTTCGTCGGTTCCACCGCCACAGGGCGGGCGATCATGACCGCCGCGGCACAGAACCTCGTCCCGGTGAAGCTGGAACTCGGCGGTAAGTCGCCGAACGTGGTCTTCGCCGACGCCGACCTCGACACGGCGATCCCGGCGATCGTCGCCTCGATCACCGAGAACGCGGGGCAGAACTGCTACGCCGGTTCCCGGCTGCTCGTGGAGGCCTCCGTGCACGACGAGGTCGTGGAGCGGGTCGCCGCCGGCATGGCCGACGTCAGGACCGGGCCCTGGGAAGCCGACCTGGACATGGGGCCGCTGGTCAGTGCCGCGCAGTTCGCCCGCGTCAGCGGCTTCCTCGAGGACACGCCTCGCGAGGGGGCGCGGCTGGTCACCGGTGGCGGGCCCACCGGCGACGGGTGGTTCGTCCGGCCGACCGTGTACGACCGTGTGGACGCGGGCATGCGCGTCGCCCGGGAGGAGGTGTTCGGCCCGGTGCTCGCCGTGCAGTCGTTCCGCGACACCGCCGAGGCGACCGAGCTGACGAACGCGACGGACTTCGGCCTGCTGGCCTGCATCTGGACCGACGACGTCTCGCGGGCGCTCCGGCTGGCGAAGGACGTCCGCTCCGGGCAGGTGGCGGTCAACCAGTTCCACGACGCGGGAGTGATCGGCTTCCCGTTCAACATGCAGAAGGACAGCGGCTTCAGCCGGGGCGGCGGATACGCGGCGCTGCGCGAGTACACCCAGGAGAAGGGCGTGGCCATCCGGCTGCTGGCCCGCTGAGAGCGACACCATGGGAATCATTGCCGGGGCGCGATCGGAACCGGCCCGGGAGGGACCGGAGCCGGAGGCCTCGACACCGGCCGTGCTGGAGCGGGAACTGACCGAGGCGGTGCTCGCCGGCGCCGGGCGCTCGGACGTACTCCACGCGCTTCGCCGGGCGACCGGTCGGCACGTGCGCCTGCTGTCCGCCGAGGGCGCGCCACTGGCCGCCACCGACGGCGGTGCGGGGGTGCCGCCCGCGGTGGCGGACGGCGTGCTCGGCGAAGCGACCGGACCGGTGGTCCACACGCTGGACGGGCTGCGGGCCACGGCCCTGCCCGTGCGTGCGGGGACGACAGTGGCCGGTGTGCTGCTGACCGTCGGCCCCGGTGACCCGCGCGTGCGGGCGCTGGCCGGTGCCGCCGTCACCGCGCTGCTCATCGACGCCGTACGCGCGGGGGACCGCTCTGCCGAGGTCGCGTCGCAGCACACGCCGGCCGACGTCATCGCCGCGCTGCGGTCGGGGACGGTGAGCCCCGCGGTGTGCGCGGCGGCCGCGGGACTGGGGATCGATCTGCGGCGACCGCCGACCGGTGCCGTACTGCACTACGGCGGCTCCCGCCTGCGTGCCTGGTCCACCGCCCTCACCTGGCTGGAGCACCCGGTGCGGCAGGAGGGGCGCACCGCGTGGACGGTGGTGCCCGACGTGGCCGTGCTCGACCGCCTGCGGAACCGGCTGCGTCTCATGACCGACGACGATTCCGCCGACCACGTCATAGCGGCGAGCGGTTCACGTCCCGACTCGACCGTAGGCCTGGCCCGGTCCTTCACCGAGGCCGAGAGGCTGCTCGGACTTGCCAGGGCCCGGATGGTCCCGCTGCTCACCTACGACCGCTGCGGGGTCGTCCAGGTACTCCTGCCCCTCCCGCGCCCGCAGCTGGAGGCTTACGCCGAGGCGCACCTCGGTCCGATCCGGCAGCGTCCGGAGCTGATGGCGACTCTGCGGGCCTGGTTGGCCGAGCGAGGCAGCCGGCAGAGCGTCTCCGCACAACTCCATCTGCACCGCAACTCGGTGGGCTACCGGGTGCGCCAGATCAAGAGCCTCCTGGGCATCGACCCCCTGCTTCCCGCCGCCTCGGCGCAGCTGCACCTGGCGCTCGCGGCCCTGGACCTGCTCGCCGCTGACGACCAGCGGCTGCACGGCGACGACGAGCCGGTGCCGACCGGGCGCTGAGCCGCCACCTGCCGCCCCCTCGCGCGGCGCGGTGACGCCTTCCGGTGAGGCCGCCCTCAGCTGCCTCCGTACCCTCACCCACCTGCCGCAGCCTGGGCTGTCAGCCCTGTGAATGGGCGATACACCAATGAAACCAAGATGTTCCCCGGGAGCGTTGACAGCACCGGTCAGCGGGGGCAAAGTACCTCGCAATACGTTCCACCGCCTCGCAATGCGAGACGGCAAGGGTAAGGAGGCATGTGCGGTGCGAGCCATGGTGCAGACAGATTTCGGCGGACCCGAGGCCGTGTCCCTACGGGATGTCCCCGAGCCGGTCTGCGGACCGCGCGACGTTCTCGTCGAGGTCGTGTTCTGCGGGCTGAACCGCCTGGACCTGCTGCAGCGCAAGGGGCCGGGACTGGTCCCCGGCTTCCGGTTTCCGCACGTGCCGGGCATGGACTTCGCCGGGACGGTGGTGGCGACCGGTTCCGCGGTCAGCTCGGTCGTCCCGGGTGACCGGGTCGTCGCGGACCCCACCCAGGGGTGCGGCAGTTGCTCCCGGTGCGCGGTGGGCGATCGTGCGTACTGCTCGAGTCCCCGGATCCTCGGCGGCAACGCCCCCGGCGCTCTGGCCGACTACGTACTGGCCTCTGCGGAATCGATAGTTCAGGTCCCCGACTCCTTGCCGCTCGCGGCGGCCGTCACTCTGCCGACCGCCGCTCCGACGGCGTGGCACGCGGTGCACTCGGTCGGGGCACTCGCCGCGGGTGAGACCCTCGTCGTGCACGCCGGCGCCAGCGCCGTGAGCCTGGCGGCCATCGCGCTGGCCAAGCGGGCCGGTGCCTCGGTCGTCGCGTTCGCCGGCAGCGAGGCGAAGCGGGACGCGGCCCGCACCGCCGGTGCCGACCTGGTGCTGCCCAACGGGGACCCCGACGCGGCGAAAACGGTGTCGGTCTTCACCGGCGGCGCCGGCGCGGATCTGGTCCTGGACCACGTCGGCACCCACACCTGGCGCACCTCATTGGACTGCCTGGGCATCCGCGGGCGTCTGCTCCTGATGGGCAACACCAGTGGCGACCAGGTCTCGTTCTCGCTCCAGGAGGTCTTCCACCGCGGCCTGAAACTCCTGGGCACCGGCGGCTACACCTCGGCGGACTTCGTCGCAGCCACCTCAGCCTGCTTCGCCGACGGCCTGCACCTGCCCACCGCCGCCAGGATCCCGCTCGAGGACCTGGCCGACGCCTGGGACGTGCTCGCTGATCGCGAGACGATCGGCAAGGTCGTGATCGAGCCATGACCGACCTTCTGATCGTGGGCGGCGACGTCGTCACGATGGACCCCGCCCGACGCGTCCTCACCGGTGCGACGGTCGCCGTGTCCGGGGACAGTATCGCCGCACTCGGCACGGCCGAGGATCTGCGCGCCTGCTTCCCGGGCGCGCGGGAGATCGACGCGTCGGGCTGTGTCGTGATTCCGGGCCTGGTCAACGCCCACCAGCACACCACCGTCGACCCCCTCGTGCGCAGCACGATCCCGGACCACATCGGCTCGCACGAGTCGATATTCGACTGGATCGTCCCGCTGCACGCCCACGCCGACGGTGACGACGACGAACTGGCCGCGACCATCACCGCGATCGACTGCCTGTCCCGGGGCATCACCACCGTGCTGGAACCGGGCACGGTGGCCTACCCGGAACGAGTCGCCGCCGGGCTCGGCACCGCGGGTGTCCGCGGGCGGGTCGGCGGCTGGGGCTGGGACGCCGAGGGCGTGCCGTTCGGCGCGCCCGCCGACGAGGTGCTCGCCCGGCAGGAGGACATCGTCCGGTCCCTGCCGGCCACCGGGCCGGTCACCGGCTGGGTGACGCTCGTCGGCCACGACCTGGCGAGCGACGAGCTCTTCGCCGGGGCGGCGAGCCTGGCCGAGCGGCTCGATGTCGGGCTCACCTGGCACATCTCGCCGGGACCCGCCGACATCGAGGCATACGCCCAGCGCTGCGCGCGCCGACCGGTGGTCCACTTCCGCGAGCTGGGAGTGCTCGGCCCACGCCTGCTGCTGGGGCACGCCGTGTGGCTCGACGACGCCGAGGTCGATGCCCTCGTCGAGACCGGAACCGCGGTCGCCGCCTGCCCGGGGGCCTACCTGCGTCTTGCCCAGGGGTACACACGCGCCTCCCGCCACGCCGAACTGGTGCGGCGGGGCGGCCGGGTCGCCCTGGGCTGCGACGCGCACAACGCCGGAGACGGTCCGGATGTCCTCCTTGCCGCCTATCTGTTCGCCGCTCTCGAACGCGACCGTGATCTGCCCGACCCCATCCGCGCCGAGCAGGCGTTCGCCCTCGCGACGATCGACGGCGCCCGGGCGATCGGTCTCGGTGAACGCATCGGCTCCCTCGAAGTGGGCAAGGCGGCCGACCTCGTCGTGCTCGACGCCCGCGACCCCGCCTGGGTGCCCCGGGGCGACCTCGCCCGCCAGCTCGTATGGGGCCATGTGTCGCGCACCGTCCGAGACGTGCTGGTCGACGGCCGCGTGGTCGTTCGCGACCGGCGACCCACCGGCGTCGACCTCGCGGCCGTCGCCGCGGCCGCCGCCGAACGTTCCGCCGCCCTCCTCAGGCGCGCCGGCATCACCCCCCGCCCCACCTGGCCCATGGAGCGGGCGGCCGACCGGTAAGGAGACCCGCCGTTGAACGTCATCGACAAGTCCGGGCTTCCGCCGGCGAAGAAGCAGGGCCCGCTGACGCTACCGATGGTCGCCGGCCCGGCCGACACGACCCACACGACCCACACGACCCATCCGACGCGACTCCGACACAGGGGTCGACCCCGCGCCGTACGGCTGCTGCACACAGGTCAGCGAGGGCCGCCGTCGAGCACGGTCACTTCATCGGCGCCCGGCGGCCGGAGACCCCGGAGCCGAAGGACGCCCGGATCGACACCGAGCACACCGCCGCGTTCGTAGCGAACTCACGACCGGCGAGACATCCGAGCACATCGAGGCGCTGGCCCTCGCACACCCACCGTGCGTCAGCACATGGCCATCGCCGACCGGCGAACCCGCCCCCGCAGATCGCCGACACGCCGTCGCCCGCCTCCATCCCACCCTGTGGAAGGTGCCGCGTGCGCGAGACGAAGGCCGCGGCGCACACAGCCCATGCTCCCCGGACGCGCACCTCGCGCTCGCGGAGGCCGTCGGCATCACCACCGACCTTCGATCACGTCCGCCTTTGGCCGCATCGACCCCACCCGGGTCCGAGCGGTCGGGCGGATGGTCTCCCACGGCTCGTCGCCGCGGGTGAGGAGCCCCTCTCCCACCAGGACCGTGTCTCCTGCGCCGAACTCGATCGGGCCGTCAGCCCCACCGGCCGACCGCCACTCCGACGTGACCACCGCCCCGAAGAGGCGGTGCCATCCAGCGAACGGAAGCACACAGATGACCACAAGAAGCATGCTCTGGCGTCGTCGGGCCGCAACCGGCCTCGCCCTCGCGGGAACCCTCGCGCTCTCCGGCTGCGCCGGTAACGCGGCGACCGCGTCCAAAGCGACCCCTGCGGCGAGCGGCGGCAGCGACTCCCGCCTCAAGGAGCCCGACGTCAACGGCGACGGCAAGGTCGTCGTCGGTGTCCTCAGCCCCGGCGACATCAACGACCGCGGCTACTACCAGAGCTTCGTCGATTCGGCGGAGGCCTTCGCCGAGGAAAAGGGATGGACGATCATCAAGCGCGGAAGCGTAGCCCCGAGCGACGCGCTCACCGCGGCCCGCGCGATGTGCCAGCAGAACGTCGACATGGTCGCGCTCGGCGCGAGCGAGCTCAAGACCGCGACCCCCGCCTCCGAGGAGCCGGTCTGCGGCAAGACGGTCTGGTACCTGCCGTCGTCGTCGGACACCGACGTCCACCCGAGGGTCCTGTTGTCCGCCGACGACCCCAATCAGTCCCTGCTCGCCGCCGGTTACGCCGCGGGCCTGAAGATGAAGGCGGCGGGTTACACCAAGGCCGGATTCATCACCGGCAACAAGGCCGACTTCAGCGTCAACGCCGCCACGGCGTTCCTGGCCGGGATCCGGGAGGTCGTCCCGAAGGCCACCATGACGAGCACCTACACCGGCGACTTCAACGACTCGGCCAAGGCCAAGGAAGCCACCCAGGCACAGATCAGCCAGGGCATCAAGGTCATCTACCCCTACCTCGGCGGAGCGACCGACGCCGCGGCGCAGATGGCGAACGAAGGTGGCGCGCTGACCCTCACGCCGGGCACTGACCGGTGCGACTCGACCAGCCCGAAGTACGACATCTCGGTGATCTTCAGCCCGGGTGACTATTTCCGTGCAGCGCTGGAGGAGTTCGCCAAGGACAACCTCAAGATGGGCACGACGCGTGTGTGGAAGCTGGGCGTCGACCCCTACCCGAGCGTCAAGATCTGCCGGCCCAAGGGTGACGAGGCGCAGCGGCTCGACCAGTTCATGAAGAAGATCGGCACCGACAAGATCGATCCGGCGGCCGAGGTCAAGCGCCTCGGCTGACGCGCCGACAGCCACGAGGAAGATCAGCAATGACACCGACGACCTCAGCGGTTCCGATTCTCGAGCTGCGCGGCATCACGAAGTCATACGGATCCGTCAAGGCCTGCGCCGGCGTGGACCTCAAGGTCGACGCCGGCGAGATCCACGGACTCCTTGGTGAGAACGGGGCGGGCAAGTCCAGCCTCATGAAGGTCCTGCTCGGGCTGGTCCGGCGCGATGCCGGCACCGTCCTGGTGCGCGGGGAGGAGGTCGCGCTGGACAGCCCGCAGGAAGCGGCCGAGCTCGGCATCGGCATGGTGCACCAGCATTTCAGCCTCATCAACGGGCTCACCGTGTGGGAGAACGTGGCGCTCGGCGACAACGGCAAGGTGAACAAGCAAGCCATCCGTACCGACATCGCCGAGGTCTCCGCCCGGTACGGGCTGCCCATCGACCCCGACGCACGCGTCGGGACTCTCTCGGCCGGTGAGCGGCAGCGGGTCGAGGTGGTCAAGTGCCTGCGGCGCAACCCGCAGATCCTGATCCTGGACGAGCCCACCTCGGTGCTGACCCAGGCCGAGTCGGAGGAGTTGTTCGCCGTGCTCGGCCGGGTGGTGCAGGAGGAGGGGCGCGCTGTCATCCTCATCAGCCACAAGCTCGCCGAGATCGCCCAGGCCACCGACCGGGTGACGGTCCTGCGCAGAGGCCGTATCGCTTTCCGGGCGGTCACCGCCGAGACCACTCCCCAATTGCTCGCCCGGCAGATGGTGGGCCGGGAGGTTTCCCTGGGAGAGGAGGCCGCCGCCCTCGGCCTGGTGCCGACGGGCGAGAGGCGCAAGGGCGGGGGCGGCGGCCCCGAGGGGCAGCCGCCCGTCCTCCGCCTCGCCGGACTCACCGTCGAGCAAGGCGGGGTCAGGCTCCTCGCGGACGTCGACCTGACCGTGGGCCCGGGCGAGATCGTTGCCCTCTACGGTGTCGAGGGCAACGGCCAGGCGACCCTGGGGGACGTCCTCGCTGGGCTGATCCCACCGACCGCGGGCACTGTCGAGGTCACCGGGAACAGGGTCGACGTGACTCGGCCCGGCGCTCTCTCGAAGGCAGGTCTGGGCATCGTGCCGGAGGACCGGCACCACAGCGGCGTCGTCCTCGACATGAGCGTCGCCGAAAACCTGACGATGAAGTCGCTCGACAAGGTCAGCGGCCGGTTCCTGCTGCGGCGGCGCGCCATGCTGGCCGAGGCCCGTCGCCTCGCGGGCGAGTTCAACATCGTCACACCGTCGCTGGACGCACCCGTGCGCAGCCTGTCAGGCGGCAACCAGCAGCGGGTCGTCCTCGCCCGGGAACTGTCCGGTCACACCCTGGTCCTGGTGGCCGCGCAGCCCACCCACGGCCTTGACGTCGGTGCCATCGAGGACATGTACGCCCGACTGCGCGCAGCGGCCGCCGAGGGCGTCGGAGTGCTGCTCATCTCCACCGAATTCGAGGAAGTCATGGCCCTTGCAACCCGGATCGCGGTGATCTCGTCGGGGCGGATCACCGGAGCACTCCCCGTCTCCGAGGCGACCCCCGAACGGCTTGGCATGCTGGTCGGCGGTGAGGCCGCATGAGCGCCGCCTCACTGTCGGATCCGGACGATCTCGGCAGGCGCCTCCTCGCCCGGCTCCGACCAGGGCGCCGTGACTGGATGACGGCAGGCCTCACGCTCGCGCTCATCGGTGTCGCCGGCGGCGTGTCCGCGCTGCTGCTCACGCTGACCGGGGCCTCACCGAGCGCTTCGCTGGCCGCGATATGGACCGGGTCCCTGGCCAACACCACCGGCTGGACGACGACGCTGCTCAACACGGCGCCTCTGCTGCTGGTCGCGGTGGGTGCGTGCGTCTGCGCGTCCGCCGGCACGTTCAACATCGGCCAGGAGGGGCAGGTGCTCATCGGCGGCCTGGCCGGAGCCTGGGTGGGGCTGCGCCTGGCCATGCCCGGCCCGATGCTGGTCGCCGTGGTGCTGGTCGCCGCCGCGGTCGGAGGGGCCGCCTGGGCCGCGCTCAGCGCCCTGATGCTTCGCTTCCGTGGTGTCAACGTCCCGGTGAGCACGCTGCTGATGACGTTCCTCGCGATCCAGCTCGTCACCTTCGCGGTCAGTACGCCGTGGGTCCTGCAGGAGAGCGTGCAGGGCGCCGGGGACATCGCTGACGCGCAGTCCAACGCCCTGCCGGCTCATGCCCAGCTCGCCGGCTTCGGGCACTACCCCTCGCTCCAGCTGAACACGGGCCTGTTCCTCGCGCTCGTCGCCACGGTCGCGGTCGCCCTCCTCCTGAGCCGCAGCCGGTGGGGCTTCAAGGTGCGCATGGTCGGACTGAACCCGCGTACGGCCCAGCACGCGGGGGTCCGGGTGGCCGCGCTCGGCGGTCTCACCCTGGCGCTGTCGGGCGCCTTCGCGGGACTGGCCGGAGGGCTGCTGCTGACCAGTCCGGTCAGCACCAACCGGCTGCAGGCCGGGCTTTCGGACAACGTCGGCTGGGACGGCCTGCTCGTCGCGCTCGTCGCGCGCAACCGGCCCATGGCCGCGATCCCGGTGTCGTTCGTGTTCGCCGTGCTGCGTGCGGGCGGCGATTTCCTCTCGGCCACCGGCGTGCCGTCGTATCTCGTCGACATCGTCAAGGCGTTGCTCGTCCTCGCCTTCGTCGCACCGCCCGTCCTCGTCGACCTCTTCCACGGGCGTCGCGGTGCCACACCGCGGGCGGCGCCCGCCGTTTCCGTTGTCCCGGCCAAGACGGAGGCAGCCGCGTGAGCGTTCTGGACAGCACTTCGACCATTCTCGCGAGCGGCGTCCGGCTGACCGTGCCGTTGGCCTTCGCCGCCTGCGGTGAATACCTGGCCGAGCGTGCCGGCGCGATGAACATCTCCGTCGAGGCGATGATGCTCAGCGCCGCCTTCACCTCGGTCGCCACAGCCAGCGCGACCGGCAGTGCCACCGTCGGCCTCATGGCCGGCGTCCTGACCGGCCTCGTCGTCGGTTTCGTGCACGGCAACCTCTCCCACCGGGCCCAGATCAACACCTTCGTCGTCGGCCTCGTGCTGAACGCGCTCGTGCTCGGGCTGACGAGCTACCTGATCACGACCGAGCAGTTCGCCTCGCACCAGGTCGGGGTGCTGTCGATCCCGCTGCTCGAAGACATCCCGCTCATCGGCAAGCCGCTGTTCTCCGAACGCTGGCCCGCCTACCTTCTGATTCTGCTGGTGCCGCTGACCTGGTGGTTGGTGGAGCGCAGCCGCTGGGGCCTGGAACTCCGAGCGGTGGGGGAGAACCCGCAGGCCGCCGACGTCACGGGCATCAAGGTGAACGCGCGCCGTCGGCAGGCCTTGCTGTGGTGCGGCGCGCTGGCCGGCCTCGGCGGCGCGTACCTCGCGGTCGGCGAGGTCGGATCGTTCAACCAGAACATGACCGCCGGACGCGGCTACCTCGTCATCGCCGCGGTGATCTTCGGGGCCTGGCGGCTCGGCCGGACCATGCTCGGCTGCCTGGTGTTCGGCCTCTCCGACGCGATGCGCCTGGCGCTCCCCGCGCTCGGTGTCACCCTCAACGCCCAACTGCTCGTCGCGGCCCCGTATCTGCTCGCGCTCCTCGCCATGCTGCTGTTCACCACCCAGCACAGAGAACCCGCGGCGCTCGGCCGACCCTTCGAGCGTGGGTCGACCTGACAGCAGGGTCCGAAGAGGGGCCTCTCGGCATGCCTGTGCGGGCCCTCGTACGTCCGGTACGAGGGCCCGCACAGGCATGCCGAGAGCACGGTGTCGGACGCCCCACACGCGCGGCCCTGCGCAGCGGTCCCAGCGCAGGGCCGCGCCGAAACAGGCACGGTCATCCGAACCACCTCCGTCCGGATGGGCACACCACTCGGCGAACGCCGGCCCCCGCGACGGGCCGGCGTTCGCCGTGGCACAGCTGTGTCAGCGTCGGCGGAGCGCCGCGGTCTCCAACGCCGGAGGCGTATGGCCGATGTCGTGTGGGTTGAGCACGCTGCCCGGCGCGACGAGTTCGTCGATCCGGTCCAGTGCCTCGGCCGACAGCGGCCGGTCCACCGCGGTGAGCTGCGTCAGGAGCTGGTCGTGGGTGCGCGGGCCCATGAGGGCCGAGGTGACGCCGGGATGGGCGAGTACGAACCGCAGCGCCAGCTCGACGAGTGTGCAGCCCTCGTCGGCGGCGAGGCGCACGAGTTCCTCGACGACCGCCAGCTTGCGCTCGCGTATCCGCTCGTCGGCGTAGTCGAAGTGGTCACTGTGGGTCCGCGCGCGTGAGTCTCCCGCCGGTTCGGAGCCGGCCCGGTACTTACCCGTCAGCCAGCCGCCGCACAGCGGGCTCCACACCATGACCCCCATACGGTGCCGCTGCGCGGTGGGCAGCGCGGCGGCCTCCGCGTGCCGGGTCAGGATCGAGTACGACAGCTGCTCCACGGTGAACCGCTCGCGGCCGGCGCGCCGTGCCGCCCACTGCGCCTCCACGATCTCCTGCGCCGGGAAGCTCGAGGTCCCGATCGCCCGCACCTTGCCCGCCCGCACCAGGTCGCTCAGCGCACCGAGCGTCTCCTCGATGCCGGTCCGGGGATCGGGACGGTGGACGAGATACACATCGAGGTGGTCCGTCCGCAGACGTCGCAGGCTGTCCTCCACAGCACGTCTGATCCAGAGCCGGGAGTTGCCGCGCCGGTTGCGATCGAGCGGCCTCCCGGGCATCTCATTGTGGAACTTCGACACGAGTACAACGTCGTCGCGGCGTCCCTTCAGCGCGCGGCCGAGAATCTCCTCGGACTCGCCGAAGGCGTACACGTCAGCCGTGTCGACGAAGTTGACCCCCGCGTCCAGCGCCGTCGACACGATGCGATGGCACTCCGCCTCGTCGGTGTTGCCCCAGGCCCCGAACATCATCGACCCGAGGCACAGCTCGCTCACCTCGATGCCCGTCCCACCCAGAATCCGGTAGCGCACGTCTTCTCCTCGTCCTCCCCGGCGACATCCGGCGCCGTCATGCCGCAGGCTTCCACCGCGGCGGGCGCGGAACCGATGTCGCGCGGGGTCAGTGTTCTCGTCGTACCCGTTGTGTCCGCAGCACATCGACCTCCGGGTGCGCGCAGACCTAGGCTCGAAGAAAACCGCACCACTCACTGGAGGTACCGTGGCCACCGGTCTCACCTCGGCCCGCTGGACTCACGTCGCGCTGCCGACCGGCGATCTTGACAAGGCGATCGAGTTCTACACCTCGCTGACTCCCCTGGTCGTCGTCGAGCGGTTCAAGGACGCCGACGGCGAAAGCGTCTGGCTCTCCAACGACCAGCAGGCCGAGACGCCCTTCGTGCTCGTCCTGGTGTCGTTCAACAAGGACAAGGGCACCCAGCAGGGCCTGCTGCACCCGTTCGCGCACATCGGCATCGAGGTGCCGGAGCGCGGGGACGTCGACGCGCTCGCGGACAGGGCCCGCGAACTGGGCTGCCTGCACTGGGAGCCCCGGCAGATGCCCGACCCCATCGGCTACATCTGCGCTCTGAAGGACCCCGACGGCAACGTCGTCGAGATCTCCCACGACCAGCGTGTCTTCGACTCGGTCCGACAGAAGTGGGGTTCGTCCTGAAAGAAACCCGCGCCGCGGTCGAGGCATACCTGGCGGCGTTGAACGCACATGACGCCGACGCCGTGGCCGCCTGCGTGGCAGAGGACTTCGTCAACGAACACACCTCTTCGATGGGGCGGAGCCGCAGGGGCCGCGCCGCGTACCGCGCCGCGCTGACCGGGTTCCTCGAGAACTTCGTGGACCTGCGCTACGCGCCCGAGCGCTTCCTCGTCGACGGCGAGTCGGTCGCGGTGCCGTACGTCATGACGTTCCGCATGCGCTCGGCGGGCGACCGCCCCGTGCGCATCCGAGGCGTCTTCGTGTTCACCGTCGCCGGCGGTCTCATCACGCGCCGAACGGACTACTGGGACAGCGGCGAGGTGCAGCGGCAGCTCGCGTGACGTCCCGGCCGACAGGCCTGGAACGGCCCCCGCACCCGGCAGCATGCTCCTGTGACACCCCGCCCGCTTCTCTGCGGACGGGGTGTCCTGTTCTTCCGGGATGACAATGCTCCGAGCGTGGCGCTGTCTCGGACGGAGAGATGGCAGAGATGCTCGCCCGCCGGACGGCCGGGGTTGCCCCGCCGACGGCGCGACCGGGTCAGCACTGGGTCGGTGGGCGGGAGCGTTGTACTCGGTGTGCGGAAAGGGCTCATCATCCACGAGCGCGAAGGGTCCGGCCGCAGACCGAGGGCGCGGACGAGGGCCCCGCTGCCGCATGCCCCGGACAGCTTGCCGGGGTCCTGCCGGCGTAGTCGCCGAGGCAGACCGCCGTCAGCAGCTCATCCGGAGCTCCCGCGACAGAGACTCGGTCCACGCCGCACCGACGGCCGCGGAGCCGACCCACCGACCGTTTGATACCGGCCGGCAGGGCGATGTCCTTGCGTCCTTGCGTAGCGTCAGCCACGGCAGCGGGGGTCTGGGGGACCAGTCCGTTCACCTTCAGCGGCCGGCTCGCGCAAGCCCTGTGCCGGAGCCATCCCGAGAGCGTCTGGCTGCCGCTGCCGTACGTGTCGGTTCAGGCGAAGGCCCGCAGCAGGGCGGACCACCCGAGGCCGCTCGGGCCGATCAGGCTGATGAACGTCCCGCGAGGTCCTCGGCGGGGCGGGGGAGGGCCGAGTGGGGCGAGGTCGTCCAGGCGGTCATGACGGGTCCTTTCCGGCCCGCTGCGGTGCGGCCGGCTCCAGCGGGTTCAGCGTGTGGAACCGGCGTCCTTGATAGGTGAGCGGCTCTCCTCCGCCGACCACCACACCGGCCACCTCGATCAGGATGATCGTGTGGTCGCCGGCGGTGAGGCGCTGGTGCACGACGCCCTCGAGCGACACGGTGGCGCCGTCGAGCAGGGGCGGACCGAGCTCGCCCGGACCGAAGCGCGCCGCAGCGAACCTGTCGACGCCGGCCGTCGCGAACGCCTGCGCCACCGGGTGCTGGTCGACCGCCAGGACGTTGACGGCGACCGACTCGGCCCGACTGAAGGCCGGGTGGACGTCTGCGGTGTCGGCCAGACAGACCGAAATCAGCGGCGGGTCCATCGACACGCTGGTCACCGAGTTGGCGGTGAAGCCGTACCGCTGTCCGTCCACTTCGGTGGTGACTACACAGACAGACGTGACCATCGAGGACAGACCGTCGCGGTACGCCTGTGGGTCGTGGTGGGTGCCCGGCCGGCGCGTGACGGCGTGACCCCTGGAGGTGGCGGGCATGTCAGACCACCGCCATCTCGTCGGCACACTCCGGTGCGCCGTCGGTCGGTGGCTCGGCGGCTCGGCGGATGTGGCCTGGCGTTCCGTAGGCATCGCAGCCGACGGCGTTCCGGGACGGTCGTCGTGTCGCGGAATTCGGCAGGGAGGTCGGCCCGGAGGCCAACGGGGAGGAAACGGATCTCATCATGTCTTGCCTTTGTTGAGGGATGCCCCGACGCTAGGATGGGTCGTCTCGTATGTCAACACGCCATCTCGCATGGAATGTCGTGGATGAGGTCCGGGGGTCGTCGGCAAGGTTGTTCTCATGGGCGGCGCAGGCCTCGCCGGTGGTGCGGAGGGCGGGAAGGTCGCGGGCTCGCGCCAGAAGGTCAACGGCTACCGCGTGCCGGGGTGTTGTGAGGCGGCCGGAGGGCGCCGGGCGCTGCCGGTCTTTTCGTTGAGCGCTTCGAGGACCTCGTCGATCAGCCGCTGGGCCATGCGTGGGGCCTGGGGGGCTTCTGACGGCGAGGCGTCCTGGCGTAGATCTTCGCTCGCCCGGGGCGGAGAGCGGTGATCCCCCCATCGCGAGTCTCGACCGCCCGCTACTGCGGCACTCCCTCGGACGCGTGCGCACCGGGCAGTTCCCGGGCGGGCTGCGGTCCACCGCGGGAACGCTGCCACCAGTCGCGCATGCCCCACAGGACGAGCGCGCCGTAGATGACGTAGACGAAGCCGGAGAAGGCGTAGCCGTTGACGAAGGTCAACGGGACGCCGACCAGGTCGACCAGCAGCCAGGCGAACCAGAACTCGACCATGCCGCGCGCCTGGGCGTACATCGCGACGACCGTGCCGACGAAGATGTAGGCGTCCGGCCAGGGGTCCCAGGACAGGGTCGGGTAGGTCTTGAACAGCAGGGCCACCGCGACCGTGCCGACGGTGACGGCGCCGACCATCGCCGTACGCTCGCGCCAGGTGGCGAACCGCGGGGTGATCTGGCCGTTTCCGGAGCGGCCCTGGTCGCGGTTCCACCGCCACCAGCCGTAGAGGGCCACGGTCATGACGACGGCCTGCTTGCCGGCGCTGCCGGTCAGGTGGCCGAAGAAGGCACCGAAGAGGATGAGGCCGGACAGGAACTGCACCGGCCAGGTCCACAGGGAGCGGCGCCAGCCGAGGGTGAGGGCGGCCAGGCCGAGGATGTTGCCGATCATGTCCGACCACAGAATGTGCTGGCCGAACACGACGAACGCCTCGGAGTTCAGTCCGTTCACCGGGCGGCCGGGCCGGTTTCAGGCGAGTGAAGCGCGAGCCTGCCGTCCGGCAGGTCGTCGGATATCGGGTTTCGGGAGCGATTCATACGCCACAGCTTCAGGCCCCTTTGCCCGTATTGTCTAGAGCTGAACCCCATAAGACCTGCCTCGCAGGGAGGGGTGATCACGCCAAGTGCGTGAGCGCGCGCATGGACCGGGCCGGGTGCGCGGCAGGGCTCGACAGGGCGGCCCGGGGCGTGCGACTAGGCCACGGTGGGCGAGGTGGGCGCACTCGGCGCGCCGGCAGGTCCGGCGACCCAGTACACCGTCCGGTGCTGCCCGGAGAGCGTGCCGAGGACCTCGAGATCGATCGGCTCCGCGGTCTCGGGGACACTGCCCCGCAGGCGCAGCGCGCCCTGCTGGACCGGCAGGAAGTCTGTGTTGATCTCCCGGACCAGGGCCGCCGACATCATGTCCGCACGGACGCAGAACGTGTAGTCCTTACGGTCCCGGCTGATCTTGACGCCGAATGTGCGGAGCGGCAACCGCTCGGGGTCGACACGCTCGTAGTGGACACGGAACTCGGGCGGGGTGGCCGCCAGCTCGGGTTGCAGCACGTACAGGTTCGAGTGCGCCAGGTGCCGGCAGAACTCGTCCAACTCCCACAGCAGTGTGGGGTGTACGTGCCTGGCGAGGAAGAGGTGATCGCTGCGGATGCCATGCGGAGCGGGAGTCCAGCGGGCTTGCGCGAGGTGCGAGTCCGGAAGTGCGTCAACTATCTGCCAGAAGGTTCTGAATCGGGGCATGCGCTTCAGATTGCTCTGATTAGAGCGGTATGTCCAGTACTGGGCCGTCACCGCCGACGGCTCGCACATGAAATGCCGCCATGACCCACCTGACGTCCCGATGGTGAAGCGGATGATCGTTCAGTCGGTCCGTTGCCGCCTTCGGTGGCTCGCTCCCGGGGGACTACTTCTTCAGGCCTGTCGCCGTGCAGTCGGCCGCGAGTCGGGGCGGGCAGATGTCGGACGCTTTGTACATGCCGTCCCTGATCACCGTGTCCTTGATGTTGTCCTTCGTCAGGGCCTCGACCGACACGAGATGCGCGGGGATGTCCTTGCGGGTGGGGCTGTCGATCCTGTCGCCTGTGAGGGCGTCGAACTCTATGTCTCTGCCCTGGGCCTTCGCCACGGCCATCGCCGCAGCGTTCTGGGCCTCCTGCGGGTACGGCTTGTACACGCTCATGTACTGCTCGCCGGTGACGATCCGCCGCACCGCCGAGAGCTCGGCGTCCTGACCGGTGATCGGCGGCAGGTCGGTGACGCCTGCGGCCTTCAGCGCTCTGATGACGCCGCCCGCCAGGCCGTCGTTGGCGGCGTAGACGGCCTTGATGTTGCTCTTGCCGATTTCACTGATCGCCTCGGTCATGTTCTTCTCGGCGTTCTGCGGCTTCCAGTCCTTGGTGTCGAACGACTTGGCGATCGTCACCTTGCCCTCTAGCGCGAGGAGCGCGCCCGCCTTGAACTGCTGGGCGTTCGGGTCGGTGGGCGAGCCGTTCATCATGACGATCTTGTCGTTGACGCCGACGCCCTCGCCGAGGGCCTGAAGCAGGGCGCGGCCCTGCACCTCGCCGACGAGTCCGTTGTCGAAGGTGATGTACGCGTCGATCGGGCCCTCGGCCAGACGGTCGTAGGAGATGACCGCGATACCGGCCTTCTTGGCCTCGCTCACCCCGCCGGCGATGGCGTGCGTGTCGACGGGGTTCAGCAGGATCACGTCGACCCGATCGTTGATCATCTGCTGCAGTTGTCGTGCCTGTTCGCCCGCGTCCGCCTCGGCGTTGGCGTACTGGACCCGGCCCTGGCCGTGGGTGAGGGACGCGACCTTCGCCTTGATGATCGGGTAGTGGAACTGCTCGTACTGGGGATTCGACTTTTCGGGCAGCAGCAGCCCCACGGTGATGTCGTCGCCTCTGGTCGGGCTCGCGTCGCCGCTGCTGCCCGTCGCGTTGAGTCCGCCGCAGCCGACGAGCGAAACAGAGAGCGTTGTGGTGGCTGCGGACATGGCGATACGACGCATCGGGAGCTCACTTCAGGCGCGATCCGGACGTGGGCGCCGCGTTGCGGCCCACCTGACTGAAAAGCCGACACGGAGGTGCCCTCGGCGTCGAGCGGGACTACTGTACGAGATGAGAGATGCCATCTTGAAATATGTCTACCCGATGTGGTTCCCGGACTGCGCCTGACTACCTGTCAGCTCATGTCCGGGCGGGGTGGCGGCCTACCCGCATCCCGCACATTCGTATCGCTTGACACGATGCCATCTCGCATTGAAAGATGCCCGCCATGCGAGTAGTGACGACGGACGCCGGCCTGGGCCGGATCGAGGACGGGGGTGTGGCCTTGCTGAACACTGCTTTTCCGCACGTCGGCGCGGTCCTCGAACAGGAGGGTTCGCTGCGGTGCCTGGCGTCGTGCGCGGTGCGCCGACGCATCCCGCTCGAAGAGGCCACGCTCGTGGCGCCACTGGGCCGCCCCCGCGCGGTGTGGGGCGTCGGGCTCAACTACGTGTCGAAGGCGGCCCGCACCGGACGCGGGCTGCCCGAGCAGCCGATCCTCTACCTGGCCGCGTCGTCCGGCGTGTCGGCACCCGGCGCGCGGGTGGTGATCCCGCAGTCCGCGACCGAACCCGACTACGAGGGCGAGATCGCGGTGGTCGTCGGGCGCCGGCTGTACAGGGCTACCGAATCCGAGGTCTGGCCCGCGATCGCGGGTGTCACCGCGGCCAACGACATGACGGCACGCGACATCATGCGCGCCACAGGCACCCCCGCCCTCGCCAAGAGCCACCCGGGCTTCACGCCGCTCGGCCCGTCGGTCCGCACTCCCGAGGATTTCACCGACCGTGACGCGATCCGTGTACGGACCCGGGTCAACGGCGAGCTCGTGCAGGACGACACGAGCGACGGGATGATCTTCCCGGTTCCCGATCTGCTCAGCAGGCTGTCGTGGTTCACCGCGCTCGAACCCGGCGACGTCGTCCTCACCGGAACCCCGGCCGGCACCGGGCAGGACCGCGCGTGCTTCCTCGCCGACGGCGACGAGGTACGCGTCGAGGTGGACGGCGTGCTGCCCCTCGTCACCCGCATCGTGCGTCCCCCGGACGCCTCACAGCACGACCACCGGCTGACTCAACCGGTCAGCTGACCGTTCCCCACCCTGGAGCACACTTCGATGTCCATCTCCTCCTTGTCGTCGTACGACCTCGTCCTGGCCGGCGGCACCGTCATCGACCCGGCGTCGGACACCCACGCCCGGCTCGACGTGGCGGTCACCGGTGACCGCATCGCCGCTATCGGGGAGGGCCTGTCAGAGAACGCGGCTCGCACGATCGACGTCACCGGCTCCACCGTGCTGCCGGGCCTCGTCGAGGGCCACACCCACATCTTCCAGTACGTCTCCGCCGTCGGAGCACCTGCCGAGGAAGCCCATCTGCGTCGCGGCGTGGTCGCCGCGGCGGATGCCGGCACGGCCGGCGCCTCGACGTTCGCGGCCTTCCGCAAGCTTGTGGTCGAGGCCAACCCGCTGCGCATCGTCAACTTCCTCAACGTCTCGGTGCTCGGCCTGATCGACTTCAGGTTCGGCGAGCTGCTCAACCCCGACACCCTGGTCCCCGAGGACGCGCTCGCGACCGCCGAGGCCCACCCCGACATCGTGCGCGGCTTCAAGATCCGTCTCTCCGAGGACGTCGTCGGCGAGAACTGGGAGTCGTTGCTGAAGAAGTCCGTGGCGCTGGCCGAACAGGCCCGTCTCCCGCTGATGGTGCACATCGGCGAGACCGAGGAGCCGGTCCCCGTCGTCCTCGACTACCTGCGCCCCGGCGACATCGTGGCGCACTGCTACACCGGCAAGCCGAACGGCATCCTCGACGGCGACCAGGTGCACCCCGCGGTCATGGCGGCCCGCGAGCGCGGCGTGCTGTTCGACTCCGCCCACGGCAAGAGCAATCTCAGCTTCGAGGTGGCACGCAGGGCGATCGCCGACGGATTCCTGCCCGACGTCCTCAGCTCCGACACCAGCGCCCGTAACTGGCGCGGCCCGGTGTTCGACCTGCTCACCAGCATCTCCAAGCTGGTCGCGCTGGGCGCGCCGCTTCAGGAGTGCGTCCGTCGGGCCACCGTGGCGCCGGCCCAGCTGCTCGGGCTCGACGCCGAGGGCTACGGGCGCATGGAGGTCGGCGGGCGGGCCGACGTCACGGTCGTCGACTGGACCGACGAGGTCACCCTGCCCGACGCCGCCGGCAACACGATCGTCGCGCCGCGTCTGGAGCCGACCGTGGTGCTGCACGGCGGCAAGGAGGTCGACATCGTGCCGTGGCGGGGTCTGAAGTCGGCGTGACACGCCCGCACATCCCAGGAGGACTCCATGAGTGTCGGTGACGTCCATCTGCTGCGGCGCCGGCTGCGCCTGGCCCTGACGGCGGGGCGACCCGCCGTCGGCACGTTCGTCAAGCTGGCCTCGCCCGACGTGGTGGAACTCGCGGAGGCGGCCGGGTTCGCGTTCGTGGTCGTCGACCTCGAACACTCCACCCTCACCGAGCGAGACGCCGTCGACCTGGTGCGCCACGCCGACGCGTGCGGGCTGCCGGCTCTGGTCCGCGTGCCCGAGGTGAACGCCGCCACGGTCAACCGGCTCCTGGAGGCCGGGGCTGCGGGAATCCAGCTGTCCATGCTCACCCGCCTCGCCCAGGCCGAGGCGCTCCTGGCCGCGACCCGGTTCGCTCCGACCGGCAGCCGGTCCGTGAGCCTGGCCAACAGGGCCGCCCGGTTCGGCGCGGCCCCGCTGGCCGGGTTCCTGCGCACCGAGCAGGACGACCCGCCGGTGCTGGTGGGCCAGATCGAGACCGCACGGACGGATCCGCTGCCGGAACTGGTCGCCGCCCTCGACGTGTGCTTCATCGGCAGCACCGACCTCGCGGTCGACCTCGGCCTGCCGGCGGACCCGGCGGTGCTGGGCGCCGCGGTGGACCGGGTGAGGGACGCCGCCCGCTGCGCCGGGGTGGCGTTCGGCGGCTGGGCGCCGAGCCTGAAAGTCGCGTCGGACCTGGGACTCGGTGACGCCGACTACCTGGTCGTCGGATCGGACCTGCAGATGTTGGCGGCCGGCCTGCGGGCGGCCGCCGGAGAGGAGAATCAGTGAGCACACGCAACGCGGCCCTGTTCCACACCGTCGTCAACTGGGACGAGATGCCGGTGACCCAGGTACGGCCGGGCGTCCGCCGCCGCGTCTACGCGACGGACGAGGTGATGATCTGCCACCACGAGCTCGAGATCGGCATGACACTGAACCCGCACCGGCACGACGACTTCGACCAGTTGGTCCAGATCGCCGAGGGACGCGCGAACTACTACGTGGACGGTGTCGCCCACGACATGCGTGCCGGATCCTTCCTGCTGGTTCCCCGTGGCAGCGAGCACTACGTGGAGCCGACAGAGGCACCCTGCGTGAACATCGACTTCTTCGTTCCGCCGCGGGCCGACCTGCTTCCCTGAGCGGCGGACGGGCGCGCTGGAGGCATGCGCGTCCGCCACTCACGTGACGGAACGACCCGCTCGCGTGCAAGAACGAAAGAGGGCCCACCGCCTCAGCGGTGGGCCCTTAGGTGTTGCCGCAGCCAGGTCAGCCGCCGTTGGGCGCGCCCTCGGAGGTGCCCAGCCGCTGCGACAACGCGCGGGCGGTCTCCAGCAGTGCCTGGGCCATCGTTGACTCGACGTCGTCCGAGACGGTCGCCGTCGTGCCGACGATCGCAAGCGTTCCGCTGATCTTGTCGCCCTCGAAGATCGGCGCCGCGACGGTGCGGACCCCGTTGACGGTGGGCGAGTTGACGGACAGACCGTACTGCCGGATCGCTTCGAGTTCCTCGGTGAGCTCGGCCGACTTGCGGACCGCGCGCGGCAGCGTCGGTACCTGCTCCGGCGGCAGGAAAGCGAGGAAGACGCGGCCCTGCGCCGAGGCCGTGAGGTTCAGGCGCGAGCCGACCCGGACGCTGATGCGCACCATGTGATCGGTGTTGTCCACCGAGCGCACCACGGTCGCCGACTCGCCGTCCCAGACCGACAGCACGATCGTCTCGTCGATGCGCCTGACCAGCTCCTCCATGTACGGCTCGGCGGCGGCGACGATCGGCAGGCCGGCCCGCGCGGCGGTGGCGAGTGTGAGTACCTGCGGGCCGAGGGAGTACAGCGAGGTGCGCTCGTCGTACCGCAGCAGGTTCGCCGCCCGCAGCGCCTTCGTGTAGCGGTGCGCGGTCGCCTTGCTTGCCCCGAGACGCGCGGTGATCTCGTTGAGACTCATGTGCGGCTTGCCCACCGTGAACGAGCCGAGAATGAGAGCCGCCCGCTGCACCGTCTGGATGGTCGGTGCGGTCCTGTCCGGGCCGTCCTGCTCACCGGTGCCGGGCTGCGCCTTCGTGGGCATGAATCCTCGCTCCTGTCTGTGCGCCGTCAAAGTGATAAGGCAGTAGATGAAACGCCGTATCGAATAAGGTAATGGTAAAGGGGAGGGTGACGGGGCGTGAAGGGGGTCGGGACCCTCATCCACGGTCACCGGACCGGCACCGGGCGGTCACGGTCGGCAGCCGCGGAAGGGCCTGCGTCGACCGCGTCGCCCCGTGCGTGGGCCTCACGCATCCGAGGAGTGCCCCGGCGTTGTCGAGCATGTCGGGTCCAGCAGGGCGGCGATGTGGTTGACGGCCAGGGCCGCCTCGCCGAAGCCGATGGAGATGAGGCTCACCTTGCCGTCATGGTCGGCGATGTCGCCGGCCGCGAAGACGCGCTCCCGGTTCGTGCGCATCGTGCGGTCGACGAGGATACGCCGACGCCGCAGCTCAAGTCCCCACCGCTCGATCGGGCCGAGATCGGCGATGAAACCGAGCGCGGCCACGACGGTCTGGGCGGGCAGGGTGACCCGGTCGCCGTCGGAGCACGCGACCACGACCTCCGACACGGCCCCCTCGCCGGAGACCTTCTCGACCTCGTACGGCGTCAACACCCGCACCGAGGACGCGTGCACCTGCTCGACACTGCGCTCGTGGGCCCGGAACCGCGCGCGCCGGTGCACCAGCGTCACCGACGAGGCGATCGGCTCCAGCGACAGCGCCCAGTCCAGCGCGGAGTCCCCGCCGCCGACCACCACGACGTCCTGTCCGGCGAGCTCGTTCAACCGGGGTACGAAATACCGCAGCCCCCGGTCCAGGTACTCGGAGCCCACCGGGAGCTCGCGGGGGATGAAGTTGCCGATCCCGCCGCAGACGAGCACCGCGCCCGCGGTGATCCGCGCGCCGGCGTCGGTGGTGGCGACGATGCCCCCGCCCGCGTCGTCCAGCTGGGTGACCCCGTGCCCGAGCAGATAGGTGGGGTTCCACCGCCAGGCCTGCTCGGCCAGCCGGTCCACCAGGTCCTGCCCACGGACGGCGGGAAAGCCGGCCACGTCGTAGATGAACTTCTCGGGGTACAGCGCGGCGATCTGGCCGCCCACCTCGGGCAGAGCGTCGACGACCGCCACGCTCAATCCCCGGAAGCCGGCGTAGTACGCGCCGTACAACCCGGTCGGGCCGGCGCCGATGATGAGCAGGTCGACGGAGACCTCGGGGCAGGCGCCCCCGGGCGCGTGGCCGGTCACGCGCCCACCTCCGGGTGGTCGTGGCCGGCCTGGCCGACCTTGCGGGCGCCGCCGGGCGATCCCAGCGGTTGGGTGCCGAGGGTGAAGAACTCGGCGTTGATGCGCTCGAAGTGCTTGCTCTCCTCCGGCAGGTCCTCGTGGTGGAAGATCGAGATCTGCGGACAGACGGGTTCACAGCGCCCGCACTCGACACATTCGTCGGGCTGGATGTAGAGCATCCGGTCGCCCTCGTAGATGCAGTCGGCCGGGCACTCCTCCATGCATGACTTGTCCATGATGTCGACGCAGGCCTGAGTGATGACGTACGGCACGAGCTTGTTGCCCTTCACACGGTCGCACAGCATGCGAGACGGTGTATTTCAATGTGGAACAGGATGATGGCGCCGTCGGGGCAAGGTGTCAACCGTGAGGTGAATGCTTGACACCGCCGGATTGACGGGGGACGCTAATGCGACATACGAGATGGCGTCTCACGGCACGCCACTCGGGTCGGGACTTGTGAGAGGCACACTCCCCATGGGAAGCAACCCCCGGACCGTCCCAGCGCCGATGATCGTCGAGGACTGGGACCAGCTCACCTTCCGGGTCAACCGCGAGGCCTACCGAAGCGCGGAAATCTTCGCCCGGGAACGCGGCTGGGTGTGGATGCACACCTGGCTCTACCTCGGGCACGAGACCGAGATCCCCAACCCCAACGACTTCAAGGTGCGCACCCTCGGCGGCAGGCCGCTGATCTTCTGCCGGGACAGCGCCGGCGAAGTGCACGCGTTCCTGAACTCCTGTCCGCACCGCGGCACCGTGCTGTGCCGCGAAAGCGAGGGTTCGACCAGGCTCTTCCAGTGCTTCTACCACGCCTGGACGTTCCGCAACAACGGCGAGGTCGCCGCGATCCCCGATGCCGGGGCATACGAATCGAGCGACGAGTTCCGGGAGTCGATGGGGCTGCGCGGCGTGCCGCGCCTGGAGATCCACGAGGGATTCGTCTTCGTCTCCTTCGACCCCGACGTGCCGCCGCTGCTGGAGTACCTCGGCGACGCGGCCGACTACATGACCATGATCCAGCAGCAGCACGTCGGCGGCATGACCACGCTGCCCGGCACACAGCTCTACAGCGTGCGGGGCAACTGGAAACTCGCCGTCGAGAACGCCATGGACGGCTACCACTTCGCGCCGACGCACAACACGTTCGTGGGGTACCTGCGAGAGAGCGGCTACGCCGTCACCGACGACAACCAGTACGCGTACAACCTCGGCAACGGCCACGGGCTGCTGGTCCTGACCGGGCACGGCGGACGCATCAGCATGATCTGGGAACCGCGCTTCGGCGAGGACGAACGGATCCGCACCGAGGCCCACCGGGCCGAGATGACCCAGCGGCTGGGGGAGGAGCGGGCGCACCACGTGGCCGACGAGAGCCACATCCTGTTCGTGTTCCCCAACCTGCTGCTGTTCGACATCGAGGGTCTGTCGATCCGGCAGCTGGAGCCGGTGGCGCCCGACCAGACCGACGTGCGTGCCTGGCAACTGGTCCCGCGCGCCGAGGACCCGGACACGCGCGCCCTGCGGATGAGGACGGTCGTCAGCTTCGTCGGCCCGGGCGGACTCGCGACGCCGGACGACATCGAGGCGTACGAGGCGGTGCAGCGCGGCATCCAGGCCACGGCGGGCGCCGGCGCGCCCGAGCTGGACTACAGCGACATGTCGCGCGGCATGGCCGACGAGGCCAGGGGGGTGCAGGGCCGATCGATCGACGAGGGCGCGATGCGTGGCTTCTGGCGGCAATGGGTCGAGGCCACCGGGCTCGACGACGGCCTCGAGATCCACGGCGAGCGACCGGCGTCCTTCCTGGCGGGAAGGGACGTGCGATGACAACGAACAGCAACCGCGGCCTGGTGCGATGCGGGGGACGCACCGTCACCCGGCCGGAGGTGGAGGACTTCCTCTACACCGAGGCGGACATCCTCGACCACTGGGACTACGACAGCTGGCTGGCCCTCTTCGAGGACGGCGCCCGCTACGAGATCCCGACCACCGACTACCGCCCCGGCTGGTCCCCGCACGAGACCGGATCGTTCGTCGACGACGACTGGGACCTGCTCCGGGCCAGGGTCAAGCGCCTGAAGTCCCGCAAGGCGCACGCCGAGAACCCGCACTCGCGCACGCATCGGCTGGTGTCCAACGTGCGGCTGTCCGAGGAGTCGGAGGACTCCTTCCGGGTGGCGGCGGCGTTCGTCGTGCACCGCGCCCGCGACGGGCGCTTCGACGCCTACGTCGGGTGGTACGACCATGTGCTGGTGCCGACCGAGGACGGATTCCGCTTCCGGTTGCGGCGCTCGATCCTCGGCCACGAGTCGCTGGCGGCAGGCGCCCGGCTGAGCTTCATCCTCTGACCGGCGACGGAAGGCGATCCGATGATCCGACACACCCTGTCCTTCCGTTTCGCCGACGGAGTGGACGAGGCCACACGGGAGTCCGTGCTGGCCGAGCTGCGTACCTTTCCGGACCGGTACCCGGCCATGCGCGGCTTCGTCCTCGGCGAGAACATCAGCACCCGCGACCAGACATTCACCCACACCTTGGCCGTCGACTTCGAGAGTCAGGACGACCTGCTCGCCTATCTCGGCAGCGAGTCCCACGAGAGCTTCGTGCGCTCGCGCTGGCGGCCGGTCATCGCCCAACAGGCCATCACCTCGTTCGAGTTCGCCGAGCGTCCCTCGCTCACGGCAGGAAGGACACCGCCGGTGAGCACCCGCCCGCACGGCCCGTACGGCATGGAGTACGCCCGGATCGAAGTTCCGGACATGCAGGCAACGATCGACTTCCTCGAGTACCACGTCGGGCTGCAGCTGGAGCGGCACACGGACGAGTACGCCTACCTGCGCGCCGACATCGAGCACCACGCGATCGAACTGATCCACGCCCCCGAGCGCACCGACGGGTGGACGACCGCGGTCGGCTACAGCGTCGAGAGCGAGGAGGTCCTCGAACAGCTGCACAAGAGCGTGCTCGACGCCGGACTCGAGGTGCTCGAACTGCAGGAGCGGCAGAAGGCGCTGTGCGACAACGGCTTCGCGGTGAAGGATCCCGACGGCCTCATCGTCGAGCTGTTCACGGAGTTCCAGGAGTACGCCGAGCCGCCGCACGTCGAGATCCGGCCGCTCGACCTGGTGCACCCCTTCATCGCCACCGCGAAGTTCGAGGAGTCGGTGGACTTCTACCAGAACGTCCTGCGGTTCCGGCCCTCGGACCACGTCGTCGGCTCGACCACGTTCTTCCGCTGTGAGGACCGCTACCACCACAGCCTCGCCATCCAGAAGAACACCGAACACTATGTCGCGCACCTGTGCTTCGCGATGAAGAGCCTCGACCACGTCATGCGGATGCGCGCCCGCGCGCTGTACAAGGGCGCGCCGATCGCCTCCGACATCGTCAACCACTCGGCGTCGACGTCGATCGCGTTCTACATGCACGACACCCGCTTCGGGCCGCGGTACGAACTGTGCGACCGGCACCGGGTGTTCACGCCGGAGGAGCACGAGACGCACCGGCCCCGCAGGATGCCGGCCGACCCGCGCAACATCGACGTGTGGCGTCCGGCTGCCGACGACTGGGGACGCTTTTGAGACAGCAGTTGCTCGACGTCCTGCACCTGCTCGACGCGCTCCCCGCCCCACGCGGCGGGGAGCGCACGGCGGCCCACCGGTTGCGCGCCTGGTGCGCCGATCGGTGGCCGCACGTCGAGTGGCAGGTGCTGGAGCACGGCTCCGCGGGCGGCAGCCTGGTCGCCACCCGCGGATCCGGGCCGCTGCTCTACTCCCACCTCGACACCTCGCTGGACGAGGGAGGTGCGGCCAACCGGCTCGTCACCGGTGACGACGCGCCCGTCGGTCCGCTCACCGTGGACGGCGACACGGTGAGCGGCTTCGGTCTCGGGGTCGCCCGCGGGCCCGCGGCCGCCGCGCTGGTCGCCTTCGCCGAGGCAGGTGCCGGGCGGCTCCTGCTCGCGGGCTCCGGGACGCACCGCCGCACGAGCGCGATCACCGGTCTGGAGGCGTACACCGACGCCTACCCGCTGCCACCCTCGGCGATCGTGGCCAAGTGCGGCCCGCCGACGGTGCTGTGGCACGAGCCCGGCGCGTTCTACCTGACCGTCCGGGTGACCGGACGCTCCGGGGCCGCGATGGTGGCGGAATCCGCCACGCCACCCGGGGGAGTCGTCGCTCAGGCCGGCATCGTCCTGGACGAACTGGCACGCTGGCGCACGGCCTACCTGGCCGCCGATCCCCGGGTGGGGCAGACCGGCCGGGCGTGCGGTATCGGAGCGATCAGCGGGGGATGGCCGGACAAGCCGGACCTGCTGCCGGCTCGACTGCGGATCGATCTGTACGTCGTCGTCGGTGACCAGGTGGAGCCGAAGGCGCTGGCGGCCGAGCTGACCGACCGGCTGCGGGCGCGGTGCGCGGCGTCGGTACTGCGTGATTGCAACATCGAGGTGGAGGCCGAGCCGGTCGCGTCCGCCGCGGCCACGCCGGCCGACGCCCCGGTGGTGACGGCCGTCCGAGCGGTGTGGCTCGACGAGTTCGGTACACAGCCGCCGCCGATCACCGGATGGACCGGCTCGACCGACGGCGTCGCCCTGCGCGCTCGCGGCGTCGACACCGTCCGCCTCGGCCCGCGGGCGAGGCCGGCCACCGACGAACCGCGTCGCGACGCCATGTCGTTGACGGAGCTGACCGCCTTCGCGCGCATGTACCGAAGGCTCTTGACCGAACCGGGCTAGCCCGGCCGGTCGCCGACGGCGGACCGGTCGGGCAGCACGACGGCGGACCGGGCCCCGCCCGGGCCAGAAGTGCCGGCGTTCTCCTGCGAAGGCCGACCGCTGATGCGGGCGCCGCCGAGACGAGTGCCTGCTCGACCGCGGGCCGGACGTCGTGGGTCCCGGTCGTGGTGCCCCTCCATCCCCGTGCGCCCGGCCCCGTCAGCGAGGCGAGCGACGTCGAGACGGCCGAGCGGCCTCAAGACATCAGAGCCACTGGTGAACTCGAGTTCGCCAGGGCGCGACCTCATACGTAGGGCACGGATGCCCTGAAAGGAAGTGGACGGGACGATGGACAAAGTCATCGCCTCAGCCCCCGAAGCCGTGGCGGACGTCCCTGACGGGGCCTCCCTGACAGTCGGCGGCTTTGGTTTGAGCGGGGTCCCGGACATCTTGATCCAGGCCCTGTACGACACCGGTGTGACAGGACTGGACGTGTTCTCGAACAACTGCGGCGCCCTGGACTCCGGCCTCGCCGTGCTCCTCGCCGCAGGCCGGATCGCGCGGGTGACCGGCAGCTATATCGGCGGCAACCAGGAGTTCGCCCGTCAGTACCTGGGCGGCGAGATCGAGCTGGAGCTGATCCCCCAGGGCACGCTCGCCGAGCGACTGCGGGCCGGGGGCTGCGGCATACCGGCCTTCTACACCCCGGCCGGCGTCGGCACCCTGGTCGCCGACGGCGGCCTGCCGTGGCGGTACGACGGTGACGGCGGCATCGCCGTCGCCTCACCGCCCAAGGAGGTCCGCGAGTTCGCGGGCGGTGACTACGTCCTGGAGCGCGGGATCACCACCGACTTCGCCCTGGTACGGGCGGCGAAGGGGGACCGCTACGGCAACCTGGTGTTCAGCAAGTCCGCCCGCAACTTCAACCCGCTGGCGGCCATGGCCGGCCGCATCACGATCGCCGAGGTCGAGGAGCTGGTCGAGCCGGGCGGCATCGACCCGGACCAGGTCCATCTGCCGGGCATCTTCGTGCAGCGAGTGGTGGCCCTCAGCCCCGACCAGGCCGCCGACAAGAAGATCGAGAAGCTGACAGCCATCCCCAGGGACCGGGAGGTGCGGGCCTGATGGCTTGGACACGCCATGAAATGGCCGCCCGCGCGGCCCATGAGCTGCGCGACGGCGAGTACGTCAACCTGGGCATCGGCCTGCCGACCCTGATCCCGAACCACGTGCCCGAGGGCGTCCATGTAGTGCTGGAGTCGGAGAACGGCGTTCTCGGCACCGGCCCCTTCCCCTACGAGGACGAAGTCGATCCCGATCTGATCAACGCGGGCAAGGAGACCGTCACGGTGCTGCCCGGTGCGGCGTTCTTCGACTCGGCGCTGTCCTTCGGCATGATCCGCGGCGGCCACATCGACACCGCCGTACTCGGCGCCATGCAGGTCTCCGAGCGGGGCGACCTCGCCAACTGGGCGATCCCGGGCCGGATGGTGACCGGCATCGGCGGAGCCATGGACCTCGTCCACGGTGCCCGTCGGGTGATCGTCACCATGACGCACACCGCGAAGGACGGCAGCCCGAAGATCGTCCAGGAGTGCGACCTGCCGCTCACCGGGAAGGGCTGCGTGGACCGGATCATCACCGACCTGGCCGTCCTCGACGTGACCGACGGCGGTCTGGTCCTCGTCGAGACCGCACCCGGTGTCACGCATGAGGAGGTCGCCGCGAAGACGGCGGCGAAGGTGATCATCCCCCACGAGATCGCCTGCCGACCCTGCTGAACGGGAACGTCGCCGATGCTGTCGGCACCCCGACCGCCCGGTACGGCGGCGCGCTGCTCGTAGGTGTGCCGCCGTACCGGGCGGTCGTTTCATGGAGAGGTTCTGCTGGCCCCAGTGGGGTTCGGGCCTGGCGGAGGTGATCCGTGGGTCGCCGGCCCCCGCGATGTCTGATCGCCGACGCTGTTGCCTGCCGGTCTCGCGGCACCGGTTCCTGACGGACTTCTTCGGCCGGACAGAAAACCGCCGCAGCCATGCGTCGGCATGGCTGCGGCGGTGGGGAAACTGTCCGGTCGTGCGCGACGGCCGTCGAAACGGCGCGGCGCGTTCAGGGCGCCCCGGTGCGAGCGGTGGTGTCACACTCCCCAGTCGTCGTTGACGGTGACCGCGTCGGCGATACGGAACCGGCCGCCAGGCACCAGCGGCGTCGTGGGCTCACCCAACTCGACGACGTGCTTGCCGAACTTGGGAGCCAGCGGGCGGCCGACGTCCCGCTTGAGCCACAGACGCAGCAGATGCCGACGACGCTCAGGCTCCGGGTGGTCGACGTAACTGGTGCGTGAGTGCAGCGCGGCGTAGTTGAGCAGCCACTGCACGTCCCCCGGCTGGAAATCCATGTCGATCGGCAGGCCCGGCTCCTGCGAGATCTCGTCGAAGAGGTTGATGGCCGCGACCTGGTCGGGCGTCAGTTGCGGGACACCGGGGTACTCCTGGGCGCTGAAGATCATCGAGTTGCCCGCGTAGGTGCTGAAGACTCCGTCGACGTAGCCGATGATCGGCGAGGTGTACGTCAGTTCCGGAGAGTCGGGGTCCTGACGCCGCCAGTCCCAGTGGTACGTGTCGAAGAGCCGAGGAGCGAGGTCCGGCCGGCGGCGCAGCATCTCGTTGTAGATCGTGGTGCCGCTGACCAGGCTGGAGGCTCCACCCTCCTTGGCGCCGCGCAGGCACATGAGGGCGACGACGTCGGAGCTGTCCGAGTGGAACGGCAGCCGGTCCCGTACGCGGGAGGGCAGAGCCCCCTCGTCGGACAACGTCTTGTTGGAGGTGGCGATCACGTGGTCGAGCAGGTCCCCCCGCTGGTTCTGCCCGATCGGCTGGCCCAGGTGCAGTCCCATGACGAAGAAGACGGCGGCGGCCATGGCGTCGCCGTACTCCTCGGTGCGCAGGCCGCGCACCAGGACGAAGCCGCGTCCGGCGTCCATCTGGGCTGCGCACTCCTCGTTGAGTGCGCAGCAGGCGTCGAACGGGTAGTCGGCGGCGGTGACGGTGCGCAGGTCGGGGTTCTCGGCGACGAAGCGCCGTCCCAGCGCCTCCAGCTCAGCGCGCTCGGCGTCGCTGAGCACGTAGATCCATGCGGTGGACCTCGACAACTCCTCGCCGCGCCAGGCGGACGGCCCGGAGATCGGCTGAAGGCCGACAGTGGTGGTCATGATGGTGCGCTCCTCGAAAATGCGGTGAAAGCCCGTGGGCGAAGACCCGACGGACGACGAAGCTCTCGGTGCGGCGGGTGTTCGTCGCTCGGCGACGAACGGCACTCGGAACACTCAGAACGGGGTCTGAGGCTCGCCGGCGGCCGTACCGGGGCGCAGTCCTTCCCGTGGCGGGAAGTAGCTGAGCGGCTCGTCATAGGTTCGGCGGCCAGCGCACGACACGAGCAGAACGCCGATCAGGGCGACTGTCTCCATGCTGGTTCCGTCCTTTCGAGAAGTGCCTCAACCGTAGGTGAGAGCAGAATGCGAGTCAATAGGCGTGACGATGTCTCGTATTGCAGTACACGCGCGTCGTCTGTTCCGCCGCACCCGTCCAGGCGAGTGGGAGCAGGCCCGCCGCCTGCCAGGCGGAAGAGGAAGCGCCGGGTCCGCTGTCACCGCCGGGCTGTTCGCCGGTCCGTACATTGCGTAGGTCGTCGCGGGACTGGTGGGCGAAGACGAGACGGCCGTCCTGGTGGACCCGATGGTGACCACCGGGGCCCGGTCGCCGATCTTGCCGCCCATGGCCTGGCATTGGTCGAACAGTTCGCTGCCGGGTTCGTTCTGGACGCCGAGCCAGGTCTGGTCGTCCCCGCCGTGCACGACGACATCGAGCCGGCCGACCTGGCCGAGGGTGGGCCCCCGGCGTGTCTTGGTAGTGCCGGCGAGGCGGCGTTCGCCGGTCCAGCTCATGCAGGCGTTGTCCTGTGCGCACCCCGTAGTGAGAGCTGCCGCAACCTGGGATGGCTTGCAGGGGGCTGTCACGGAAGGGACGGCGTGAGCCGGGCGGTCTGCCGACAGAGCGACTTGCCGAGCCGCATGCCCAGCAAGATCGAGGTGGGCCCGGAGTCCGGCCGCCGGCTGTGGACCGGTAGCTGTAATCGGGAGGGCCCGTCCGGCTACGGCACCGTCGCCTCCAGGGGAAGACGCAACTCGTTCACCGTGTGGTGTTCAAGCTGCTGGTTGGGGAGATCTCGGAAGGCTTTCAGGTGAGTCACGCCGAGCCACGGGCACCCCACCACACTCGATGGTGCAATCCGCATCACCTGGAATCCGTGACGGGGGAGGAAGCTCTTCGGTGCCGGGACTGGGATAGGGCATGCGCCCGCAGGACCCACTGCCCAAACGGTCACGAGTACACGTCGGTGAACACGCACCACGACCCCCCCGGGCTTTCGGCAGTGCCGGGCCTGCCGTAGCGAGAGAGACAAGAGCCGTTAGGTTTGGGACCCGCATGTGAGATCCCGTGAGAGATGAGAGGGTCTGACGGGTGAGCGAGACACTACCGAACACCCTGCAATACCGCTTTGACGGGCCAGAAGACGCCCCAGTCCTGATCCTGGGCCCTTCGCTCGGTACCACATGGCACATGTGGGACCGGCAGATCCCCGAACTGGCCAAGCAGTGGCGGATCTTCCGCTTCGACCTGCCCGGCCACGGCGGCGCGCCCGCGTACCCCGGCGGATCGGTCACCGAACTGGCGTCCCGGCTGCTGGCCACGCTCGACGCCGTCGGCGTACAGCGCTTCGGCTACGCCGGCTGCGCGCTCGGCGGCGCCATCGGGACCGAGCTGGCGCTGCGTCATCCCGAGCGCATCGCCTCGCTCGCGCTGATCGCCGCCTCGCCCCGCTTCGGCACGGCCGACGAGTTCCGCCAGCGCGGAGTGATCGTACGGACGAACGGTCTCGACCCGATCGCCCGTACGTCCCCGGACCGCTGGTTCACCGCCGGGTTCGCGGCGGCGCAGCCCGCGATCACCGAGTGGGCCGTGCAGATGGTCCGCACCACCGACCCCGGCTGCTACATCGCCTCCTGCGAGGCGCTCGCCTCGTTCGACGTGCGCACCGAACTCGGCCGGATCGGCGTCCCCACCCTCGTCCTCGTCGGCTCCGACGACCAGGTCACCGGCCCGGCCGAGGCCCGCACCCTCGTCGCGGGCATCCCGGACGCCCGTCTCGCCGTCGTCCCCGGCGCCTCGCACCTCGTCCCGGTCGAACAGCCCGCGGCGGTCACCGACCTCCTCGTGCGCCACTTCTCCACGGCCTGGCAGCCCGCCTACGACTCGACCACCGGCCAGGTCGCCATCCCTGCGGCCCCGGTCAAGCCGGCCATCGCCGCCGTCCCGCCGCAGACCGGGCCGGTCGCCGAGATCGCCCCGGCCGCCGCCCAGCCCGAGGCGATGGGCAGACCGGACCCGTACGACGCCGGACTCAAGGTCCGCCGCGAGGTGCTGGGCGATGCGCACGTCGACCGGGCGCTGGCCACGGCGGACGAGTTCTCCGGCGACTTCCAGGAGTTCATCACCCGCTACGCCTGGGGCGAGATCTGGGACCGGCCAGGCCTCGACCGGCGCTCCCGCAGCTGCGTCACGCTGACCGCCCTCGTCGCCGGCGGACACCTGGACGAACTCGCCTTCCACACCCGCGCCGCCCTCCGTAACGGCCTCACCCCCAACGAGATCAAGGAAGTCCTCCTCCAGGCCGCCGTCTACTGCGGCGTACCGGCCGCGAACAGCGCGTTCAGGGTGGCCCAGCAGGTCATCCGCGAGGAGACCACCCCCGAGGAGTGAGGGCGGTGATCGACGGCCGCAGGCAGGATGGACCCATGAAACTCACGCTCACGAAGAAGTCGCATGCCTGCGTCCGCCTGGAGAAGAACGGACGCACGCTCGTCATCGACCCGGGCGGGTTCAGCGAGCAGGACGCCGCGGTCGGCGCGGACGCCGTCCTGGTCACACACGAGCACCCCGACCACTTCGACGAGGGACGGCTGCGGGCGGCCCTGGAGGGCAACCCGGCCGCCGAGATCTGGACCCTGCGGTCCGTCGCCGAGAAGATCGCCGCCGCCTTCCCCGGCCGGGTGCACACCGTCGGCCACGGCGACACGTTCACCGCCGCGGGCTTCGACGTCCAGGTCCACGGCGAACTCCACGCCGTCATCCACCCCGATCTCCCGCGCATCACCAACGTCGGCTACCTCGTCGACGACGGCCGCGTCTTCCACCCCGGCGACGCCCTCACCGTCCCCGACCACGCCGTCGAGACGCTGATGCTCCCCGTCATGGCACCCTGGAGCAAGATCTCCGAGGTCATCGACTACGTCCGCGAACTCAAGCCGCGACGCGCGTACGACATCCACGACGCCCTCCTCACCGACCTCGCCCGCCCCATCTACGACCGCCAGATCGGCGCCCTCGGCGGCGCGGAACACCTGCGCCTCGCCCCGGGCACCTCGGCGGACGTCTGAGGGACGCCCCCGACCTCGGTGGATGCCCGGGTGACGACCGGGCGGGACCGGCGTTGTCAGACCCGCCCGGTAAGTTGTGAGGCATGCGCATCGCGACCTGGAACGTGAACTCGATCACCGCCCGCCTCCCGAGGCTCCTGGCCTGGCTGGAGAGCAGCGGCACGGACGTGCTCTGCCTCCAGGAGGCCAAGATCGCCGAGGACGGCTTCCCGTTCGAGGCGCTGCGCGAGAAGGGTTACGAGGCGGCGGTGCACGCCACGGGCCGGTGGAACGGCGTGGCGGTGATCTCCCGCGTCGGTATCGAGGACGTGGTCAAGGGCCTGCCCGGCGACCCCGGTTACGACGGCGTCGTGGAGCCCCGCGCCCTCTCCGCGACCTGCGGCCCGGTCCGCGTCTGGTCGGTGTACGTGCCGAACGGCCGCGAGGTCGACCACCCGCACTACGCGTACAAGCTCCAGTGGTTCGAGGCCCTCAAGGCCGCCGTCGCCGGTGACGCGGCCGGCAGCCGCCCCTTCGCCGTCATGGGCGACTACAACGTGGCCCCGACGGACGACGACGTGCACGACGTCGCCGCCTTCGAGGGCCTCACCCATGTCACCCCCGCCGAGCGCGCCGCCCTCGCCTCCCTCCGCGAGGCCGGCCTCTCCGATGTCGTCCCGAGGCCCCTCAAGTACGAGCACCCCTTCACGTACTGGGACTACCGGCAGCTCTGCTTCCCCAAGAACCGAGGCATGCGCATCGACCTCGTCTACGGCAACGAGCCGTTCGCGAAGGCCGTGAGCGACTCGTACGTGGACCGGGAGGAGCGCAAGGGCAAGGGCGCGTCCGACCACGCGCCGGTCGTGGTGGACCTGGACCTGTAGCCGTCACAACAGGCCGAGGTCCACCGACTCGGCCAGCGCCGCCAGCCCCGCGTCGCCCGGATGCAGATGGTCCCCGCTGTCGTACGCGGGCAGCATCCGCGCCGGGCGGTCGGGGTCCCGCAGCACCGCGTCGAAGTCGAGGACCCCGTCGAAGTCCTCGTTGCCCCGGATCCACTCGTTCACCGCGACCCGCTGGGCATCGGCGGCGGCCGTGCACCGGGTCTCTCCCTCGCACGGAGCGATCGTCGCCGCGAGCGTCCGCAGCCCGCGCTCGTGCCCCCGGGCCGCGATCTCCCGTAGCCCGGTGACGACCTCGTCCGCCGTCGCACCCCAGCGGACGTCGTTGACGCCCTGGAAGACGACGACGCTGCGGGCCGAGGTCTGGGCGAGGACGTCGCGGTCGAGGCGGTGCAGGGCGCTCACACCGCCCGTGTCGGTGGAGACGCCGTCGCCCGGATAGCGGTCGGTGACCACCCGATTCGCCGAGATCCCCTGGTTGAGGACGCCGTAGCGCGGGACCTCGTCCTGGGCCAACAGCCGCCTCGCCAGCACATCGGGCCACCGCCGGTTCGCCCCGGCCGTCGACTTCTCCCCGTCGGTGATCGAGTCCCCGAGAAGCACGACGGAGCCCGGCCCGCCGCCCACATCCACCCCCGTCAGCAGTGGCCAGGCCGTGACCGCCGAGGTGTACGCCGTCGCCGAGCCGTCGCCCGCGTGGTCGCCCGGCTCGCTGACGTACGAGGTCTGCTGGGCGAGCCGGTGCACGGGCGCCGCCGTGACGGTCCCCGGCAGATGGAAGCTCACCAGCAGGTTGGTGTCCGGCGGCACCTCGAAGCCCAGCGGGTCACTGAACTCCTGTGCGCCCGCCGGGATCGCGGTGCCCGCCGCACCCCGGAACGACAGCGGCACCGGCGCGCTCCGGGCGGCGGCCCCCACCCCCTGCAACGCCACCGTCGCGCTTGCGACCCGTACCGGCGCGGACGCGAACGTGTTGTCGAGCCGGATGCGCACCCGGGGCCCGCCCGCCGAGGTGTGGACGACCAGTCGCAGCGTCCGGTCGGTCCAGGGCCCGACCGCCGTGTGACCGGAGGTGGACGCGGCCCAACTACCCGTCCAGCCGCGTGACTCGGGCCGCACCGCCAGGGCGAACACATGCAGGTCCCGGTTGCGCGGCAGGGTCACGGAGGCGACCTCGCGGCCACGCGCGATCGGCACGGTGACGACGTACAGGCGTGCCTTCTCGGTGAGTTGGCCGTCGGGCGTGTTGATGTGGGGGAGCGCGACGGCCTTGGTGGCGAGTGGGCCGGTGCGCCAGTCCGGCGCGGTCAGGCGGTACGTGGAGCGGGCGCCGCCCGCGTAGCGGACCGTGCCGGTGCCGGTCGCGTCGGTGCCGGCCGTGCCGGCGACGAGGAGGGCGAGGGCGTCGCCATGGCCCCGCACGCGCACGGACTGGCCCGCCGCGCGTACGTTGTCGGGCTCGCCCGCCGTGCGGCGCGGCCACGTCAGGCGGGCGCCCTGAACGGTCAGCGCCCGCCAGGGCGTCCATCCCGCGGCCGTCAGGTCGGCCGCCGAGAGGGAGCCGCCGGCGCCGTCGAAGTCGGCCTCGGCGGGCCGCGCGTCGTGGCTGACCGCCCGGTTGTCGAAGAGGCGTTCCAGCGGCGCCGGTTCGGTCACCCCTCCGTCGGCTGCGCGGGCCGAAACGGCGGGTGCGACCGCCGCCAACAGACCCAGTACAACGGCCGTTCCCCAGACGCGTCGGCGCACGCGTGACCCCTCCCGCTCGCTGATGACGATGATGGCGACGATGACGATGAGACATCGATACAACGATGAGACGACAGATGCGCCACGAAACTAAAGAGCCGTCATGGGCCCGTCAATGAGGCGTGCGCGAACGCGGGGTGAATCCCCGGCGAACAGGCGGTACCCGCGCGCCTGTGGTGCGAAGGGGGGTGCGAATGACACGCTGACCGCATGAACATCTCTTTCCTGGGCAACTGGCGCAAGAGGCGTGACCCCGCCTTCGGGGTCGCGGTGTTCACCGGCGGCGACAGCGGCGACGGCGGTGACGACGACGGTCACCAAGCCCTCGCCGAACTGCTCTCCGAATGCGAACTGCTGCGCGCGCAGGCCGAACAGGCCGGGGTCGAACTCGACGATTCCACCGCCTCGTTGGAGGCGCTCGACCAGCTCGTCCCGCGCTGGCGCGACGACGAGGAGACCGCGGCCTGGCTCGGGAACGACGCCGGGCTCTACCTCGGCACGGTCGTCGTACGCGCTGTCCCCGGCGCCCGCTGGGAGATCTGGCCGAACGGACAGCCCGTGGTCCGACTGGCCTCCGGCCGGGAGGTCGACGTGGTCGAGGCGGGCCAGGAGTGGGCCGCCAGCGGCGTACCGGAGCTCTCCCAGTTGTATGCCGAGGTCGCGGAGGGATGACCGCACAATACGGCTAATTCCCGAAAGTGCGTGTTCCCGTATAGAGGCAACTTCCGTCCGGATAGTTTGCGGCATCTGCGGCACGGCGTGCGGCGGCACAACAGGGCACAACACGACACGGCACAACACGACACGGCACAACACCACACGGTCGAGAGTGACTGGGGCGGGCAGGGCATGGCTGTCGATCCATTGATCGAGATGCACGACGTGAACAAGTACTTCGGCGAGTTGCATGTCCTGCAGGACATCGACCTCACCGTCGGCAAGGGCGAGGTGGTCGTGGTCATCGGCCCCTCGGGGTCGGGGAAGTCGACGCTGTGCAGGGCCATCAACCGGCTGGAGCCGATCCGCTCCGGCACGATCCTGCTGGACGGGCAGCCGCTGCCGGACGAGGGCAAGGCCCTTGCGGCGCTCCGCGCCGACGTCGGCATGGTCTTCCAGTCCTTCAACCTGTTCGCGCACAAGACGGTCCTGCAGAATGTCTCGCTCGGTCAGATCAAGGTCCGCAAACGGAAGAAGGAGGACGCCGACAGACGCTCCCGCGAACTCCTCGACCGGGTCGGCCTTTCCGACCAGGCACCGAAGTACCCGGCGCAGCTCTCCGGCGGCCAGCAGCAGCGCGTGGCCATCGCCCGCGCCCTCGCCATGGACCCCAAGGTGATGCTGTTCGACGAGCCGACCTCGGCCCTCGACCCAGAGATGATCAACGAAGTCCTCGAAGTCATGCAGCAGTTGGCGCGCGAGGGCATGACCATGGTCGTCGTCACCCATGAGATGGGTTTCGCCCGCTCCGCCGCCAACCGTGTCGTCTTCATGGCCGACGGCCGTATCGTCGAGGACCGCGACCCGGACGGGTTCTTCACCACCCCGGAGAGCGACCGGGCCAAGGATTTCCTCTCCAAGATTCTCAAGCACTGACCACCCCCACTGGACCGGGCGCGGGCCTCGACTACGATGAGCGGTTCATCCACTCGGGGGTGACCGGGGCCATGGACGCCGCCCCGGCCGAACCGGTGACGCTGCTGCCAGGCGCGCAGTAGCCAGGGGCCAGGCCCGCCCGGCGGCAGCCGGAGATCACTGCTCGCGCAGCGGGATCGACACGTACGACGGGTCGTTCGGCGGCGAGGAGAAGGTCAGCTGCGCGCCGGACGGGTTGTGCTCGATGTAGAGCGGGTCGACCGTGTCGACGACCAGGGCGAGACGGTGGCCCGCCGGAACGTCGTAGGCCGTGGAGGACAACTCCAGGTCCACGCCGAACGGTGTGCCGGGCGTCTTGCCGTGGAAGGTGTACGGCGCGTTACTGACCAGCTTGCCGAGGCCGAGCGGGCCCACGTCGTAGAGGTAGGCGACGAGGGTGCCGCTCTCCTTGGTGGCCGTGACCGTGGTGTGCAGATTCGCGGTGCCCCGGACGGCCTGGGTGCTCGGGTACTTCTCCGACTGCCACACGGCCGCCCAGCGGCGCGGCAGCAGCGGTATCGAGGCGACCGGCGGGAGCTGGGCCAGCTGGTCCAGGATGCTGGACAGGAAGACGACCCCGCCGTTCGCGCCCGAGTCGACGTTCGCGCGGATCGTGGTGCCGCTCGTCAGGGCGATCTTCTTGCGGGTCGCGGCGACCGACTTCCAGTCCGGATACCCTTCGTACGCGCCGCCGGTACGGGACTTGAGCTGGACGGGCTGCTCGCGGTCGATGCCGTTGGCCGTGCCCTTGAGGTGGTGGTCGAGCCAGCGCCGGGTGTCCGTCCACACGTCGTTGGGCAGCCCGAGCAGGCCGGTCAGCTCCGTGGTGGCGTGGTCGCCGGGGCGCAGCTCCAGCCGTTTCGGGCCGGTGAGCTTCTCGTAGAAGTCGGCGTACTGGTTGGGCGGGAAGATCGAGTCGCCCCAGGCGTTGGCGAGCATGACGGCCGTGCCGTTGGTGTTGAGCCGGTCCACATAGGTCACGGGGGAACGTTTCTTCCCCCAGGCGAGCATGTCGCCCTCCTTGGCCAGGTTGGACGCGTAGAAGTCCTTGAAGATCTGCTGGACTTCGGGCCCCTGGCGGCCGGTGATCCGTCCGGCGCCGTCCAGCAGTCCGGCCGCCTGGACGTGCTGCGTGCGGCCGGAGTAGATCGACTCGATCAGGTCCGCCCAGCCGCTCAGCGCCGCGACCGCCTTGACCCGCCGGTCGTGCGCGGCGGTGAGCAGGCTGATGCCCGCGCCGTACGACAGCCCCGCCATGCCGACGTGCCCGGCGTCGGCCGGGGTGTTGGCGAGGGCCCAGTCGATCACCTTGGAGGCATCGGCTATGTCGGGTGGTCCCGCGACTTCTATGAACCCGCCGGACTCCCAGAAGCCCCGGACGTTGTAACTGACCACGACATAACCGGCGTCCGCCAGCTGCCGCGCCTGGGCCAGGTACTCGATCTGGGGCAGGCCCCAGCTCGTGGGCAGCACGACCAGCGGGTACGCGCGTGAAGTGTCGGCGGGGGCCACGACGTTGGCCTTGAGGACGATGCCGCCGTCGCCCCTGATGTCGACGAAGCGGGTGGTGGGCGGGCTCGTCGAGGCCGCCTGGGCGGCGGGGGCGAGGCCGAGGGCCGTGCCGGCGACCAGGGTGGCCGAGACGGCGCCCACGGCGCTCGTGCGCAGGGCCTTGGTGGTACGCGATGTGGTGCCGTGCGGGTGTCTCACGGGTCACTCCTCACTCGTGTAAGTGCAAAGTGACCCGACGGTAACCGGCACCCCTTACCAGAGGTAACTCCCCAGTAAGTTACGTGACGGTAACGTTTGGCTCGGGCTATGAGGCTCGGTGCGAGATCTGTTCCGGTACCGACGGCGCCGGGGCCTGGGCCGCGCGGGTGACGTCCCCGACGAGTTCGACGACATCGGGGCCGTACGCCTGGGAGTTGACGACCTTCAGGAGGAGGACGAAAGTGCCGGTGCCGTACTTGCGGTGCAGGCGCTCGTGGTGGCGGGCGAGGTAGCGGGTGGCGGCCTGGTTGGTGATCGCCCGCTGGCCGCAGAAGAGGAAGACCGGCCGCGACTGGTCGGGCTGGCCGGTGGTGATCCTGGCCAGGATGACGTGCTCGGTGACGCCGGGGTCCAGGCGGTAGCGCTCGCCGCCGATCTGGAAGGCGGCCCGGTCGGGGCCGGGCTCGGGGGCGAGGTTGAAACGTATGCCCGGCAGCATGGCCGCGATGTGGGCCGCCATGCGGCGGTTCGAGCCGGGTCCTCCCACGCAGAATTCGGTGCGCTCGCCGAACCCCTGCTGGGCCGCGTCCTGGGTGATCATCTGCGCGTGCGAGCCGCAGTCCTTGATCAGCGCGGAGAGCTCCAGCAGCGCGAACACGTCGAAGCGATGGACCGCGAGGTCCGCGCTGGACGGATCGCGGTTGACCACCAACAGGGACTCGGAATTCTCCGGCAGCCCGAAGAACGTCTGCTTGCGGCGGAGCTTCCGCTTCCACAGGTATGTCCGGACGAACCAGCCCAGCGAGGCACTGACCCCCGCCGCGATCACGCCGAGGACGATATTGCGCACGTCGTCATTCATGGGCGCGCATGGTAGCGGGCACGGCCGAACAGTGCCCGAATCTCTATCCGAATCCCTGTCCGAATTCGCCGTTGGCCCAGACATCGCTGACGGGGTCATGGCAGCCGCGTTACTCTGCGCGGACGGTCCCTGACTGGAGGTACGGATGCGTCTGCGTCGCCCTGTCGCGCGGAAACTGGCTGTGCTGGCGGCTACGTCCGCCGTGGTGTCGATGGGGGCGGCCCCGCCGACCTCCGCCGCGACGGACCCCGTGGAGAAGGTCCCGGTCGCCGTCGGCTACGGCGGTGCCGTGTCCAGCGTCGATCCGGATGCCTCCGCCGCCGGCATCGAGGTGCTCCGCAAGGGCGGCAACGCGGTGGACGCCGCCGTCGCCACGGCCGCCGCGCTCGGCGTCACGGAGCCGTACTCGGCGGGCATCGGCGGAGGCGGCTACTTCGTCTACTACGACGCCAAGTCCCGTTCGGTGCACACCATCGACGGCCGGGAGACCGCGCCCCTGAGCGCCGGCGAGGACCTCTTCCTGGAGAACGGCACGGCCATCCCGTTCGCGGAGGCCGTCACCAGCGGGCTGAGCGTCGGCACGCCCGGCACGCCCGCCACCTGGCAGACCGCACTGCGGAGTTGGGGCAGCAAGCCGCTCGGTAAGCTGCTGAAGCCCGCCGAGAAGCTCGCCCGCGACGGGTTCACCGTCGATGCGACCTTCCGCGCCCAGACCGCGTCCAACGAGGCCCGGTTCCGGAACTTCCCGGCCACGGTCGACCTGTATCTGCCCGGCGGCGAGCTGCCGGTGGTCGGCTCGACCCTGAAGAACCCCGATCTGGCCCGTACCTACGCCGAGTTGGGCCGCGAGGGCGTCGGCACCCTCTACCGGGGCGACCTCGCCGAGGACATCGTCGACACGGTCAACGAGCCGCCGGTGGACCCGAGTTCGGGCTACAACGCCCGACCCGGCGATCTGACGGCCGCCGACCTCGCCGCGTACCGCACCAAGCTCCAGGCGCCCACGAAGGCGTCGTACCGGGGTCTCGGCGTGTACGGGATGGCCCCCTCGTCGTCCGGTGGCACGACGGTCGCCGAGGCGCTCAACATCCTTGAGCGGACCGACCTTTCGAAGGCGAGCGACGTCCAGTACCTGCACCGCTACATCGAGGCCAGCCGTATCGCGTTCGCCGACCGTGGCCGCTGGGTGGGCGACCCCGCCTTCGAGGACGTACCGACCAAGGAACTGCTGTCGCAGAAGTACGCCGACTCGCGTGAGTGCCTGATCAAGGACGACGCGGTCCTCACCAGTCCCGTCGCGCCGGGTGACCCGCGCGATCCGGCGGCCTGCTCGGCGGGCGGTACGGCGGCCCCGACGACGTACGAGGGCGACAGCACGACCCACCTCACGGTCGCCGACAAGTGGGGCGACGTGGTCTCGTACACCCTCACCATCGAGCAGACCGGCGGCAGTGGCATCACCGTGCCGGGCCGTGGCTTCCTGCTCAACAACGAGCTGACGGACTTCTCCTTCACCCCGGCCAACCCGGCCGTGCACGACCCGAACCTGCCGGGGCCGGGCAAGCGGCCCCGCTCGTCGATGTCGCCCACGATCGTGCTGGACAAGCACGACAGGCCCGTCGTGGCGCTCGGTTCACCGGGCGGCGCGACCATCATCACGACCGTGCTGCAGACACTGACCGGCTTCGTCGACCGGGGCCTGCCGCTGGTCGACGCGATCGCCGCGCCGCGCGCCAGCCAGCGCAACCAGACCACCACGGAACTCGAACCGGGCCTGTGGAGCAGCCCCCTGAAGACCGACCTCGAAGCCATCGGCCACGGCTTCCGGCAGAACCCCGAGATCGGCGCCGCGACCGCCGTCCAGCGCCTGCCCGACGGCAAGTGGCTGGCCGCCGCCGAGACGGTACGGCGCGGGGGCGGCGCGGCGATGGTGGTGCACCCGGCGAAGTAGGCGGGCCGCGTCAGGACGCGGCGAACGCGCCGACCGTGGCGGCGGACCAGGAATACTCGATCTCGTCGAGCACGAGGTCCGCCGTCAGCCGGACCGGTCGCTCGGCCGTGCGCACGCCACCCTGACGTTCGTAGAAGCCGATCGCCCGCTCGTTGCCCCGCAGCACCTCCAGGTAGACGTCCCGGCCCGGATGCTCGGCCGCCGCCCAGCGGAAACCGTGGCGCAGCAGGCGGCCGCCGATGCCGGTGCCGAGATGCCCCGGCCGGGCATGCAGGTTGTCCACGTGGACACGGCCGTCCGCCGCCACGACGAGATGGATGAAGCCGCGCAGCTCCTGCCCCTCCTCAGCCAGGAGCAGCCACCGCCCCTCGGGGTCGGCGGTCCGGGCACGCCACTTGGCGAGATGCTCCTCGCGCAACGGCCCGTCGAGGTACGCGCCGGGCATCAGCTCGGCGTACGCGGTCCGCCAACTGGCGGTGTGGAGCGCGGCGACGCGCTCGGCGTCGGTGGTCGTGCCGTTCCTGAAAAGCATGGCCAGAGGGTAGACCGGGGTGTTTCGAGAGGTGCGGGGGAATGGGCTAGCGCTCGGTGAGAATCCGCGGCCCCGCGTCCGTGATCGCGACCGTGTGCTCCGCGTGGGCCGCCCGGGACCCGTCGTTCGTCCGGAGCGTCCAGCCGTCGGGTGCCTCGTGGTATCCGTCCGTGCCTCCGCCGATCAGCATCGGCTCGATGGCCAGCACCATCCCGTGCCGCAAGCGCATCCCCCGCCCGGGGCGCCCCTCGTTCGGCACACCCGGATCCTCGTGCATATGGCGCCCGATTCCGTGCCCGCCAAATCCGTCGGGAATCCCGTACCCGGCGGCGCGGCACACGGTGCCGATGGCGTGCGCGATGTCGCCGATGCGGTTGCCGACCACGGCGGCCCCGATGCCCGCCGCGAGGGCGCGCTCCGCGGTCTCGACGAGCCGCAGGTCGGCCGCGCGGGGCTCGCCCACGACGAAGCTGATCGCCGAGTCCCCGGCCCAGCCGCCCAGTTCGGCGCCGAAGTCGAGGGAGACGAGGTCGCCGTCGCGCAGCCGGTACGACGTCGGGATGCCGTGCACGATCGCGTCGTTCACCGAGGCGCAGAGCACCGCGGGGAAGGGCGTGGGCGCGAAGGCGGGCCGGTAGCCCAGGAAGGGCGACGAGGCGCCCGCCCCGCGCAGCACCTCGTGTGCCACCTCGTTCAGTTCGAGCAGGGAAACGCCCACGTCGGCCGCCTTCCGCGCGGCGGTGAGCCCTCGCCCGACCACCTGCCCGGCCTCGTACATCGCGTCCATCGACGCGTCCGTCTTCAGTTCCACCATGCCAATTACTATACCGCTCGATGCCCAATTAATATACCGGTCCATCGGTGGGGATCGGTATTAGAATGGGGTCATGGTGCGTACCCCTCTGACCCCCGAAGAGCGCGAACGCGGCGAGCGGTTCGGCCGGCTGCTGCGTGACGCCCGCGGTGGCCGCAGCATGACGGAGGTCGCCGCCGGTGCGGGCATCTCCGCGGAGACCCTCCGCAAGATCGAGACCGGCCGCGCCCCCACCCCGGCCTTCTTCACGATCGCCGCCCTCGCCCGCACGCTGGACCTGTCCATGGACGCACTGGCCGCGCAGTGCGCCGTGGCGCCGGCCGCGGCAGCGGTGGTCTGACGTGTTCGAGGGGCCGGTCAAGGGCCCGCCGCCGCGCCGTGGCCGGAGCATCGCCGTAATGGCCGGAACTCCTGAACGCACAGCCGTCACCCAGGCGCGCACAGCACACTGCGTCCACTCTGAAAACTTCGCGTAGCCGTTCTGTAACACAACTGGTGTTTTCTAACGGACCGGAGCACTCCAGTCTGCCGGGGAGTATGCAATGGCTGTGGATCAACTCCCCGGTGAAGTGCGGGAGTTCTCGGGTTACCTGAACAAGCTGATGACCAAGCTCGACCAGGGCGGCGGTTGGTGTGCCGTTTTCTGGCAGCGCGACCCCGAGGGCATGCGGGCCTGCCTCGACGGCCTGGAGGTGCCGCCCTGGGATGTCGTGGAAGCGCTCATGCACGACCTCAACACCGCGTACGGTCCCGCCGCCGCGGCCCAGGAGACCGCGCGCGCCCGCGCCCTGCACGGCGCCTCGCTCGCCGCGTACGACGCCCGGCCCGGCGGCCGTGACGCCCTCGGCGGCCGGCTGGACGTGATGATCCGCGAACAGCGCCACGCCGGCGAGCGCACCGTCGAACTGAGCCGCCTCCTCCAGGGCGCCACCACCCAGCAGGAGGCCGATTCGATCCGCCTGGACCTGGCCTGGGCCCACGACGACCACGAACGCGCCACAGCCCGCTGCACCGAGCTGCGCACCCGCATCGAGGAGTGCGACGCCCGCGCCCCGCACGACCCCGTGCGGGGCGCGGCGCGCTTTCCGGCGAACGCCGCCGGGGACGGCTTCTGGGTGCCGGAGGCCGAGGAGCGCGGCGACGGCCGTACGCACACGGAGCAGCGGACCGGCGGTCGTACGCAGGGCAGCCGCGACCCCGACAGCACCGCGCACGACGGCTACGCGGACGCCTTCCCCCACCCCGACGCAACCGCCCGGACCACCGCGGAGCCCCAACACCGCGGCCCCGGCCAGGAACCCTCCGCCCAGGCGCCCGCCAAGCAGCGCCCCAAGCGCCGCCCCCGAGGGGGTGCCCGCTTCGCCGGGGCCGCCGAAGCCGAGGAGGCACCGCCCGCCGTCGTCCCGGAGGCGGCGCCCGGGCCGGCCGCGGGGCGCAAGGGACGGGCTCCCCGGGGCGCCCGCTACGCCGGTGTCGCGGCGGAGGCCGAGGCGGCGGCGCCGCAGAAGCAGGCGCGGGAGCCGCTCGACGACGAGGCGCGCCGGGAGGTCGCCGGGACCGTCGAGCGGTTGCTGCGGCTGCGCGGGGAGGGGCGCAGCGGGGAGGCGCACGCCCTGCTCGTGGAGGCCGCGTACTGGCCCGCCGCCCGCTTCCCGCTGCTCGCGGCCGGCCTGCACCGCGCGGGACTGAGCGCCGACTGGGCGACCCTGCTGTGGGAGGCCGGCTCGCTGCCCCCCGACCGGCTGGTCGCGGTCGCGGACGCCCTGCACGCCGTGGGCCGCGCCACGGACGGCGAACAGATGCTGCGGCAGGGCGTCTCCCGGCCCGCCGAGGAGATCGGCGAGGCGGTGCTCGGGTTCGCCACCGAGGGGCGCGAGCGGGAGGCGCGTGCGCTGCTCGACGTATATGTGCACATGCGTACGCCGGAGGAGGCGGCGCGCAGCGCGGCGCCGGATCCGCAGCGGCTCACGCCCCTCGTCCTGGCGGCGGCGCGCGGCGTCTCGGAGGACCGCTACCGCGAGGTGGTGCACGCGCTGCGCGTGGCCGGACTCGGCTGACGGACACCCCCGGCGGGACGGGGCTCGGCGGGTTCGCCACGCGGGGCACCTGGGTAATCACCCACTGGAGTGCGAAACGTGATCGACTCGGCCGGTTAACGGCGATGGTCTTGCCCAGCCCGTCGACGGGGCTTACTTTCAAGCCTCTACGGCCTGCGTCTACGGGCGTAGAGGCTCGCTGACGTCCCTGTCGAAGGAGCAGCTGACATGGCCAACGTCGTACGCGCCGCCCTGGTCCAGGCCACCTGGACCGGCGACACCGCATCCATGGTCGCCAAGCACATCGAGCACGCCCGCGAGGCGGCCCGGCAGGGCGCCAAGGTGATCGGCTTCCAGGAAGTCTTCAACGCGCCCTACTTCTGCCAGGTCCAGGAGCCGGAGCACTACGCCTGGGCGGAACCCGTGCCCGACGGGCCGACCGTCACACGGATGCGGGAACTGGCCCGCGAGACCGGCATGGTGATCGTGGTCCCGGTCTTCGAGGTCGAGCAGTCCGGCTTCTACTACAACACCGCGGCCGTGATCGACGCCGACGGCACCTACCTCGGCAAGTACCGCAAGCACCACATCCCCCAGGTCAAGGGCTTCTGGGAGAAGTACTACTTCAAGCCCGGGAACCTCGGCTGGCCGGTCTTCGACACGGCCGTCGGCAAGGTCGGCGTCTACATCTGCTACGACCGCCACTTCCCGGAGGGCTGGCGCCAGCTCGGCCTGAACGGCGCCCAGCTCGTCTACAACCCTTCCGCCACGCACCGGGGTCTGTCCGCCCACCTGTGGCAGCTGGAGCAGCCCGCGGCAGCCGTCGCCAACGAGTACTTCATCGCCGCGATCAACCGGGTCGGCGTCGAGGAGTACGGCGACAACGACTTCTACGGCACCTCGTACTTCGTCGACCCGCGCGGCAAGTTCGTGGGCGAGGTCGCCGGCGACAAGGACGAGGAACTCGTCGTACGGGACCTCGACTTCGACCTGATCGAGGACGTACGACAGCAGTGGGCGTTCTACCGTGATCGTCGACCCGACGCCTACGAAGGACTGGTACAGCCGTGACCAACGAACTGCTCGGACGGCACAAGGCCGTCATGCCCGACTGGCTCGCGCTCTACTACGCCGACCCGCTGGAGATCGCCCACGGCGAGGGACGCCATGTCTGGGACACCGAGGGCAACAAGTTCCTCGACTTCTTCGGCGGCATCCTCACCACGATGACGGCGCACGCGCTGCCCGAGGTCACCAAGGCGGTGAGCGAGCAGGCCGGGCGGATCATCCACTCCTCGACGCTCTATCTCAACCGGCCGATGGTCGAACTCGCCGAGCGGATCGCCCAGTTGTCCGGCATCCCGGACGCCCGCGTCTTCTTCACCACCTCCGGCACCGAGGCCAACGACACCGCGCTGATGCTGGCGACGACGTACCGGCGGAGCAACCAGATCCTGGCCATGCGCAACAGCTACCACGGCCGCTCCTTCAGCACGGTCGGCATCACCGGCAACAAGGGCTGGTCGCCGACCTCGCTGTCCCCGCTCCAGACGCTGTACGTGCACGGCGGCGTCCGGACCCGCGGCCCCTACGCCGACCTGAGCGACGCCGAGTTCATCAAGGCCTGCGTCGCCGACCTGGAGGACCTGCTGGGCCATGTCCGCCCGCCGGCCGCGCTGATCGCCGAGCCCATCCAGGGTGTCGGCGGCTTCACCGCACCGCCCGACGGCCTCTACGCGGCCTTCCGCGAGGTGCTCGGGCGGCACGGCGTGCTGTGGATCTCGGACGAGGTGCAGACCGGTTGGGGCCGCACCGGCGACAACTTCTGGGGCTGGCAGGCGCATGGCCAGAACGGGCCGCCGGACATCCTCACCTTCGCCAAGGGCATCGGCAACGGCATGTCCATCGGCGGCGTCGTCGCCCGCGCCGAGATCATGAACTGCCTGGACAGCAACTCGATCTCGACCTTCGGCGGCACCCAGATCACCATGGCCGCGGGCCTCGCCAACCTCGCCTATCTGATCGAACACGACCTCCAGGGCAACGCCCGGCGCGTCGGCGGACTGCTCATCGAGCGGCTGCGGGCGATCACCGCGCAGATTCCCGAGGTGAAGGAAGTACGCGGCAGGGGACTGATGATCGGCATCGAGCTGGTCAAGCCCGGCACCGACGAGGCGAATCCCGAGGCCGCGTCCGCCGTCCTCGAAGCCGCCCGCCGGGAGGGCCTGCTGATCGGCAAGGGCGGCGGTCACAACACCAGCGCGCTGCGCGTCGCACCCCCGCTCTCGCTGACCGTCGCCGAGGCCGAAGAGGGCGCCGAGGCCCTCGAACGTGCTCTGCGGAGCATTCGGTAACACCAGATGTGAGGAAGACGGCCATGAGCACCGCCTTGGAACCCGCCCTGTCGGTACGCCAGGTCCTCAACCTGGACCGGGTGCTCGCCGGAGAGCCCGAGGTGGTGGCCGGTGCCGGTCAGCTCGACCGGCCCGTGCGCTGGGTGCATGTGGCCGAGGCCCCCGACGTGGGCGTGATGCTCACCGGCGGTGAGATGGTCCTCACCACCGGGGTCCTGCTCGCCGGGGACGAGGACGCCCAGGCCGAGTACATCCGTTCCCTGTACCGGTCCGAGGCCGCGGCGGTCGTCCTCGGTCTCGGCCGGGCCTTCCCGACGCCGCCCGACGTGATGCGCCGGGCGGCCGAGCGGTGCGGGCTGCCCATGGTGGTGCTGCACCGGCCGTTCCCCTTCGCCGAGCTGACGGAGGAGGTCCAGTCCAGGCTCGTACGGCGGAAGTTCGCGGCCGTGAGCCTGTCGGAGGCCGTACGGACCGCGCTGACCGGGCTCATCACCGCCGGCGCCCCGCTGCAGCGGCTGCTCGACGAGATCGCCCAGCACGCGGGCTGTCCCCTCGTCGTCACCAACCTCGCCCACCGAGTCCTCGCCACGGCGGGGGAGCGGTCCGCGGTCGACGACGTGCTGCGCGACTGGGAGCGGATCTCCCGGCAGGCGGGCGGCAGCGAGGGCGACGGCTGGGCGCGCGCCGAGCTGGGCGGGCGCGGGGAGCGCTGGGGGCAGATCGTGCTGTGCGGCTACCGCGGCGACACCGCCACCGGGCGGCTGCTCGCCGACCGGGCCGCCGAAGCGCTCGTACTGCACCGCATGCTCGGCGGCTCGGCGCACTCCTGGGAGGAGCAGTCCGCGCAGAGCCTGCTGACGGACCTGGTCTCCGGGGTCGTACCGGCCCGGCAGCTGCTGCCGAGGGCGCGGGCGGCCGGGCTCCCGGTCAACCGCCGTACGTTCGTGCCGCTCGTCGTGCGGGACGGTGACCCGGCCCAAATCGACCGTGTCCTGCGGATGCTGGGGCTCTCCGGGCTCGTCGCCGAACTCGCCGAGGGCGCCACCGCCGTACTGCTCAGCCTCGCCCGGGACCAGGACGCGGCCGCGCTGACCGCGCACTTCGCGACCCGGCTGCGGTCGGAGTCGGGGGTGCGTGGGACGGTCGTCGCGGCGGCGGAGCCGCGGACCACCTGGGAGGACGTGCCGGGCGGGGTGCGTGAGGCGCGGCATGTCGCGGACGCCGTCGCCCAGTCGTCGGCGGCCGGGCTCGATCTGCCGGTCGTCGTGCGGCTGCGGGACGTCCATCTGCGCGGTCTGGTCCGGCTGTTGCGGGACGACCCGTATGTGCAGGCCTTCGCCGAGCGCGAGCTGGACGGGCTGCTGTCCGGCGACCGGCACGCCGAGCACGAACTGCTGCCCGTCCTGCGGACCTATCTCGCCACCGGCCGCAACAAGTCCCGCACCGCCCAGCTCCACCACGTCAGCCGGCCCGCGCTGTACCGCCGCCTGGAAGCGATAGAAGCCCGCCTCGGCGTGGACCTCGACGACTTCGAACAGGCCGCCTCCGTCCACATCGCCCTCCTCGCCCACGACGCGCAACAGCGCTGAAACATCCCCCGACCTGCGAAAACGCCGGTGAAACATGCGCCCACGAAGAGGTGACACGGTGGAACGCGAAACGCCCGCAGACGTGACACCGTGCAACTCAAACCCGCCATCGGGACTTCCTAGGCTCCTGGGGCGGGCGTCGGTAGTCCCGTCTGCCCTGCGACGCCCGGCACGCTCCCCCATTCTCGGCTCCGCTCGAACGGGAGGGGCCCCCACCGCCGCACCGGGCACAAGCCCAAGTACATCCAGTACGAGGTCTTGCGCCCGGCACGCCGAGAGCACGCACCGGACGCCGCAGGGCCCGCCCTGCGGGCGGACGACGGGACTACCCACGCCCGCCCCAGCACACCCAGTTGACCGGAGGTCCCGATGAGCAGAGTCATCCGTGCAGCCATCTTCCAGACGGCCTGGACCGGGGACAAGGAGTCGATGATCCAGGTCCACGAGCAGGCCGCCCGTGACGCGGCGGCCCAGGGTGCGCAGGTCCTGTGCTTCCAGGAACTGTTCTACGGGCCCTATTTCTGCCAGGTCCAGGACAAGGCGTTCTACGAGTACGCCGAGCAGATTCCCGACGGCCCGATCGTCAAGCGCTTCCAGGCGCTGGCCAAGGAGCTGGGCCTCGTCCTCGTGCTGCCGATGTACGAGGAGGAGCAACCGGGCGTCCTCTACAACACCGCCGCCGTGATCGACTCGGACGGCAAGTACCTCGGCAAGTACCGCAAGCACCACATCCCGCAGGTGCCCGGCTTCTGGGAGAAGTTCTACTTCCGCCCCGGGAACGCGGGTTGGCCGGTCTTCGAGACCTCCGTCGGCCGGATCGGCGTCTACATCTGCTACGACCGGCACTTCCCGGAGGGCTGGCGCGCGCTGGGCCTCGAAGGCGCCGAGATCGTCTTCAACCCGTCGGCCACCTCGCGCGGTCTGTCCGCCTACCTGTGGCAGCTGGAGCAGCCGGCGGCGGCCGTCGCCAACGAGTACTTCATCGGCGCGATCAACCGGGTCGGCGTCGAGGAGCTCGGTGACAACGACTTTTACGGCACGTCGTACTTCGTCGACCCGGAGGCCCAGTTCGTCGGCGAGGTGGCCTCCGACAAGGAGACCGAACTCGTCGTCCGTGACCTGGACCTGGCCAAGCTCCGCGAGGTCCGCGACCGCTGGCAGTTCTTCCGCGACCGCCGCCCGGACGCGTACGCGCCGCTGACGGCGCCGTAGCAACGCACTACCCGCGCCCCTTTGCCTTTTGCTTTCAGGGGGCGCGGGGAACTGCGCGACCAGCCACGACGAACCCGCACTCGACCACCACCGAACGGAGCGTGACCAAATGACCGGCCGTACACTCATCCGCGGCGGTCTCGTCATCACCGCGTCCGACGAGATCCACGCCGACGTTTTGATCGAGGACGGCCGAGTCGCCGCCCTGGCCGCCGCAGGCACCCCCGTCGCGGAGACCTGGACCGCCGAGCGCACCATCGACGCCACCGGCAAGTACGTGACCCCGGGCGGCGTCGACGCGCACACCCATATGGAACTGCCGTTCGGCGGCACGTTCGCCTCGGACACCTTCGAGACCGGTACCCGGGCCGCCGCCTGGGGCGGTACGACGACGATCGTCGACTTCGCCGTGCAGAGCGTCGGTCACACCCTGCGCGAGGGCCTGGACGCCTGGCACGCGAAGGCGGAGGGCAACTGCGCGATCGACTACGCCTTCCACATGATCGTGTCCGACGTGAACAAGGCCACGCTCAAGGAGATGGACCTGCTGGTGCAGGAGGGCGTCACCTCCTTCAAGCAGTTCATGGCCTACCCCGGCGTCTTCTACAGCGACGACGGCCAGATCCTGCGCGCCATGCAGCGCTCCGCCGACAACGGCGGCCTGATCATGATGCACGCGGAGAACGGCATCGCCATCGACGTGCTGGTGGAGCAGGCGCTGGCGCGAGGGGAGACCGACCCGCGCTACCACGGCGAGGTCCGCAAGGCGCTCCTCGAGGCCGAGGCCACCCACCGCGCCATCAAGCTCGCCCAGGTGGCCGGCGCGCCCCTGTACGTCGTGCACGTCTCGGCGATGGAGGCGGTCGCCGAGCTGGCCAGGGCGCGTGACGAGGGGCTCAACGTCTTCGGCGAGACCTGCCCGCAGTACCTGTTCCTCTCCACGGACAACCTCGCCGAGCCGGACTTCGAGGGCTCCAAGTACGTGTGCAGCACGCCGCTGCGGCCTCGCGAACACCAGGCCAAACTGTGGCAGGGGCTCAGGACGAACGACCTCCAGGTCGTCTCCACCGACCACTGCCCCTTCTGCTTCGTCGGCCAGAAGGAGCTCGGCCGGGGCGACTTCTCCAAGATCCCCAACGGGCTGCCGGGTGTCGAGAACCGAATGGACCTGCTGCACCAGGCGGTCGTCGACGGGCACATCACGCGCCGCCGCTGGATCGAGATCGCCTGCGCGACCCCGGCCCGGATGTTCGGCATGTACCCGAAGAAGGGCACCATCGCGCCCGGCGCGGACGCCGACATCGTCATCTACGACCCGCACGCCGAGCAGATCATGTCCGCCGAGACGCACCACATGAACGTCGACTACTCGGCGTACGAGGGCAAGCGCACCACCGGCCGGGTCGAGACGGTCCTCTCGCGCGGCGAACCCGTCATCACCGAGCGGGAGTACACCGGACACGCCGGGCACGGCGTCTACACCCCCCGCTCCACCTGTCAGTACCTCAACTAGGAGCGGAGCCCATGGACTTCGGACTCGTCCTGCAGACCGACCCGCCGGCCTCGCGTGTCATCGAGCTGATGAAGCGCGCCGAGAACAACGGCTTCACCTACGGCTGGACCTTCGACTCCGCCGTGCTGTGGCAGGAGCCGTTCGTCATCTACAGCCAGATCCTGTCGAGCACCACGAAACTGACGGTCGGCCCGATGGTCACCAACCCGGGCACCCGCACCTGGGAGGTCACCGCCTCGACCTTCGCCACGCTCAACGACATGTTCGGCAACCGCACGGTCTGCGGCATCGGCCGCGGCGACTCCGCGATGCGCGTCGCGGGCCGCACGCCGAACACGCTGGCCCGGATCAGCGAGGCGATGAAGGTCATCCGCGCGCTGGGCTCGGGCCAGGAGGCCGACCTCGGCGGCACGGTGATCAAGTTCCCCTGGATCAGGGAGGACGCCGAACTCCCGGTCTGGATGGCCGCGTACGGCCCCAAGGCCCTGAAGATGACCGGTGAGGAGGCCGACGGCTTCATCCTCCAGCTGTCCGACCTGTACCTCACCGAGTACATGGTGAAGGCGGTCAAGGACGCGGCCGTGGCCGCCGGGCGCGATCCCTCCGAGGTGAAGATCTGCGTGGCCGCCCCCGCGTACATCACCGAGGACGACTCGCCTCAGGCGCTGGCCCACGCGCGCGAGCAGTGCCGCTGGTTCGGCGGCATGGTCGGCAACCACGTGGCCGACCTTGTGTCCAAGTACGGCGAGCACTCCGCGGCCGTACCGGACGAGCTGACCGACTACATCAAGTCCCGCGAGGGGTACGACTACTCGCACCACGGGCGCGCCGACAATCCCGACACCGCGTTCGTGCCGGACGAGATCGTCGACCGGTTCTGCGTCATCGGCACCCCCGAGATGCACATCGAGAAGCTGAACGCGCTGCGCGCGCTGGGTGTCGACCAGTTCGCCGTGTACGACATGCACGACGCGCAGGAGGCGGTGATCGACGCGTACGGCTCGACGGTCATCCCCGCGCTCAACGGCTGACCCGGGGTTCCCGCCCAGGTCAGCCCCTGCAACAATCCGGAACGAACTGCTCCGCTACACGACACCCACGACACCCACGACCTCGGGCGGCCCCCACGCCCCCCACCTTGACTCCCTCCCCGGCCGTCCCCGGGGAGGGGCCCAAGGCCTCCGCACGGCCTTTCTCTCCCGTCCCGCCTCCCTGATTGGCCTGCCCATGACCGAAACAGTCCCCACGGGGGCGCCGATAGCCCAGTCCGCCGACTCGTCCGGCCGGATCGAGCTGGCCCCCGAGGCCTTCCCGGCCGACAGTCCCTTCGCCAACGACGACCTGCGTCCCGTACCGGTCTCCGAGCGCGAGTGGACGACGTACAACTTCGCGGCGCTGTGGATCTCCATGGCGCACTGCATCCCCAGCTGGACCCTGGCCTCCGGCCTGGTCGCCCTCGGCATGGACTGGAAGCAGGCCGTCTTCACCATCGCCCTGGCCAACATCATCGTGCTGCTGCCGATGCTGGCCACCGGGCACGCCGGACCCAAGTACGGCATCCCCTTCCCGGTGCTCGCCCGCGCCTCGTTCGGGCTGCGCGGCGCCAACATCCCGGCGCTGATCCGCGCGGCCGTGGCCTGTGGCTGGTTCGGCATCCAGACCTGGATCGGCGGCAGCGGCATCTTCGCGCTCGGCTCCAAGCTCACGGGCGGTGAGTGGGAGAAGGCCGGGCAGATCGCCGGCAACCCGTGGCCGCTGTGGCTCTGCTTCATCCTCTTCTGGGCGCTGCAGATCGCGATCATCTACCGCGGCATGGACTTCCTGCGGCACTTCGAGAACTGGGCCGCGCCCTTCGTGATCGTCGGCGCGCTCGTGCTGCTGGTCTGGATCGCGATCAAGGCGGACGGCTTCGGCGCGCTGCTCGACCAGCCCTCCAAGCTCGGCTGGGGCCCCGACTTCTGGCCGGTCTTCTTCCCGTCGTTGATGGGAATGATCGGCTTCTGGGCCACTCTGTCCCTGAACATCCCCGATTTCACCCGCTTCGGCGCCAGCCAGAAGGCGCAGACCTGGGGCCAGGCCCTGGGCCTGCCGACCACGATGACCCTCTTCGCGGTCCTCGCCGTACTGGTGACGTCCGGCTCCGAGGTCGTCTACGGCGAGGCCATCTGGGACCCGGTCGCCCTGGCGGCCAAGACGGACAACGCCTTCGGCCTGCTCTTCGCGCTGATCATCGTGCTCGTCGCCACGATCTCCGTGAACATCGCGGCGAACGTGGTCTCACCGGCGTACGACCTGGCGAACCTCGCGCCGAAGCTCATCAACTTCCGTACGGGCGCGCTGATCACGGGTGTCGTCGGCATCCTGATCTTCCCGTGGGAGCTGATCTCCACGCCCGAGTTCTACATCTTCACCTGGCTCGGCGTCGTCGGCGGTCTGCTCGGCACGGTCGCGGGCATCCTCATCGCCGACTACTGGATCATCCGCCGTACGGTCCTGCACCTCGCGGACCTCTACACGCCCGGCGGCCGCTACTGGTACGCGTCCGGCTGGAACTGGCGTGCGATCGCGGCCTTCGTGGTGGGCGGTGTCCTCGCGGTCGGCGGCTCGTACTCGACCGTCTCCGCGGACGGCGTGTCGTCGGGACCGTTCCCGCACGACGGCATCATCCCGTTCCTCAAGCCGCTCGCCGACTACGGCTGGGCGGTGGGCCTGAGTGCGTCGATCCTGGTGTACGTGGCGCTGATGGGCGGGGAGAGGGAGAAGCTCCGGAGCGAGGAGCGGGTGACCGTCTGACGGCGACCGTCCGACGGTGACTGACCGGCGGTGACTTTCCGGCGGTGACTTTCCGGCGGTGGCCGTGCCGGAGTGGCGTGCCCCTACTGGGCGTCCTCCAGCACGGCCACCGCTTCCTTCGCTGCCTTGATGGCGCCCTTGTTGATCTCGTCCGTGCTGGGCGCCTTCTTCGACTCGAAGTCGCTGCCGTTGTACGTGACGATCACCATGGCGTTGGAGAGACGGACGTACACCACGCCCTCGCGGGTCTGCTGCTTGTCCTCGGTGGTCAGGTTCACCACCGAGTAGGCGGCGTCGCCGAGACCCGGGACGGCCCCGCCGCCGCTCTTCTCGGTGATGCGCTTCTGGTAGGCGGTTCCGGCCTTGTCGTCCGTCTCCTGGATCTCGTACGAGACGTCGAGCCAGCGGTAGTCGTAGCCCTTGAGCGCGTTCCAGGAGCAGGTGCGGCGCACGGACTCGTTCGTCGACGCGATCTCCTTGCCGGCCGTCTTCGCGCCCGGAACAAGGGATTTGACCGTTTTCGTCGCGACGCCGGAGCAGGGAGAGGGCGCCTTCGCGTACGTCTTGGACGCGGCCGAGGTCGACGGGGCGGACTCGGAGGTCGAGACGGGCCCGGACGCGGTGTCCTGCGCGGAGTCCTCCTTGGCCGGGCTCGCGGCCAGCGGACCGGACGTCAACGCCCAGCCCGCGGAGGCGAGTACGGCGACCGGCAGCAGTCGCGCGGTGAGGGCGAGCGGCAGAGGGAGATCACGCACAGCGCACTTCTCGGGGTCGTGGCGGCGATACCGCCGGGCGGTGGGGAACGTCAGTGTCACACGAGTGTCTGTGGGACGAAAGTGCGAACTCGCTCTGTGTATACGTCGTGACCGGGTTTGCGGTTCAGGTCGCGGCTGACGGGTTTCGTCATATCGACGTCCGTTCGGCTTCTGCGTTTGTCGTTGTCTGTCGTTTCATCCTGAGGTCCGTGTCAGGATCGGTTCATGATCCCGATACCGAACCGGACTGTCGGACGCGCGCTGCTGACGGTGGTGCTGGCCCTCGCAGTCGGCGGCTGCGGGCTCTCGGAGGAACTCGACCGGGAGCGGAACCCGGACCGTGCGGTGCCCGAGGTGTCGCCGTCGGAGCTGGAGGTGTGGCCGACCGAGGCCCCGTCGGCCGACCCGTCGACCGAGGCGCCGGCCGCCTGCCCGTCCTCGGGGGTGCGGATGCTGCCCGGCCTGGTGGAGGCGGCGATGGGGCTGCGCGCGATGAGCGTGACGCTCACGAACTGCGGTGCGAAGCCGTACGCCCTGAACGGCTACCCCTCGATCGAGGTGCTCGACGAGAGCCGCGAGCCCGTCGACGGTGTACGCGTTCTGCGAGGTGCGCAGGACATCACCACGGGTGTGCCCGACCTCGGCCCGCACTCCGTGACGCTGGCGTCCGGAGAGTCGGCAAGGACCTCACTGGTCTGGCGCAACACGGTCACCGAGGTGGACGTACCCGCTGTCAACGCCCCGTACCTGCGGATCGCGCCGGCGAAGGGCGAGGCCCCGGAAGTCCTCACCCCGGACGGCGGCATCGACCTCGGCAACACGGGGCGCCTCGGTACGACGGCGTGGGCGAAGGTCTCCGAGGACGGTTAACGGGTTGCGGGGTGTTCGCCGTGATCAGCACCCTGGGGGCATGACCCGGTCACAGACTGCCACCACCGAACCCCAACTCCCTTCCGTGCGCGAGGAGATCGTCGCCTACTACGAACAGGACAAGGAGGACGCCCGCATCAGAGAGGGCGCCGGACGGCTGGAGTTCTGGCGCACCCAGGACATCCTGCGACGGCTCCTGCCCGAGGCCCCCGCGCGCCTGCTCGACGTCGGCGGAGGCACGGGGATCCACGCCGAGTGGCTGGCGGCGGACGGGTACGAGGTCGAGGTCGTCGACCCCGTACCGATGCACGTGGAGCGGTCCGGACGGCTGCCCGGGGTCACCGCCCGGCTCGGGGACGCCCGCGCGCTGCCCGCCGAGGACGCCGCCCACGACATCGTGCTCTTCCTCGGGCCCCTCTACCACCTGCCCGAACGCCCGGACCGGGTACGGGCCCTGAGCGAGGCGTACCGGGCCGTGCGCCCGGGCGGTGTGGTGGTCGCGGCCACGATCAACCGGTTCGCGGGGCTCAACGACACCCTCCGGCAAGGGAACTACTTCATCCCCGAGCGCCGCACACGCGTCGACGCCGTGTCGGCCGACGGCAGACACCGGTACTCGTCGCAGGACCCGAACTTCACCACCGCCTACTTCGCCGACCCCGGCGAGGTGCAGGGCGAGTTCACCGAGGCCGGGCTCGTCTGCGAGGGGCAGTACGGAGTCGAGGGCGTCGCCTGGCTGATGGGCGGGGTGGCGGAGTGGCTGGACGACCCGGAACGACGGGAGGCCGTACTGGCGGCGACGCGACGGATCGAGTCGGAGCCGTCGCTGCTGGGGGCGAGCGGGCACGTCCTGACGGTGGGCCGACGTTCCTGAAGGGCCGGGTGGTGAGCCCGGTCGATCCCGGGAGGGGCTCTCCGCGTACTGCGTACGATCATCGAACGCCCGTCGCGCAGTGAGGAGTCAGCCCCGTGTTCACCACTCGCCCCACCCTTCAGGGCACCTTCGGCATGGTGTCCTCCACGCACTGGCTGGCCTCGCAGTCGGCGATGGCCGTGCTGGAGGACGGTGGCAACGCGTTCGACGCGGCCGTCGCCGCGGGCTTCGTCCTGCATGTCGTGGAACCGCACCTCAACGGGCCCGCCGGCGAGGTGCCGATCATCCTCGCCCCGGCGGACGGCGAGGTCCGGGTGGTGTGCGGGCAGGGCGTCGCCCCCGCCGGGGCGTCGGTCGAGTACTACCGGGGGCTCGGTCTGGATCTCGTCCCCGGTACGGGACCGCTGGCGGCCGCCGTGCCGGGCGCTTTCGACGCCTGGATGCTCCTCCTGCGCGACCACGGCACCAAGGACCTCGCCGACGTCCTGAAGTACGCCATCGGGTACGCGGCGGACGGACACGCGCCCGTGGAGAACGTGGGGGCGACGGTCGAGTCGGTGCGTGACCTCTTCGAGAAGGAGTGGCTCTCCTCGGCGGCGGTGTACCTGCCGGACGGACGGGCGCCGCGCCCCGGCGAGCTGCTGCGCAACCCGGCCCTCGCCGCGACCTGGCGGCGGCTGCTCGCCGAGGTCGAGGGCGCGGCGGGGGCCGGGAACCGGGAGGCGCGGATCGAGGCGGCGCGCGAGGTGTGGCGCTCCGGCTTCATCGCCGAGGCCCTGGTCCGGCAGGCCGGCCGGCCCACCATGGACACCAGCGGCGAACGGCACACCGGGACGCTCACCATGGCCGACCTGGCCGCGTGGTCCGCGTCGTACGAGGCCCCGGCGACGTACGACTGGAACGGCTGGACCCTGTGCAAGGCGGGCCCCTGGAGCCAGGGACCGGCCCTCCTCCAGCAGCTCGCCCTGCTGCCGCCCGAACTGCCCGAGCACGGGTCCGCCGAGTACGTGCACCTCCTCGTCGAGGGCTGCAAGCTCGCCATGGCGGACCGGGAGGCCTGGTACGGGGACGCGGCGGAGGTGCCGTTGGGCGAGCTGCTGTCCGACGGCTACAACACCGGGCGACGGGCGCTGATCGGGGACACGGCGTCGTACGAGCTGCGGCCCGGAAGTCCCGGCGGACGGAGCCCGCGCATGAGTGTCCACGCGGGCGTGGTGGCCATGGACGAGCCCGGCTTCAGCCCGATGGGGGCCGGCGAGCCCACGGTCGCGCGGGACGGAGGCACCCGGGGGGACACCTGCCATCTCGATGTCGTCGACCGCTGGGGCAACATGGTCGCGGCCACCCCCAGCGGTGGCTGGCTGCAGTCGAACCCGGTCGTGCCCGAGCTGGGCTTCCCGCTCGGCACCCGGCTGCAGATGGCCTGGCTGGACGAGGGGCTGCCCAACTCCCTCACCCCCGGGCGCCGGCCGCGCACCACGCTCACCCCCTCCCTGGCACTGCGCGACGGGGTGCCCGTCATGGCCTTCGGCACGCCCGGCGGCGACCAGCAGGACCAGTGGCAGCTGCACTTCTTCCTCGCCGTCGCCCTCCGCCCGCCGGTCCGGGGCGGTCTCGACCTCCAGGGCGCGATCGACGCCCCGAACTGGCACAACGACGCCTTCCCCAGCTCCTTCCACCCGCGCGGCATGCGCCCCGGCAGCGTCACCGTCGAGGCCCGCACACCCCCGGAGGTCGTCGCGGAGCTGCGCCGGCGCGGCCACGCCGTCACGGTCGGCGACGCCTGGTCCGAGGGCCGGCTGTGCGCGGTCGCCCGGGACCCGGCGACCGGGGTGCTGTCGGCGGCGGCGAATCCCCGCGGGATGCAGGGGTACGCGGTCGGGCGCTGAACCGGTCAGCCGCCCAGCGGGAGTCGGGAGTCGGGAGTCGGGAGTCGGGCGCCGGGCGGATGCGCCCCGCGTATTCATGGCGATTCCATGCCGAATGCACCGGTGGGGTGGGGATTGTCAGTGGCGCGTGCTGTCATGGAGGCATGATCGAAGACAACGAAACCATCGACGAGTTTCTCGCCCGGCACTCCGCGGACGTCGAGGAAGCCATCCGCAAGGCGGCCGCCGCGGAGATCATGCCGCGCTTCCGGCAGCTCGCCGCGCACGAGGTCGACCAGAAGAACGGCCCGCACGACCTGGTGACCGACGCCGACCGCAAGGCGGAGCTGTATCTGACGGAGGCGCTCGCCGAGCTGCTGCCCGGCTCGGTCGTGGTCGGCGAGGAGGCGGTGCACGCCAACCCGGCGTCGTACGACGCGATCCGGGGGGAGGCGCCGGTCTGGATCGTCGACCCGGTGGACGGCACCCGGCAGTTCGTGCGCGGCGAGGCCGGCTTCTGCACCCTCGTCGCCCTCGCCCGGGGCGGAGTCCTCCTCGCCTCCTGGACATACGCGCCCGCCCTCGACCGACTCGCCGTGGCGATACGCGGCCGGGGCGCCACCCTCGACGGCGAGCCCCTTCGGGCCGGCTCGCCCGAGCCCGGCCGTGACCTCGAAGTGGCCACCTCCCACCCGGACTACACCACGCAGGAGCAGAAGGCCGCCCTGCTCGGCCTGTGGACGGAAGGCGTCGCCCCGCGCGCCTGCGGTTCGGCCGGCCTCGAGTATCTGGCCATCGCCGAGGGCCGGTTGGACGCGACCGCGTTCTCCTGGGAGGCATCCTGGGATCATGCGGCCGGTCTTCTCCTGGTCGAGGAGGCGGGCGGCGCCCACCTGACCCTTACCGGCGAGCCCTTCCGGATAACCGGCGGCAACACGCTTCCGTTCACCGCGGCCCGGGACGCGGCCACGGCCCGCCGGGTGGTGGGCCTGCTGGCGGACGGGGCCTGACCCACAGTCCGGGGCCTGACCGGCGGACCGGGGCCGGGGCCGGGGCGCATCGGCCGGTGGGGGCCACCCTTGCCCGGGGCTGTCGGTGGCCGGGCATATCCTGATCGCGGTTCTGTCGTCGGGCGGGGGTCCGTCGGCAGCACCTGGTGGCCATCTGCTGACGAAGGGGTCCGGACGTGCCGTCGATGCTCGACGCGGTGGTGGTGGGGGCGGGGCCGAACGGCCTGACGGCCGCCGTGGAGCTGGCCCGCCGCGGGTTCTCCGTGGCTGTTTTCGAGGCGAAGGACACCGTGGGAGGGGGCGCCCGCACCGCGGAGCTGACCCTGCCCGGCTTCCGCCACGACCCGTGCTCCGCCGCGCACCCGCTCGGCGTCAACTCGCCCGCGTTCAGGGCGATGCCGCTGCACCGCCACGGCCTGGAGTGGCTGCACTCGGAGCTGCCCATGGCGCACCCGTTCCTCGACGGCTCGGCCGCCGTGCTGTCGCGCTCGGTGGGGGAGACGGCCGCCTCGTTCGGGCCGCGTGACGCGGGCGCCTACCGCAGGCTCGTCCAGCCGTTCCTGCCCAAGTGGGAGACGCTCGCCCACGACTTCATGTCGCTGCCGCTGACCGCGCTGCCCCGCGACCCGGTCACCCTCGCCCGGTTCGGCCTCGTGGGGCTGCCGCCCTCGACCTGGCTGATGCGCCGCTTCAAGGACGAGCGGGCCAAGGCGCTGTTCGCCGGGCTCGTCGCCCATGTCATCGCCCCGCTCGGCGGCCTCGCGACCGGCGCCGTCGGGCTGGTCTTCGCGCTGGCCGCGCACGCCGCCGGCTGGCCGGTCGCGAAGGGCGGCTCGCAGGCCATCTCCGACGCGCTCACCGCGTATCTGAAGGACCTCGGCGGCACCGTCCACACCGACTACGAGGTCAAGCGCCTCGACGACCTGCCGCCCGCCCGCGCCTACGTCTTCGACACCTCGCCCACCGCCCTGGCCCGGATCGCGGGCTTCGGACGCCACTACGACTCGTACCGGTACGGCGCCGGTGTCTTCAAGATCGACTACGCGCTGGACGGCCCGGTGCCGTGGACCGCCGAGGAGGCGCGCCGCGCGGGCACCGTCCAGGTGGGGGCGAGCAAGGCGGAGATCGGCGCCGCGCTCGACGCCGCCTCACGCCACGGCCGGGCGCCCGACGCGCCCTTCCTGATCACCGTGCAGCCCAGTCTCGTCGACCCGAGCCGCGCCCCCGAGGGCAAGCATGTCTTCTGGGCGTACGGCCATGTCCCGAACGGCTGGACCGGGGATCTGACGGACGCCGTCGAGCGTCAACTGGAGCGGTTCGCACCGGGGTTCCGGGACCGTGTCCTCGCCCGCGCCACCGCCGGCCCGCCCGAGTTCGCCGCGCACAACGCGAACTACGTCGGCGGGGACATCGCCTGCGGCGCGGCCTCCGGACTGCGGTTGCTGCTGCGCCCCAAGCTCTCCCTCTTCCCGTACCACACCCCGCACCCGGCCATCTTCATCTGTTCCTCGGCCACTCCGCCGGGCCCCGGTGTGCACGGCATGTCGGGGCACAACGCGGCCAAGGCGGTGTGGCGGAGACTGCGCCAGGAACCGTGACCTTCCCTCAGGTTTCATCGTCGAGAAAGACAAAGGCGCAAACCGACAAAGTTCTTCACATCCTCTCCATGTGAATGTTCAAGTTACGTGGGTAAATTGCCGCCATGAAAGATCGGAGAGCGTCACCGCGCTCCAGCCCACGGCCGGCCGTGGGCCTCGCTGACCTCGCACAACTCGTCCGCGCACCGGCCGCGTTGAGCGTGCCGGGCGACGTCCTCGCGGGCGCCGCCGCGGCCGGGCACCCGCTGAGCGTGCGGACGTTCGGGGTGATGGGATCGTCCGTCTGCCTCTACTGGGCCGGCATGGCCCTCAACGACTACGCCGACGCCACGATCGACGCGGTCGAACGCCCCGAGCGCCCCGTCCCGTCGGGCCGGGTCCCGCGTCGTACCGCCCTCGCCGTCGCCGGCGCTCTGACCGCGGGCGGACTCGCGCTCGCCGCCGCCTCGGGGGGCCGCCGGAGCCTCCTGGGAGCGCTTCCGCTGGCCGGCGCCGTCTGGGCGTACGACCTGATGCTCAAGTCCACCCCGGCGGGCCCCGCCGCCATGGCCTCCGCGCGCGCCCTGGACGTCATGGCGGGCGCGCTGGCCGCCGGACCGGGGCCGGACCGTACGCACGGGACCGGCGCGGCCCTGCGGCGCGGCGCCGTCCCGGCCGCGCTGGTCGGCGCCCACACCTACACCCTCACCGCCCTCAGCCGCCACGAGATCTCCGGCGCCCCCGCCCGGCTGCCGGCCCTGACCCTCGCCGCCTCCACGGCCACGGCCCTCGCGACGGCACTCCCGGCCGTGCGCGCGGCCGTCGCCGCCTCCGGACGCCTCCCCGAGCGCGCCGGCACCGCCTGCGCCGCGCGGTCCGGCGCGGCCGGTGGCGGCGCGCGGTCGACCGCGACCCGGGCCGCCGTGGTCACCGCCGGGGCCCTCACCTACCTCGGCAGCTACGGAACGGCCCAGGCCCGCGCCGTACGGGAGCCTTCCGGCGAGAACGTACGGCGGGCCGTCGGGGCCGGCATCCTCGGGCTGATGCCCCTGCAGGCGGCGCTGACCGCGCGGAGCGGAGCCACGGTCGCGGCGGCGGCCCTGGGCGTCGTACACCCTCTGGCGCGGGCGCTCGCCCGGCGCATATCTCCCACCTGAACCAGCACAGAACCGCGCAGGAGCAATGCCGGAATGACCCCACCCCCCGCACCGACCGCCCCCCTCAGATTCGGTTACGGCACCAACGGCTTTACCAATCACGGGCTGAGCGACGTCCTCGCGGTCCTCGCCGAACTCGGCTACGACGGCGTCGCGCTCACCCTCGACCACGGGCACCTCGACCCCTACGCGGACGACCTGCCCCGGCGGGTGGCCGCCGTCGCCCGTGACCTGGCCCGGCACGGGCTCGACGTGACGGTCGAGACCGGCGCGCCCTACCTTCTCGATCCCTGGGGCAAGCACCACCCCACGCTGATGTCGGACGACGCCGAGCGCCGGATCGACCTGTTGCGGCGGGCCGTGCGCATCGCCGGCGACCTCGGCTCACCCACCGTCCACCTGTGCAGCGGACCGGCGCCGGACGGCGCACTGCCGGAGCGGGACGCGTGGAAACGGCTCGCGGCGGGCGTCGAGACCGTCCTGGAGACGGCGGGGGAGTACGGCGTCTCGCTGGCCTTCGAACCCGAGCCGTACATGTTCGTCGACACCGTGGAGCGGTGCCTGGAACTGGCCGAGATGGTCGGCGGGCACGAGCTGTTCGGGATCACCCTCGACGTCGGGCACGCGCACTGCGTGGAGGACCGGACCGTGCTGGAGTGCGTGCGCCGGGCCGCGCCTCGACTGCTGAACGTACAGATCGAGGACATGCGGCGGGGCGTCCACCAGCACCTCGAATTCGGCGCCGGCGAGATCGACTTCCCGCCCGTGCTCGCCGCACTCCAGGGCCTCGGCCACCGCGGACTGGTCTCCGTGGAGATCCAGGGCGGTTCCCTCGACGCCCCCGAAGTCGCCCGCCGCTCGCTGGAATTCCTCCGTGCGGCGGCTGCGGCCTGACCCGCACCCCCCACCCGACAAGTACTCCGTACGTACTCCGCAAGTACTCCACCTCCACAGGATGTCGCTCCGTCATGGCGTTCACCGGCCTGCCCCGCTCCACCCCACCCGACCCCCGGACCGCTCTCGCCGGCCACCCGCCGGACGCGCCGGCCCACGCCTGGCTCGACGAAGCCGTGGCCCGGATCACCGACCGGCCTGCCGCCATCGGCGCGCTGTTCCCCGCCGCCCGAAGACGCTGCGGCCACGCCCGTCTGGACGAACACTGGACCGTCGACGAGGCGGCCCGCGCCGTCCTGATCACCGCCCTGCCACTGGAGGGCGAGCCGCTCGCGGGCGAACTGGCGGGCCTCTTCCGCCACGGCGACCCCGCCGAGCAGCGGGCCGTGCTGAAGGCGCTGCCCCTGCTCGACGACACGCCGGACGCCCTCGCGGGGGAACACCCCGGCGATCACGGACGGCTGGGCGACCGCGCACTCCCCCTCGTCCGCGAGGCCCTGCGCGGCAACGACAGCAGCCTCATCGAGGCCGCCCTCGGACCGTACGGCGCCGCCCGCCTCCCGGACGGCGAGTACCGCCAGGCCGTACTGAAATGCGTCTTCTACGAGATCCCGCTGGACCGGATCGCCGGCCTCGACGTCCGCGCCGATGACGAACTCGCCCGGATGCTCGCCGACTTCGCGCACGAGCGGGTCGCCGCGGGCCGGGACGTACCACCGGACATCTGGCCCGTCGTCCGCGCCTTCCCCGTCCTCGACACCTTCACCGACCTGCTCACCGCCGAGACACACGCCGCCGCACCCGACCGCCGCGAGGCCGCCCTACGGGCCCTGAAGGCGCTCCGAGAAGCAACCGCGCTCACCGCAGAACCCGAGGAAGAGGCCTGACCGTGCGCATCTTCGACCCCCACATCCACATGACCTCCCGCACCACCGACGACTACGAGGCGATGTACGCGGCCGGGGTGCGCGCGGTCGTCGAGCCGGCCTTCTGGATGGGCCAGCCCCGCACCTCGCCCGAGAGCTTCTACGACTACTTCGACGCGCTGCTGGGCTGGGAGCCGTACCGGGCCGCCCAGTTCGGCATCCAGCACTTCTGCACGATCGCGCTCAACCCCAAGGAGGCCAACGACCCGCGCTGCCGGCCCGTCCTGGACGAACTGCCCCGCTACCTCGCCAAGGACCGGGTCGTCGCCGTCGGCGAGATCGGCTACGACTCGATGACGCCCGAGGAGGACGAGGCGCTCGCGGTCCAGCTCCAGTTCGCGATCGAGCAGGGACTGCCCGCCCTCGTGCACACCCCGCACCGCGACAAGGCCACCGGCACCCGCCGGACCCTGGACGTCGTAAAGGAGTCGGGCATCGCCCCCGAACTAGTCGTCCTCGACCACCTCAACGAGCTGACCGTCGGCATGGTCCTCGACAGCGGCTGCTGGGCCGGGTTCTCGATCTACCCGAAGACCAAGATGAGCGAGGACCGCATGGTGACGATCCTCCAGGACCACGGCACCGAGCGCGTCCTCGTCAACTCGGCCGCCGACTGGGGCAGTTCGGACCCGCTCAAGACCCGGAAGGCCGCCGACGCCATGCTCGCCTCCGGGTTCGACGACGACGCCGTGGACCGGGTGCTGTGGCGCAACCCCGTCGCCTTCTACGGGCAGAGCGGCCGACTGGAGCTCGACGAGCCCAAGCCGGACGAGGAGTCGTCCTTCCAGGGCAACTCCATCCGGCGCGGCGGGGCGTGAGGGAACGGCCATGCGATTCAGGCACCCGGACGGCACCACCGTCCACCTCGGCTACTGCAGCAACGTCCACCAGGCGGAGGACCTCGACGGCGTCCTCGCCCAACTCGCCACGTACGCCGAGCCGGTGCGTGCGCGCCTGGGCGTCGACCGGCTGGGCATCGGGCTGTGGCTCGCCCGCGATGTCGTAGCCCGACTGGTCGAAGAAACCGGCGAGTTGAAACGTCTCAAGGACGAACTCGCCGCGCGCGGCCTGGAGACCGTCACCCTCAACGCCTTCCCGTACGCCGGGTTCCACCGAGAGGTGGTCAAGAAGGACGTCTACCTCCCCGACTGGGCGGACGAGGCGCGCCTGCGCCACACCCTCGACTGCGCCCGCGTGCTCGCCGCGCTGCTCCCCGACGACGCCGAGCGGGGCAGCGTCTCCACGCTGCCACTGGCCTGGCGCACGCCCTGGCCTGCGGACGTCGCCGAGAGGGCCCGCCGCGCTCTGGACCGGCTCACCACCGGGCTCGCCACGATCGAGTCGGACACCGGCCGCCGCGTCCGGGTCGGCTTCGAACCGGAGCCCGGCTGCGTCGTGGAGACCACCGCCCAGGCCGTACGGGAGCTGCGCGGCCTCGACCCCGAGCGGCTCGGCGTCTGCCTCGACGCCTGCCACCTCGCCGTACAGTTCGAGGAACCCGGCGCGGCCCTGCGCCGCCTCGCGGACGCCGGGCTGCCCGTCGTCAAGCTCCAGGCGTCCTGCGCGGTCGAGGCCGCCGACCCGGCCGACCCCGCCGCCCGCGCGGCACTGCGGCGCCTCGCGGAGCCACGGTTCCTGCACCAGACCCGTACGGCGGCGGCGCAGGAGGACCCCGGGGTGCGGGGCGTCGACGACCTGCCGGACGCGCTGGACGGCGGCCTGCCCACCGACACCGGCCCCTGGCGGGTCCACTTCCACGCCCCGCTGCACGCCGACCCCGAACCACCCCTGCGCACCACCGCCGACCAGCTGAGCCGCGTCCTTGCCGGACTGCTCGGCGGGGACGCGGCTGACTGCGATCACATCGAGGTCGAGACCTACACCTGGTCCGTCCTCCCCGACCCGCCCGCCGACCTGGCCGGCGGTATCGCGTCCGAACTCGCGTGGGCCCGCGACCGGTTCACCGATCTCGGCCTCAAGGAGGACCACCAGTGAGTACCCGAACCGGCCCCAGGGAGAACCACCGATGAGTACCCGCCCCAACCGGCTCGTCGTCCTCGACATCGTCGGCCTCACCCCCAAGCTGCTGAAGCACATGCCCGCGGTGGCCGCCCTCGGCGAGCGCGGCTTCCGGGCCCGGCTCGACCCCGTGCTGCCCGCCGTGACCTGCACGGCCCAGTCCACGTACCTCACCGGCGAACCGCCCTCCGGGCACGGCGCGGTGGGCAACGGCTGGTACTTCCGGGACCTCGGCGAGGTACTGCTGTGGCGCCAGCACAACGCTCTGGTCGGCGGCGAGAAGATCTGGGAGACGGCCCGCAGGTCCGCCCCCGACTACAAGGTCGCCAACATCTGCTGGTGGTACGCGATGGGTGCGGACGTCGACCTGACCGTCACCCCACGGCCGGTCTACTACTCCGACGGCCGCAAGGAACCCGACTGCTACACCTGGCCGCCGTCCCTGCACGACGAACTCATCGACCGGCTCGGCCCGTTCCCGCTCTTCACCTACTGGGGGCCCAACGCCGGCATGCCCTCCACCCAGTGGATCCTCGGCGCCGCCCGCCAGGTCTTCGACGAACACCACCCCGACCTCACCCTCGTCTACGTCCCCCAACTCGACTACGAGCCCCAGCGGTCCGGCCCCGACTCACCCGCCACCCACCAAGCCGCCCGCCAACTCGACGACGCCCTGCGCCCGTTGCTCGACCACTTCCTGAGCGAGGGCGCGACGGTGGTGGCGCTCAGCGAGTACGGCATCACCCCGGTCTCCCGGCCCGTGGACATCAACCGCGCCCTGCGCCGCGCCGGTCTGCTCCAGGTGCACACCCAGGACGGCATGGAGTACCTCGACCCCTGGACCTCACGGGCCTTCGCCGTCGCCGACCACCAGATCGCCCACGTCTACGTACGGGACCCGGCCGACACCGAGGCGGTCGCCAAGATCCTGGCCGAACTCGACGGCGTGGACCAGGTGTTGGACACCGAGGGCAAGGCGGCCCACGGTCTGGACCACGAACGCTCCGGCGAGCTCGTCGCGGTCGCCGACCCCGACGCCTGGTTCACGTACTACTACTGGCTGGACGACGAACGCGCCCCCGACTTCGCCCGCCAGGTCGAGATCCACCGCAAGCCCGGCTACGACCCCGCCGAGCTGCTGTACGACGAGACCGTCCCCGCGGTGAAACTGCGCGCGATCGGCCAGGTGGCCCGCAAGAAGCTGGGGTTCCGCTACCGCATCAGCACCGTCCCGCTCAACCCCTCCGGCGTCAGCGGCAGCCACGGCCGGCTGCCCACCCACCCGGACGACGGGCCCGTACTGCTCTGCTCCGCGAAAGAGGCGACCCGCGAGGCGTACGCCGCCACCGAGGTGAAGTCCCTGCTGCTCGGGCTCGCCGGACTGAACGAAGGAGCGCCGCCCGTATGACGACCCACCCTGCCCTTCCCACAGCGCGTCCGCTGCTCGACCCCGCGCCCGAGTACGCCAAGTGGCGTGCCGAGGAGCCGATCCGGCGGGTGACGGTCTGGGGCGACAACAGCCCCTGGCTGATCACCCGCCACGAGGACGCCCGCGCGGTCCTCGCCGACCCGCGCTTCAGCGCCGACGCGACCCGCGACGGCTACCCCGGGTTCCGGCCGCAGTCGCCGCCGCGCGCGCCCGGCCAGTTCTTCATGATGGACCCGCCCGACCACACGCGCCTGCGCCGCGTACTCATCCCCGACTTCACCTTCCGCCGCATCGAGCAACTCCGCCCGGCCATCGCCCGGATCTGCGGCGAACTGCTCGACACCATGACGGCGGACGGCGCCACCACGGCCGACCTGGTCGAGTCGTACGCCCTGCCGCTGCCCTCCCTCGTCATCTGCGAACTGCTCGGAGTGCCGTACGAGGACCACGACTTCTTCCAGCGGCAGGCGAAGTCGTTCAGCAGCATGTCCTCCGGTCCGCAGGAGATGCTCGCCGCCCGCAAGGCGCTCCACACCTACCTGGGCGAACTGCTCGCCCGACGGGCCGAGGAGCCCGCCGACGACCTGATCTCACGTCTGGCGACGGAGCGGGTGGCGACCGGCGAGATCAGCGTGCCGGAGGCCGTCGGCGTCGCCTCGCTGCTGCTGGTGGCGGGCCACGAGACGACCGCCAACATGTTCCCCCTGGCGGTCGTGGCCCTGCTGCGCCACCCCGGACAACTCGCCGCCCTGCGCGCGGACCCCGGTCTGTGGCCGGGCGCCGTCGAGGAGCTGCTGCGCCATCTCACCGTCGCGCACTCGGGGCTGCGGCGCATCGCCACCGAGGACGTGGAGGTCGCGGGCGTCCGCATCCGTGCGGGTGAGGGCGTCGTCGTGGCGCTCCAGGCCGCCAACCGCGACCCGTCCGCCTTCCCCGACCCCGACGCCCTGGACGTCCGCCGCGGCACCACCGGCCATCTGGCCTTCGGCCACGGCCTGCACCAGTGCATCGGCCAGTCCCTCGCCCGCGCGGAACTCCAGGTCGCCCTGCCCGCCCTCTTCGACCGCCTGCCGGACCTGCGCCTGACGGCTCCGCCGGAGGACTTCGCGCTCACCATGAGCACGGTCCATGGGGTACGCAGGCTGCCGGTCGGGTGGTGACGCGGTCCGGCGGCAGGGCCTTGTCGGCCCGTCATATTCCGGGGCAGGAAAGACCCGTCGGCTGATATAGAGACGGGCATGACCACCATCACCCTCGCCCGGGGCGACATCACCCAGCAGTCCGTCGACGCCATCGTGAACGCCGCGAACTCCTCCCTCCTCGGTGGGGGAGGAGTGGACGGCGCGATCCACCGCCGCGGCGGCCCCGCCATCCTGGAGGACTGCCGCAAGCTGCGCGCCTCCCAGTACGGCAAGGGCCTGGCCACCGGCCGCGCCGTCGCCACGACGGCCGGCGAACTGGACGCGCGCTGGGTGATCCATACGGTCGTGGGCGTTGGACGGAAAAATCCCATTCACGTGGGTCGGCCGTGAGCGCCGGTTCTCCTCGGTGGACGTGGAGAATATGAAGCGCGGCAGTGACTCCTCGACCTCCCGTCCGCGCCTGGAGTTGCTGTATGTGCGCGTCTCGGGCTCGTCCGGGCAGGAGTCCTCTCTGGAGGCTCAGGAGACCGAACTGCGGGCCACCTCAGCGGGCGAGATCGTCAAGGTCGTGAAGGATCGTGGCTCGGGTCTGAAGGAGAACCGGCCGGGTCTGAACCGGGTGTTGGCGATGGTGTCGGACGGCTCCGTGACTGTGGTGCGTGTGACGCATGAGGACCGATTGGCCCGCTTCGGTGTCGGCTGGCTCAAGCGGCTGTTCGCCGTGTACGGCGTCACCGTGGAAGTGCTGCACCCGAAGAAGCTCGGCGGCCGGGATGAACTCCTCGAAGACTTCGTCTCCCTCGTGACGACGTTCACCGGGCGCCTGTACGGGATGCGGAGCGCGGAGAACCGAAATCGGCTGCTGGCCGAGTCCGGCCAGTGCGGCGACGAGGGCCGTGCCGCGTGAGCCGGAAGCTGCCTCTCACTGACGGCGAGACCTCCCGCACCGCGTGCGCCCGCGCCCTCATCCGCACGGGCGTGGACGAGGAGACCGGCGAACTCCTCAGCGCTGCTGCTCTGATGGAGCGTGTGGGCTGGTGCACCGACCTGGTGGCCCAGATGACCGGCACGCTGCTGGCCGAGCACCGGAACGCCACCGACGTCGATGTCCTCGCAGCCGGGCAGGATCCGGGCGGTAGGAAGCTGCCGTCGAATGCGTGGATGGCGCTGCGGCGCCTCGGCTGGACTACCGCACCCGACGAGGGCGTGAAGGTCAACGACCGGATCGTCCGCATGGCCCAGGAGCAGGCCGGGCGCGCTTTGCGATCGGTGAAGTGGCGGGCCGACATGGTGGGCGGTCTGCTGGCCGCGTGGCCTGCTGACCCGAAGAAGCGCACCCCCGAGGAGTGGGACCAAACGCGGGCCGCGATACCGGGCGGTGAGTATCTGCCCTCCAGCGTCATCCGTTCCCGCACCCGCCAGATCACTGCCTTCGAGCGTAAGTACGGGCGTCTGGCGGCCGACGTGTTCGAGCTGGAGCCCACCCTGCGTGTGCCACGCATGTTGCTGCTTGCCGCGTGCGACGGGCAGCAGGCCACCATCGAACGCTCCGCGACCGAGCCGACGAAAGCCCTCCTGCGGCTGCAACTCCCCACCCGGCCCGACCCGCGGAAGTACGCGGACTGGACATGGGTGGAGTGCCCGATCACGCTGCCGCCCACGGTTCCAGCGAACGCGGTGATCCACCTGCCGACGCTGCGCATCGCGGGCGGCCGAGTACGCGCCGACCTCGCCTACACCCACCCCGTCCCCAAGACCCGGCGCACCGGGCACACGGTCGCGCTCGGCGTGGACTGGGGGCTGAACACCCTCCTCAGCGCGGGCGCGGCCCGACTCCACGACGACGGACGTATCACCGCCCTCGGCTCCGGCGCCCAGTTCCGGGCCGCCGGGGTGCTGGCCAAGCAGTACCGGCTGCGCCGCATCAGCGAACGCCTCCACGCCAAAACCGACCACTACATGCGGCTCGCCGATCCTTCCCTGGGCGGCAAGAACGCTGTGCTGGCGGAGGAGGTCCGGCGCGTCTCGGAACGCCGGACCAACCTCAACGACGCGTTGGCGTGGGCTGCTGCCCGCTGGACAGTCGATCAGGCCGCTGCGGTCGGGGCCACGGTCATCTGTCTGGAAGACCTTCGGTCGATGGAAGCCGGGGGCATGGGCCGCACCCAGAACACGCGCATGTCCCAGACCGTGCGCGGTCAGATCACCGACCGTATGCGGCACCTGGCAGCCGAGGTTGGCATTGCGGTCGTGACGGTGCCGCCGAGGAATACCTCGAAGCACTGCCCGCACTGCCTCACACCGCTCAGGCACCGCAAGGCACCCGACCGGCCCACCGTGTCGGGCTGGAGGTGGGCCATCTGCCCCAGCCATCACTGTGGTTGGCAGGGCGACCGCGACCAGGGCGCCTGGCGGCGGATCGCCGCACGCGGCCTCGCCCACCAGGCCAAGACCGTCGTGGACCGCGCCGGCGGCACCATGGTGATCCGCACGGTGGTGGACACGATGGAAGCCAAGGCCGTCATCACGGCCACCCCGAAGACCAGCCGGACGGACCGGTCGAAGACCGGCCCCACCCGGCCGCGAACCAACTACCTCATGCCCAGGCGACGTGAGGTTCCCTCCCCGGTACGGCCTTCGGGTCACGCCGGCCAGCGTCCGGAGGGACACGCACCAACGGACCGGCGGCGGCTGCCCCGCGCAGCCCACCGGCACCAGGGCGTGACCACGATCAGCACACCCACCACCGGCCACCGGCCACGCGGAGCAGCACTCGGCGCGGGATTCCATCTCCACGCTCATGCTGCCCCACCACGGTGGGCAGAACCCGTGTCAGACCATACGGTTCGCATAGGCTCGCTTAGCTGATCAGAGACGCTTCAGGAAGCGATCCTTCGCTCCTTGCCTCTTGCTACCCGCGCCGACGCCTTCCTCCGTACCATGCCCGACGGGTATGCCACCGGCCTCACCACCGCGCCCCTGTCCGGCGGAGAGACCCAACGGGTCGGCCTGGCCCGTGCGTTCGTCCAGTCCGGCCCGTCCGGCCGCCTCCTCGTCCTCGACGACGTCACCGCCAGCCTCGACACCGTCACCGAGCACCACATCACCCAGGTCCTCACCGGGTCCGGCCCCCTCGCCGACCGCACCCGGCTCGTCGTGACCCACCGTGCCTCCACCGCCGCCCGCGCCGACCTCGTCATCTGGCTCGACACGGGCAACGTCCGGCGCCAAGGCACCCACCGGGCACTGTGGACAGACCCGGGATACCGGGCCGTCTTCCGCCCGGAACCGACGATGCGCGAGGGCGTACGCGCGGAGCCCGCGCCCCGTGACGACGCGCGCCCGGAACCGGCGGCGTCCCACGAGGCCGCGCGTCCGGTGCCGGAACGCCACGGGGGCGTGCGGTGAACCCGGGGCCGCGCCGGCTGCTGCGCTCCACGCTCCGCACGCGGCGCCGGAGGTTCGTCCGGCTCGCCGGCTGGTCGCTGGTCCAGGCCGTACCCGCGCTGCTGTCGGGCTGGCTGGTCGCCCGGGCCGTCGACGAAGGCTTCCTCGCCGACCGCAACGTCGAGGGCCTGGGCTGGCTCGCACTGCTGGCCTGCGCCGTTCTGATCGGCGCCTGGGGCACCCGGCAGGCCACCTTCCAGTGGCCGAGGTCGTCGAGCCGTTCCGCGACGCCCTGGTCACCCTCGTCACCACCGGCACGCTCCACCGCTCCGCCCGTCTCGGGCAGCCCGCCGACACGGCCGGCGTGGCCCGGCTGACCGAACAGGTGGAGATCGCCCGTGAGTCGTTCGGCGCGGTCGTGATGTTCGTGCAGACCTTCGCGGTCACAGTGGTGAGCGTGCTGCTCGGGCTGGCGACGCTCGATCCCGCCCTCCTGCTGTTCGTCGTCCCGCCCCTCGCGGCGGGCCTCGCACTCTTCCTCCTGGCCCTACGGGCCCTGCAACGGGCGGTCGTCCTCGCCGACGAGGCCATCGCCCAACACGTCGGCGCGATGGCCGGCGGGCTGCGGGACGTGACCGCCTGCGGCGCCGAGGACCTCGTACGCGGCCGGGCCGACGCGCGCATCGACCAGAGTGCCGCAGGGACCGTTCTTCCCGATGAGCCCCGCGACGCGCAACTCCGGTGCCCGCCTGAGAAACCCGGAGGTCGCCGAGTCGGCCACGAAAAGCGTCCGGCACTGCGGCAACCGCGCGGCCAACTCGCACGAGGTGCCCAACGCCCCGTCCTCGTCACCGTCGATGTCGATGACGACCACATCGGGCCGGTACGACAGCGCCCGCGTCGCCACCTGATCGTGCCCGGCAACGCGGCGACCACCTCGATGTCCTCCTCACGGGCCAGCAGTGCGGAGAGCGCCCCGCGCACCAGTTCTGTCTCCTCCACGAGAAGAACCCGGATCAACACCACTGCCGCCCGGCCACGACCGGCCTACATCGTGCGGCGTGCCCCGACCACTCCGACAACACCGTACGAATTATCCACGCTTATCAACCTGAATGCCGGAATCCCGACCGCCGATGTGCTCTCGATCCACGGGTGCTGCCCCGGCGCGCGATCTGTTGCAGCTTCTGCCCCTCCTGGTCGGTCAACCTGCGCACGCGGACAGGCTCAGCCACCGCACGCCCGGCACTCGGATCGGACGTCACCGCACATCCAGCCGCCGCGACCACCAACCCGGCGAACCAATGTGATCAGAGCGCTGGCGGGAGTCGTCAGCACCCTCGCGACGGCCGTGGCGTTCGTGCTGACGTACACCTTCGCGCAGACCACCGTGCTGACCGCCACCGCGCAGGAAACCGGCGACGGCACCCTCGCCCAGAGGCGGCTGAGCGCACCCGGCCGAACTGGCCGCCCTCCGCCTCAACGGCACCACACCCCGCCAGGTCCGCGTGATGATGCGCCGGGAGGCGGCGGTGATCCCGGCCGCCGCCCTCGGTGCGGGCCTGCTGCTGTCGGCGCTCCCTGCCGACCGTCGGGAGGGGGCCCGGAATGGGTGCCGTGCGGTGTCAGCCCAGGGTCAGTGAGGTCTGTACGGGCAGATGGTCGCTGGGGAACTGTCCGTTCAGGGCGAAGGTGTTGATCGAGGAGCGGTGCACCGTGATCTCCGGCGTGGTCAGGATCCAGTCGATGCGGTCGCCGCCGGGGATGAGCGGCCGATAGCCGTGGAAGGTCGCGTAGAGCTCACCGCGCTCGGCCGCCGTGTCCCAGGTGTCCACGAGTCCGGCTCCCAGCATCGTGTCGTAGACGGTGTTCCTGTGGGCCGCGACATTGAAGTCGCCGGTGACGACGAGCGGGAGGGACTGGTCGAACCCGGCGACACGCTGGGAGATCAGGGCCGCGGAACGCTCACGGGCGTACTGGCTGAGGTTGTCGAGGTGGGTGTTGAGGAAGTGGAACTGCCGGTCACCGTCCAGCAGATCGCGGAACCGGACCCAGGTGACCATACGGATGGAGCCGCCGCCCCAGGTGTTCGACCCGGCCACGTCCGGAGTGTCGGAGAGCCAGAAGTGGGCGTACTCGACCGGCGCGAGCCGACGGGTGTCGTAGAAGACCGCCATGAACTCGTCGCGGGTCCCGCCCGCGCGGCCGGTGCCGATCCAGCGGTAGTTCGGTCCCAAGTCGGCCTCGATGTCCAGCAGTTGCTGGTGCAGGCCTTCCTGGGTGCCGACGACGTGGGGCGCCTCCCGCCGCAGCAGTTCACGCATCACCGGTCTGCGCACGGCCCAGCTGTTGGGCTGGACGGTGCTCGCGTAACGCAGGTTGAAGGACATGGCGTCGAGCCGGGGGCCGGCGACTTCCGCCGTCGCGGCTGCGGGTTCGGGTTCGGCTGTGGGTTCGGGTTCGGGGGTCAGGGCGGTGCGGGACAGGTGGGACAGGGGCAGTAGAGCCGCCGCGGCGAGGGCGGTCTTCAGGCTCAGGCGACGCGTGACTCGGCTGTGGTTCGGCACAGGCGCTCCTTCTGTGGCGGCTTCCGGGCGAGTCGTGCGAATGCATTCTGGAACGGCCGCATGAGACGGTCATGAACATGTCGATATATCAGTGTGTACGTGACCGAAAGAGGTGTCGATAGGGCCGCGACGTCGCGCGCACTCTGACGGGCGAACGGACGCGGGGCGTCGAACGGAGTCGTACGGAGCCGACCGTAGAGCCGAACGGCCTGGTCAGCGTCGATGTGCGGTCGGTCGGCGAGTCGGGGCGCGGCTCCGTGATCGGTTGCGGCGTGCCGTGCCGACTACCACCGTGAGCGCAAGGACAGCAGCTTCGAAAGGAACGTCCATGCGCTCCCTCGTCTCCCGTGGTCTCCTCGTGTCGCCCCTGGTCTGCGGGGCACTGGTCTTAGGGCCGGTCGGCGCCGCCACCGCCGCCGTCGATGCGGGCCGCACCGCCTCGGACCGAATCGCCTCCGACCGCGGCGCGACGGGGCTCGCCGCGGCCCCCGACCCCGATGTGGACGACTTCCTGGCCCGGTTCGACGCGCTGGACAAGGAGATCGACGCGCTTCTGGCGAAGCATGAGGCCGACGTCGAGGCGCTGCTGGCGAAGCTCGACCTCGACCTCGGCATGGATATGGACATGGGCGCTGGCGCGGGCACGGACGGGCTGCCGGCGAATCCCGGTACCGGTACCAGTACCGATGCCGACATCGGCGCCGACATCGCCACGGCCGCCGATGTCGATACCGACGTCACCGGAGTCGACGCGGACGTACTGCTGACCCAGCTGGACACCCTCGACCGGATGGACCGTGGCGATGTACTCGCCCCGCTGCTGGCCGAGTTGACCACCATCGCCAAGCTGGACGCCGACCGGCTCGACGCGCCCGAGGCCGCCCGGCACGCCAAAGCGCTCGCAGCGGCACACGCCACCGTTCAGCAGCGGCTGAAGAAGCTGGACACCACGGCCCCGGCCGCCACCGGCCGTGCCGCCGCCGACCCGGTCGGGGACCTCCTGGCCACCCTCCAGTCCGCGGTCGACGGCCTCCTCAAGGCGCTGACCTCGCTAGACCTGGGCGCCGTACTGGGCGCGGTCACCGGTCTGCTCTCCCCGGTCCTCGGGGTGGTCACCGGTCTGCTGCAGCCGGTACTGGGCCTGGTCACCGGCCTCCTCGGCGGCGGTGTCCCCACGGTCCCGGCCGCGCCGGCGGCGTAACGCCCGCTCCCCGGCGGCCTGCCACCGGCCGTCCGGCGGCTCCGGTCACCGTCCGGGTCTCAGCCGTCCGCGGGGTCCCCGTCGCCCTCCGCCGCGTCACTGAGCCCCAGCCGCAAGTGCTCCACGTGGTACACCGCCTGGTCCAGCAGCTCCGCGACATGGTGGTCGTGCAGTGCGTACACCACCGAGCGGCCGCGCCGCTCGCCCACGACGAGGCCCAGGTTGCGCAGCAGGCGCAGCTGGTGGGAGCAGGCGGACTGCTCCATCCCGACCTCGGCGGCCAACTCGGTCGCCGGGAGCGGGCCTTCGCGCAACCGGGCGAGGATCAGCAGGCGGGAGGGGGTGGACAGGGCCTGGAGGGTGGTGGCCACCTTGGCGACGTTGGCCGCGTCCAGGCGCACGCGAGCGGCGGCTTCCTGCCCCCGCCCCTGCTCCTGTCCCCGCGCCCGCGCCTGCGCCTGCGCTGAGGTGACGGCTCCATGACCCATGGCGAGTATCTTACTCATCAGACATGAAGGCATGAATGAGTCTTCATGTGTTCCTGTATGGTGTGCCGGGTGTCCGCCACTCTTGCCCCGTCACCAGTCCGCCGTACGCCCGCGCCGACGGCACCCCGCCGCCGTACCCGCGTCCTCGCCCTGCCCGAGGCCCGCTGGGCGCTGGCGTCGACCGTCGCCTTCCTGCTCGCTTTCCCGCTGGACCTCGCCGGCGCCTCCGCCTGGCTGTACGGCCCGCTCTATGCGATCGCCTACGCGGCCGGCGGCTGGGAGCCCGCCCTCGAAGGGCTGCGGGCGCTGCGCGAGAAGAGCCTCGACGTCGACCTGCTGATGATCGTCGCGGCGCTCGGCGCGGCCGCGATCGGCCAGGTCCTCGACGGCGGCCTGCTGATCGTCATCTTCGCCACCTCCGGCGCCCTGGAGGCCCTGGCCACCGCCCGCACCGAGGACTCGGTACGCGGTCTGCTCGACCTCGCACCCACCACGGCCACCCGGCTGTCGCGGGACGGCTCCAGCGGCGGATCCACGGACGGCTCGCCGGACGGCTCCATGGACGGCTTCAGGGACGGCTTCACGGACGGCTTCACGGAGGAGACCGTGCCGACGGATCAACTCGCCGTCGGAGACGTGCTGTTGATCCGTCCCGGGGAGCGCATCGGAGCCGACGGACAGGTGCTGGAGGGCGAGAGCGAGGCCGACCAGGCCACCATCACCGGCGAACCGCTGCCCGTCCCCAAGGCCCCGGGCGACGAGGTCTTCGCGGGCACGCTCAACGGTACGGGCGCGCTGCGTGTCCGCGTCGAACGGGACCCCGCCGACTCCGTGATCGCCCGCATCGTGAGCCTCGTCGAGGAGGCGTCCCGCACCAAGGCGCCGACCCAGCTGTTCATCGAGAAGGTCGAACAGCGGTACGCCGTCGGGATCGTCGTCGCCACCCTCGCCGTCTTCGGCGTCCCGCTCGCCTTCGGCGAGGAGCTGACGGACGCCCTGCTCCGCGCCATGACCTTCATGATCGTCGCCTCGCCCTGCGCGGTCGTCCTGGCCACCATGCCGCCGCTGCTCTCCGCCATCGCCAACGCCGGCCGGCACGGCGTTCTGGTCAAGTCGGCCGTCGCCATGGAGCGGCTGGGCGCGATCGATGCGGCCGCGCTCGACAAGACCGGCACCCTCACGGAGGGCACCCCCGAAGTCACCGCCGTACGACCGCTGCCGGGCTCCGGGCTGGATGAGGACGCGCTGCTGGCGCTGGCCGCGGCCGCCGAGTACCCGAGTGAGCATCCGCTGGCACGGGCGGTCGTGGCCGCCGCCGGGGCGCGGGGAGTGCGGGTGGCCGCCGCCGAGGACTTCGTGGCCATGCCGGGCAGGGGCGTGCGAGCCACCGTCGAGGGGAGCGTGGTGACGGTGGGACGGCCGGGGGAGCACGGGCAGGAGGGGCAGGAGGGGCAGCACGGAGAGGACGCCGACGGGACGACCGTGCTCGTCGCGCGGGACGGGGCCGCCGTCGGGACGCTCACCCTCGCCGACCGCTTGCGACACGACGCCCCCGCGGCCGTGGCCGCGCTCGCCGCCGTGACCGGTGCGCCCCCGGTCCTGCTGACGGGCGACAACGGCCGTACGGCCGCTCAGGTGGCCGCCGGCACCGGCATCACCGACGTACGGGCGGAGCTGCTGCCGGAAGGCAAGGTGGAAGCCGTACGGGAGCTCCAGGACGCGGGCCGCAAGGTGCTGTTCGTCGGGGACGGGGTCAATGACGCGCCCGCGCTGGCCGCCGCGCACTCCGGTGTGGCGATGGGGCGGGCCGGGTCCGATCTCGCGCTGGAGACGGCGGACGCGGTGGTCGTGCGGGACGAGCTGGTGGCGATTCCGGCGGTGGTGCGGCTGTCGCGGGCGGCTCGGCGGCTGGTGGTGCAGAACCTGGTGATCGCCGGGGTGTGCATCGCCGTGCTGGTGGTGTGGGATCTGGCGGGGCATCTGCCGTTGCCGCTCGGGGTGGCCGGGCACGAGGGGTCCACGGTGCTGGTGGGGCTCAATGGGCTGCGGTTGCTGCGGGAGTCCGCGTGGCGGCGGGCCGCCGGTTAGGGCCGTGCGCGCCTGAGGGGGAGGGGCCGGCCGTTGCGTGGCGGCCGCGGGTCCGTCGTGGCTGGTCGCGCGGTTCCCCGCGCCGCTGAAGGACCACGGGCGTCCGGCGGCCCCACGCCACCCCCACGCCGATGTCGGATTTCCGCCAGCCCTGCCGCCTCCCCGTGGCCGATGCTTGAGCCATGCGGAACGGGATGCACAGGGATGTCGAGCGGTGTGTGCGGGCCGTGCGGTCGAAGGACGCGCGGTTCGACGGATGGTTCTTCACGGCGGTGCTGACGACGCGGATCTACTGCAGGCCCAGCTGTCCGGTGGTGCCGCCGAAGCCGGAGAACATGACGTTCCTGCCGAGTGCGGCGGCGTGTCAGCAGGCCGGGTTCCGGGCGTGCAAGCGGTGTCGGCCGGACACCAGTCCCGGGTCGCCGGAGTGGGATCAGCGGGCGGACCTGGTGGCGCGGGCGATGCGGCTCGTGGCGGACGGGGTGGTGGACCGGGAGGGCGTGCCGGGGCTCGCGCGGCGGCTCGGCTACAGCACCCGGCAGGTCGAGCGGCAGCTGCTGGCCGAGCTGGGGGCGGGGCCGCTGGCGCTCGCCCGGGCGCAGCGGGCGCAGACCGCGCGACTGCTGGTCGAGACGACCGCGCTGCCCATGGCGGAGATCGCGTTCGCCGCCGGGTTCGCGTCGATCCGCACCTTCAACGACACCGTGCGGGAGGTGTTCGCGCTCTCGCCCAGCGAACTGCGAGAGCGCGCCGCGCGGTCGGCCCGGCAACGCTCCGACTCACCCGGTTCGTCCGGGGCGTTGAGTCTTCGGCTGCCCTTCCGGGCGCCGCTCAACCCCGACAACCTCTTCGGTCACCTCGCGGCCACCGCCGTACCAGGGGTGGAGGAGTGGCGCGACGGCGCGTACCGGCGCACGCTCCGCCTTCCGTACGGCCACGGCATCGTGGGCCTCACCCCGGAGCCCGACCACATCGCCTGCCGGCTCACCCTCAGCGATCTGCGGGACCTCCCTGTCGCCATCAGCCGCTGCCGCCGCATGCTCGACCTGGACGCCGACCCGGTCGCCGTCGACGAGCAGCTGAGCACCGACCCGGTGCTCGCGCCGCTGGTGGCGAAGGCGCCGGGGCGCCGGGTGCCGCGTACCGTCGACGAGGCCGAGTTCGCCGTACGGGCCGTGCTCGGACAGCAGGTGTCCACGGCCGCCGCCCGCACCCACGCGGCCCGCCTGGTCACCGCGCACGGCGAACCGGTCGACGACCCCGAGGGTGGCCTCACCCACCTCTTCCCGTCCCCCGAGGCGCTGGCGGCCGTCGACCCCGAGTCCCTCGCGATGCCACGCACCCGCCGCACCACCTTCACCACCCTGGTACGACAACTCGCCGACGGCGACCTTCACTTGGGCGTCGACAGCGACTGGGCGGAGACCCGGGCCAGTCTGCTGGCCCTGCCCGGCTTCGGCCCCTGGACCGCCGATGTCATCGTCATGCGCGCCCTCGGCGACCCCGACGCGTTCCTCCCGACCGACCTCGGAATCCGGCGCGCCGCAAAGGAGTTGGGCCTGCCCTCCACGCCGGCCGCGCTCACCGCCCGTGCGGCGGCCTGGCGGCCCTGGCGGGCGTACGCGGTCCAGTATCTGTGGGCGACGGACAGCCACCCCATCAACTTCCTCCCC
>NZ_JAEMUX010000300.1 GCF_016598475.1 Streptomyces adelaidensis
CTTGAGGTTCGTCGCCTCCACCTGGTCGGCCCGGGACTGGTCGAGCATGCCCTGCACCTCGGCACCCACGCGCACGGTCGCCCTGGTCCTGGCAGCGACCTCGTCGTCAATCTTTCCGTCCGGGCCCACTGCCGCTTCCAGCGCGCTGCGGGTGTAGACCTGCTCCGCGGCCGAGACCGTCGCGTAGGCGTCCGGGTGCTGACCGAGGGTGCTGAGGAAGCCCCGGACGATACTCCGCCCGTTCCCGTCCCCGGTGTCCGCGAAGTCGAGGTGCCCCTCCGGATTCTTGCCCGGCGCGAACACGCTCTCCGGATGGTTCTTTTCCAGCGCCCAGTTGATGTCGTCGATGTAGCCGCCGCCCATGACGCCCAGGCTGTCGGACATCGCCTGGTGGTGCTCCTTCAGCAGCCCCGGGTCCGCCGCGTACTTCTCCATGACCTTCTGCATGACCGCCGCGTTGTCCGCGTCCCGCACCACGTCGGCGTCCGGGTGCCCGGCCGGGTAGCCGAGGGTCGCC
>NZ_JAEMUX010000301.1 GCF_016598475.1 Streptomyces adelaidensis
TTTGAAGTTCGTCGCCTCCACCTGGTCGGCCCGGGACTGGTCGAGCATGCCCTGCACCTCGGCGCCCACAAGCACGGTCGCCCTGGCAGCGCCCTCTTTGATCCCGTCCGGGCCCACTGTCTCTTCCAGCGCGCTTCGGGTGTAGACCTGCTCCGCGGTCGAGAGCGTTGCGTAGGCGTCCGGGTGCTGGCCGAGGGTGGTGAGGAAGCCCCGGACGACGCTGCGCCCGTTCCCGTCCACGGTGTCCGCGAAGTTGATGTGCCCCTCCGGGTTCTTGCCCGGCGCGAACACGCTCTCCGGATCGTTCTTGTCCAGCGCCCAGTTGATGTCGTCGATGTAGCCGCCGCCCATGACGCCCAGGCTGTCGGACATCGCCTCATGGTGCTCCTTGAGCAGAGCCGGGTCCGCCGCGTACTTCTCCATGACCTTCTGCATGACCGCGGCGTTGTCCGCGTCCCGCACCACGCCGGCGTCCGGGTGCCCGGCCGGGTAGCCGAGGGTCGCT
>NZ_JAEMUX010000302.1 GCF_016598475.1 Streptomyces adelaidensis
GTTCTGTCGGTCTTGTCATCGCTCGATGGTGTGACGTTGGGGCATCGTCGCCGGTCAGGAGTTCGGGGTTCGCTTGGGTTATGGCATGAGCATGCGCAAGTCGTACCCGAGCGATCTCACCGATGAGCAGTGGGCGCTCGTCGAACCCGTGATCACGGCATGGAAGGCCCGGCATCCGTCGGTCAGCGGGCATCAGGGGAAGTACGCGATGCGGGAGGTCGTGAACGCGATCCTCTACCAGAACCGCACAGGCTGTCAGTGGGAGTTCCTGCCCCATGACATGCCCCCGCCCGGAGCGGTGAAGTACTACTTCTACCTCTGGCGCGACGAGGGCACCGACCAGGACGTTCACGACCTGCTGCGCTGGCAGCTGCGGGAGAGGCGGAAACGATTAGCCGACCCGAGCCTGGTGGTCCTGGACACGCAGAGCATCCACGCCTCCGTCGGAGTCCCGGCCACGACGACGGGCCGGGACGCCGCGAAAAGGGTGCCGGGCA
>NZ_JAEMUX010000303.1 GCF_016598475.1 Streptomyces adelaidensis
CTCGTCGTCGAGCGCGAACGGGCCGGTGTGCAGGAGTGTGCGGCGGCCGGCGATGTCCTGTCTCAGATAAGTCCGGACAGTACGGGGCATTGACCTGCGGTGCCCGGAGACCGGTGAGACGGTTCGGAGCGGATCGTCTCGGATAAGTCCGGGCGTCGCCCCATGCGGCATATGCCGTCAGCGTGTGTCTTCAGCCCCTCGGTTGGCAGGTACTGAGTGGTCCGGGCCCTCTCTTCGTCTGGGTCGGTGGTGGGAGGAACAGCACGGCGGCGCTGAGCGCACCGAGGCAAGCCGCGGGATAGCGCAACGTCGGCGACGTCATGGCGGGACGTGGTGGTGTCAGGGCTGCCCGCGGCCTGCCCCAGCGCCTGGTAACTATTACTTGGCGTGAACATTGAGGCGCACGCGACCACCGGCTATTGCATGGTCAGATCATGAAAAGGATCGCAACGGGGCGGCAACGACACTTGCCGCAACGGCCCTTCT
>NZ_JAEMUX010000304.1 GCF_016598475.1 Streptomyces adelaidensis
TTCGGGCCGCTGGCGGCGGGGGTCCCACTGGGAGAACTCGTCGCGCAGGGAGAACACCCGTTCCTTGGCGCGGGCCTTCTCCTCGTCGCGGCGTCCGCCGCCGAAGACGGCGTCGAACTTCTCCGCCTGGATCTTCTCCGTCAGCGGCACCGTCTGCAGCGGGTTGCGGGTGCCGTCCGGGCGTTCCCGGAGCACGCCCCGGTCGATGTAGTCCTGCACCGAGGCCACGTGCAGCCGCAGGTGGTGCTGGGCCACCGTGCGGTCGCGGTACTCCAGGACTTCGGGGAAGTTGTGTCCGGTGTCGACGTGCAGCAGGGAGAAGGGCACCGTGGCCGGTGCGAAGGCCTTCAGCGCCAGGTGGAGCATGACGATGGAGTCCTTGCCGCCGGAGAAGAGGATCACCGGCCGCTCGAACTCACCCGCCACCTCGCGGAAGATATGCACCGCCTCGGACTCCAACGCGTCCAAGTGGGACAGGGTGT
>NZ_JAEMUX010000305.1 GCF_016598475.1 Streptomyces adelaidensis
CACCAGGTCGCCGCCCGGCACCGCGCCCTGCTCCCCCATGGAGGTGACCAGCGGATAAGGTCCCTCGACCACCTCTTCCGGCTTCTGCTGGAAGAGAGTGGCGCCACCGCCCAGAGTCAGGGCGCGGCCTCCCACGAGGTCCGGGCTTGTGCCGGAGGCAACCGTGTCCAGGGGCCAGTAGCCCTTGCGGGCCGGCCTCACCGTGAGCATCGACTTGATCTCGGCGGCCGGAGTGAGCCGGTCGTAGGCCCGGACCTCGGCGATGTCGCCGGTGAAGTTGCGGCTGTAGCCGTACTTGGCCACTGACCGGCCGATCTGCAGGGCTCCGCGTGCCGACCAGGTGGACTGGCGGGCAACGGTCTTCTTCAGCTCACCGTTGACGTACAGCTGGAGCTGCCCCTTCGCCGGATCGTAGGCCCCGGTCAGGTGGACCCACTCGTTCGGGCAGACCGGCTTGGTAGCGCTGTCCTTGCAGGTGA
>NZ_JAEMUX010000306.1 GCF_016598475.1 Streptomyces adelaidensis
TACCAGGTCGCCGCCCGGCACTGCTCCCTGCTCACTCATGGAGGTGACCAGCGGATACGGTCCCTCGATGACCTCCTCGGACTTCTGCTGGAAGAGGCTGGCGCCGCCGCCCAGTGTCAGGGCGCGGCCTCCCACGAGGTCCGGGCTTGTGCCGGAGGCGGCCGTGTCGAGGGGCCAGTAACCCTTGCGGGCCGGCTTCACCGTGAGCATCGACTTGATCTCGGCGGCCGGGGTGAGCCGGTCGTAGGCCCGGACCTCGGCGATGTCGCCGGTGAAGTGGCGGCTGTAGCCGTACTTGGCCACCGACCGGCCGATCTGCAGGGCTCCGCGGGCCGACCAGGTGGACTGGCGAGCGACGGTCTTCTTCAGCTCGCCGTTGACGTACAGCTGGAGCTGCCCGTTCGCCGGGTCGTAGGCCCCGGTCAGGTGGACCCACTCGTTCGGGCAGACCGGCTTGGTAGTGCTGTCCTTGCAGGTGG
>NZ_JAEMUX010000307.1 GCF_016598475.1 Streptomyces adelaidensis
ACTACCACGCACCCCGGACAACGCGAAGGCCGTACGGAAAGAGCAGACATGGCTGCCACGGCTGGCGCCACATCTTCCCTGTCGCATCCCAGAGCCGGTGCACGACGGCACGCGGAGTTCCGCATTCCCGCTCGCCTGGTCGGTGTACCGCTGGATCGATGGCGATGAAGCCGGCCCGGGATCGGTCACAGACTGGGCCGCCTTCGGAGGCGACCTGGCGACGATCGTGCAGAGCCTGCATTCCATCCCACTCATGGGAGCCACTCGCCAGGGCGGGCTCAGCTGGTACCGCGGAGGTGGCCTGCACGCTTGTGACCGGTGGATCAGCGGGTGCTTCGACAACTGCCGAACGATCCAGGGCCTCGACCTCGACATCGCGCATCTACAACACCTGTGGCAGAGCGCGCTCACCCTGCCCGAGCCATCTGACCGCCACGTGTGGCTCCACGGAGACCTC
>NZ_JAEMUX010000308.1 GCF_016598475.1 Streptomyces adelaidensis
ACGGTTTGGGGCCACACGTTCGCGACCGCGTCCGGCAGGGCGGACAGCCCGTCGCAGACGAGCATGAGGACGTCTCTGACCCCGCGATTGCGCAGGTCGGTGAGGACTTGCTGCCAGAACTTGGCGCCCTCGCCGCCGTCGCCGGCCCACAGGCCGAGGATCTCGCGGTAGCCGTCGGCGGTAACCGCGATGGCCACGTAGATCGGCCTGTTGGCGACCTGCCCGTCACGGATCTTGACGTGGATGGCGTCGACGAAGACGACCGGGTAGACCGCGTCGAGCGGGCGGGTGCGCCACTCGTTCATCGAGTCCAGGGCCTTGTCGGTGATCGTGGAGATCGTCTCCTTGGACGTCTTCATCCCGTACACCTCGTCAAGGTGCGCGACGATCTCTCCGGAGGTCATGCCGCGGGCGGTCAGCGAGAGCACCATCTCGTCCAGGGCGCCGGTGCG
>NZ_JAEMUX010000309.1 GCF_016598475.1 Streptomyces adelaidensis
GTCTGGTCCGCCATCGAAGCCAGCCGGGCGCGCAGGCGGCCCGTGGGCATGCCGGAGATCAGCTGCCGGAAGCGCTTCTTACGGCCGTGCTTCTCCCGGGTCTTCTCCGCGGCGAAGTCCAGGTCCTCCACGGCGATCGCCTTCACGCCGCAGGTGCGGGCCCAGTGCAGGATGCGGGTGAGGGCGTGGCGTACCTGGGCGTCGCGGTGTTCGGCGGTGCCGGTCAGGTGGTAGGAGAAGCGGCGCGGGCTGCCGGTGGGGTTGCCGTGGAGGTCGAGGCGCCAGGCGGCCAGGTGGTCGGCGTTCATGTCGATGCCGATCACCCCGTGGGCGAGGGCGGTCTCGATGGGGAGGGTGGGGGTGGGCGGGATCTGCCAGGCGGCGGTCACGTACCAGCGGTCGCGGTCCGTGTCCAGGTGGATGCGGTAGGCGACCGCCCGGTTGGCCGCGAC
>NZ_JAEMUX010000031.1 GCF_016598475.1 Streptomyces adelaidensis
TAGACGCTGCTCTCATCTGGTTGAGGCGGTTCTCATGACGTTCACAGACAGCGCGCCGGGCTCTCACAGACTTCTCCAAGATCCGCGCCCTACTTTCGTCATGTCACGCCGACCGGAGGTGGGGAAAATGATCAGCAGTCGTACGAAGAACACGGCCCGCAACCCGAAGAAGTCCTGGTCCTCGGCCCTGTGGAGCCCCTGGACGGTGGCCTGCGCGACCGCCGTCGTCGTGCTCGGCCCGTCCGCCGTCACCGCGTCCGCACTGGAGCGCGCCAACTCCGCGCCGCTGCACGGCGCCTCGGCCCCCGAGCACCCGGCCCCGGGCAGGCACCGCCCGCACGCCCAGCCGCAGACGGCCGAGCAGTACGCGTACCTGCCGCGCGACACGAGCCGCGGGCTGCGGGCCTGAACAGGCCCGAGCGGAACAGATCTGCGGAACAGATCCAGAACAGGTCTACGCCCGGAAGCGTTCCCAGAGTTTCGGATAGCGCTCCGCGAGCGCGGTCTCGTTCTCGAAGTCGATCGGGGTGCCCTCGGGTTCGCCGGGCTGGGGCGGGAGGCCGAGGTCCGGGGCGACCACGCCGGTGAGCTGCTCGTACGCCTCGTCAGCGGCGTAGCCCAGCTCCTCGCCGTCCCCGTCGATCTCCTCGTCGAAGTCGTCCAGGAGGTCGGCGAGCGAGTCCGGGTCGCCGTGCAGGGCGCCCTCGAAGACCTCGCGGCCCTGGCCGATCAGCCAGCACCGGAAGGAGTCGAAGGCGTCGTCACTGGCCCCGTCCAGGAGCAGCCAGGCGGCGCCCCACAGGTCCCAGCGGTATGCGCGGTTGTAGCGGGACTCGAAGTGCCGGGCGAAGTCGAGGACCGAGTCCGGGTCGAGCTGGAGCAGCCGATCGACCAGCAGATCGGCCTGGTCCTCGGGGTCACCCCCGGCGGCCTCACGGGTCGCGTCCACCAGCTCCCAGAACTCCGTCTCGTCCATCACGGGTCAAGCATCGGGCCTGGGCGGGTGGGGCGCACGTGGAGTGTGGCGGATTGTTATGGGCGGGATGACGCGCCCCGGGGGTCGTACAGCGCGGCCAGCCGTATCGCGTCGCTCGCGAACCGCGCCCGCAGTTCCTCCGGCGCCAGTACCTCGGCCTCAGGCCCGAGCGCCGCGAGCTGGGTGTGGGCGACCTCTTCGGACTCCACCGGGAGCGTCAGCGTCACCCACCCGTCCCCGTCCGGGGCGCCGGCCGCCTCCAGCGCCTCCCGCGCGGACTGCGGATCGACGGCGTACGGCAGTCTGCGCACCCCGCCCGGGGACATCCGCACCACGACCTCGGCCAGCAGAATGGACCGCGCGAACTGCTCGGCCCGCTCGTCCCAGAAGCCCGGCAGATCGAACCGCTCGTCCCGCTCGAACCGCTCGTCACCGGAGTCCACGGCGGTGAACCGGTCGATGCGGTACACCCGGTACGACCCGTGTCCCGCGACCCGGGCGCACACGTACCAGACCCCCGCCTTCAGCACGAGCCCGTACGGTTCCAACTCCCGCTCGACCTCGGCCTCCCCGCGCCGGTACTGGGCGACGATCCGCCGGTCGTCCCACACCGCGTCGGCCACGGCGGGCAGCAACTCGGGGGTCTTCGGCTCCTTGAACCAGCTCGGGGCGTCGAGATGGAACCGCTGAGCGGCGGTACGGGAGGCGTCGCGGAGGGAGGGCATGAGGGCCGCCGACACCTTCAGCCGGGCGGCGGAGGCGGCGTCCTCCAGGCCCATCTCCCGCAGCGCCCCCGGCACACCGCTGAGGAACAGCGCCTCGGCCTCGCCGCGGGCCAGGCCGGTGAGGCGGGTCCGGTAGCCGCCGATCAGCCGGTATCCGCCGGCCCGGCCCCGGTCCGCATACACCGGCACCCCCGCCTCCGACAGCGCCTGGGCGTCCCGGGTGACCGTCCGCTCCGACACCTCCAGCTCCCGGGCCAGCTCGGCGGCGGTCATGGACGGACGGGACTGCAGCAACAGCACCATCTTGATGAGGCGGGCAGCACGCATGTGTTCATGATGCCGGGCGGGTGGGTGCGGGTGAGTGGGGGCTGGTCGCGCAGTTCCCCGCGGCCCCAAAGACGAAAGGCAGGGGCGCAGCCCCGTCTTTCAGGGGCGCGGGGAACTGCGCGACCAGCCCCCACCGACCGGCAGTGAAACTACAACCCGTACTTCTCCCGCGCTTCCTTCACCGCGGAAGCCTTCAGCTCTCCGCGCCGCGCGAGCTGCGCGAGGGCCGCGACCACGATGGACTGGGCGTCGACCCCGAAGTGACGGCGGGCCGCCTCGCGGGTGTCGGAGAGGCCGAAGCCGTCCGCGCCCAGTGACGAGTAGTCCTGTTCGACCCACTGCGCGATCTGGTCGGGGACCTGACGCATGTAGTCGGAGACGGCCAGCACCGGACCCTCGGCACCCTGCAGGGCCTGGCGGACGAACGGCACCCGCTCCTCGCCGCGCAGCAGGGCCGCGTCCGCCTCCAGGGCGTCCCGGCGCAGCTCGCTCCAGGAGGTCGCGGACCAGACGTCGGCCGCCACGCCCCACTCCTCGGCGAGGAGTCTCTGCGCCTCCAGGGCCCAGTGGATCGCCGTGCCGGAGCCGAGCAGCTGGATGCGGGGAGCGCTCGCGGCGGACACGTTCAGGCCCGCCGACTCGACCGTGTTGAAGCGGTACAGGCCCTTGACGATGCCCTCGTCGATACCGAGTCCGGCCGGCTTCGCGGGCTGCGGCATCGGCTCGTTGTAGACGGTGAGGTAGTAGAAGACGTTCTGGTCCTCGCCGGGCGCGGCCTCGCCGTACATACGGCGCAGCCCGTCCTTGACGATCGCCGCGACCTCGTAGGCGAAGGCCGGGTCGTACGTCATGGCCGCCGGGTTGGTCGCCGCGATCACCGGGGAGTGGCCGTCGGCGTGCTGGAGGCCCTCGCCCGTCAGGGTCGTACGGCCGGCCGTGGCGCCGACGAGGAAGCCGCGGCCGAGCTGGTCGCCGAGCTGCCACATCTGGTCGGCCGTGCGCTGCCAGCCGAACATCGAGTAGAAAATGTAGAACGGGATCATCGCTTCGCCGTGCGTGCTGTACGCGGTGGACGCGGCGATGAAGTCCGCCATGGAGCCGGCCTCGGTGATCCCCTCGTTGAGGATCTGGCCGTCCTTGGCCTCCTTGTAGTACATCAGCTGGTCGCGGTCGACCGGCTCGTACGTCTGGCCCTTCGGCGAGTAGATGCCGAGGGACGGGAAGAGGCTCTCCATGCCGAAGGTGCGCGCCTCGTCGGGGACGATCGGCACCCAGCGCCGGCCGCTCTCCTTGTCGCGGACCAGGTCCTTGATCAGTCGTACGAAGGCCATGGTCGTGGCGATGTTCTGCGAGCCGGAGCCCTTGTCGAACGACGTGAACGTCTTCTCGGCCGGGGCGGGCAGGGGAGCGAGCGCGTGCGTACGGCGGGCCGGGGCGGGGCCGCCGAGGGCCGCGCGGCGCTCCTGGAGGTAGCGGACCTCGGGGGAGTCCGTGCCGGGGTGGCCGTACGGCACGACTCCGTCGACGAAGTCGCTGTCCTTGATCGGCAGTTCCAGCAGGTCGCGCATTGTCTTGAACTCGTCCACCGTCAGCTTCTTCATCTGGTGGTTGGCGTTCTTCGACGCGAAGCCCTCGCCGAGGGTGTGACCCTTGACGGTCTGGGCCAGGATGACGGTCGGGGCGCCCTTGAACTCGACGGCCGCCTTGTACGCCGCGTACACCTTGCGCGCCTCGTGACCACCTCGGGAGAGGTGGAAGCACTCGAAGATCTTGTCGTCGCTCAGCAGCTTCGCCATCTCGACGAGCGCCGGGTCGGCGCCGAAGAAGTCCTGGCGGATGTAGGCGGCGTCGCGGGTCTGGTACGTCTGGACCTGGGCGTCGGGTACCTCGCGCAGCCGGCGTACGAGCGCGCCCGTGGTGTCGAGCTGGAACAGCTCGTCCCACGCCGAGCCCCACAGCGACTTGATCACGTTCCAGCCGGCGCCGCGGAACTGGGCCTCCAGCTCCTGCACGATCTTGAAGTTCGCGCGGACCGGGCCGTCGAGGCGCTGGAGGTTGCAGTTGATGACGAAGGTCAGGTTGTCGAGACCTTCGCGGGAGGCGAGGGCGAGTGCCGCCGTCGACTCGGGCTCGTCCATCTCGCCGTCGCCGAGGAACGCCCAGACGTGGGAGTTCGAGACGTCCTTGATGTTGCGGCTGGTCAGGTACCGGTTGAAGCGGGCCTGATAGATCGCGGACAGCGGGCCGAGGCCCATCGACACCGTCGGGAACTCCCACAGCCAGGGGAGGCGGCGGGGGTGCGGATACGACGGCAGGCCGTTGCCGGCGGACTCCCGGCGGAAGTTGTCGAGGTGGTGCTCGGTCAGGCGGCCGTCCAGGAAGGCGCGGGCGTAGATGCCGGGGGAGGCGTGGCCCTGGATGTAGAGCTGATCGCCGGAGCCGTCCGCCTCCTTGCCCCTGAAGAAGTGGTTGAAGCCGGTCTCGTAGAGCCAGGCCGCGGAGGCGAAGGTGGCGATGTGGCCGCCGACGCCGTATTTGCTGCCGCGGGTGACCATCGCGGCCGCGTTCCAGCGGTTCCACGCGGTGATCTTCCGCTCCATCTCCTCGTCACCGGGCGCGCTCGGCTCGGCGGCGGTCGGGATGGTGTTGACGTAGTCCGTCTCCAGCAGCTTGGGCAGCGCGATGCCGTTGCCCTCCGCGCGCTCCAGGGTGCGGCGCATCAGGTATGCGGCACGGTGCGGCCCGGCCGCTTTGGTGACGGCGTCCAGCGAGGCCTGCCATTCGGCGGTCTCCTCCGGATCGCGGTCGGGGAGCTGGTCGAGCGCGCTCGGCTGGATGGCGTTGGGGTCGGTCATAGCGCCGCCTTCCTCAGTCGAAGGGGTTCCCTCATCGGTATGGGGTAGGGGGTTGCCCTTTGTCTTTGGCAGGACAGGGCGGCGGGCTTCGGTGGAAGCCCGTCGGTGACTGTAACTCGCTGATCGATGATCGATCAAAGGGTTGCCGGGCAAAACCTCTTGATCACGAGAAAGTCGGCACGGGGTGCCTCCGGCGGAGACACCGGGTGCCGTGGCGGGGTGGGGTTTTTGCAGGTGGGGCGGCGTATCAGCGGGGCCGTCCCTGGGGGCTGCGCATCAATCCAGCCCCTCCGGCGTTTGAGGAGCGGGGTCCGGGGCGGAGCCCCGGGGATGGGAGGGGTAGGGGCGGGCGGGGGCGAGGAAACCCGTGTTACGAGGGGTCGTCGCCCGTGTGCGGGGCGCAGCCCAGGACGTGGGCCTTGACCAGGTCCGCGATACGCGGGTCGCGGCGGCGGAAGGCGGCGACCAACTCCTCGTGCTCCTCGGCGTAGGACTGCTGGACGGTGCCGAGCCAACGGATGGACAGGGCGGTGAAGACCTCGATGCCCAGCCCCTCCCACGTGTGCAGCAGCACCGAGTTCCCGGCCGCCCGCACCAGCTCACGGTGGAACGCCACCGTGTGCCGCACCTGCGCCGTACCGTCGGAGTCCCGGTCCGCCTCGTACAGGGCGGCGACATGCGGCTCCAACGCCGAGCAGTCCCCGGCCAACCGCTCCGCCGCCAGCTCCGCCGCGATCGCCTCGAGCCCGGCCCGCACCGGATAGCTCTCCTCCAGATCCGCCGCCGTCAGATTCCGCACACGTACGCCCTTGTTCGGCGCGGATTCGATCAACCTCAGCGACTCCAGCTCGCGCAACGCCTCCCGCACGGGAGTCTGGCTGACCTCCAGCTCCGTCGCGATCCGCCGCTCCACGATCCGCTCACCCGGCTGCCACCGCCCGCTCACGATCCCCTCCACGATGTGCTCGCGGATCTGTTCGCGCAGCGAGTGGACGACGGGCGCGGTGGTCATGCGGGCTCCTTCGGCGGGGGACAGAGCCCCAAGGGCGTTGACCTCTAGACAATAAAGCCGCGACCCCGCCGGTGAGAGGCGCACGGGGACGCTTTCTCGCAGGTGAGACGAGACTTACACGCCGCCAGGAAAGGCAGTTCTGTAAAGGCCCGTACCGGCCAGGCTTTGGCGCGACCCCGCCCACCGGGCCACCGTCGGCGCACGGCATGACGAAGGTGCCCCCGTCCGGAAGCTCCGGACGGGGGCACCTTCGTACTGTGATCAGAAAGCCCTGACCAACGGCTGATCGGTGGCCGATCAGTGGCTGATCAGCGAGGCTCTACAGGCCGAGCTCGACCTCGAACTCGCCCGCCTCCAGGATCCCCTTGACCGCCGTCAGGTAACGGGCCGCGTCGGCGCCGTCGACCAGGCGGTGGTCGTACGAGAGGGTGAGGTAGGTCATGTCGCGGACGCCGATGACCGTGCCCTCCTCCGTCTCGATGACGGCGGGGCGCTTGACCGTCGCGCCGATGCCGAGGATCGCGACCTGGTTCGGCGGCACGATGATCGTGTCGAAGAGCGCGCCGCGCGAGCCGGTGTTGGAGATGGTGAAGGTCGCGCCGGAGAGCTCGTCCGGGGTGATCTTGTTCGCCCGGACCTTGCCCGCCAGGTCGGCGGTGGCCTTGGCGATACCGGCGATGTTGAGGTCGCCCGCGTGCTTGATGACCGGGGTCATCAGGCCCTTCTCGGAGTCCACCGCGATACCGACGCTCTCGGTGTCGAAGTAGGTGATCGTGCCCTCGTCCACGTTGATCCGGGCGTTGATGGCCGGGTGGGCCTTCAGCGCCTGGGCCGCCGCCTTCACGAAGAACGGCATCGGGGAGAGCTTGACGCCCTCGCGCGCGGCGAAGGAGTCCTTGGCCTGGCCCCGCAGACGCATCAGGCGGGTCACGTCGACCTCGACGACCGAGGACAGCTGGGCCTGCTCGCGCAGGGCCTTGACCATGTTGTCGCCGATGACCTTGCGGATCCGCGGCATCTTGATGGTCTGGCCGCGGAGGGGGGAGACCTCCAGGACCGGAGCCTTCTTCGACGGGGCGGCGGCAAGGCCCCCGGCAGTCACAGCGGCGACCGGGGCCGGAGCCGCGGCAGCGGCCTTCGCGGCCTCGGCGGCGGCGATGACGTCCTGCTTGCGGATACGGCCGCCGACGCCGGTGCCCTTGACGGCGGCCAGGTCGACACCGTTCTCGGCGGCGAGCTTGCGCACCAGCGGGGTGACGTAGGCACCCTCGTCGGTGGCCTGCGCGGCGGCCGGAGCGGCGACAGCCGGAGCCGGGGTGACCGGGGCGGGCGCGGCAACCGGCGCGGCCGGAGCAGCGGCGGGCGCCGGAGCCGGAGCGGCCGGGGCGACCGGCGCGGGGGCCGGAGCGGCCGGGGCGACCGGCGCGGCCGGAGCCGGGGCAGCGGCGGCGGGCGCCGGCGCCGGGGCGGCCGGAGCGGCGGCGGGCGCGGCACCCGGGGCGCCGATGACGGCCAGCTTGGCACCGACCTCGGCGGTCTCGTCCTCGGCGACCACGATCTGCAGGAGCACACCGGAGGTGGGCGCCGGGATCTCGGTGTCGACCTTGTCCGTGGAGACCTCGAGCAGCGGCTCGTCGGCCTCGACGGAGTCGCCGACCTCCTTGAGCCAGCGGGTGACGGTGCCCTCGGTGACGGACTCGCCGAGCGCCGGGAGGACCACGTCGGTGCCCTCGGCGGAGCCACCGCCGGTGGCGGCCTCGGCGGTCGGGGCCGGCGCGGGAGCGGCCTGCTCGGTGGAGGGCGTGGACTGCGGGGCGGGCTCCGGCTCGGCGGCCGGAGCCGGAGCCTCGGCAGCGGCGGGGGCCGGGGCGGCGGCGGGCGCGCCCGTGCCGTCGTCGATGACGGCCAGCTCGGCGCCGACCTCGACGGTCTCGTCCTCGGCGACCTTGATGGACGCCAGGATGCCGGCGGCGGGGGAGGGGATCTCGGTGTCGACCTTGTCGGTCGAGACTTCGAGCAGCGGCTCGTCGGCCTCTACGCGCTCACCCTCGGCCTTCAGCCAGCGGGTGACAGTGCCCTCGGTGACGCTCTCGCCGAGCGCCGGAAGGGTTACGGAAACCGCCATGGTTTCTGTTGCTCCTTAACGATTGCGGAAGTCTGTGGTCGTCGACGCGCCCACTGCGACGCGGTGACTGGGGGCCGGGCGGCCGGCCTGCCCGGGAAAGTCCGGGCGACCGGCCGGTGGCGGGTCAGTCGTGCGAGTGCAGCGGCTTGCCCGCGAGGGCCAGGTGGGCCTCGCCGAGCGCCTCGCTCTGTGTCGGGTGGGCGTGGATGAGCTGGGCGACCTCGGCGGGCAGCGCTTCCCAGTTGTAGATCAGCTGGGCTTCGCCGACCTGCTCGCCCATACGGTCGCCGACCATGTGGACGCCGACCACGGCACCGTCCTTGACCTGGACGAGCTTGATCTCGCCCGAGGTGTTGAGGATCTTGCTCTTGCCGTTGCCCGCGAGGTTGTACTTCAGAGCGACGACCTTGTCCGCGCCGTAGATCTCCTTGGCCTTGGCCTCGGTGATACCCACGGAGGCGACCTCCGGGTGGCAGTACGTCACCCGGGGGACACCGTCGTAGTCGATCGGGACGGCCTTGAGACCGGCCAGACGCTCCGCCACCAGGATGCCCTCGGCGAAGCCGACGTGCGCGAGCTGGAGCGTCGGGACCAGGTCACCGACGGCCGAGACGGTGGGGACGTTCGTCCGCATGTACTCGTCGACGAGGACGTAGCCGCGGTCCATCGCGACGCCCTGCTCCTCGTAGCCGAGACCGGCGGAGACGGGCCCGCGGCCCACCGCGACCAGCAGCAGCTCGGCCTCGAACTCCTTGCCGTCGGCGAGGGTGACCTTGACGCCGTCGGTGGTGTACTCGGCCTTGGAGAAGAAGGTGCCCAGGTTGAACTTGATGCCGCGCTTGCGGAAGGCGCGCTCAAGAAGCTTGGAGGAGTTCTCGTCCTCGAGGGGCGCCAGGTGCTTGAGGCCCTCGATGATCGTGATGTCCGTACCGAAGGACTTCCAGGCGGAGGCGAACTCGACGCCGATGACACCGCCGCCGAGGACGATCGCCGACTTCGGTACCCGGTCCAGGACGAGGGCGTGGTCCGAGGAGATGATCCGGTTGCCGTCGATCTCCAGGCCCGGCAGCGACTTCGGCACGGAGCCGGTCGCCAGCAGGACGTGGCGGCCCTGGACACGCCGGCCGTTCACGTCGACGGAGGTGGGGGAGGACAGCCGGCCCTCACCCTCGATGTACGTCACCTTGCGGGAGGCGACGAGCCCCTGGAGGCCCTTGTACAGGCCGGAGATCACACCGTCCTTGTACTTGTGGACCCCGGCGATGTCGATGCCCTCGAAGGTGGTCTTGACACCGAACTGCTCGCTCTCGCGGGCCTGGTCGGCGATCTCACCCGCGTGCAGCAGGGCCTTGGTGGGGATGCAACCCCGGTGCAGGCAGGTGCCGCCGACCTTGTCCTTCTCGATCAGGGCGACGTCCAGTCCCAGCTGCGCCCCGCGCAGGGCCGCGGCGTAACCACCGCTACCACCGCCGAGGATCACTAGGTCGAAAACGGTGCTGGCGTCGTTCGCCACGTCACGTCCTCCATGCATGTGCGCCGTACGCCGGTCGTCCACGACCGCGCGGCGGCTGGTGTCCGGCCGCTCTTCTTCGGCCCTGTGGTGGGGGCCCTGTCCTGCCGAGCCCCATCTTCGCACTTGTCACCACCGAACGAGACGCCGGGCTGCTGTGTGAGACGTCCCACAGAAAACCCCGCGCCCCTTTTGAGGGGCGCGGGGAACCGCGCGATCAACCACATACGGCCGCGAGCCGCCGTAGCAAGGGCATGGATCGGGCTATCGGGCGCGGCCTCAGCCCAGGTCACCCGAGGCGGCCAACTCCGCCAGCCGCACCAGGGTCCGCACAGCCGTCCCGGTCCCGCCCTTCGGCGTGTACCCGAAGGGCCCTCCCTCGTTGAAGGCCGGACCCGCGATGTCCAGGTGCGCCCAGGTGATGCCCTCGCCCACGAACTCCTTCAGGAAGAGACCGGCGACCAGCCCACCGCCGTACCGCTCGCCCATGTTCGCGATGTCGGCCGTGGGGGAGTCCATCCCCTTGCGCAGGTGGGAGGGGAGCGGCATGGGCCACGCCGGCTCACCGGACTCCTCGGCGGCCTCGTGCACCGCGGAGCGGAAGGTGTCGTCGTTCGCCATGATCCCGAACGTCCGGTTGCCCAGCGCCAGCATCATCGCCCCGGTCAGCGTCGCCACGTCGACGATCGCGTCCGGCTTGTCCTCGGACGCCTTGGCGAGCGCGTCGGCCAGCACGAGCCGGCCCTCGGCGTCGGTGTTCAGCACCTCCACCGTCTTGCCGCTGTACATGCGCAGCACATCACCCGGGCGGGTGGCGGAACCGGACGGCATGTTCTCGGCGAGGGCGAGCCAGCCGGTGATGTTGACCTCGAGGCCGAGCCGGGCGGCCGCGACGACCGCGGCGAACACGGCGGCCGCGCCGCTCATGTCGCACTTCATCGTCTCGTTGTGCCCGGCGGGCTTCAGCGAGATGCCGCCCGAGTCGTACGTGATGCCCTTGCCGACGAACGCCAGGTGCTTCTTCGCCTTGGAGCTGGTGTACGACAGCTGCACCAGGCGGGGCGTGGCCGCGGAGCCCGCGCCGACGCCGAGGATGCCGCCGTAGCCGCCCTTGGCGAGGGCCTTCTCGTCGAGGACGGTCACCTTGATGCCGTGCTCCTTGGCCGCGGCCTGCGCGACGGCGGCGAAGGCCTCCGGGTCGAGGTCGTTCGGCGGCATGTTGATCAGGTCGCGGGCCCGGTTCAGCTCCTCGGCCACCGCGACGGCACGGTCGGCGGCGGCCTTGTGGGCGCGGTCGCGGGACTTGGCGCCGAGCAGGGCGACCTCGGCGAGCGGGGCCTTGCCGTTCTTCGCCTTGGCGGCCTTGTCCGAAGGCGCGTTCCCCTTGTAGACGTCGAAGGAGTACGCGCCGAGCAGCGCGCCCTCGGCGACGGCGCCCACGGCGGCGGCGTCCGCTAGGGGCAGCGTGAACGCGGCCTTCTTCGAACCGGACAGCGCGCGGGCCGCGGCACCGGCCGCCCGGCGCAGCTCCTCCGCGCCGAACGAGCCGTCCTTCTCCGGCACCGCTCCCAGGCCCACCGCCACCACGAGCGGCGCCTTGAAGCCGGACGGCGCGGGCAGCTTCGTCACCTCGCCCTCGGCGCCCGAGGCGCCGAGGGTCTCCAGGACGCCGGCCAGCTTGCCGTCGTACGCCTTGTCCACGGCCTCGGCGCCCGGCGCTACGACCGGCCCCTTGGCGCCCTTCGCGACGCCGACCACGATTGCGTCGGCACGGAGGCCCGACGCGGCGGCGGTGCTGAGAGTGAGAGCAGTCACGGTGGTGAAATCTCGCTTCCGATTGAGTTTCGGTGGCCGAACGGATGGGTTGCCGTGCAGAGAACGAGCCTAGGCCCTGTTCGGCCCATCGGATCTGGGGCGCGAGGCCGGTTCCGTACTCGGCGTCCGCACACGGTCCGCGCGGCGTCCGCAGCGACCAGCCTCCCTGAATTTCGGCGCCGTCCGTGCAGGGAGATCCCCATGTCTTCGCCATAGGGGGATCCCTTGTCGCCGGGCCGGCTTCGCGAGTTCGCAGGTCTTCGCGCGTAGCTTCGAGAGTCTCCGCGCGTAGCGTCGAGGCCCCGATTTCGATCACTCCTGCGGGCGTTCACCCCTATGTGGCGTCATGGTCATTTTCGCGCCCTCGTATGCCATGACCTGGGTCACACTCGTCCCGCCGGTGAGTGATCAGCTCATCGGTTTGCATCATTTCCACAGATTCCCCTCGGCGCGGACGTTCAGTCCGGCCTCGGCGGATCTTCTTGGGAGGGGCGAACATGGCGCACCGCGTGCCCGGATGGAGAAACGCCGCCACCGTCGTGGCGACCGCGAGCCTGCTGGCGGCGGGCCTCGGCATACCGGGGGCGTCGGCGGCCGGCCGGCCCCGTATCGACCTCAAGGTGCTGCTGGTCGACAACGGCGACAGCCCCGTCCAGGCCATCGCCGCCGAACTGCGGAGCACCGGCATCCCGTACACCCGCGTGAACCTCGCCGACGCGAACCGCCCGACCATCGACGCCGCCTTCCTCAGCGACACGGTGGGCGGCACCCCACGCGCCAAGTACCAGGGCGTGGTCCTGCCCAACGAGGCCCCGTTCGGCGCGGACTCGGCCGAGCAGAGCGCCCTGGAGACGTACGAGCGGACGTACGGCGTCCCGCAGGTCGACGCCTACACCTGGGCGCACCCCGGTGTCGGCCTCGACCACACGAGCGAGGGCGGCTGGGCCGGCACCCTCGACGGCCGCGAGGCCGAGGTCACCGACGCGGGCCGGGGCGGCCACTTCGGCTACCTGGACGGACAGCTCGCCTTCGAGGACAACTCGGCCACCCTTCATGAAAGTTACGGCTTCGTCGCCCGGCCCCGGACGGGCTACACCAGCTATCTCGACATCGCGGTGCCCGGCGGCAGCGGCCGGGGCAGCCTGGTCGGCGAGTACGCCCACGACGGGCGCCGTGAACTGGTCGTCACCTTCGCCTACAACCAGCACCAGCGGCAGTTCCGGGTACTGGCCCGCGGGATCGTCGAGTGGCTGACGGGCGGGGTGCACCTCGGGCGGAGCCGGAACTACTTCGCCGTCCACGTCGACGACGTCTTCGCCCCCGACAGCCGCTGGGACACCACGGACAACTGCACGACCGGCGGCTTCGACTGCGGCGGCGGGGAGGCCGGGGACACCGAGCCGATCCGGATGACCGCCGCCGACGCGGTGTACGCCAGGCAGTGGCAGCAGGCCGGCGGCTTCACCCTCGACCTGGTCTACAACGGGGGCAGCGGCGAGGAGTGGAAGGCAGCGCACGGCGGCACCGACGCCCTCACCGACCGACTGCTCGCCGACCGGAACGCCTACCGCTGGGTCAACCACACCTACACGCACCAGTACCTCGGCTGTGTCCAGGACACCTCGACCGTCCCGTGGAGCTGCGCGAAGAACCCGGACGGAACCACCCGCTACCTCGGCCGAGCCGAGATCGCCGAGCAGATCCGCGACAACCACGACTGGGCGGTCGCGCACGGCCTCCCGGTGCGGCAGGGCGAGCTGGTGACGGGCGAGCACTCCGGTCTGCGGACGCTGCCGCAGCAGCCGGACGACAACCCGAACCTCGCGGGCGCCCTCGCCGACAACGGTGTCACATGGATCGCCGCCGACAACTCCCGTGAGTCGGCCCAGCGTCCGGTGGGGCCCGCGCTGACCGTGCCGCGCCATCCGATGAACGTGTACTTCAACGTGGGCACGGCCGCGGAGATGGTCGACGAGTACAACTGGGTCTACACCTCGGCGGCCGACGGCGGCAGCGGGGTCTGCGAGAACAACGCGGCCTCCACCTGTCTGGCCGCCCCGCTCGACCCGGCCACGGGCTACGCCTCGCACATCGTCCCGCAGGAGGCCCGTACCGCCCTGCTGCACGCCGTCGGCAACGACCCGCGACCGCACTACGCGCACCAGTCCAACCTGGCCGAGGACCGGCTGCTCTACCCGGTCCTGGACCGGGTGCTCGCCGACTACCGGGGCCTCTTCGCCGCCGACACCCCGCTGGAGAACCCCCGGCAGAGCGCGATCGGCACCGAGCTGAAACGCCGGGCCGCCTGGCAGAGCGCCGTCGCGAACGGCACGGTGACGGCGTACCGGATCGGCACGACGGTGACGGTGACCGCCCCGTCCGGGACTCAGATCCCAGTGACCGCACCGGAGGGCACCACCAAGCAACTCCCCGTCGGGACCACCGCGTTCGGTACGCCGTACGCGGGAGGGCGCTCAGCTTGGACCACGCCCGCACCGTTGCAGACCGCTGTCGAGCTCAAGCTGCCTCAGCGCGCGACGAGGCCCAGCGGCAGCGCCCCCAAAGGGGCGCGGGGAACTGCGCGACCAGCCCCGATGGACCCGCAGCCGGGGTCCGGGGCCGCAGTTCCCCACACATCATCCGCACAACAGGGGGGAGCGGCGCAGCGATGCGCAACGGCCGTCATGTCACCATGCTCACCGAAGGCACCTACCCGCATGTCCACGGCGGGGTCAGCACCTGGTGCGACCAGCTCGTCAAGGGCATGCCCGACGTCGAGTTCCATCTCGTGTCGCTCACCGGCACCGGCCGCGAACCCGTGACCTGGGAACTGCCGCCGAACGTGTACCGGCACACCTCCGTACCGACCTGGGGCCCGCGCCCCGGCCGCGCACACGCCCCGTACGGCGGGGCCCGCCGCCGCTTCACCGACTCCTACGAACGGCTCCTGCTCGCCGTGCTGGACCCCGACGCGTCCTGCGACTTCGGCGAGGCACTGTACGAACTGGCCGAACTGGCCCGCGCCGGATGCCTGTCGGCGGCCCTGCGCACGGAATCCGCGCTGCGCTCGCTGATCTGGATCTGGACCATGCCGCACCTGACGACCGCCGCCGCGTGCCCCACGGTCCACGACGCGCTCACCGCGACGGACCTGCTGGAACACGCCCTGCGCCCGCTCGGCGCCCGTATCCCCGAGGACTCCGTGGCCCACGCCGTCAGCGGCGGCCTGGCGACGCTGCCCGCGCTCGCCGCCCGCGAGCTGGACGGCGTGCCGTTCCTGCTCACCGAGCACGGCATCTATCTGCGCGAGCGCTACCTCGGCCACCGCGCCGGCGACCAGCGGTGGCCCGTGAAGGCCTTCATGCTCGGCTTCCACCGCGAGCTGACCGCCCTCGGCTACCGCGCCGCCGACCTCATCACGCCCTGCAACCAGTACAACCGCCGCTGGGAGGAGCGCGGCGGCGCCGACGCCGACAAGATCCGTACGGTCTACAACGGCGTCGACCCGGCCGCCTTCCCGCACGCCGGCCCTGAGCCCGACATCCCCACCCTCACCTGGTGCGGCCGCGTCGACCCCGTCAAGGACCTGGAGACGCTGCTGCACGCGTACGCCCTGGTCCGCGCCGAACTCCCCGCGACCAGACTGCGGTTGTTCGGACCCGTGCCGCCCGGCGGCGAGGCCTACCGCACCGAGCTGGAGAAGCTCGCCGCCGAACTGGGCGTCACGGACGGGCTCACCTTCGAGGGCCGCGTCGACGAGGTGTGGCGGGCGTACGCGGCCGGGCACCTCGTGATGCTCTCGTCCATCTCCGAGGGCTTCCCGTTCTCGATCATCGAGGCCATGTCCTGCGGCCGTACGACCGTCTCGACCGACGTCGGCGGGGTCCGCGAGGCGGTCGGCGACACCGGCCTCGTCGTGCCCCCGCGCGAGCCGGAGCAGCTGGCCGACGCCGCGCTCACCCTCCTCCACGACGAGGAACGCCGCCTGGAACTGGGCGCGTCCGCCCGTCGGCGGGTCATCGACCGGTTCACCCTCCGCCGTTCCGTGGACGCCTTCCGCACGATCTACCGGGAACTCGCGGGCCGCGACGAGGCCGTGTACGAGCCCACGCCGGAGACGGTCGCCGACTGGACCGTGGAACTGCGCGACCCCTGGTACCAGACCGGGGCGACGGACGGAAGCGGCTGGTGAGCGGCGGCCTCTCGACGCCCCCGGGTGCCCGGCGGGACACCGGTTCGCCGGCTCCCCGGCAGCGCCGCCGGCCGCCGCGCTGGGACCGGCCCGACCCCATCGACCAACTCGCCGAGCGGTTCCGGGAGTCCGCGGCAGCCGCCGTCCACCCCGACGAGCTGGCCGCCCTGCTGGAGTCCGACGGCATGACGGACGACCAGATCCGCGAACGGTACGGCTGCCGCAACTCCTTCGCCCTCGCCGAGGAGTTGTACGAGCGCGTCGAGCGCGGCCGTCCCGAACCGGACGGCCCGGCCCCCGACCCCTGGCGGATCGATCTGCTGGGCTGCCTGCTGAGAGGCGTGGTCTTCGCCCTCCCCGGCCTCGGCTACCTCCTGGGCGCCCCCCTCCTCACCGGCCCCCACGACGGCTTCGGCCTCCCCGCCGGCACGGTCCCGCTGCTGGCCGGCGCCCTGTGCGGCTGGATGTGGAACCAGGGGCTCGCCCACCGGGCGTACTCCTGGCTCGGGTTGGGCGACCGCGACGCCGCCCGCCGCTCCCTGGCCGTCGGTGCTCCGGCGGGCGTGCTCCTCGGCGCGGTGGCCGCTTTCCTCGCGGCCGGCGGCGGCGCTCCGGGCGCGGTGGCCTTCGCCGCCGGACAGTCCTGCTACCTCGGCGCCGCGACCGTCCTGCTGGTGATGGGCCGTGAACGGGCGCTGCTGTACTGCCTGTCGCCGATGGCGGCGGGCGCGCTCCTCGCCCTGGTACGGCCGGTGCCCGACTGGTCACGACTCGCCCTGCCGGCCGGCTCCCTGGCGGTGGTCGTCATTCTCGCCGGACTCGAAGTAGCGCCTGCGGTGAGGGGGTTGGGCGCAGGGAACCGGGCGGCCGCACTCGTCGCCCTGCTGCGCCTCGGCACCCCCGGCGGCTCTCCCCGGCTCTCCGCCTCCCTCCCGTACGCCTTCTGCGGCCTCGGCACCGGTGTGCTCGTGCTGTACGCGGCGCTCGGGGACCTGATCGCCCACGAGGGACACGGCGCGGTCGCCGCACCCGCCGCCGTGGCACTCACGCTCAGCATGGGACCCGCCGAATGGCTGCTGTACCGCTTCCGCAGCGAAGGCCTGGCCGGACTGCGCTCCACCAGCACAACCGGTGCCTTCCGGCGCGCCGCGTCCGTGACCCTGGTGCAGTGCCTCGCCGGCTACCTCGCCACCCTGCTGATCCTGGCCCACGCCACGGCCGCGCTGTGGCCCGGCGCCCCGGACCTCGACGCGGTCCACCTCGCCGGCCTGCTCCTGCTGGGCGCGGTGCTCTGGACCGGCCTGCTGCTCCAGTCGTTCGGCGCGGTCCCGGGCGCCGCCGCCGTGTGCTGCGCCGCCGCCCTCGCCCAGACCGTCGCCCTGGTGACGTACTCGGGCGACCCGCATCTGACCGGCCTGCTCGTGTACGGCGTCGCGGCCGGCCTCCAGACGGCCCTCGTCTGCGGCCTGCTGGGAAGGGCGACGGCCCACCGATGACAACGCCGGACAGAACACCGAAGAGAACACCGAAGAGAACACCGGTGAAGCCGGCGGTCTCCACCCGCGCCTCCCTCCTCGTCCCCTATTACGAGCACCCCTCCCACCGCCCCGCCGAATGGAACGCCCTCATCGCGGCCGCACCCCTGCTGTACGGCGTCGTCCTGAACCCGGCCGACGGCCCCGGCGACGCCCCCGACCCGGCCTTCATCCAGGTCGCGGGCCGGCTGCGGACCGCCGGCGTACGCCTCCTCGGCTACGCCGACACCGACTACGGCCGCAGACCCGTCACCGACGTCGTACGCGATCTGACCCGGTACCGCGCCTGGTACGGCACCGACGGCACGTTTCTCGACCAAGTGGCCTCGGGGCCGGGCGAGTTCGACTACTACCGGCGGCTCGCGGCGGCCGTCTGGAGCGCGGGCCACGCCACGCTCGCCCTCAACCCCGGCACCCCGCCGCACCCCGCCTACGCCCGTGTCGCCGACCTCATCGTCACCTTCGAGGGCAGCTGGGAGACGTACCGGGACGAGCCGTTCACGCCGTGGCCGGGCGGCCGTGGCGGCCTCGGCGTGCGGGCGTGCCATCTGGTGCACGGGGCGCCGCCGGACGCCGACGTGGCCGCCCTCGCCCGGACCCGCGGCGCCTCCGTGCACTGCGCGGTGCCCGGCGTGGGGGATCATCCCTGGGGTACGTTGCCGCACGCCCTGGAGCCCACCCGATGAGCCGCGTCCTCACCCGCAGCGCCCTGCTGTCCCTCCTCCTGCTGGCCGCGGGCTGCACGGCCGCCCCCGACGACAAGCCGGGCACCGGCCGGGAGACCGGCACAGGCGCGGGCGCCCGCTGGCAGCCGGAGCCCGGCACGGACTGGCAGTGGCAGCTCAGCGGGCGCCTGGACACCTCCGTCGACGTCGCCGTCTACGACATCGACGGCTTCGACCGGTCCGCCGACACGGTCGCCGAGCTGCACGACGACGGCCGCAAGGTCATCTGCTATCTGTCGACCGGCGCCTGGGAGGACTGGCGCCCGGACGCCGACGAGTTCCCGAAGTCGGTCATAGGCAAGGGCAACGGCTGGGAGGGCGAACGCTGGCTCGACATCCGCGAGACCGACGTCCTCGAACCCCTCATGGCCGCCCGTATCGACATGTGCGCGGAGAAGGGCTTCGACGCGGTCGAGCCGGACAACATGGACGGCTACCGCAACGAGACCGGCTTCCCCCTCAAGGCCACCGACCAACTGCGCTACAACCGCCTCATCGCCCGCCTCGCCCACGAACGGGGCCTCGCGGTCGGCCTGAAGAACGACCTCGACCAGATCCCGGAACTCGTCGACGACTTCGACTTCGCGGTCAACGAGCAGTGCGCCCAGTACGAGGAGTGCGAGGACCTGACGCCCTTCATCGACGCCGGCAAGGCCGTCTTCCACGTCGAGTACGAGAGGGAGACGGACGACTTCTGCCCCGAGGCCCGGCGCCTGGAGCTCAGCTCGCTGCTGAAGAAGTGGGAGCTGGGGGTGTGGCGCGAGGCCTGCTGATCACCCGAGGGCCCCTAGGGGATCACCCGAGGGTGAACACGACCAGCGCCGCCGTCGCCGCGGTCTCCGCCAGCCCGCCGAACACATCACCGCTCACCCCGCCGAACCGCCGCGTGCAGTGCCGAAGCAGCGACTCGGCGGCACCACAGGCGAGGACGACCGCGACGACCGTACGGCCCATGTCGTACGGCCCGAGAAGCGCCGCCGTGCCCGCCGCCGCGCAGAGGACCAGGCCGGCGACGAGCAGCGCTCGCCGTACCGGCACCACGCCCGCCACCGCCGCCCCGAGACCCTCGGGCCGGGCGGCCGGAACACCCCCGCGCGCGGCCAGCGTCAGGGCCAGCCGGGCGGCGGTCGCCGAGACGGCCGCCGCGAGCGCGCCCAGCGCCCAGGACTGCCCGTACGCCTCGGCGAGCGCGGCGACCTGGGCGAGCAGGACGAGCACGAGGGCGATGACACCGAACGGCCCGATGTCCGACTGCTTCATGATCCGCAGGGCGTCCTCGGCCGGCTTGCCGCTGCCGAGCCCGTCGGCGGTGTCGGCGAGCCCGTCCAGGTGCAGGCCCCGGGTGAGCACGGCCGGTACGGCGACGGAGGCCACGGCGGCGAGCAGCGGCCCCGCGCCCAGGAGCAGGAGGAGGCCGCCGAGCGCGGCCGAGACCAGGCCGACGACCAGCCCGGCGACGGGCGCGCAGAGCATCCCGACGCGTGCCGCCTCGCGGTCCCAGCGGGTCACGCGGACCGGCAGCACGGTCAGGGTGCCGAAAGCGAAACGGAGGCCGTCGCAGAGCGTGGGGCGGGCGGACGGATCCGTCGGCTCGGGCTCGGGGGTCGTGGACACCGGCGCAGGCTATCCGGCGGGCTCGGCGGCGCCCGGAGCCGGTGGTGGATAAAGTTCACATATGGGTCACTGGTGGGAACGGAACGTCATCGAGCCGGGCAAACTGCCGCTGCTCCTCGCCCTCACGGCCTTCATCCTCACCTTCCTGATCACCAGGCTCATCACCCGGCTGATCCGAGCGGGCAAGGGCCCCTTCCGCAACGTCAGCGGCAGCGGCGGCGTGCACATCCACCATGTCGTCCCCGGCGTCGTCCTCACCGTCGCCGGCGGCTTCGGCTCGGTGGCCGGCGACGGGCACGGCCTGGGCACGCTGATCTCCGCCGTGCTCTTCGGCATGGGGGTGGGCCTGGTCCTCGACGAGTTCGCCCTGATCCTGCACCTCGACGACGTGTACTGGAGTGAGGCGGGCCGCCAGAGCGTCGAAGTGGTCGTACTCACGGCCGCCCTCGTGGGCCTGATGCTGGTCGGCTTCGTCCCGCTCGGCGTCAACGACCTCAGCGACGAGGAACTCCAGAACCGCGGCGCCGTCCTGCTCAGCATGGGGACGAACTTCGCCATCGCCCTGATCGCCCTCAGCAAGGGCAAGGCCCGCACGGCGATCTTCGGCGTGATCATCCCGTTCATCGCCGTCATCGGCGCGATCCGCCTGGCCCGCCCCACCTCCGCCTGGGCCCGCCGCTTCTACCGACGCCGCCCGCGTGCCCGCGCCCGCTCCTGGCTGCGCGCCTACCGCCACGACCGCCGCTGGATCGGACCGAGCCGCCGCCTTCAGGACTGGATCGGCGGCACCCCGGACGTGACACCGGCACCGGAACTGGAGCCGGGAGCCGGTCGGGCGGGACCGTCCGGCCCGGCGGAACGCCGCTGACGTACGGCGACGACCCCGCACAGCACCAGCACCGCCCCGATCGCCGCCAGATGCTCCTTGCCCGCCAGGTTCTCCTTCACCAGCACCTCGACGACCATCGCCACGACCACCGCGCCCGCCGTCACATACGCCCGGCAACGCCACCCCACGAACACGGCGAGCCCGACCACCGCCGCCGACGGCCCGGTGTCCACGACCCGCGCGTCCGACGCGGGCAGCCCCACGAAGAAGACGTCCGGCCCGAGCGCGATGCCCACCCGCGCGTACAACGTGCCGGCCAGCGTGGCGAGGTACGCGACGGCCAGTGTCCGCCGTCTGCCCAGGCAGATCTCCGCGATCCCGAACACGACCAGGATCTGCGCGAGCGCACCCCACACGGGCAGATCCAGCGCCGGTACGAAGAGGGAGAGCGGCGTGCGCAGCAGTGCGAGCCGGAGCGGGTCCTCGGCGCGTACGGCACCGACGTTCTCGACGAGCCGGTAGCCCCAGGACTGGTTGTGCACGAGGTGGACGACAGTCGTCAGACAGACGGCGGCGACCGTCATGGGCACCGCCCGCAGGCGCCGGTGGACGACGGCCGGGCGCACGGCCCCGTACAGGAGCCCCCATTCGACGCGGGCCCAGCGGACGACGGCCCCCTTCATGTACACGCCCTCATCCGTGATCCCCACAGCCGCAGCACCGACCCCGCGTCGAGGTGCCCACCACATTCGAAGACCGACCGGAACACGGCGAAGTTGAGCGAGACCTGCGTGATCCCGATCTCGCTATGGGGCCGCGTCCCGTAGGCGGTGCGTGGGCGGGCCCTCAAGGCGGAAGCCTGGGGGCACCCCCTGCTTTTAAGGGGCGCGGGGAACTGCGCGACCAGCCCCCACGCACCCGCAGCCGAAGAGCGCACCCCTCGGGCGCCGCGGAGCCTACGTCGCGTCGTACTCCTCGGCCGGCTTCCGCTCCGGTTCAGCCTCCGGCTCCGGCTCCGCCGACTCCCGCTCCCGCTCGGGAATTTCCGCGGCCAGCGCCGCCGCGGCCTGCACCAGAGGCAGCGCCAGCAGCGCCCCCACCCCCTCGCCGACCTTCACCCCGTGGTCGAGCAGCGGCTCGATGGCCATCCGGTCCAGCGCCTTGGCCTGGGCCGGCTCCCCGCTGCTCTGCCCGGCGAGCCACCAGTCCGGCGCCCGGAACGCGACCCTCTGCGCGACCAGCGCACACGCCGCCGACACGACCCCGTCGAGGATCACCGGCATCTTCCGCACCGCGCTCTGCAGCAGGAACCCGGTCATGGCCGCGAGATCCGCGCCGCCCACGGTCGCCAGCAGCTGCAACTGGTCCCCGAGCACCGGCCGGGCCCGCCGCAGCGAGTCCCGTACGGCCGCGCACTTACGCATCCACGCCAGGTCGTCGATCGCCCGGCCGCCTCGCCCGGTGACGACGGACGCGTCGGTCCCGCACAGCCCGGCGACGAGGACCGCCGCCGCCGTGGTCCCGCCGACACTCACATCACCGAGGACGACGAGGTCGGTGCCGGAGTCCGCCTCCTCGTCCGCGAGGGCGACGCCCACCCGGAACGCGGCCTCCGCCTCCTGCGCCGTCAGCGCGTCCTCGACATCGATCCGCCCGGACCCACGCCGCACCCGGTGCCGTACGACCTCCGCGGGCAGCGCGTCCGGGTCGCAGTCGAGCGCCAGGTCCACCACGCGTACGGGTACGTCGAGCCGCCGGGCCAGCACCGACACCGGGCTGCTGCCGTCGAGGACGGCCCGCACCAGCTCCTCCGCGGTGCCCGCCGGCCGCGCCGAGACGCCGAGTTCGGCGATCCCGTGGTCGCCCGCGAACAGCACCACCCGGGCCTGGCTGATCGGCCGCACCGGCACGGCCGACTGCGCCGCCGCCAGCCACTCGCCCAGTTCGTCGAGGCGGCCCAGCGCCCCGGGCGGCACGATCTGCCTCTCCCGCCGCGCCTCGGCGTCGCGGCGCACCCCACCGTCGGGGCGCTCGATCAGATCGGTGAAGTCGTCGAGATTAAGCGAGCTCATTCGCCGAACAGTACCGGCAGCGATCGAACACGACCGCGCCACACCGAGACCCCGGGACGTACGAACGCCGCACCGCGCCACCGGCACGTCATTGCACCAGGGATCACGACCACGTACGTACCTTTTAGGGGCGAATGTCCATGCACGCTTGTCGTCCCCGTCGTCCCCGTCGTCCCCGCCTCCCCTCCCCTCGCCTCCCCTCCCCATCCCTCCCCTTCCCGTTCTTCTCAGGAGTCGCCGCCATGTCCCCCACTCCGCGGCCGGACCCCGGCCCGCTCGCCCCGGGTGCCGACCCCTTCCACGAACCGCGCCGGGACGACTGCCCGTGGTGCGGCTCGCGGCAGTTGCGTACGCGGGTGCGTGCGCCGGAGGGGAAGCGGCGCACGCCGGGCACGTTCGTGTTCGACGAGTGCCGGGACTGCTCACACGCCTTCCAGAACCCCCGGCCCACGCCGGACGGGCTGCTGCTCCGCCATCACCAGCACCCCACCCAGGCCCACATCCGCTCGAACCTCGCCGGCCGGCTGCGCCGCAGGCACCACCGCGTCGCCGCCCGCGCGATGCTGCCGTACCCCGAGCCGGAGAGCTGGCTCGACGTCGGCACCGGCCACGGGTACTTCCCGGAGGCCGCGCGCGAGGTGCACCCGTACACCTCCTTCGACGGCCTCGACCCGACCCCGCGCGTCGAACGGGCGCTGGCGGCCGGGCGGATCGAGGAGGCGCACGAGGGCCTGCTCACCGACCCGGCGATCGTCGCCCGGCTGCGCGCCCGCTACGACGTGGTCAGCATGTTCCACCACCTGGAACACACCGCCGACCCCCGCGAGGAACTCCGCGCCGCCCGCGCCGCGCTGCGCCCCGGCGGCCACCTCCTCGTCGAAGTCCCGGACCCCGCCCGTCCGTTCGGCACCCTTCCCGTCGGCGGGAGGTGGCCCTGGAAGCAGTCCGAACGCCCCCGCCCCCTCCACCTCATGCCCCTGCGCAACCTGCTCGCCGAACTGGAGTCACTGGGCTACGAGGTGCTCACCACCCGCGCCTGCGCCCCCCTCCCGCCCCGCGCACACCGCATCATCGCGCGCCGCGCGACACAACCGTCCGCCCCCTCGGCCCCATCGGTCCCCTCAGGTCCCTCAGGTCCGTAGGGGCAGCGACTGCCCCGCCACCACCAGCAGCACGTGCTCGCACTCCGCCGCGAACGCCGCGTTCAGCCGCCCGAGTTCGTCCCGGTAGCGGCGCCCGGAGGCGGTGGCCGGCACGATCCCGGAGCCCACCTCGTTGGAGACGGCGACCACCGTGCGGCGCGTGTGCCGTACGGCGTCCGTCAGCTCGGTGACACGCGCCCGGAGCGCGCGCTCCCCACCACCGGCCCACTCCGCGTCGTCCCAGGCACCCACCGAGTCCATCGCATCGGTCAGCCACAGCGACAGACAGTCGACGAGCAGCGGCGCCCCCTCGTCGTCCTTCAACAGCGGTACGAGGTCGCAGGTCTCGACCGTGCGCCAGGATCCGGGCCGCCGTTCCCGATGAAGCGCGACCCGCGCGGCCCACTCCCCGTCCCCGTTGCGCAGCCCGCCCGTCGCCACGTACAGCACGTCCGGGAACGCCTCCAGCCGCCGCTCCGCCTCCACCGACTTCCCCGATCGCGCCCCGCCGAGCACCAGAGTCCGACGCGGCACATCCGGTACGTCCTCGTAGACGCCCACCGTCAGCGTCGTCCCGTCCGGCACGGCGCGCGCCCCCGCCGCCGCGAGCCGGCGCAGCAACTCGCCGCCCGGCGGCACCTCGTGGCCGATGTGCACGGCGACGACATCGGTCGTCGGCCCCACGGCCCCCGCCGCCCGCAGCCGCGCCAGCGCGTCCGGCCGCCCCAGCACATCGCCGAGCACCATGTCGTACGGCTCCACCGACTGCTCCTCCACCCCGGCCGGCCCGCCCCCCGGCGGCAGATACAGCACCCGTTGCCCGTCGGGCCCGGTCACCGCGTACCCCGTCCCCGGCGCGTCCAGCGCCAGCGCCCGCACCCGGTGCCCGGTCAGCAGCGCCAGCTCCCTTCCGTCCGGCACCCGCCCCGGCTGCGGCAGCCCCGCCGGCACCTCCACGGCGGGCCCGTCGTGCGGATGAGACAGCAGCACCTGCCGTACGCCGGTCAGTGAGCGCCCGGCGCGCGCGGCCGCGAGAGCGGCGCCCGGCGTGAGATCGAGCAACAGCGTGCCGTCCACAAGCAGCGCGGTCGCCCCGCGCGCGGCAGCGCCGAGCGCGGTCGCGCACACCGCGCACGGACAGTCGGGGCGGGGGAGTCCCGCCGGGGCACCAGTGCCGAGCAGAGTCATTTCCACGCCCCGATTTTCGCGTGTCTTCATGAACACCCGCAGGTCTTGCGCGTCCGACTAGGCTCGGGGGGAACCGGATCTTGCTCGGTGCCGTGCGTACGGTGCCCGGCGATACTTACGGAGGCTCACATGGCGGCATGGATGTGGCGGTTCGAGAAGGCCGACGGGGCGGAAGTCCAGCCCGCGGTCCAGCCCGAGGAGTTCACGACCCAGGGGGATGCCGAGTCGTGGATCGGCGAGTACTGGAAAGACCTCCTCGAAGGCGGCGCCGACCAGGTACGGCTCTTCGAGGACACGACGGAGATCTACGGGCCGATGAGCCTCCACGCGTAGCGCTCCGCGGGGCGGGGCCTGTGTACGGGGCTCCGCCCCGATCCCCGCGCTCTTGCTCGGGGGGTGCGGGTGCGTTGGCGGGTGCGGGTTCGGTGGGGGCTGATCGCGCAGTTCCCCGCGCCCCTGAAACGCAGGGCGTGCCCCCGGGCCCTTGTTTTTCAGGGGCGCGGGGAACTGCGCGATCAGCCATGAACCACCCGCACATTCGTACCCACCGCAGACAGAACGGCGCGCCTCTCAGCCCCGCACACCGCACAGATGCAGCAGAGCCGCCACCTGCCGATAGGGATCCGTCCGCCCGGCCCGCTCCTCCGCGCAGAGCAACCCCTCCAGGTCACCCTGACCGTCGGGGACCCCCGCGTCGTCGGCCGCCAGATCCGTGAACACCCGCACCCCGTACCAGGCGTGCAAGGGCGCCCCGATGCCCGCGAGCGTGTCGGTCAACGCGCCCAGCCGGTCCGCCCGGACATCGAGGCCGAGCCGATTCCGGTACGCGGTGGTGTCGAAGGCGACCAGCGCCCCCGCCCAGTCCCCGGCCAGCCCCGGCCGCATCGCGAGCGCGTCCGCGTTCCGCACGAGCAGCGAGAGCAGCCCGCCGGGCGCCAGCATCCGGGCCAGCCCGGCCAGCAGCGCGTCGGGCTCCTCGACGTGCATCAGGACACCGTGGCAGAGGACCACGTCGAAGCTGCCCGGCAGGAAGTGGACGCCCGTGTCGCGGCCGTCGCCCTCGACGATCCGCACCCGTCCCCGGATGCCCTCGGGCTCGGCGGCGACCGCCTCCCGCGCCACGGCGATCAGCTTCGCCTCGCGCTCGATGCCGGTCACCGCGTGCCCGGCCCGGGCGAGCCGCAGTGCCTGCGTGCCCTGCCCCATGCCGACGTCGAGCACCCGGAGCCGCTGCCCGACCGGGAAGCGTCCGGCTATCTGCTCGTCCAGCTGGCGGGCGACCAGCTCCTGTCGTACGACCTCGCGCAGCGTGCCCAGCCGGTTCAGCCAGGCCTGAGCGGCACCTCCGGAGAAAGTGGTCGTGCTCAGGGCCGCTCTCCGCGCTTGACCTGCGGCTTCGGCAGCCGGAGGCGACGCATCTGGAGCGTGCGCATCAGGGCGTAGGCCACGACGCCCTTCTTGTTCGCGTCGGGGAAGCGCGCGTTCAGCTGCTTCTTCAGACGGATGCCGAGGCTGATCGAGTCGACCACGATCAGGATGATCACGAAGAGCCACAGCAGCAGCGCGATGTTCTGCAGCGAGGCCACCCGCACCATGCTCAGTACGAGGATGATCACGGCCAGCGGCAGGAAGAACTCCGCGATGTGGAATCGCGAGTCCACGAAGTCGCGGGCGAACTTACGCACCGGGCCCTTGTCCCTCGCGGGCAGATAGCGCTCGTCACCGGTGGCCAGCGCCTGGCGCTGCTTCTCCATCACGGTGCGACGCTCTTCGCGGGAGCGTTTGGCGGCCTCCTTGCGCGTCGTGGGCGTATTGGCCACGCTACGGCGCTGGGACTGGGCCTCACTCCGCTTGGGAGTGGGCCGCCCCTTGCGGGCCTGCGGGTCACGGGTCGACTTGGAGTCGGTCACCGGCGCCTGATCGGCGGCCGATGCCTTCTCGTTCTTGGCGCGGCTACGAAACACAAAACCCAAGGGTACGGGGTGCCGGGGCATGGACCCCAGCCGAGTGGGGAACGATCCGGCAACACCCGACGTCTGTGCTGGAGACAGAGCGGGGACGGAAGTGGCCTGAACACTCGGGAACACTTTGAGAAGTCGGAGAAGAAGGGGGACGGCGGTGACGGTTCGCCCGTAGTGGGGCTGAGGTATTCCGGGGATCGGCCCGTACGTAACCCCGGGAGCCATCTACTCCCTGCGCCGGAGCGATGCCGTACACAGTCGTCCTTGGGGATGAGCGCATCGGTCCCCGAACAGTGCGGTAATAGATGCAGGGCCCGTACTGTGGGTTCTGTCGCAGACCTGTGAGCTGGAGTCCGTCAGAAGGGGGCGCGCGAAGCCCATGAGCGGTGTCATGAAGCGTATGGGGATGATCTTCCGCGCGAAGGCGAACAAGGCCCTTGACCGGGCCGAGGACCCGCGCGAGACCCTCGATTACTCGTACCAGAAGCAGCTGGAGCTGCTCCAGAAGGTGCGCCGTGGTGTGGCCGACGTGGCCACGTCCCGTAAGCGCCTGGAGCTCCAGCTCAACCAGCTCCAGTCGCAGTCCTCGAAGCTGGAGGACCAGGGCCGCAAGGCGCTCGCGCTCGGCCGCGAGGACCTGGCCCGCGAGGCCCTCTCGCGCCGGGCCGCCCTCCAGCAGCAGGTGACGGACCTGGAGACGCAGCACTCCACCCTCCAGGGCGAGGAGGAGAAGCTCACCCTCGCCTCCCAGCGCCTTCAGGCCAAGGTCGACGCCTTCCGCACGAAGAAGGAGACGATCAAGGCGACGTACACCGCCGCCCAGGCCCAGACCCGGATCGGCGAGGCCTTCTCCGGCATCTCCGAGGAGATGGGCGACGTCGGCCTCGCGATCCAGCGCGCCGAGGACAAGACCGCGCAGCTCCAGGCCCGCGCCGGCGCCATCGACGAGCTCCTCGCCTCCGGCGCTCTCGACGACTCCTCCGGCCTGCACAAGGACGACATCCAGACCGAGCTGGACCGCCTCTCCGGCGGTACGGACGTCGAGCTGGAGCTCCAGCGCATGAAGGCCGAGCTGGCGGGAGGTCCGTCCGCGCAGAAGCAGGCCATCGAGGGCGGCGCCGGCCAGTCGGCCCCCCAGCAGCAGTCCCAGCAGCAGGACACCCCCCGCTTCGACAAGCAGTAGCCACGCCTGAGGAGGGCGACATGATCGTACGGATCATGGGGGAGGGGCAGGTGGAGCTGGCCGACAGCCACTTCACCGAGTTGAACAAGCTGGACGACGTACTCCTGGCGGAGATGGAGGTCGGCGACGGCCCGGGCTTCCGCCACACCCTCCACGCCCTCCTGGACAAGGTCCGGGAACTGGGCACGCCCCTCCCGGACGACTCCCTGCAACCCTCCGAACTGATCCTCCCGGCGCCGGACGCGACGCTGGAGGAGGTCAGGGAAATGCTGAACGACGACGGCCTGATCCCGGGCTGAAGGCCGGCGCAGGCCGGTGCGGGCATCGGCCCGAAGTGCCCTGCAGGGCGCGGGGCTGTATCCATGTGCGGCTGAGCCGCGTGGGCGCGACCAGCCACGGACGACCCGCGGCCGAACGAATACCGACCCTCGCCCCCGGTACCGCTACCACCGTTCCCCCACCTGCGAGAACCCCGTACGGTTGGCAACCGTGAGCACCTTCCAGCGCGCGAGGGCATGGCTGACGGCGCACCCCATGGCGCTGGACGCGGCCCTCGCCCTCGGCGTCCTCGTCACGATGATGGCGGGCTCGTTCATCGACCCGCACGCCGAGCACGGCGGCAAATGGGGCGCCCGCACCCCCGACGCGCTCAGCATCGCGCTCATGGTGGCCGCCGCCGCCCTCCTGGTGGCCCGCCGCCGGGCCCCCATGCCCGTACTGGCGGCGACCTCCGCCCTCACCATCGCCGAGCTGGTGACCGGCGACCCCCGCGCCCCCGTCGCGATGTCCGCCGTCGTCGCCCTCTACACCGTCGCCTCCACCACCGACCGCCCCACCACCTGGCGCGTCGGCCTGCTCACGATGACGGTCCTGACCGGCACGGCCATGCTCGCCGGCCCCCTCGCCTGGTACGACCAGGAGAACCTCGGCATCTTCGCCTGGACCGGCATGGCCGCCACGGCGGGGGACGCCGTACGCAGCCGCCGCGCCTTCGTGCACGCCATCCGGGAACGCGCCGAACGGGCGGAACGCACCCGCGAGGAGGAGGCCCGCCGCCGGGTCGCCGAGGAACGCCTGCGGATCGCCCGCGACCTGCACGACGTCGTCGCCCACCACATCGCCCTCGTCAACGTCCAGGCCGGAGTCGCCGCCCACGTCATGGACAAACGGCCCGACCAGGCCAAGGAAGCCCTCGCCCACGTCCGCGAGGCCAGCCGCTCCGCACTCAACGAACTCCGCGCCACGGTCGGCCTGCTCCGCCAGTCCGGCGACCCCGAGGCCCCCACCGAACCCGCCCCCGGCCTGGAACGGCTCGACGAACTCGTCGGCACCTTCCACAGCGCGGGCCTCGCCGTCGAGGTGGCCCGCACCGACGAGGGCACCCCCCTCCCGGCGGCCGTCGACCTCGCCGCGTACCGCGTCATCCAGGAAGCCCTCACCAATGTGCGCAAGCACGCGGGCCAGGAGGCGAAGGCCGAGGTCAGCGTCGTACGCGTCGGCCCGAACATGGAGATCACGGTCCTCGACAACGGCACCGGCCTCGACACGAGCACCGGTCAGGACGACGCCGCCGAGGGCGCCGGCGGTGGCCACGGCCTGCTCGGCATGCGCGAACGCGTCGCCGCCCTCGGCGGCGCCCTCACCACCGGCCCCCGCTACGGCGGCGGCTTCCGGGTCCATGCGATCCTGCCGCTCAAGACCTCAGCGACCGCCGTGGAAGAAGCGGAAGCAGCCGTACGACCGTGACCAGCGCCCCGGGGGACCCCGTATGACCATCCGTGTCCTGCTCGCCGACGACCAGGCCCTGCTGCGCAGCGCCTTCCGGGTGCTCGTCGACTCGGAGCCGGACATGGAGGTCGTGGGGGAGGCCGCGGACGGGGCGCAGGCGGTGCGGCTCGCGAAGGAGGAGCGCGCCGACGTGGTGCTGATGGACATCCGGATGCCCGGCACCGACGGACTCGCCGCCACCCGCATGATCAGCGCCGATCCGGCCCTCGCCCATGTCCGGGTCGTCATCCTCACCACCTTCGAGGTCGACGACTACGTCGTGCGGTCGCTGCGCGCGGGCGCCTCCGGCTTCCTCGGCAAGGGCTCCGAGCCGGACGAACTGCTCAACGCGATCCGGGTCGCCGCCGGCGGCGAGGCGCTGCTGTCACCCACCGCGACCAAGGGCCTGATCGCCCGTTTCCTCGCCCAGCCGGACGACTCGGCCGACGGCGAGGGCGGTGCCGCCGCCCGCTCCCAGCGGCTCGGCACGCTGACGACCCGGGAGCGCGAGGTCCTCGTCCAGGTCGCGGCCGGGCACTCCAACGACGAGATCGCCGAGCGTCTCGCGGTCAGCCCGCTGACGGTGAAGACACACGTCAACCGGGCCATGGCCAAGCTCGGCGCGCGCGACCGCGCCCAACTGGTGGTCTTCGCGTACGAGTCGGGACTGGTACGCCCAAGGGTGGACTGAAAGCCGCCCCGCTCTACTGCGACCGGAGTATGCGCCGGATAAGGAAATGGACCTGGGGAGCGAGGGATCGGGGCCCTCCCATGGCCCAGGGTGTGGAGTGAGCGCGCACAACTGCGTCACAGAGACGACACAGGTGCGCTCGGCACGCTCGTCCTCCGCTCACGCCACACGCCACAGAAGAGAGACCCTGACCCATGTCCTGGCTGTCTCGGTTCAGCGTCTCTGATCGGCTTGGTTTCCTGGGTCGTCCTGGGTGATCCGGGGCGACGTCGGGTGGTCGGCTCGCGGTGGTGCCAGGCGGGGGTTGGAGTCCCGTCGGGTGCGAGCCGGTTTCCGGCCGCGAGGCGCGGGGCCGGTGCCGATCGCGTTCGGCTCCTGCTGCTGTTCACGTCGCTGGCGGCGACGTGTCTGGCGCGGTGGAGGCCGCCCTGCCGGACGCTTTCCGTTCCGGTGTGGACCCGGATGGGGATGGGATCCCGCGTCGCTTCCCGGGCGCGGGGTGTTGTGTTGCGGGAGCGGTGTTTCCGGTCCCTGAAAGCGCCGCCGGTATGGAGACTTGGCGACCTGCTAACCAACCTGACGCCGACCGCCTCGCCCGCCACCCCGGCCCTGGACGCACCACTCGAATCGGTCGCGCCCTGAACATCCGTGCGATCATCCGAGGCCAGGTCACCGTCGCCGGCGTCCGGGACGTCCAGGTCGCCGTCACCCCCGACGACGCGAAGCTGGCGAAGGCGGGCCTGACCACGATGGCGCTCTCGCAGGCCCTCCAGGTCGGCGGCGTCACCGTCCCCGCGGGCTCCTTCGACGAGGACGGCGCCAACCGCACGGTCCAGGTAGGCGGGGGCTTCACTTCGCTGGAGCAGATCGAGGACCTGATGGTGCGGGGCGAGGGCGCCAAGAAGCCCGTACGCCTCGCCGACGTCGCCACCGTCAAGGAGGAGCAGGCCAAGGCCGACTCCATCACCCGGACGAACGGCGAGCCCAGCCTCGCGATCACGGTCACCATGGACCGGGGCGGCAGCGCGGTCGCCATCTCCGAGGCCGTCGAGGACAAGCTGCCGGACCTGCGCCGCGACCTGGGCTCCGACGCCACCGTCACCGTGGTCAGCGACCAGGGCCCGGCGGTCTCCAAGTCCATCGACGGCCTGACCACCGAGGGCGCGCTGGGCCTCCTCTTCGCGGTCCTGGTCATCCTGGTCTTCCTGGCGTCGATCCGCTCCACGCTGGTGACGGCGGTGTCGATCCCGCTGTCGGTGGTGCTGGCCCTGATCGTCCTGTGGACCCGCGACCTCTCCCTCAACATGCTGACGCTCGGCGCGCTGACCATCGCCATCGGCCGTGTCGTGGACGACTCGATCGTCGTCCTGGAGAACATCAAGCGCCACCTCGGCTACGGCGAGGAGCGCCAGGAGGCCATCCTCAAGGCGGTCCGCGAGGTGGCCGGCGCGGTCACCTCCTCCACCCTGACGACGGTCGCGGTCTTCCTCCCGATCGGCCTGACCGGCGGCATGGTGGGCGAGCTGTTCGGCAGCTTCTCCCTGACCGTGACGGCGGCCCTGCTGGCCTCCCTGCTGGTCTCGCTGACCGTGGTCCCCGTCCTGTCGTACTGGTTCCTGCGCGCCCCGAAGGGCACGCCCGAGGACGCCGACGAGGCGCGCCGCAAGGCGGAGGAGAAGGAGGCGAAGAGCCGCCTCCAGCGCTTCTACGTCCCCGTCCTGCGCTTCGCCACGCGTCGCCGGCTGACCAGCGTGGCCATCGCGGCCGTCGTCCTGATCGGCACGTTCGGCATGGCCCCGCTGCTGAAGACGAACTTCTTCGACGCGGGCGAGCAGGAAGTCCTCAGTCTCAAGCAGGAGTTGAAGCCCGGCACCAGCCTGGCGGCGACGGACGAGCAGACGAAGAAGGTCGAGAAACTGCTCGCCGGCACCGAGGGCGTCAAGGACTACCAGGTCACCATCGGCTCCTCCGGCTTCCTGGCCGCGTTCGGCGGTGGCACGGACTCCAACCAGGCGTCGTACTCCGTCATGCTGGGCGACTCGGCCTCGGCGTCGGACGTCCAGGACCGCGTCGAGAAGGGCCTGGCCGGACTCTCCGGCGTCGGTACGACGACCGTCGTGGCCGGTGACGGCTTCGGCAGCCAGGACCTGAGCGTGGTCGTGACGGCCGCGGACGCCGAGGTGCTGCGCAAGGCGGCCGAGCAGGTCCGCGACGCGGTCTCGACCCTGGACGACGTCACGGACGTCACGAGCGACCTCGCCCAGAGCGTGCCCCGCATCTCGGTCAAGTCCACCGACAAGGCGGCCGCGGCCGGCTTCGACGATCAGACCCTCGGCGCTGCCGTCGCCCAGGCCGTACGCGGTACGACCAGCGGCCGGGCCGTCCTGGACGACACCGAGCGGAACGTCGTCATCAAGTCGGCGAAGCCCGCCGAGACCCTTCAGGAGCTGCGGGACCTGCGGCTGGGCGCGGTGCGGCTGAGCGACATCGCGGATGTCGAGCTGGTGGACGGCCCCGTCTCCATGACCCGTATCGACGGCCGGCGGGCCGCGACGATCACGGCGAAGCCGACGGGCGACAACACCGGCGCGGTCAGCTCGGACCTCACGGCCAAGCTGAACGCCCTCGACCTCCCCGAGGGCGCCACCGCCGACATCGGCGGCGTCTCCCAGGACCAGGACGAGGCCTTCGCCTCCCTCGGCCTCGCGATGCTCGCGGCGATCGCGATCGTCTTCATGCTGCTGGTGGCGACCTTCCGGTCCCTGATCCAGCCACTGATCCTGTTGGTCTCCATCCCGTTCGCCGCCACCGGCGCGATCGGTCTGCTCATCATCACCGGCACCCCGATGGGTGTCCCCGCGATGATCGGCATGCTGATGCTCATCGGCATCGTGGTGACCAACGCGATCGTGCTCATCGACCTCGTCAACCAGTACCGGAGTCAGGGCTACGGCGTTGTCGAGGCGGTCATCGAAGGCGGCCGCCACCGGCTCCGCCCCATCCTGATGACAGCCCTCGCGACCATCTTCGCGCTCCTCCCCATGGCCCTCGGCGTCACCGGCGAAGGCGGCTTCATCGCCCAACCCCTGGCCGTGGTCGTCATCGGCGGCCTCATCACCTCCACCCTCCTCACCCTCCTCCTGGGCGCGACCCTCTACACGATGATCGAGCTCCGGAAGGAACGACGGGCGAAGCGGAAGGCCCTGAAGGGCGCCGACACGCCGTCTCCGTCACCGGAGCCGGAGCCCGCGGGGGTCTAGCCGGGGGAGATTCGCCCCCCCCCGAAATGAAAAAGGGGTGCCCCTCACACAGAGGGGCACCCCGAATTCGCGTTACGGCAGAGCCAACATCCGCTCCAGCGCCAGCTTCGCGAACGCCTCCGTCTCCTTGTCGACCTCGATGCGGTTGACGAGATTGCCCTCGGCGAGGGACTCCAGAGCCCACACCAGGTGAGGAAGGTCGATGCGATTCATGGTGGAGCAGAAGCAGACCGTACGGTCGAGGAACACGATCTCCTTGCCCTCGGGCGCGAAACGGTTCGCCAGCCGCCGCACCAGGTTCAGCTCGGTCCCGATGGCCCACTTGGACCCGGCGGGAGCGGCTTCGAGCGCCTTGATGATGTATTCGGTCGACCCGACATAATCCGCCGCCGCCACGACCTCGTGCCGGCACTCGGGATGGACGAGGACGTTCACCCCCGGAATCCGCTCCCGGACGTCGTTCACGGACTGCAGACTGAACCGCCCGTGCACGGAGCAGTGCCCCCGCCACAGAATCATCTCGGCGTTCCGCAACTGCTCGACCGTGAGCCCCCCACCCGGCTTGTGCGGGTTGTAGAGGACACAGTCGTCGAGCGACAGCCCCATGTCCCGCACGGCGGTGTTGCGCCCCAGGTGCTGGTCCGGCAGGAACAGCACCTTCTCACCCTGCTCGAAGGCCCAGTCCAGCGCCCGTTTCGCGTTCGACGAGGTGCAGATCGTGCCGCCGTGCTTGCCGGTGAAGGCCTTGATGTCGGCGGAGGAGTTCATGTACGAGACGGGCACGACCTGCTCGGCTATGCCCGCCTCGGTCAGTACGTCCCAGCACTCGGCGACCTGCTCGGCGGTGGCCATGTCGGCCATGGAGCACCCGGCGGCGAGGTCGGGCAGCACGACCTTCTGGTCGTCGCCGGTCAGGATGTCCGCCGACTCGGCCATGAAGTGCACACCGCAGAACACGATGTACTCGGCCTCGGGCCGCGCCGCCGCGTCCCGGGCCAGCTTGAAGGAGTCGCCCGTGACGTCCGCGAACTGGATGACCTCGTCGCGCTGGTAGTGGTGGCCGAGCACGAAGACCTTGTCCCCGAGCTTCTCCTTGGCCGCGCGGGCGCGCTCCACCAGGTCGGGGTCGGACGGGGAGGGGAGGTCGCCGGGGCAGTCGACACCGCGCTCGCTCCTCGGGTCGGCCTCCCGGCCGAGCAGCAGCAGGGCGAGGGGCGACGGCTGTACGTCGAGCTCCTGGGTCTGGGCGGTGGTCACGACACGCACCCTTTCTGTTCTGCGGCTCGCCGGCCCAGAGATGGGCCGGCGGGACATTCGGGCTAGCCTTTTCGTCGAAATGACGCTATCTATCATAACCGCTTCACGTCACGTTGACGATGCCCATAGCGTCGATGTGACGTGAATCCCGGTGGTGTGAATCCCGACGGCGCCATGAGCGTGCCCGGCTCGGCGCCATGACCGTGCCCGGCGCGGCGCGGCGACCATGCCCCACGTGGCGTTGTCCACAGTGGCCGGCGACCCGGTGCCCACTCCCCGGGCCATGTGCGAGCATGAAGAGTGACGCGAAGGAAATCCGCTTGGCCCCGGAATGAATGCGGGGCCCCGGCGGTTGCACTCGTCGGAAAGCAGTCTCCGTACAACCCGGGAGAGATGTAGATGTCCGTATCGGACGAGTCCACCACCGTCACCGACGGCATCGTCCTGTCCGACGCCGCGGCGGCGAAGGTCAGGGCCCTGCTCGACCAGGAAGGCCGTGACGACCTGGCGCTGCGTGTCGCTGTTCAGCCCGGCGGCTGCTCCGGCCTGCGCTACCAGCTCTTCTTCGACGAGCGCTCCCTCGACGGTGACGTCGTCAAGGACTTCGACGGGGTCAAGGTCATCACCGACCGCATGAGCGCTCCCTACCTGGGCGGCGCCTCCATCGACTTCGTCGACACCATCGAGAAGCAGGGCTTCACCATCGACAACCCCAACGCGACGGGCTCCTGCGCCTGCGGTGACTCCTTCAACTAGAGTCCCCGCGCACGCGACGCGAGTACGGCACGACGAAGGCGGCGTCCCCCTCCGACGGGGACGCCGCCTTCGTACGTCTGGTTGGTAGGTCCGGACACCGGAACGCGGTGGAGACGGTGTGCGGCGGAGCCGCCTACCGCGGCTCCAGCTCCGCGATCCCGCCCTTCGCGATCTCCTTGCCGTCCGACCCGACCACTTCGCGGTCGCCGAGCGGCTCGTCCAACTGCACGGTCCGCTCCATCGCCTTGGCGATCATGATGCAGACCTTGCCCTCCCACGGTGTGTCGGTCACGGTGACCGTCACCTCGCCCGACTCCTCGCTCACCGAGGCCGCGTAGTCGCTGCACACGCCGCCCCAGAAGGTGACGGTCAGCTTCTCGCCGTCGACCTCGTAGCCCTGGACGCGTACATCCCGCGAGGACGGACCCGTGGAGGGCGTGTCGCCCGGTTCGGCGGACTCCTCGGTCGGCTCCGCCGGCGGCTCGGGGGCGGCCAGATACGTCGGGTCGATCGCCGGATGCGTCACCGTGAAGGTGGCCTCGGCCCCCTGCGGCCGTACCTCGAACATCCAGGACGGCACCAGCGCCGGCCGGCCGTCCACCTGGTGCGAGGCGAGCCCGAACACCGCGTCCTCGACGGTGACCGCCTCCGGCGTCGGCGCCGTGGTCACCCGCTCGCACGGCGTCCCGGTCGCCACGGCCGTCCCGCCGTCCGCACCCTCCAGCGGTACGGGACCGGTGCAGCCGCCCACGCCCCCGCGCGCGGTGCCGGCGCCCTGACCCGAGCCGTTCATCAGCTCCAGCGCCCGCTCCGCGTCGACCACGGGATACGTGTCGCTCTTCACCGGCGTCTTCAGGTTGCCGCTGCCGCCGAGCACTTGGCCGTCGGCGCCGACCTGGACACCGGTCGACCAGCCGTACGTGGGCAGCCCGCCGACCTCGGGATCGGCGTTCACCACCCGTATGGCGCCCAGGAGTTGCGTCGCGTCGAGCTTGGCCTCGTCCTGGCCGGCGGCCTTGAGCACCGGGGCCGCCGCCTTCTTGGCCGCCGCCTCACTCACCGCCTCGCCGCCCTCGGCCACGCTGCCGGAGGTGCAGACATCGACCTTCTGGCAGTTGTCGGTGCCCGGCGTGTACCGGTTGAACGTCCAGGTCCCCGGTGACCGCTTGTCGACCCGGAGAACCGGTCCCGAACCGTCGCCCGCGCTCCCCACCCGCCAGGCCTCACCCTCGGCCGTCGGCGTACCTTCCACACCGAGCGCCTTCGCGAGCCGGGCCACCTCGGCGGCCGTCACGTCGCCCTTGACCGAGTACACGGGAGCGGAGCCGGGACCGTCGGGCAGATCGCCGGCCGCTCGATAGGTCACGCCGTTCGGGTTCGGCTCGCCCGGAGCGATGCCGGCCGAACCGCCGTCGGTGTACCCGTCGAGCGCCAGCGGCGGGGGAGTGCCGTCCCCGCCGGGCGAACCGGTCCCTTCGGACCCACCGGAAGCGGTGGCGGCGAGCAGCGCCCCGCCACCCCCGACCAGCAGCACCGCGGCGGCCACCGACGCCACGACCACCCGGGAACGCCGGCGGCGCGGCCGCTCGGCACCGCCGACTTCTACGACGTGACTCTCATCGCCACGTTCATCGCTGCTCTCGTCGCCATGCTCATCGCCACTCTCGCCGCCGCTGTCGTCAGCGGCCCGCGCATCCTCGTCCCTCTCGGAGCCCGCACCGTCGTCCGCGTCACTCCCCGCAGCCGCATCGGCCTTGTTGTCACCGGCGGCCTCGTCGGCTTCCTTGGCCCCCTCGGCCTCAGTGACGTCATCCCCGGCAGCCCTGAGCTCCTCGGTGGCTTCGGGCTCGGTGCCCTCGTCCGGGTTCTCGGGGTTGTCGGGTCGCTCGGAGTTCACCGCATCGCTCCTTCGGCAGGTCGTACACCGCATCCCCTATACGGGGGACAGCGATGGGACGCGGCGGAGGAGCCGACGGTTCCCTCAGTCGCCGTAGTCGGACATCGCGTCCACCAGTCGCGCGGAGGTCACCGGCACCGTCACCCCGTGAATGAGCGAAGGGGACACCGGAGCCGTAATGACCTTCGCGGGGGCCGCCCAGTGCGGAGCCATCCGCGCGCAGTCGCCGCGCAGCGCCGCCAGGCCCGCGTCCGGGTCGAACGGGACGGTGCCGGGGATCTTGGGGTTCGTCATAACCGCACCGTATGCATCGCGAACCCCACGAAGAAAGACCTACTATCGGGTAGTTTTGCCTGCTTCAGAGCGAGTGGACGACCCGGTAGCGTGAACTGTCAATCCCCTCTTCCTTCGCAGGAGCGTGTCCTCGCCGTGCGTATCGCAGTCTCCGGCTCCATCGCCACCGACCATCTGATGACCTTCCCGGGCCGCTTCGCCGACCAACTCGTCGCGGACCAGTTGCACACGGTCTCCCTCTCCTTCCTCGTCGACCAGCTCGACGTACGCCGGGGCGGTGTCGGCGCGAACATCGCGTTCGGCATGGGACAACTCGGCACGCGCCCGATCCTGGTCGGCGCGGCGGGCTCGGACTTCGACGAGTACCGCGCGTGGCTCGACCGGCACGGTGTGGACACCACCTCCGTGCGTATCTCCGAGACGCTGCACACGGCCCGCTTCGTGTGCACCACGGACGCCGACCACAACCAGATCGGCTCCTTCTACACGGGCGCCATGAGCGAGGCCCGCCTCATCGAGCTGAAGACCGTCGCCGACCGCGTCGGCGGCCTCGACCTCGTCCTGATCGGCGCGGACGACCCGGAGGCGATGCTGCGCCACACCGAGGAATGCCGTTCGCGCGGCATCCCCTTCGCCGCCGACTTCTCCCAGCAGATCGCCCGCATGGACGGCGACGAGATCCGGATACTGCTGGACGGCGCCACGTACCTCTTCTCCAACGAGTACGAGAAGGGCCTCATCGAGTCCAAGACCGGCTGGTCGGACGCGGAGATCCTCGCCAAGGTCGGCCACCGGGTGACCACCCTCGGCGCGCAGGGCGTACGCATCGAGCGCGTCGGACACGACCCGATCGAGGTCGGCTGCCCCGACGAGGAGCGCAAGGCCGACCCCACGGGTGTCGGCGACGCGTTTCGCGCGGGGTTCCTCTCGGGGCTGGCCTGGGGCGTCTCGCTGGAGCGCGCCGCGCAGGTCGGGTGCATGCTCGCGACGCTGGTCATCGAGACGGTGGGGACGCAGGAGTACCAGTTGCGGCGCGGCCACTTCATGGAGCGGTTCACCAAGGCGTATGGGGATGAGTCCGCGGAAGAGGTTCGCGCGCACCTCGGCTGAGGCGTGCCCCCTCGGCGACGTCCGGGTCGCCCCGGACGGTGCGTTGTCGGCCGCGGGTTCGTCGTGGCTGGTCGCGCGGTTCCCCGCGCTCCTTTTGGGCCTTCGGCCCTCAAGGGCGCGGGGATTCCCGTCTCGGCTCAGCTCACCCTTCGCACCACATACGCCGAACCCCGTTCCGCCGGTTCCTCGCCCACGTACTCCTGGCCTCGCATCTCGCACCACGCCGGGATGTCCAGGCGGGCGGCCTCGTCGTCGGAGAGGACTCGGACCGTGCCGCCGACCGGTACGTCGCCGATCACCTTCGCCAGCTCGATGACGGGGATCGGGCAGCGCTTGCCGAGGGCGTCCACGACGAGTACGTCCTCGTGCACGACGGTCGCGGGCACCGGTGCCCCCAGCTTCTCCCGCACGGCCGCGACCGCCCCCGGCAGCACCGTCAGGAATCGCTCGACGTCGTCCGCGGGCGTCCCCGGCGGCAGCGACACCCGGACGTTCCCCTCGCTGAGCACCCCCATGGCCTTCAGGACGTGGCTGGGCGTCAGTGTGCTGCTCGTGCAGGACGAACCCGAGGAGACGGAGAAGCCCGCACGGTCCAGTTCGTGCAGCAATGCCTCCCCGTCGACATAGAGACAGGAGAAGGTGACGACGCCCGGCAGCCGGCGCTCCGGGTCCCCCACCACCTCCACGTCCGGCACCAGCGACACCACCCGCGCCCGGATCCGCTCCGTCAACTCCCGCAGCCGTACGGCCTCCGCGGCGGCCTCCGCCCGTACGGCGCGCAGCGAGGCGGCGGCCGCCACGACGGCCGGGATGTTCTCGAACCCCGCGGCCCGCCCCGACTCCCGCTCGTCGGCGGGCCCTTGCGCCGCGAACCGCACACCCTTGCGTACGACGAGCAGCCCCACCCCGGACGGGCCACCCCACTTGTGGGCGCTGCCGGTCAGCACCGACCAGTCCCCGTCCACCCGCCCCCACCCGAGCGACTGCGCCGCGTCCACCAGCAACGGCACCCCGGCCGCCCGGCACGCCGCCGCCACCTCGGCCACCGGCTGCTCGGTCCCCACCTCGTGGTTGGCGGACTGCAGACACGCGAGCGCGGTGTCCTCCCGCAGGGCCTCGGCGTACGAGGACGCGGCGACCGCCCCGGTACGGCCCACGGCCACCTGGGTGACCGTCCCACCCCCGGCCTCGTGGGCATCCGCCGCATGCAGCACCGAAGAGTGTTCGACCGCCGACACGATCAGGTGACCGCCGACCCGCCGCCGACCCGCCAGCACCCCGGCGATCCCGGAGTGCACGGCCCGCGTCCCCGACGACGTGAACACCAACTCGTCGGCCCGGCATCCCACCGCCTCGGCAGCCGCCTCCCTGGCGGCGTCCAGCAGCAACCGGGCCCGCCGGCCTTCCTTGTAGAGCCGCGCGGGATCGGCCCACCCCTCCTCCAGCGAGGCGAGAAGTGCCTGCCGGGCAACGGGATGCAGGGGAGCGGAGGAAGCAGCGTCGAAGTAGACCACAGGGCAACGCTATAAGCAGGGGCCGAGGGGAGCGCCCTCAAGGGACGCGGGGAACCGCGCGAACAACCACAACGCACGCGCAACCGCCAAACCACCCGAACTTCCGAGCTATTAGGCGCCCGGAATGACCCACGGAGTGTTGGCACCCCCTCCCCGCGCGACCCCAAATCGCGTCCAGTAGGGTTTGGTCCGCATAAACATCCAAACCCCTGCCCGTCGCAGGGCGGCGACCGACCAGCGAGAAGGCCGCAGCCATACCGCGCGGGCGAGACTCTCGGGAAGGCGCTACGTGAGTCCCAACGGCTCCGACCTCCCCCGCTGCCTAAAGGGCGCGGGTGGTACCCCCATGCCGCGGCGCCCGATGCGGCGGAAGCTGCTGCAGGCACTGACTGCGGGCCTGGTCCTGGCGACCGCCACCGGTTGCACATACAAGGACTTCCCCCGTCTTGGTATGCCCACGCCGACCACGGAAGAGGCTCCGCGGATCCTCTCCCTGTGGCAGGGCTCGTGGGCCGCCGCGCTCGCCACGGGCGTACTGGTCTGGGGCCTGATCCTGTGGAGTGCCTTCTTCCACCGGCGTAGCCGCACCAAGGTCGAAGTTCCCCCACAGACCCGGTACAACATGCCCATCGAGGCGCTGTACACGGTTGTCCCGCTGATCATCGTCTCGGTGCTCTTCTACTTCACCGCCCGCGACGAGTCGAAGCTTCTCGACACGTCGAAGAAGCCCGACCTCACGGTCAACGTGGTCGGCTTCCAGTGGAGCTGGTGCTTCAACTACATCGAGAACGTCGACGGCTCCGAAGGCGACGCGAAGACCGACGAGAACCTGGCCGCCATCCCGGACCGGTTCAAGACGGCCTTCCCGGACAACGCCGGCGGCGTGTACAACTGCGGCATTCCCGGCGACGAGAACCCGCAGACCGGCAACCCCGGCCCGACCCTCTGGCTCCCCAAGGGCAAGACGGTCCGCTTCGTCCTCACCTCGCGTGACGTCATCCACTCCTTCTGGGTGGTGCCGTTCCTGATGAAGCAGGACGTCATCCCGGGCCACACCAACGCCTTCCAGGTGACCCCCAACCAGGAGGGCACCTTCCTGGGCAAGTGCGCCGAACTGTGCGGCGTGGACCACTCCCGGATGCTCTTCAACGTGAAGGTCGTCTCTCCCGAGCGCTACGAGCAGCACCTCAAGGAGCTCGCGGAGAAGGGACAGACCGGTTACGTCCCGGCCGGCATCGAGCAGACGACCCACGAGAAGAACCGGGAGACGACGAACCTGTGAGCATCCTCAACGAACCCCAGGGTGCTGCCGCCGAGAGCTCGTACGAAGACGAGTTGCCGGTCCGGCGCAAGCAGCCCGGCAATGTCGTGGTGAAGTGGCTGACGACCACCGACCACAAGACGATCGGCACGCTGTACCTGGTCACGTCGTTCGCGTTCTTCTGCATCGGCGGAGTCATGGCGCTCCTCATGCGCGCCGAGCTCGCCCGCCCGGGTACGCAGATCATGTCGAACGAGCAGTTCAACCAGGCGTTCACGATGCACGGCACGATCATGCTGCTGATGTTCGCGACGCCGCTGTTCGCCGGTTTCGCCAACTGGATCATGCCGCTGCAGATCGGCGCGCCCGACGTGGCGTTCCCGCGGCTGAACATGTTCGCCTACTGGCTCTACCTGTTCGGCTCGCTCATCGCGGTCGGTGGCTTCCTCACCCCGCAGGGCGCGGCCGACTTCGGCTGGTTCGCCTACAGCCCGCTGTCGGACGCGGTCCGCTCGCCGGGCATCGGCGCCGACATGTGGATCATGGGTCTGGCCTTCTCCGGCTTCGGCACGATCCTCGGCTCGGTCAACTTCATCACCACGATCATCTGCATGCGCGCGCCCGGCATGACCATGTTCCGCATGCCGATCTTCACCTGGAACGTGCTGCTGACCGGTGTCCTGGTCCTGCTCGCCTTCCCGGTCCTCGCGGCCGCGCTGTTCGCCCTGGAGGCGGACCGCAAGTTCGGTGCGCATGTCTTCGACGCGGCGAACGGCGGCGCGTTGCTATGGCAACACCTCTTCTGGTTCTTCGGCCATCCAGAGGTGTACATCATCGCGCTACCGTTCTTCGGCATCATCTCCGAGGTCATCCCGGTCTTCTCCCGTAAGCCGATGTTCGGCTACTTCGGCCTGATCGGCGCGACCATCGCGATCGCCGGCCTCTCCGTGACGGTGTGGGCGCACCACATGTACGTCACCGGAGGCGTGCTCCTACCGTTCTTCTCCTTCATGACGTTCCTCATCGCCGTACCTACCGGCGTGAAGTTCTTCAACTGGATCGGAACGATGTGGAAGGGCTCGCTGTCCTTCGAGACACCGATGCTCTGGGCGACCGGCTTCCTGATCACCTTCACCTTCGGTGGTCTGACCGGCGTCATCCTGGCCTCGCCGCCGATGGACTTCCACGTCTCGGACTCGTACTTCGTGGTGGCGCACTTCCACTACGTGGTGTTCGGCACCGTGGTGTTCGCGATGTTCTCCGGCTTCCACTTCTGGTGGCCGAAGATGACGGGCAAGATGCTCGACGAGCGTCTCGGCAAGATCACCTTCTGGACGCTGTTCATCGGCTTCCACGGCACGTTCCTCGTCCAGCACTGGCTGGGCGCCGAGGGCATGCCGCGCCGGTACGCGGACTATCTCGCGGCCGACGGCTTCACCGCGCTGAACACGATCTCCACGATCGCCTCGTTCGTACTCGGTCTGTCGATCCTCCCGTTCCTCTACAACGTGTGGAAGACCGCCAAGTACGGCAAGCCCGTCGGCGTCGACGACCCGTGGGGCTACGGCCGTTCGCTGGAGTGGGCGACCTCCTGCCCGCCGCCGCGGCACAACTTCCTCACCCTGCCGCGGATCCGCAGTGAATCCCCGGCGTTCGACCTGCACCACCCTGAGGTCGCCGCGCTCGAACAGCTCGCGCACGGCGGCCCCGCCGCCGGCGAGCTGGCGAGCAGCGGCAGCGGCAAGGAGGCCGGCAAGTGAAGATCCAGGGCAAGATGTTCATCTGGCTGAGCGTCTTCGTGCTCGCCATGGCGATCGTCTACGGCTACTGGTCGAAGGAGCCGGCCGGAACCACGGCGCTCTTCCTGGCCTTCGGCCTGTGCATCATGGTCGGCTACTACCTGGCCTTCACGGCCCGGCGGGTCGACGTGGGCGCGCAGGACAACAAGGAGGCCGACGTCGCGGACGACGCCGGTGAGCTGGGCTTCTTCAGCCCGCACAGCTGGCAGCCCCTCGCCCTCGGCGTGGGTGGCGCGCTCGCTTTCATGGGCGTCGTCTTCGGCTGGTGGCTGCTCTACTTCTCGGCCCCGATCCTCCTGATCGGCCTGTGGGGCTGGGTCTTCGAGTACTACCGCGGCGAAAGCCAGAACCAGTAACACGCGCTCGACACACGGAAGCCCGGACACTCCGACAGGAGGTCCGGGCTTCCCCCGTTTGCCACGCCGCACGTACCTCACTCGGATCACCCGGCGCGCCACGCTTGACTACGGTTCCTACGTTGAACTCATGAGCACCTCACCCCGACACCGCACGCTCGTCAGCTGCATCCTGCTTGTCGCCTCCCTGGGAACGGGCGCCATAGCCTGCGGTTCCGGCGGCCACCCGCTCTCGGCCGAGCCGTACGACGCGGCCGACCAGATCTCCTTCAACACCGCCTCCGGCGACAGCGCGAAGGCCGATCCGGACAAGCCGCTGGAAGTCACCGCCGACGACGACGGACGCATCACCGACGTCACCGCCGTGGACGCCGCAGGACGGTACGTGGCGGGCGAACTCTCCGCCGACGGCACTCGCTGGCACTCGACCTCACCGCTCGCCGCCAACGCCCGCTACACGGTCCGGGTGAGCACCGAGGACGAGGACGGTGCCCCCGGCCGCGAGGGCCTCGTCTTCGACACCGGCCGCCCCCTCACCAAGAAGCGCCTGAACGTCACCTTCGGCCCCAAGACGGGCACGTACGGCGTCGGCCAGCCCGTCACCGCCACCCTGAACGTTCCGGTCAAGGACAAGGCCGCCCGCGCCGTCGTCGAACGCGCCCTGAAGGTCGACTCCACGCCCTCCGTGGAAGGCGCCTGGCACTGGGTGGACGACAAGGAGCTCCACTACCGGCCCAAGGAGTACTGGCCCACCGGCGCCACCCTCCAGGTCCGCAGCAACCTGGAGGGCATCAAGATCGGCGACCGTCTCTGGGGCGGCAGGGCCAAGCCGGTGAAACTCACCACCGGCGACAAGGTCGTCGCCGTCACCGACGCCGCCACCCACCAGATGACCGTCTACAAGAACGACAAGGTCATCAACGAGATCCCGATCACCACGGGCAAGCCCGGTTTCGACACCCGCAACGGAGTCAAGGTCGTTCTGGGCAAGGAGTACTTCGTACGCATGCGCGGCACCAGCATCGGTATCGCCCGCGGCAGCGCCGACGACTACGACCTGCCCGTCTACTACGCCACCCGGGTGACCTGGAGCGGCGAATACGTCCACGCCGCCCCCTGGTCCACCGGCTCCCAGGGCTACGCCAACGTCAGCCACGGCTGCACCGGCATGAGCACCGGCAACGCCGAGTGGTTCTTCGACAACGTACGCGAAGGCGACATCGTCAAAGTAGTCAACTCACACGGCGCCACCATGGCCCCCTTCGGCAACGGCTTCGGTGACTGGAACCTCGACTGGCAGAAATGGCGCGAAGGCAGCGCCCTGGCCGGCGGCACGAAGGAAGCACCGAGCCCGCAGCAGCAGGCCCGCCTGAGACCGGAGTCGGCCTGAGGGGGCGCGCACCGAAGGGCTGGGGCGCTTAGGCGTTCAACGCCTGCTTCCTGCGGAGCAAGGACGCCAACGCCGAGGCGAACTCCACCGGCTCCACCGGCAACGTCACCGCCGCGTCGGCCCGACTCCAGGTCGCCAGCCACGCGTCCTGCGGCCGCCCGATCAGCACCAGCACCGGCGGACACTCGAAGATCTCGTCCTTGATCTGCCGGCAGACCCCCATGCCCCCCATGGGTGCGGCCTCACCGTCCAGCACACAGACATCGATCCCGCCCCTGTCCAGCTCCTTGATGACAGCGGCGGGCGTGGCGCACTCCAAGAACTCGACCTGCGGTACATCAGGAGCCGGTCGTCGGCCCGCGGCCAACCGCACCTGCTCGCGGGTGTTGGAATCGTCGCTGTAGACCAGCACCGTGGCGGTCGGCTGCATTGTTCCTCCGTGACGTCAGCGTCGTAAGGACAGGCCCGATGCGCGGATGCTACTCCCTTGAACACCACGTCAACAGCGGTACGGAAGGGAGCAACACTCCGAACGGCACCCCCCGGAGTGAGGGCGGGATAAGCGACCGACATAATGTCGGTCGTGGCGACAGCAACGACAGTAGAAACCGGGCACGCGCACCCGTCGGTCAACCGGCCGAACCTCACCAGCGTCGGAACCATCATCTGGTTGAGTTCCGAGCTGATGTTCTTCGCGGCCCTCTTCGCGATGTACTTCACCCTGCGATCGGTGACCGGTCCGGAGTTCTGGCACGAGAAGGCCAGCACCCTGAACTTCCCGTTCTCGGCGACCAACACCACGATCCTGGTGCTCTCCTCCCTCACCTGCCAGCTCGGCGTCTTCGCCGCCGAGCGCGGGGACGTGAAGAAGCTCCGGATGTGGTTCATCGTCACGTTCGTGATGGGTGCGGTCTTCATCGGCGGTCAGGTCTTCGAGTACACCGAGCTGGTCAAGCACGAGGGCCTGTCGCTCTCGTCCGATCCGTACGGCTCGGTCTTCTACCTGACCACCGGCTTCCACGGCCTGCACGTGACGGGCGGCCTCATCGCCTTCCTGCTGGTCCTCGGACGCACCTACGCGGCCAAGAGGTTCACCCACGAGCAGGCGACCGCGGCCATCGTCGTGTCCTACTACTGGCACTTCGTCGATGTTGTCTGGATCGGCCTCTTCGCCACGATCTACATGATCAAGTAATCGGGCGGCCGGGCCGGGCGGACCGAACGCTCGCCGTGACCCGAGAACGACCCTTCCAGAAGCACCGACGCAGAAGATCCTGACACCGGGGTAATCCGTGAAAAAGCTCTCCGCACGACGACGCCATCCGCTGGCGGCGCTCGTCGTCCTATTCATCGCGCTGGCGACCACGGGGGTGCTGTTCACCGCCTTCGCGCCCGCGGACCGGGCCGTAGCCGATGAAACCGCCCAGACCCTCACCATCGAGGAGGGCAAGAAGCTCTACTCCGTGGGCTGCGCCAGCTGCCACGGCACCGGCGGTCAGGGCACCACCGACGGGCCTTCCCTGGTGGGCGTGGGCGCGGCAGCCGTCGACTTCCAGGTCGGCACCGGCCGTATGCCGGCCCAGCAGCCGGGCGCGCAGGTCCCGGACAAGCCGACCATCTACTCGCAGGCCGAGATCGACCAGCTCGCGGCGTACATCTCCTCCCTGGGCGCCGGCCCGGAGGTACCGACCGAGAACGAGTACAACCCCGAGGGCGCGGACATCGCCGAGGGTGGCGAGCTGTTCCGCACCAACTGCGCTCAGTGCCACAACTTCACCGGCAAGGGTGGTGCGCTGTCCGAGGGCAAGTACGCGCCGTCTCTTGAGGGTGTCGACCCGAAGCACATCTACGAGGCCATGCAGACGGGCCCGCAGAACATGCCGTCCTTCCCCGACACCACGCTGTCGGAGGAGAACAAGAAGGACATCATCGCGTACCTCGAAGCGGTCAACGGCGATGACACCGTGGAGCCCGGTGGCCTCAGCCTCGGCGGACTCGGTCCGGTCAGCGAGGGCCTGTTCGGCTGGGTCTTCGGTCTCGGCGCGCTGATCGCCGTCGCTGTATGGGTCGCCGCTCGGACCGCAAAGGCCAAGAAGTCATGAGTAGCCAAGAGATTCCAGAAGAGAACCTGCCTGCTGAGCAGTCCGCGGGACTGGATCAGCAAGAGCATGGCGCGGTGAAGGTCGCGGACGAGAAGAACCCCTTCGCGGACCCCGGCCTCCCGCCCCACGAGCACCGGATCCAGGACATCGACGAGCGGGCCGCCAGGCGGTCCGAGCGCACGGTCGCCCTGCTGTTCACGGTGTCCATGCTCTCCACGATCGCGTTCATCGCCGCCTATCTGGCGATCCCCGTGGACAAGGCGATCTACGTCTTTCCGATCGGGCACATCAGCGCGCTGAACTTCGCGCTGGGCTGCACCCTCGGTCTGGCCCTGTTCAGCATCGGCGCGGGCGCGGTCCACTGGGCCCGCACCCTGATGTCGGACGAGGAGATCGCCGACGAGCGGCACGCGATCGAGGCCCCGCCCGAGGTCAAGGCCAAGGTCCTGGCCGACTTCAAGCAGGGCGCCAAGGAGTCCGCGCTCGGCCGTCGCAAGCTCATCCGCAACACGATGTTCGGTGCGCTGGCCCTGTTCCCGCTCTCCGGTGTCATGCTGCTGGGCGGCCTCGGTCCGGCGCCCGGCACCAAGCTGCGGCACACCACCTGGGCCAAGGGCAAGAAGCTCGTCAACATGAACACCAACGAGCCGCTGCGTCCCTCGGACGTCGCGGTCGGGTCGCTGACCTTCGCCATGCCGGAGGGCCTGGACGAGCACGACCACGACTTCCAGAAGAACATCGCCAAGGACGCCCTGATGATCGTCCGGATCCAGCCGGACGACATCAAGGACCCCCGCGAGCTGGAGTGGTCGCACGAGGGCATCGTGGCGTTCTCGAAGATCTGCACCCACGTGGGCTGCCCGATCTCCCTGTACGAGCAGCAGACGCACCACGTCCTCTGCCCCTGCCACCAGTCCACCTTCGACCTCGCCGACGGCGCCCGGGTCATCTTCGGCCCCGCGGGTCACGCTCTTCCGCAGCTGAGGATCACTGTCGGTGAAGACGGCTACCTCGAAGCGGTCAGCGACTTCGAAGAGCCCGTCGGTCCTGCCTTCTGGGAGCGCGGATGAGTACTGCGACCAACACCGCCACCGACTCGCGTTCGCGTGAGAAGGCACCGGCCGGCGAGCGAGTCGCCGACTGGGCCGACGGTCGGCTGGGGATCTACTCCCTGGCCAAGTCCAACATGCGCAAGATCTTCCCCGACCACTGGTCGTTCATGCTGGGTGAGATCTGCCTGTACAGCTTCATCATCATCATCCTCACGGGTGTGTACCTGACGTTGTTCTTCCACCCCTCGATGAACGAGGTGGAGTACCACGGCCCGTACGTCCCGCTGCAGGGCCAGCTGATGTCCGAGGCGTTCAACTCGACGATGCACATCTCGTTCGAGGTCCGCGGTGGTCTGCTCATCCGGCAGATCCACCACTGGGCGGCGCTGATCTTCCTCGCCGGCATGTTCGTGCACATGATGCGCGTGTTCTTCACGGGTGCGTTCCGCAAGCCGCGTGAGGTCAACTGGCTGTTCGGCTTCCTGCTGTTCGTCCTGGGCATGTTCACCGGCTTCACCGGTTACTCCCTCCCGGACGACCTGCTCTCCGGCACCGGTGTCCGCTTCATGGAGGGCGCGCTCCTGTCCGTGCCGATCGTCGGCACGTACCTGTCGTTCTTCCTCTTCGGCGGCGAGTTCCCGGGCGGCGACTTCGTGGCCCGCTTCTACTCGGCCCACGTCCTGCTGCTGCCGGGCATCATGCTCGGCCTCGTGGTGGCGCACCTGATCCTGGTCTTCTACCACAAGCACACGCAGTTCGCGGGCCCCGGAAAGACGAACAACAACGTCGTCGGCATGCCGCTGCTGCCCGTGTACACGGCCAAGGCCGGAGGCTTCTTCTTCCTGGTCTTCGGGGTCATCTCGGTCATCTCGGCGATCGCCTCGATCAACCCGATCTGGAGCATGGGCCCCTACCGTCCGGACCAGGTGTCGACCGGCGCCCAGCCCGACTGGTACATGGGCTTCTCCGAGGGTCTGATCCGTGTCATGCCGGGCTGGGAGATCGACTTCTGGGGTCACACGCTCGTCCTGGGCGTGTTCATCCCGCTGATGGTCTTCCCGCTGGTCCTGGTCGCGATCGCGGTCTACCCGTTCATCGAGTCGTGGGTCACCGGCGACAAGCGCGAGCACCACATCCTGGACCGCCCGCGCAACGTCCCGACCCGTACGGGCTTCGGCGTCGCGTGGATCACCTGGTACATGGTTCTGCTGATCGGTGGTGGAAACGACCTCTGGGCGACCCACTTCCATCTGTCGATCAACGCCATCACCTGGTTCGTCCGGATCGCGTTCTTCGTGGGCCCGGTCGTCGCGTTCATCGTCACCAAGCGGATCTGCCTCGGCCTGCAGCGCCGGGACCACGACAAGATCCTGCACGGTCGCGAGACCGGCATCATCAAGCGTCTGCCGCACGGTGAGTTCATCGAGGTCCACGAGCCGCTCAGCCAGGAGCAGCTGCACACGCTCACGGCGCACGAGCAGTACGTGCCGGCCGAGATCGGTGCCGCGGTCGACGAGAACGGTGTCGCCCGCAAGGTCACGCGCCGCGAGAAGGTCCGCGCCAAGCTGAGCAAGGGCTACTACGGCGGGGACAGCCAGATCGTCAAGCCCACCGTCGAGGAGTACAAGGAGATCACGAGCGGCCACGGCCACCACTGATCGCCTCGCTTCGCCACACCACGGTCGAAGGGCCCCCGTCCGATCTTCGGACGGGGGCCCTTCGCCGTGCCCGTGGCTGGATAGGGTGGGGTTCACACTGTTCTGATCTACGGCAACCAGGAGCGACTCATGAGCGCTGTGACCCCCGCTGGAGGCGACACCGCGGCGGGCCGTTCCTGGCCCGCGGTGCTGAACGCGCTGCTGTCCGGACACGACCAGGACGCCGGGGCCACGTTCTGGGCGATGGACCAGATCATGCGCGGCGAGGCGACGGACGCGCAGATCGCCGGGTTCGTGGTGGCGCTGCGGGCCAAGGGCGAGACCGTCGAGGAGATCACCGGGCTGGTCGAGGCGCTGTACGAGCACGCCAATGTGATCGAGGTGTCGGGCAGGACGGTCGACATCGTCGGTACGGGCGGCGACGGCGCCAAGACGGTCAACATCTCCACGATGTCGTCGATCGTCGTCGCCGGTACGGGCGCGAAGGTCGTCAAGCACGGCAACCGGGCCGCTTCGTCGGCGTCCGGCGCGTCCGATGTGCTGGAGAAGCTCGGCGTCAATCTGGAGCTGACTCCGCAGCGGGTGGCCGAGGTCGTCGAGGAGGCCGGGATCACCTTCTGCTTCGCCGTGAAGTTCCACCCGGCGCTGCGTCATGTGGCCGCAGCACGCGGGCAGTTGGGCATCCGCACCGTCTTCAACGCGCTGGGGCCGCTGGCCAACCCGGCGAAGGTCAGAGCCCAGGCGGTCGGCGTCGCCGACCCCCGGATGGCCCCCATCATGGCCGGCGTCCTCGCCGAGCGCGGCCACTCGTCCCTCGTCTTCCGGGGCGACGACGGCCTCGACGAGCTGACGACCACGGCGACCTCGCGGGTGTGGATCGTACGGGACGGCAAGGTCACCGAGGAGGCTTTCGACCCCCGCGATGTCGGACTCGACCTGGTGCCGGTGGAGGCGCTGCGAGGCGCTGACGCGTCCTACAACGCGGATGTCGCGCGGCGGTTGCTGGGAGGGGAGACGGGGCCGGTGCGGGATGCGGTGCTGTTGAACTCGGCGGCGGCGTTGGTGGCGTTGTCGCCGGGCGCGGGGTCGTTGGCCGAGCAGCTACGGGACGGCATGGAGCGGGCCGCGGAGGCGATCGACTCGGGGTCGGCGAAGAGGGTGTTGGAGCGGTGGGTGGCGGTCAGTAACAGGTAACGCCTGCGGCGGGCTGGGGGTGTGTTTTCGGGTGCGGGTCCGGTGGGGGCTGGTCGCGCAGTTCCCCGCGCCCCTGAAAAGCAGGGGCTGCGCCCCGTGCTTTTCGCCACCCGACAACGCGCCGCAGGGTCCCGCAATGCGGACACGAGTTGCGGGCCGGTGATCGGTACGCGTACGTTTCTGGCAGGTCATGAGTGACAGCCACAAGGCCCCGGCCGGCTGTCCGGCAACCCTCCGTCCGTGGCGGGGTGCCCCGGGTGAAGACCAGGTCGTAGGCAGAGAGGTCTGCGACAAGCGCGGACCCCTCGTGAACCCAGGGGTCCTGGTCGTTCGAGGGAGCCTCCCGTGAGCAAGCGAATGCGATAGGGCCGCAGAGCCCCGCTTCGGCTTTTCCCCTTTCCCCTCACCGTCGCCGAGCCGTGTCATGCCCGCTCACCGGTGAATTCCGCCTGCCTTCACGGGAGTCCCGCCATGTCTGTCTCCACCCTTGCCGCTGACCGTTCCGTTTGTGCCCCGCTGCCCGTTCTGGGCCGGGATGTCACCGTCCCGCTCGTGACCGGCGGTGAGGTCACGTACGCCGCGCTCGACTACGCGGCCAGCGCCCCCGCGCTCCAGCGGGTCTGGGACGACGTGGCGGCGTACGCCCCGTACTACGGGAGCGTGCACCGGGGGGCCGGGTACCTGTCGCAGCTGTCCACCGATCTCTTCGAGAACGCCCGCCGTACGGTCGCCGAGTTCCTCGACTGCCGGGAGGACGACCAGGTGGTGTTCACCCGGTCGACCACCGACTCCCTGAACCTGCTCGCCGCCGCGCTGCCCGCCGACTGCCAGGTCTTCGTCTTCGAGACCGAGCACCACGCCTCGCTGCTGCCGTGGCGGGACGCGCGGGTCACGTACCTGGACGCGCCCCGGACGCCGCGGGAGGCCGTCGCCGCGCTGGAGGGCGCCCTCGCGGCCCGTGACCCGCAGGGGCCGGCGCTGGTCTGTGTCACCGGTGCCTCCAACGTCACCGGGGAGATCTGGCCGGTGCGCGAGCTGGCCGCCGCCGCGCACGCGAGCGGCGCGCGGATCGTGCTGGACGCCGCCCAGCTCGCGCCCCACCACGCCGTCTCCGTGCAGGAGTTGGACGTCGACTGGATCGCGTTCTCGGGGCACAAGTTGTACGCGCCGTTCGGGTCCGGTGTGCTCGCCGGGCGGGCCGACTGGCTGCGTGAAGCGGACCCGTACCTCGCGGGCGGCGGCGCCAGCCGCAAGGTGACCCGGCGCGGGGACGGGGGTGTGGACGTCGAGTGGCAGGAGAGTGCCGCCCGCCACGAGGCCGGCTCGCCCAACGTCATCGGCGCCTACTCCATCGCCTCCGCCTGCAAAGCCCTCACCGAGGCCGGGTTCGAGACGCTGGTCGCGCGTGAGCGGTACCTGATCGACCGCGTCCGCGCCGGGCTCGCCGAGGTGCCCGAGGTCCGGGTCCTCTCCCTCTTCGGGGACGACGCCCCGCGCGTCGGCGTCATCTCCTTCGTCGTCGAGGGCTGGAACAGCTCCCACTTCGCCGCCGCCCTCTCCGCCGAGTACGGCATCGGCGTACGCGACGGCCTCTTCTGCGCCCACCCGCTCGTCCGCAGCCTCCTCGGCAGCGACCCGCAGTCCCAGGGCGAGTGCGGCGCCCCCGAGGCCGCGCCCGGTGAGCGGTCCCTCAACGCGATCCGGGTGAGCTTCGGGGCCGGTACGCCCGACGAGCACGTGGAGCGGTTCGTGGGCGCGGTGAAGGAACTCGTGCGGGACGGCGCCAAGTGGAACTACCGCACGGAGGACGGCCGTTGCGTCCCCGCCGTCTGATCCGGCGCTGTCCCGTCCGTCGCCGCCCGAGCCCCTGAGCTGTTCACCCGCGCCCCCAGCACCATCATCCGCAGGGCCCGTTCGGTGGCGTCCGTGAGGAGTTCGCTCGCGCGGAACATGGCCTCGGCGAGGGCCATCGGGGCGGGCAGGATGCCGGTGCAGGCGTCCACACCCGGTACCTCGTGCGCGCCCTCGCCCAGGGTGCCCGCGAGGGCGAGGACCGGGCGGCCGTGCAGCTTGGCGCGGCGGGCCACCTCGGCGGGGATCTTGCCGCGGGGGGTCTGGTGGTCGAGGGCGCCCTCGGCCGTGATGACCAGGTCGGCGCGGGCGAGCCGGGCGTCGAGGTCCAGGTGGCTGAGGAGTACCTCGAAGCGGGGGAGGAGGCGGGCGCCCAGGGCGGCCAGGCCCGCACCGAGGCCGCCGGAGGCGCCGGTCCGCGTCGTCCCCGTACCGGGCCACCTCCACCTTCGCCCAGTGGATCTCCCCGGCCGCCCGCTCCAGCGTCCCCGTGGAGTCGGGCGAGTCGAAGATCCGCTGCCGGTCGGCGGTGTCCTTGTGCAGGGGCAGCGGGACGGGGATGTCCCGCTGCTGGATGATCTGCGTGGGGGCGCCGCCGGTCCGGCCCACGAGCCCGATCAGTTCCTCGTCGAGGTCGGCGTTCTGCCGTTGCAGGAAGACCCGCAGCAGCCGCGACGGTTCGGTGAACGGCCGCCCGGTCTCCGGGTCGACCCCCTGGGCCTGGAGGTTGGTGAGCTCCCCGGCCTCCTGCACGAGCAGCTCGTTGATCCGCTGGTCCACGTCCCGCAACAGGATCGAACGTGTCGTCGTCGCCACCGAGGCCAGCGCCACCGCCACCGCCATCACCAGCAGCAGCCACAGCAGAATCCTGACCCGGGCCGAGACCCGCCGGGCCGGCGCCTCAGCCGTCGTCACCGGCTCCGTCGTCGTCGCCTTCGGCGTCCTGTCCGTCCTGCCCGGGGTTGTCGTCATCGTCATCACTCGCCGGGCTGTCGGTCACCGGAGGCCGCGACACGACCTCGTCACTCGGTGTGGGTTTCGCCCGTGAGGGCGTGGGGCCCGGCGACCCACTCTCCAACTCCACCCTGGGCGGCACCTTCGGCGCCTGGGGGCTGTCGGTCAGGGCGAAACTGGTGGCGGCGATCCCCAGCGGAATCGCCACGACGGCGGCCAGGGCCGCGATCCGGCGAGAGAAGACCATGGGCACGATCCTGCGAGGGTGACCGGTCGGCGAGGATGAGCGCAGGATGAGGACTTCTTCATCTTCTTCGACTTCTTCGTCTTCGGGGCGTGCCGAACGGAACCCTCAGCCGTCCAGCCCGATGGCGAACGCGGCTTCCAGGTCGTGCTGGGAGTAGGCGCGGAACGCGACATGCGTGTCCGTACCCAGGACCCCGGGAATCTTGCTGATACGGCCGGGGATCACATCGGCGAGGTCCTCATGGGCCTTCACCCGCACCATGGCGACCAGATCGTACGTACCGGTCACGGAGAACACCTCGGTCACGGACTCGATGGCGGCGATCGACTCCGCGATCTCCGGAATCCGGTCCACGCTGGTCTTGATGAGCACGATCGCGGTGATCACGGTTGGTGTTCTCCCTCGGGGGCCGGCGCTGAGGCATGCGCTGTCACTCTAGCCCTACGCCCATAACGCACCCACGCGTAGACGAACCCCAGTCCGAACCCCACCAGATGCGCCAGATAGGCGACCCCCGGCCCCGAGGTCTGCCGCCCGGCGGCCAGCCACTGAAGGCTCACCCAGAACGGCAGGGTCACCCAGGCCGGGAAGCGCAGCGGAAGGAAGAAGAGGAACGGGAAGAGGCTCGTCACCCGCGCCCCGGGGAACAGGAAGAGGAACGCGCCGAGGACGGCGGAGATCGCCCCGGACGCGCCGACGAGCGACTGCGGGGACCCGGCGTGCGCGGCGGCGTACGCGACCAGTGCGAGATAGCCGCAGCCCACATAGAAGAGGGCGAACTCCACGTGGCCCATGCGCTCCTCGGCCATCGCCCCGAAGACGTAGAGGAAGAGCATGTTGCCGAGGAGATGCAGCCAGCTGCCGTGGACGAAGAGCGCGGAGAGGGGGGTGAGCGCGGCGCGGGGGGAGCCGTCGAAGAGTTCGACGGGTACGACGCCCCAGCGGCGGAAGTAGGCCCGCTGCGCGGCGAGCAGCTCGTCGCCGGTGCCGTGGACGGGGTTCAGCCCCGCCGCCGGACCGATCAGGAAGATCAGACAGCAGACGATGATCAGCCCGTACGTCACCGGCCCTGCCTCGTTCCGCGCCGGCACCGACTCGTTCCGTACCCCGTCGCCGGCCCTCACACCCCGTACGCTCCACTTGCCGATCATGATCAGAGCATGACGTAACCGGACCGAACCGCCCAGACCGCCTCGCCGGAGGCCCCGCGCGTCGCGGTCGGAGGCGATGGGTACCGGTCAGGCCGTAGGGTTACGAGCCACACGCACCGGGCGGCCGGTGCATCACGGAGACTGGAAGAAGGAAGAGCAGCCACGATGACGGTTCCCCTGCCGACGGACACGACCCGCTGGCGCTGCGCCCTCTGTGGCAACCTCACGCGGTTCGACGTGACCCGCTCGTCGAAGGTCGTCGAGTACGTTCACCTCGACCTCGCCGGGGAGCCCGAAGTCGAGGAGCGCGAGGTGGTCAGTGAGACCATCGAGTCGGTGCGCTGCCGCTGGTGCAACGCCGTGGACCAGGTGGAACTCGTGGACAGGCCGGGCGCCGGCTCCTGAGGGAGCGGGCCCGCACAGACATTGGGGTGACGGATGGTGGAGACCGCGGGCGGGGGGCCGGGCGACGGCGCCGCTGAGGTGCTCGACCGTCCGCTGCCCGAGGGCGTGCGCAAACGGGTCGTGCAGATCGTCTCGGACGGCTTCGGCGGGCTGACGGTCGCCGAACTCCCCGCGCAGCTCAGGCAGTACGCCCGGTTCACCCCGAACCGCCGGGTGAAGTTCGCCGGCAACGCGATGGCGGCCGCCGTGGAGAGCGACACGCTTTTCAGGCAGCGCATCTCGGAGCGGTTCCGGGAGGCCCACCCGGAGCTGGCCGGCGCCCTCGACACGGCCGCACCGCCGCCGGCCGCGGACCCGCTGGACGTGGCGGCCGCCGCCTACGTCCTGCGCCCCACCGGCTGGGTGAAGCTGGTCACCGCAGCCGGCGAGGAGGCCCAGCGGGCGGACGCCGAGCGGGCCGACGAGGAGAGCCGCGCCGAGCTGGAGCGGCTGCGTGAGCAGCTCGCCGAGGCCCGCGGCCACACCAAGACCGAGACGGAACGGCTGCGCGCGGAGCTGGATTCGGCCAAGAAGGACGCCGACTCGCTGCACCGCAAGCTCCGGGCCGCTTTCAGCGACGTCAAGCGCGGCGAGGCCGCCCTGCGCAAGCTGCACGCCGAGATGGACACCGTACGCGCGGAGAGTCACGCCCAGGTGTCCGCCGCCGAGAGCGAGTCCCGGCGCCTGAAGGCCCGGCTCGGCGAGGCGGAGGCCGCCCTGGAGGCCACCCGGCGGGCCGCCCGCGAGGGGCGCAGCGTCGAGGACATGCGCGTACGGCTGCTGCTGGACACCGTGCTGGACGCGGCCCAGGGGCTGCGGCGGGAGCTGGCGCTGCCGCCGGTCTCCGTGCGGCCCGCCGAGACCGTCGACGCGGTCGAGCCGGGACGGATGACGCCGAAGGACATCGCCGCCCGCGCGCTGTCCGAGAACGACCCCGCGATCCTGGACCAGCTGCTGGCGCTGCCGCAGGCGCATCTCGTCGTCGACGGCTACAACGTCACCAAGACCGGCTATCCGCAGATGCCGCTGGAGAAGCAGCGGCTCCGGCTGCTCGGGCAGCTCTCGCAGCTCGCCGCGCAGACCGGCGCCGAGGTGACGTGTGTCTTCGACGGGGCCGAGCTGGCCGCGCCGGTGCTGCTCGCGCCGCCGCGCGGGGTCAGGGTGCTGTTCTCCAAGCCGGGTATCACCGCCGACGAGTTGATCCGCCAGCTGGTGCGTGCCGAGCCACCCGGGCGGCCGGTCATCGTGGCGTCCACCGACCGTGAGGTGGCCGACGGGATCGCCAAGGCGGGCGCCCGGCCGGTGGCCTCCGTGGTGCTCCTCAAGCGCCTGACGCGCGGCTGAAATCCGACCCCGGCCGTAAAGTCCCGTACGTCCCATTGGGTTCGTATGCGCCAAGCGCAACATCCGTCGCTTGTGCCCGAATTGGCGAAACCTTCACGCAACGTACGGTCAATCGGCCATTACCACACGTGATTCGGGCGCGAAAAACTCATCACGTGGCAGAGATTTTTCACGCGGGGATTTGAACTGATCACAACAGGGTCACTAGGGTCAGGCGTCGAACCCTCCGCTCGGTTGATCGCTTCATGGGAAGTGACGGTGGAGGGGCACCGCCCACCGGCGTGTCGGTAGGCGGCTGAAGGAAGAAGGAGCTCGCCTCCGTGGCGTCCCACCGTCGACCGAAGCAGCCGAGCCGCACCCGCGTGACCGTGCTCACCACCGCGGCGGCCGCCGCCGTGGCCCTCACCTCGCAGGCGGCCAACGCCGCGCCCAGCGAGAAGCCGAGCAAGGACGAGGTCAAGTCCAAGGTCGACAAGCTCTACGAAGAGGCGGAGAAGGCCACCGAGAAGTACAACGGGGCCAAGGAGAAGCAGGAGAAGCTCCAGAAGGAGATCTCCACCATCCAGGACAACGTCGCCCGGGGCCAGGAAGACCTCAACGAGCTGCGTGAGGGCATAGGCCAGGCGGCCAGCGCCCAGTACCGCTCGGGCGGCATCGACTCCTCGATCCAGCTCTTCCTCTCCGCCGACCCGGACGACTACCTGGACAAGGCCGCCACGCTCGACCAGCTGACCAGCCAGCAGGTCGAGTCGCTCAAGAAGATCCAGGAGAAGCAGCGCTCGCTCGCCCAGCAGCGCGAGGAGGCCTCCGAGAAGCTGGAGGACCTCGCCGACACCCGCGAGACCCTGGGCAAGAAGAAGAAGGAAGTCCAGTCGAAGCTGGCTCAGGCCCAGAAGCTGCTGAACTCCCTGACGGCGGCCGAGAAGGCCGCTCTCGCCGCCGAGGAGGACCGCGCCACCCGCGACAGTGCCCGCGAGGCCCTCGGCTCCGACAGTCCCGCCCCCGGCCGCGCCTCGTCCGCGTACTCCGCCGCGCAGAGTCAGATCGGCAAGCCGTACGTCTACGGTGCCACCGGCACCGCGTCCTACGACTGCTCGGGCCTCACCTCCTGGGCCTACGCCCAGGCCGGCATCACCATCCCGCGCACCTCGCAGGCGCAGGCCAACACCGGCACCCGCATCTACTCGCAGGCCGATCTCCAGGTCGGTGACCTGGTCTTCTTCTACAGCGACATCCACCACGTCGGCTTCTACGCCGGCAACGGCCAGGTCCTCCACGCGCCGCGCTCCGGCGCGGTCGTCCGCTACGAGGCCATGAGCAACATGCCGTTCCAGTTCGGCGTGCGCGTCTGACACCCGCGGGCCCCCGAGGGGGCTCCCGCACGGCTTCCCGGCTCCGATTGTCACGCGTTGTGACAATCGGAGCCGTTCTGCTTCAAGATCAGGACACAGAGCCGCCCGAACGGGGGAATTCCCGTACCTCGTGCTGACCCCGTCCCCCGCTGGTGACCTGGGTCCAAGGCCAGGCGTCACGCTCTGTGTCCGCGGAGGTCTTTGGCTGTGGCGCGGTCACGCGGCTACTGTCGGCCGCGATTCCCTCACCCGCCGTGAGCGCACCCTTCCGGGGTGGTCTCCGGCCCCGGGGGAGGGCCCTGTCCACCGTCGAAGGGAGTGCGGCTTCCCGTGGTGTCCCACAGTCGTCTTGTACCGTCCGGGTTCGACCGGGGTGCGGCCGCCGCCCTGGGCGTGCTGTCGGCAGCGGCCGCCGTCCTCGGCGCCATCCCCGTCCAGCCGGCCGCCGCCGCGCCGCAGGACAACAACAGCCGGGCCGAGGTGGACCGGCTGTACGCGGAGGCCGAGCAGGCCACCGAGGCGTTCAACAAGGCCGACGAGCGCGCCGACAAGCTGCGCGACCAGGTCGGTACCGCACAGGACTCGATGGCCCGGCAGCAGGACCGCATCAACGCCATGCGGGACTCGCTGGGGTCGCTCGCCGGCGCCCAGTACCGCTCCGGCGCCGTCGACCCGTCGATCGCCCTGCTGTTCTCCGACGACCCGGACGACTACCTCGACAAGGCCGCCGCCCTGGACCGGATCAGCACCCACCAGGCGGGCGAACTGCACGACCTCCAGCAGGCCATGCGCGACCTCTCGCAGAACCGCGAGGAGGCCACCGGCAAGCTCACCGAGCTGGAGAAGAGCCGCAAGGCCGTCGCCAAGCACAAGCGGACCGTCGAGCGGAAGCTCTCCCTGGCCCGGCAGGTGCTCAACTCCCTCCCGGACGAGGAGCGCGCCGAGTACGACCGCGCCTCCCGCTCCGGCGGCTCCGGCCGCTCCGCGATGGAGACGCCCGACCTCTCCGGCGCCGTCGCCCCCAACGGCCGCGCCGCCGCCGCCGTGGCCGCCGCCCGCACCGCCCTCGGCAAGCCGTACGTGTGGGGCTCCACCGGCCCCGACGGCTTCGACTGCTCGGGCCTGATGGTCTGGTCGTACGGGCAGGCCGGCGTCGGGCTGCCGCGCACCTCGCAGGCCCAGCGGTACGCCGGCACCCAGGTCCCGCTCTCCGAGGCGCAGCCCGGCGACCTCGTCACGTACCGGCCCGACGCCAGCCATGTCGGCATGTACGTCGGCAACGGCCAGGTCATCCACGCCCCCTACCCGGGCGCCCCCGTCCGCTACGACCCCGTCGACATGATGCCGATCGCCTCGGTCACCCGCCCCTGACCGCCCTACGCTCCTTCGGCGGGCCGCCGTACGATCGGGCACGTGGCTGGTCGAAGGCGCGCGTTCCCGGGAGCCGCAGGAGTCTGCCTGGCGCTCGCCCTCCTCGTCGGCTGTGGCGGCGACGCGCCGCCCGACGCCGCTCGCGCCGACGTCGAGCGGATGCTCGACCGGCGGGCGGCGGCCGTCCTGGAGCGGGACGCTGCGGCGTACCGCTCCACCGAGGCGCCGACGGCCGCCCCGACCGGCCAACTGGCCACCGGGGCTGCCGAGTTCGCGAACCTCCGCGGTCTGCCGCTCACCTCCTGGTCGTACGACGTCACCGGCTTCGACCGCTCCGGCGACCGCGCCACCGCGGAGGCGGCCCTGCGCTACCGGATACGCGGCTACGACAAGGCGCCCGTCACCGCCGTACGGACGCTGTCCCTGGTCCGTGCCGACGGCGGCGCATGGCAGGTGGCCTCGGACGAGCCCTCGGAGAAGGGCACCGAGCAGCTGTGGGAGCAGGGGCCGATACGGGCCGTCCGGGGCGAGCACAGCCTCGTGCTGGGGGTCGGGCGGTCGCAGGGGACCCTGCGCGCGTACGCGGAGCTGGCGGACCGGGCCGTGCCCGCCGTGACCGAGGCGTGGGGCGAGGACTGGGCCCGGCGGGTCGTCGTCCTCGTACCGAAGTCCCTGGAGGGGATGGCGGGGCTGCTGGGGGCGCCCGCGTCCGGGTACCGGGGGATCGCCGCGGTCACCACCGGCGAGGCGGGGGGCTCGGCCAGGGCGCCCGCGGACCGGATCATCATCAACCCCGACGCCTACGCCGTCCTCGGCGCCTTCGGCAAACAGGTCGTCCTCACCCACGAGACGACCCACGTCGCCACCCGCGCCCACACCGATGCCGCCACCCCCCTCTGGCTCTCCGAGGGCTACGCCGACTGGGCCGGCTACCGCACGACCGGCCGCACGCCCTCCGAGGTGGCCCCGGAACTCCAGCGCGCCGTGTCGGAGGGCCACATCCCGGCCGCCCTCCCTAAGGACACCGCCTTCGCCTTCTCCGACGACTCGGGCGAACTCGCCCAGGCCTACGAAGGCGGCTGGCTGGCCTGCCGCATGATCGCCGACCACTGGGGCGAGGTCCGGCTCAACGAGTTCTACCGGGCCGTCGGCGAACACGGGAAGCGGGCCGGGGCGGTGGAGGGGGCGTTGAAGGAGGTCCTGGGGACGACCCTCGACGCGTTCACCGAGCGGTGGCGGGACTATGCGCGGGGGCAGCTGGGCTGAGCCCCGTGAGGGGCGCGGGCAACCGCGCGAGAACCACGTACGGCCCGCGGTCGGCCGGACGGCCGAACCACCTGCGCCGCCGTGGTCGTGCCGGCCGGGCTCAGGAGCCCAGGGGCTCCTTGGCGCGGGTCGGGCGGTCGGGGAGCGGCGTGGGCGTGGGGCGGGGGACCGTGTCGTGCCAGAGTTCGAACGCGGCGAGGAGGGCGGCGAGGACGAGAAGGCCGTTGCGGGTGAACAGGAGCGCGACGCCCAGCCAGTCGCTGGCCACCACGTGGCCGAACCAGATCGGGAACTCCAGGACGGTCACGAAGGACGCCGCCAGGACCATGCCCGCCGACAGCCCCATACGGCTGGCCCGGAAGCAGAGGGACACGGCGGCGAGGCCGACCAGCCACACCATGTACTGGGGGCTGATCACCCGGCTGGTGGCCGTGAACATCAGCACCGCCACGAACGCCGCGTCCGCGAGGGTGTGCGGGGCGAACCGCCGGGCCCGCACCCGCCACCACAGCAGCCACGCGAAGGCCGCCCCGCTGAGCAGCAGCGCAGCGTCGCTGACGGTGTCGACGTGGTCGCCGATGAACTCCACCGAGCCGTAGTTGAGCAGCACCTCCCCGTCCCAGCCGAACTGCCGGGCCACATGGAAGACGAGGGCGCCCAGCGACTCCACCTCGGTGCCCCGGTCGCGCTGGAAGGTCAGGAAGGCGAAGGCGCCGGGCATGGAGACGGCGAAGACGCCGGCCAGCGCGAGGCCGGTGACCGCCGCCCAGGCCCAGGCCGCGCGCTTCCGGGCGCCCAGGAGCAGCAGCGCCGGCCACACCTTCAGCAGGGCCGCGAAGGCCGTCAGCGCCCCCATCGCGCGCGGATGGCGGCTGCCGGCGAGGAGGGCGGCGACCGCCACCGCCGTCACCATCACGTCGTAGCGGGCGTACACGGTCGGGCCGAGCAGCGGCAGGCCCACCACCCACACCCAGGCGCCGCGCCAGGTCTTGCCGGGGCGGGCACCCGCGTACAGGAGCAGCGCGAGGACGGCCAGGTCGGCGAGGAAGGCGAGGACGAAGAAGGCCGACGCGTAGTCCAGGAAGGGCAGCAGCGCGGGGGAGAGGATCGCGAGGGCGGCGGCGGGCGGGTACTGCCAGGTGACGTCGTCCAGCGGATACGTTCCTGTACGCAGGACCTCGTACCAGCCCCGATAGATGACCGAGACGTCGCTGGTGACGTCCGGGCCCGGGAACACGTACACCTTGAAGACGAACAGCAGCAGGAGCAGCCGGGTCGCGCCCCAGGCCGTGAGCAGCCCGAACGGGAGCCGTCGGGTGCCCGTGATGTCCAGTTGAGCCACGTGAGTCCCTGTCCCTGTCCCGGTCCGTGTGCGCCGCGCTTCGCCCCTGTGGGGGACATGATCCCCCGTCGGCCTGTGAGGCGGCCGTGAAGCGTGGCCGGGCAGGTGGCCGAGGAGGGGGGCCGGTGCCCGTTCGGTAGGGTCGGCGGCGATGCACAAGACCTTGATCGTGACCAACGACTTCCCGCCCCGCCCCGGTGGCATCCAGGCGTTTCTCCACAATATGGCGCTGCGGCTGGACCCCGAACAGGTCGTCGTCTACGCCTCGACGTGGAAGCGCGGCCGGGAGGGCGTCGAGGCGACGGCCGCCTTCGACGCCGAGCAGCCCTTCACCGTCGTACGCGACCGTACGACCATGCTGCTGCCGACGCCCGCCGTCACCCGCCGCGCGGTCTCCCTGCTGCGGGAGCACGGCTGTACGTCGGTGTGGTTCGGCGCGGCGGCCCCGCTCGGCCTGATGGCGCCCGCACTGCGCAAGGCGGGCGCCCGGCGGCTGGTGGCGACCACCCACGGCCACGAGGCGGGCTGGGCGCAGCTGCCCGCCGCCCGGCAGCTGCTGCGGCGGATCGGCGAGGGCACGGACACGATCACCTACCTCGGCGAGTACACGCGCTCCCGGATCGCCACGGCCCTCACTCCGGACGCGGCCGGGCGCATGGTCCAACTGCCGCCGGGTGTCGACGAGAAGACCTTCCACCCGGACTCCGGCGGCGACGAGGTCCGCGCCCGGCTCGGCCTCACCGACCGCCCGGTGGTCGTCTGCGTCTCCCGCCTCGTGCCGCGCAAGGGCCAGGACACCCTGATCCAGGCGATGCCCGCCATCCTGGCCAAGGAGCCGGACGCCGTCCTGCTGATCGTCGGCGGCGGACCGTACGAGAAGGAGCTGCGGCGGCTCGCCCACGAGAGGGGGGTCGCCGGCGCCGTCCGCTTCACCGGCGCCGTCCCCTGGTCCGACCTGCCCGCCCACTACGGCGCCGGCGACGTCTTCGCCATGCCGTGCCGCACGCGCAGGGGCGGCCTCGACGTCGAGGGCCTCGGCATCGTCTACCTGGAAGCCTCCGCCACCGGCCTCCCCGTCGTGGCCGGCGACTCCGGCGGCGCCCCCGACGCCGTCCTCGACGGCGAAACCGGCTGGATCGTCCCCGGCACCTCCCCCACCCAGACCGCAGACCGCATCACAGCCCTCCTCGCCGACCCCGAACTACGCCGAAGCATGGGCCACCGCGGCCGAGACTGGGTCGAACAAAAATGGCGCTGGGACCTCCTGGCAGAAACCCTGAAATCCCTCCTGTAGCCCGGCCCCGCAGGGGGGCGCGGGCAACGGCGCGACCACCCCCGGACGGCCCGGCGGCCGCCTCCGATGCGCCCCTGGCACCCCTTGAGGCGCTGGAGCCGGCAGTGCCGCGAGCGGGCTCGAGCGCACCCTGCCGCAGCCCGGCCCCGCAAGGGGCGCGGGGAACGGCGCGATCAGCCCCCCACGGCCCGACGGCCGCCCCCGATGCGCCCCTGGCACCCCCTGAGGCGCTGGAGCCGGCAGGGCCGCGAGCGGCTCGAGCGGGCCCTGCCGCAGCCCCGCCCCATAAGGGGCGCGGGGAACTGCGCGACCCGCCCCAGACGACCAGCCCCAGACGACCCGCCCCAGACGACCCGCCCCAGACGACCAGCCCCAGACGACCCGCCCCAGACGACCCGCCCCAGACGACCCGCCCCAGACGACCCGCCCCAGACGACCCGCACCCGCCGCCCCGATGCGCACCCCGCACCCCCTGACGCGCCCCCCGGTCCGGCAGAGCACGGGACCGCAGTGACGCAAGTGAGCCAAGCAAAATCGGCCCCCCGCCCTCTTGGCAGAAACTTTGAAAACTCTCCCCCACCCCACAAGAGGCGCGAGGAACGGCGCGATCAGGCACAGACCAGGCACAGACCAACCCCCAGCCACACCCAAAGAGCCCCCCGCACCCCCCAACACGCCCCCAGTTCGGCAAAGCCCCTAGTCGGAGCCGAAAAATCCGCACATGCTGCGCACATGACAGCAAAACTGATGCAGCGTCAGCTGACGAGACGTCACATACTTGGTATGGCCGCGCTACAGACCGCGGCCACCCTCGGCCTCACCCGCGTCGGCCTCCAGTCGGCCAGGGCGGTCGAGCCCGAGGCAGTCGACACCGCCCCCGCGATCGTCATCGGCTCCGGCTACGGCGCCGCCGTCGCCGCCCTCCGCCTCGGCCAGGCCGGCATCCGCACGGTCGTCCTGGAGATGGGCAGACTCTGGAACACCCCCGGCTCCGACGGCAAGATCTTCTGCTCGACCAGGGAGCCGGACGAGCGGTCCATGTGGTTCAAGACCCGCACCGAGGCCCCACTCGCCACCTTCCTGTGGCTGGACGTCGTCAACCAGGACATCAACCCGTACCCCGGCGTCCTGGACCGGGTCCGCTACGCCAACATGTCCGTGTTCCTCGGCCGCGGCGTCGGCGGCGGCTCACTGGTCAACGGCAGCATGGCCGTCACCCCCCTCCAGTCGTACTTCGCCGAGCAGTTCCCGACCGTCAACACCGCCGAGATGTACTCCACGTACTTCCCGCGCGCCCGCGCCATGCTCGGCGTCAACACCGTCGACCCCGCCTGGTTCGAGTCCACGGAGTGGTACCGCTTCAGCCGGATCTCCCGGACCCACGCCGAGAAGACCGGCCTCAGGACCACCTTCGTACCGAGCGTCTACGACTTCGCGTACATGGAGCGCGAGGCGGCCGGCACCGCGACCAAGTCCGCCCTCGCCGGCGAGGTCATCTACGGCAACAACCACGGCAAGCGCAGCCTCGACAAGACGTACCTCGCCGCCGCCCTCGGCACCGGGAACGTCACCATCCACACCATGGAGCGGGCCAGGGGCATCCGCCGGCTCAGCGACGGCACGTACGTCGTCACCGTCGACCGCGTCGACGGCACGGGCACGGTCGTCGAGACCAAGGAGTACGGCTGCACCTATCTGTTCCTCGGCGCCGGCAGCGTCGGCACCACCGAACTCCTCGTCCGGGCCCGGGCGAAGGGCACCCTCCCGGCGCTGGACGCCGGCGTCGGCGCGGGCTGGGGCGGCAACGGCAACGTGATGCTCGGTCGGGCCAACCACCTGTGGGACACGGTCGGCGCGAACCAGTCGACCATGCCGGTCCTGGGCATCGACGACTGGGCCAACACGTCCAACCCCGTCTTCGCCGAGATCGCCCCGCTGCCCACCGGCCTCGAACACTGGGTCAGCCTCTACCTGGCGATCACCAAGAACCCGGAGCGCGCGTCCTTCACCTACGACGCCGCGAGCGACTCGGCGAAACTCGGCTGGAGCGCCGCCCAGAGCGCGGTCTCCGTCTCCATGGCCAAGAAGCTCTTCGACCGGATCAACTCGGCCAACAGCACGATCTACCGGTACGACCTGTTCGGCTCGTCCAACAAGGTGTTCGCCGACGACTTCACGTACCACCCGCTGGGCGGCTGCGTGCTGGGGAAGGCGACCGACGACTACGGGAGGGTCAAGGGGTATTCGAAGCTGTATGTCACCGACGGCGCGCTGGTGCCCGGCTCGATCGGGGTGAACCCGTTCGTCACGATCACCGCGCTCGCCGAACGCACGATGGCGCGGGTCCTCGCCGAGGACACCGCGCCATGAGCCAACCGGCCTGTGCGGGTCACTTCTGGTAGATCGCCTCGATCTCGTCCGCGTAGTCCTTCGCCACCACGTTGCGCTTGAGCTTCAAAGACGGCGTCAGGTGGCCCGAATCCTCCGTGAACTGGGAGGACAGAATGCGGAACTTCCGCACCGATTCCGCCTTCGAAACCGCGGCGTTGCCGTCGTCGATCGCGGCCTGGACGGCCGCGTTCAGATCGGCGTCCGCACTCAGCGACGCCGCGGTGGAGCCCGCGGGCTTGCCGTGCTCGGCGGCCCAACGGCCCAGGAACTCGTCGTCGATGGTGATCAGCGCGCCCACGAACGGCCGCCCGTCACCCACCACCATGCACTCCGCGACCAGCGCGTGCGCCCGGATACGGTCCTCGATCACGGCCGGGGCGACGTTCTTGCCGCCCGCGGTGACGATGATCTCCTTCTTGCGGCCGGTGATCCTGAGGTAGCCGTCCTCGTCGAGGGTGCCGATGTCACCGGTGTGGAACCAGCCGTCGGCCAGCGCCTCCTCGGTCGCGCCCGGGTTGTTCCAGTACTCCTTGAACAGGTGCTCGCCGTGCAGCAGCACCTCCCCGTCGTCCGCGATCCGGATGACGGAACCCGGCAGCGGCTGCCCGACCGTCCCGATCTTCTGGCGGTCCCAGGGATTGAACGCGGTCGCCGCACAGGACTCGGTCAGGCCGTAGCCCTCCAGGACCGTGAAGCCGATGCCGCGGAAGAAGTGGCCCAGGCGCTCGCCCAGCGGGGCGCCGCCCGAGATCGCGTACTCGCCCTTGCCACCCAGCACCGCGCGCAGCTTGCTGTAGACGAGCCTGTCGAACACCTTGTGCTTGATCTTCAGACCGAGGGCCGGGCCCGACGCGGTGTCCAGCGCCTTGCTGTACGCGATCGCCGTGTCCGCGGCCTTGTCGAAGATCTTGCCCTTGCCGTCCGCCTGCGCCTTGGCCCGCGCCGAGTTGTAGACCTTCTCGAAGACCCGCGGCACACCGAGGATCAGCGTCGGCCGGAAGGAGGCCAGCTCGTCGGTGAGGTTCTTGATGTCCGGTACGGTGCCCAGCTTGATCGGCGCCATCATCGGCGCGACCTGCACCAGCCGGCCGAACACATGGGCGAGCGGCAGGAACAGCAGGACACTGCACTCGCCCGTACGGAACAGCGGCCGTAGCCGCTCCACCACGTTCCCGCACTCGGCGAAGAAGCTGCGGTGGGTGAGCACACAGCCCTTGGGCCTGCCGGTGGTCCCGGACGTGTAGACGATGGTCGCCGGGTCGTCCGCCTTCGCCAGCGAGCTGCGCTCCTCGACGGCCTCGTCGGTGACGCCCTGGCCGAGGCGCCCCAGCTCCTCCACCCCGCCGCCCTCGATCTGCCAGACGTGCTTCAGCGCCGGCAGTTGGTCGCGCACCGACTCGACGGCCGCCGTGTGCCCGTCCAGCTCCACGATCATGGCGGTCGCGCCCGAGTCGGCGAGGATCCACTGCACCTGCTCCGGCGAGCTGGTCTCGTACACCGGCACGGTGACCGCGCCGGCCGACCAGATCGCGAAGTCCAGCAGCGTCCACTCGTATCGGGTACGCGACATCAGTGCGACCCGGTCACCCGGCTGGACGCCGGCGGCGATGAACCCCTTCGCGGCCGCCCGCACCTCGGTGAGGAACTGGACGGCGTCGACGTCCTGCCAGGCGCCGTCCACCTTGCGGGCGATGACGGCGACATCGGGATGCTGCGCGGCGTTTCTCCGGACGATGTCGGTCAGATTGCCGTCCGTAGGGACCTCGTACAAAGCCGGAAGGCTGAACTCGCGCAAGACTGCTGCTCCTCATAGGGCGCCGGCGCCACGACTCTGTGTGGGATGCGACGGTCCGGTCCAAGGCTGGGGCGAGCGCTCAGGTCCCCTTGGTTCCCTCACTGGTTGAAAACCTGAGCACAACTGGACTGCCCGGACGTTACCCGCCGGTATGGCTTCTCCGCGAGGGGGGTCCGGCGAGATGTTCTCCGCGTCACACATGGGGGGTTCTCCCCGGAACAATAATCCCCTCACTTACTGACTGGCCAGTAACCGGCGGGCCCGACCGGCTCTGTTCACGTATGCCGCACAGGCCTACGCTTGATCGTCATGGCACCCACACCAGGCGGAAACCGCAAGACACGCGTCCATGTGGTCAGCGACGTGCACGGCAACGCGCGCGACCTGGCCCGAGCGGGTGAGGGCGCCGACGCCCTGGTGTGTCTGGGTGACCTGGTCCTCTTCCTCGACTACGCCGACCACTCCCGCGGCATCTTCCCCGACCTCTTCGGCGTCGAGAACGCCACCCGCCTCGTCGAGCTGCGCACCGCCCGGCGCTTCGAGGACGCGCGCGAACTCGGCATCCGGCTGTGGGCGGGGGTCGGCGGGGAGCGGGCCGCCGTGATCGAGAAGGCGGTGCGCAAGCAGTACGCCGAGATGTTCGCGGCCTTCCCGACACCGACGTACGCCACCTACGGCAATGTCGATATGCCGATGCTCTGGCCGGAATACGCCGCACCGGGCACGACCGTGCTGGACGGCGAGCGGGTGGAGATCGGCGGCCGGGTCTTCGGATTCGTGGGCGGCGGCCTGCGGACCCCCATGCGGACCCCCTACGAGATCAGCGACGAGGAGTACGCGGCGAAGATCGAGGCGGTGGGAGAGGTCGACGTGCTCTGCACGCACATCCCGCCGGAGGTCCCTGAGCTGGTGTACGACATGGTGGCGCGCCGTTTCGAGCGGGGGAGCCGGGCGCTGCTGGAGGCGATCCGCAAGACAAGGCCCCGGTACTCCCTTTTCGGGCACGTCCACCAGCCGCTGGTGCGGCGGATGCGCATCGGGGCGACGGAGTGCGTGAACGTCGGGCACTTCGCCGGCAGCGGGAAGCCGTGGGCGCTGGAATGGTGAGTCTCCGCGCGCGGTAGCCTTCACGCTGCATATACGTGCCCACCCACCTCCCTCACCGGACAGTCCCTGGAGGAGCCACCGCGATGGCGGAATTCACCAGTTCGAGCATCACGATCGAGGCTGCGGCGGCCGACGTCATGGGAGTGATCGCCGACTTCGCCCGCTACCCGGACTGGACGGGCGAGGTGAAGGAGGCGGAGGTGCTGGCGACGGACGGCCAGGGCCGCGCCGAGCAGGTCCGGCTCGTCATGGACGCGGGTGCGATCAAGGACGACCAGACGCTGGCCTACACCTGGTCCGGGGCGAACGAGGTCTCCTGGACGCTGGTCAAGTCCCAGATGCTCCGCTCCCTCGACGGCACCTACATCCTCAAGCCGGTCAACGACACGGTGACCGAGGTGACGTACCAGCTCACCGTCGACGTCAAGATCCCCATGCTCGGGATGATCAAGCGCAAGGCGGAGAAGGTCATCATCGACCGGGCACTGGCGGGGCTGAAGAAGCGGGTCGAGTCGGACGCGCGGTAGCTCGGCGGGACGCGCGGTCGTGGGTGCGGGTCGTCCGTGGCCGGTCGCGCGGTTCCCCGCGCCCCTTTCGGGGCGCGGCCCCGGCTCGTCGGCTGCGGGCAGCCAGCGGTAACGGGTGTCCGCTGCGCTGAGTTACCGTTCACCCTCATGCGCACCATCCTGATCACCGGGCAAGGCGGCGGCGGCCGTACGACGGTCGCGGCGGCCACGGGGCTGGCGGCGGCGCGTGCGGGCACGCGGACGCTCGTGCTGAGCGCGGACCGGATCGACAGCCTGGGTGCCGTGCTGGGGCGGGCGACCGGGGCGGAACCCGTCCGGATCGAACCGAACCTCACCGCCTGGCGGCCCGACGCGGCGGAGGACTTCCGTGAGGACCTCGTCGCCTTCCAGGACCGGGCCACGTCCGTGCTGGACCTGCTGGGCGCCGGCCGGCTCGACGCCGAGGAACTCACACCCCTCCCCGGTGCCGAGGAACTCGCTCTCCTGCGCGCACTGCGCGACGCCGCGCTCTCCGACTCCTACGACCTGCTCGTCGTCGATCTGCCGCCCGCCCCGCAGGCACTCGCCCTGCTCGGCCTGCCGGAGGAGCTGCGGCGCTATCTGCGACGGCTGCTCCCGCCCGAGCGACAGGCCGCCCGCGCGCTGCGGCCGATGCTCGGACGCCTCGCCGGAGTGCCCATGCCGGCGGAGTGGCTGTACGAGACGGCCGGCCGGTGGGACGTGGAGCTGGCCGCCGTCGCGGCGGTGGTCGAGGACCCCGGCACGACCGTACGGCTGGTCGCGGAGCCGGGACCGGCCGGCACCGACCACGTACGCCTCGCGAGCATCGGACTCGCCCTGCGCGCCCTGCCCGTGGACACGGTCGTCGCCAACCGCATCCTCCCCGGGGCCACGCACGACACCTGGCTCGGCGCCCTGGCCGCCCAGCAGCGGAAGGCCGTCGAGGAGTGGCGGCAGATCCATCCCGTACGAGAGGTCGCCCACCTCGGCCGGGACCCGCGCGGCACCGACGACCTCGCCGCCCTCGACGCACCCGGCGCCGGTGACGCGCCCGCCCGCGTCGAGTGGCCCGTCATGGACCACCTCGGCGGCGAGGGCGTGCTCGTCTGGCACATCCCGCTGCCCGGCGCGATACGCGACGAGCTGGATCTCATCCGGCGGGGCGACGAGTTGGTCGTCACGGCGGGGCAGTTCCGCCGTATTGTTCCGCTGCCGTCGGCGCTGCGCCGCTGCACCGTCGACGGCGCGGCCCTGCGCGACGGCTGCTTGAGGATCCGTTTCGCGCCGGACCCGCAGTTGTGGCCCCGGACCCGGTGAACCGCATACGCCCGTTCGGGTAACGTCGAAGGTACGAACCGTAGGCAGGAGCCCGCCATGAGCGAAGAGCGCCCCACGTCCGACGCCGCTCGGGACGACGCGGCCGAGGAGGCGCGGACGGCCGAGCAGGCACACGCCGGCGACCGGGCGCGGGAGACCGACCGGCCCCGGGTGAGCGACTCCGACGCCTGGGCCACGGCGTGCGAGGAGGACCTCGCCGCCGAGAAGGCCCGCCGCCGGGCGCAGTACGGACCGCCGCCGGGCTCGGCAGCCGAGGAACTGCGCAAGCTGGTCGACACCGTCGCCGACAAGCTCTCCGGACTGCAGTCGCCGTTGCTCGGCGCGGTGGCCGGGGGAGCGGCCCAGCAGATGGTCACCCAGGTCGTCCGCCAGGCCAAGGCCGCCGTCGAACCCGTCATCGAGCGCAATCCGGACGTCTTCGACCATCTGGCCGCCGCCGGCAACGAACTGCTCGCCGCGTACCGCTCCGCCGTCGAGACCCAGGAGCGCCGCTGGACGAACCGGGACGCCGCCCACCGGGAAGGGCGCGGCGAGGGCGACGATCCGGGCCCCGGAGAACGCATCGACCTGGACTGACACCGGTCCCGTCCGCCCGGCGGACGCAGGGAGTTCCGGGGCAGGGCCTCGGGTACGGTTGGCCGTAGCGGGGCTCGACCGAAACTGAGGGATTCATGGGACTCACCATCGGCGTCGATATCGGCGGTACCAAGATCGCGGCCGGTGTGGTCGACGAGGAAGGCAACATCCTCTCGACCCACAAGGTGCCGACCCCGGGCACGCCCGAGGGGATCGTGGACGCCATCGCCGCCGCCGTCGAGGGCGCGCGAGCCGGACACGAGATCGTCGGTGTCGGTATCGGCGCGGCCGGCTACGTGGACCGTCAGCGTTCGACGGTCTACTTCGCCCCCAACATCGACTGGCGCAACGAGCCGTTGAAGGAGAAGGTCGAGACCCGCGTGGGCCTGCCGGTCGTCGTGGAGAACGACGCCAACGCGGCGGCGTGGGGCGAGTACAAGTTCGGCGCCGGCAAGGGCCACCGCAACGTCATCTGCATCACCCTCGGCACCGGCCTCGGCGGCGGCATCATCATCGGCAACAAGCTGCGCCGCGGGCACTACGGCGTGGCCGCCGAGTTCGGCCACATCCGCATGGTCCCCGACGGTCTGCTCTGCGGCTGCGGCAGCCAGGGCTGCTGGGAGCAGTACGCGTCCGGGCGGGCGCTGGTGAGGTACGCCAAGCAGCGCGCCAACGCCACCCCCGAACACGCCGAGATCCTCCTCGGCCTCGGCGACGGCAACCCCGACGGCATCGAGGGCAAGCACATCTCCATGGCCGCCCGCCAGGGCGACCCCGTCGCCGTCGACTCCTACCGCGAACTCGCCCGCTGGGCCGGCGCCGGCCTCGCCGACCTCGCCTCCCTCTTCGACCCGTCCGCCTTCATCGTCGGCGGCGGCCTCTCCGACGAGGGCGAACTGGTCCTCGACCCCATCCGCAAGTCCTACAAACGCTGGCTCGTGGGCGGCAACTGGCGCCCGGTCGCCGACGTCATCGCCGCGGAGCTGGGCAACGAGGCGGGACTGGTGGGCGCGGCGGACCTGGCGAGAGAACCCGACCCGATCATGTAACTCCCGGTCAGCGGCAGCCCCGCGCCCTTCAGGGGCGCGGGGCTGTACCGATATGCGGCTCCGCCGCGTGGGCGAGCAGCAAAGCCACGACGCACCGGCAGCCGCAAACGGACAAATGCACCCGAGCTCTTGGGCGTACATTGATCCACATGACGCCGCTGCCCAACTCCCGCACCAACCCCGACGGTTCGGCAACCATCCGCGTGCTCAGCTACAACATCCGCTCCATGCGCGACGACACCACCGCCCTCGCCCGAGTGATCACCGCCTGCGCCCCCGACCTGGTCCTCATCCAGGAAGCCCCCCGTTTCTTCCGCTGGCAGAAGAAACTCGCGAGGCTCGCCGCCGCCTCCGGCCTCGTCACCCTCTCCGGCGGCGCCACCGCCTCAGGCCCCGCGCTGCTGTGCGACCTCCGCGCCACGGTGGAACACACAGAGGACGTCCTGCTCCCCCTCACCCCCGGCCTGCACAGGCGCGGCTTCGCCACGGCAGTGGTCCGCTTCGGCCGCGCCCGCCTCGGCGTCCTGTCCTGCCACCTCTCCCTCCAGAAGGACGAGCGGTACGAGCAGGGCGGCCTGCTCCTCGACCACCTGGCCGGCCTGGGCGTGGCGCACGCGGTGGCGGGCGGCGACCTCAACGAACGCCCGGACGGCCGCACGTTCCGGCGCCTGGCGGGCGAACTCCAGGACTGCTGGACCACCACCCCCTGGGGCACGGAGTACACCTCCACGCCCACCGACCCCCACCAGCGCATCGACGCGATCCTGGCCACCCCCGGCGTAGAGGTCCTCGGCTGCGGCGTCCCCCTGGACCACCCCGGCATCACCGAGGACGACCTGAGGGCGGCCACGGACCACCTGCCGGTCCTGGCCGCCCTCAGAGTGCCCGCCGAGGCCTAGCCCGCGGCCGACGGATACTGCTTGACCTTGTCGACGACCGCCCAGCTGTCCAGGTACGAGAGCTGGGTGTACGTCTTCATGTCCTCGCCGTCACCCGAAGTGCGCTCGTCACGGAAACCGAGGAACTCGAAGGTCACCGGGTCGAAGATGAAGTAGCTCCCGGAACTCGGCACGCCTGCGGGGAGTGTGGAGTCGTCGTACGTGATGGCCACGCCGACCCGCCCCTTGGCGTCCTTCTGGTTCGGCACCGCCTTGACCCCCGGCACCATGCCCAGCGCCTCGTACGCCGCAGGCCGCAGCCCCTCCGGCGTCACCGGGACCAGCTTCAGCAGCCCGACGAGGCTGAAGTGGATCTGCGACCACTCCTGATCCGTGATCTTGTCCAGCGAGGTGTTCTTCTCCTTCAGCCCGAAGAACCTGTCCTGCATCTCGAGGATCAGCTGCTCCGGGTCGGTCGGCAGCGCCCGCAGCGTGCCCCAGTCCTGCGGCGGCCAGACGCTCTCGTTGTCCGCCAGCGGCGGTGACCACCACCCCTTGCCGATCTCCATGATCCAGGACCGCTTGGAGCCGTCCACTGACCGCCAGATCTCGTCGACGTGGGTCTTCGTCTTCCCGGTCTTCTGGTTGGTCTCCTTGATGATCTCCTTGGTGTAGATGAACTGGTCGTCCCGCGGGCTCACCGTCCGCTCGTGCTTCCGTGCGTACGCGGCCGCCCCATTGAGCACGGTCCGCGCGCTCACGTTCCGCATCGGCGGCGTACTCGCGACCGGCGGCTTCGCGGTCTTCCCCCGGCCGTCGCCGCCGTCGTCGGGCTGCACGGCGACCAGGACACCGACCGTCACCGCGCCGGTGACCACGCAGGTCAGCGCGATGCGCAGGACCGGGCGGCGGCGTACCGGTGAGGCGGGCCGGCCCGTCGTACGAGTCGCGCGGTCCGCACCGGGTGCGGTGATCGCGGCGACCAGGCGGGCCCGTCCCCGCCGCCGGGTCTCGTCGTCGAGCGGGGGAGCCCCCGCGTCGAAGGCGGCGAGGTCCCGCAGGTCCCTCGGTTCGTCGATGTCACGCATGGGCGTCTGCCTCTCGGAAAGCGGTCGGATCGGATCCGCCCAGTGCTTCGCGCAATCTGCCGCGAGCCCGGTTCAGCCGGGATCTGATCGTGCCGACGGGCACGCCGAGGGCCTGGGCCGCCTCCTCGTAGTCGAGGCCGGCCCAGGCCACCAGCAGCACCACATCGCGGTGCCGGGCGGACAGCCCGGCCAGCGCGGCGGCCAGGTCCCGGCGCACCCCCGTGGCACCGGCCCTGGCGACCGCCCGGTCCGCGACCGGCTCCTCGTGCTCCACCGGCACCGGCAGCCGGGACAGCGCCTTGAACCGGCGTGCCTCGGCCCGACGGTGCCGGCCCACGAGGTTGGTGGCGATACCGAACAGCCAGGGACGGGCGTCGGCCCGCCCCGGGTCGTACGTGTGCCGCCGCTGGAAGGCGGTGAAGAAGGTCTCCGCCGTCAGATCCTCCGCCGCCTCGGGACCGAGCCGCCGCGCCGCGTAACGGTGCACGGCGTCGGCGTACCGGTCGTAGAGGACGGCGAACAGCTCGGGCTCGTCCCAGGACCGCTCGATCACGCGGGCATCACTGTCCTCGCGATCCTTGTCGCGAGTGCCGACGCCCGGTGGTCCGACGGTCATCGGGGCTCCTTTCGTTCGTCCGAAGGCCTCGAAGGCTTGGGCTCGTTCGGGTTGCTCACCCCTACTACTTCGCCGCTCGCCGCGATCGAGTTCCATTCCGCCCTGCGGCGACCACGGCGGGAGACGTGCGCGGCCGTCGTACGGCAACGGCGAGGGCCCGCCGGAACGCTCCCGGGCGGGCCCTCGTCCAGCGGTGGCGAAGGTCAGACGACCGCGCCCCGCCCCGGATCGTCGTCGTCCTCGTCGTCACCCTTCATCCGCATCACCAGCGTGGCGAAGCCGCCGAGGAAGCCGCCGATGCCGAGGGTGGTGAGCCACCAGGTCATCTCCCAGCCGAGCAGGACGGCGAGCAGCAGCAGGACCGGGCCGCCGGCCACCCCCAGCCAGGCGAACTTGACGGTCGCGTCGGCCTCCGGCAGCGGGGGCGGCTCCGGCGGTACGAAGTGCCCCTCGCCGTCGTCATGGTCGTCGTCGGAGTCCTCGTCACCCTTGTCCGGGTCCTCGCCGACCGGCTCCGGCACGCTGTAGTCGCGCGGCCCGGAGCCGACGCCCGGGGCGAACGCGACCGAACTGCCCAGCGGCTTCGGGGACGCGGGGCCGGCGGCGGGGCCGGAGGGCTTGTCGGTGTTCTCCTCCGGCTCGGGCTCCGGCAAAGCCAGGTCCTCCACCGACTTGAACGGCTTGGCGCCCGGCGGGTCGGGCGGCTCAGTGCCGAACCCGGCGACGATCGCCTGCCACGCGGCGTCCTCGTCGAACGGCACGTGCTGCTCCTCGTCCGGCGACTTGCCGGGCGGGACGCCCGCGGAGCCGCCCGAGGCACCGCCCGGGGAGTCGCCCCGCGAGTCTCCGTGGCGCTCACCGAGGGGCGCTCCCTGCTCCTCCGGCTCACGCTCGGAGTCGTGCTCAGCCACCAGTGGCCGTCCCTTCCCTCTGCTCCGCGGTTCCCGCACCGGACTGCTCCACGGACCCTGTCTCGGACTGCTGTACGGATTCCGTCTCGGACTTCTTCAGCGGTTCCGCCCCGGACTCCTTCACGAGCCGGGTGACGAACGCGTGGCTCGCCTCGAAGATCCGGTCCGCGTCGTGGTCCAACGTCGCGACATGGTGGCTCTGTTCCAGCAGGATCTCCGTGACGTCCGTCGACGACACCCGGCCGAGCACCCGCTCGGAGTCGGCGGGCGGCACCACATGGTCCTGCGGGCTGCGCAGCAGCAGCAACGGCTGGGTGACCTGGGGCAGTTCGCCGTCGAGGAGGCGGAAGAAGATACGCAGCGAGTGCGCCGCGTGCAGTGGCACCCGGGCGTACCCGAGCTCCTCGACGCCCTCCTTCGCTATGTCGCTCGCGATGCCCTTGGTGGTGGGCACGAGGTGACGCAGGACGGGCAGGGCGTGGGCGGCGAGGCCGTGCACCTTGTTCGCCGGGTTGACGACGATCACGCCGTCCACCGCGTCCCCGTGCTTCGCGGCCAGCCGCAGCGCCAGCGCGCCGCCCATGGACAACCCCGCCACGAAGACCCGCGTACAGCGCTCGCGCAGGGCCCGCAGCTCGCGGTCCACCTCCGCGTACCAGTCCTGCCAGCCGGTGATCCGCATGTCCTCCCAGCGCGTGCCGTGTCCCGGCAGCAGGGGCAGGGCGACGGTCAGACCGCGCGCGGCGAGGTACTCGGCCCAGGGGCGGAGCGACTGCGGGGTACCGGTGAAGCCGTGGCAGAGGAGGACTCCGACCTTCCCGCCCTCGTGGCGGTAGGGCTCGGCTCCGGGAAGGACCGGCACGTTTCGGTCTCCTGTTCATGAGAAGTGAGAAGGGGGTGAACGAGTCCGGATGTGGTTCACCGTACGCGACCGCACTGACACCGACCAGGGGCTTCGCGCGGTGGGGGGCCGACACCGGCAGGGCCTGTCGGTCGCTTCCTCAGGCGTCCGGGTTAAGGTCTGACCCACGGAACACAGAGAGGCACTCGGTTGTTGTACGGCGCGATGAAGGTCGCTATCGGGGGACCGCTCAAGGTCACCTTCAGGCCCTGGGTGGAAGGCCTGGAGAACATCCCGGCCGAGGGCGCCGCGATCCTCGCGAGCAATCACCTCTCCTTCTCGGACTCGTTCTTCCTGCCCGCGGTCCTCGACCGCAAGGTCACCTTCATCGCGAAGGCGGAGTACTTCACCACGCCCGGCCTCAAGGGCAAGCTGACGGCGGCCTTCTTCAAGGGTGTCGGCCAGCTCCCGGTGGACCGCTCCGGCGCGCGCGGCGCGGGCGAGGCCGCCATCAAGAGCGGCATACAGGTCATCGAGAGCGGTGAGCTGTTCGGTATCTACCCGGAGGGCACCCGCTCGCCCGACGGCCGCCTCTACCGGGGCAAGCCCGGCGGCCTCGCGCGCGTGGCCCTCGCCACCGGCGCGCCCGTCATCCCCGTAGCCATGATCGACACGGAGAAGATCCAGCCGCCGGGGCAGGTGATGCCGAAGCTGATGCGCCCCGGCATCCGCATCGGCAAGCCGCTGGACTTCAGCCGCTACCAGGGCATGGAGCACGACCGCTTCGTCCTGCGGGCCCTGACCGACGAGGTCATGTACGAGATCATGAAGCTCTCCGGCCAGGAGTACGTCGACATCTACGCGACCGCCGCCAAGCGGCAGATCGCGGACGCGGCCAAGGCCGAGAAGGAGTCCGACAAGGCCGCCAGGGCCGCCCTCGCCAAGGCCGAGAAGGACCAGGCGGCCAAGGACCAGGCGGCCAAGGATCAGGCGGCCGAGGACCAGGCGGCCGAGGACCAGGCGCAGAAGTCCCGGACGGACCAGGACCGCGCGGGTTCGTGACGGCCGTGTTCCCGGGTACGGTCACGTTTCCCGGACGCGACGGCACGGGGGCGCCGCACGGCGAGTGAGCCGCAGGGGCGCGCCAGAAATGGGGGGACATGCCTGAGCGTGAGCGAGTCATGCGGATGTCGGTCGAGCAGCCGCTGTGGCGCGCGCTCACCGGCTACCGCGTCCTGACGATGGTCTACGCGGTCGGCCTCTTCGTCTCTGCGTACGACGGTTTCGCGCGCCCCTGGCTGGCCATCGCCTACTTCGCGGTGCTGGCCGGCTGGACGCTGGGGACGCTGCCCAAGGTCGCGAGCGCCGCCAACTGCACCAAGCGGTTCCTCGCCGCGGACCTCACCATCGCGCTCGTCGGCATCCTGCTCACCCGGTTCGCCGACTCGGCCGCGAGGGTGGAGACCGGCGGCCCGACGCTGCCCTCGATATGGACAGCCGGCGCGGTGCTGGCCTTCGCCATCAAGGGCGGCTGGCGCTGGGCCGCCTTCGCCTCCACGCTCGTCGCCGTCGCCAACCTCGTCCACCGCGGCGCCCCCACCCGCGACACCATCCACAACGTGGTGCTGGTGTGGGTCGCCTCCATCGCCATCGGATACGTCGTCGAGGTCGCCCGCGCCTCCGAGCGCACCCTCGCCCGCGCCCTGGAGATCGAGGCCGCCACCCGCGAACGGGAACGTCTCGCCCGGGACATCCACGACGGCGTGCTGCAGGTCCTCGCCATGGTCCAGCGGCGCGGCACCGCGCTCGGCGGCGAGGCGGCGGAGATCGGCCGGATGGCGGGCGAGCAGGAGGTCGCGCTGCGCACCCTGGTCTCCGGCGGCCTGGTCCCGGTCTCCCGGATCTCGGAGGACGCGGCCGAGGGCGCGCTCGTCCGGGCGGTGGAGGAACCGGACGCCGGGGACGGCACGGCGGGCCCCGTGGACCTGCGGGCCCTCCTCGCCGCGTACGCCGGCGCGAAGGTCACCTTCTCCGAGCCCGGCGCCCCGGTGCCGCTCGCCCCGCCGGCCGCCCGGGAGCTGGCGGCGGCCGTCGGCGCCGCCCTGGACAACGTACGAGCACACGCCGGGGCCGAGGCCCGGGCCTGGATCCTGGTCGAGGACTGGCCGGACGAGATCATCGTGACCGTACGGGACGACGGTCCCGGTATCCCCGAGGGCCGGCTCGCCCAGGCCGAGGGCGAAGGGCGGCTCGGCGTGGCCCTGTCCATCCGGGGACGGCTGCGCGACATCGGCGGCACGGCCGAGCTGATCTCGGTCCCGGGCCAGGGCACGGAAGTGGAACTGAAGGTACCGAAGGCCTCCGAGGGGCCGAAGAACACACGGGGGAAGGCGGAGAAGCGGTGACGGAGGACAAGCCGGTGAACGGAGTGGACGGACAGGACCGGCCGGGCGGCCCGATCAGGGTCATGGTGGTCGACGACCACCCCATGTGGCGCGACGCCGTCGCCCGCGACCTGGCCGAGTCCGGCTTCGACGTGGTCGCCACGGCGGGCGACGGCGAGCAGGCCGTGCGCCGCGCCCGGGCCGTCGCGCCCGACGTCCTCGTACTGGACCTGAACCTGCCCGCGAAGCCCGGAGTCCAGGTCTGCAAGGAACTGGTCGGCGCCAACCCGGCCCTGCGCGTCCTCGTCCTGTCGGCGAGCGGCGAGCACGCGGACGTCCTGGAGGCGGTGAAGTCCGGCGCGACGGGCTACCTGCTGAAGTCGGCCTCGACCGAGGAGCTGATCGACGCGGTACGCCGCACCGCCGTCGGCGACCCCGTCTTCACCCCCGGCCTCGCGGGCCTGGTCCTCGGCGAGTACCGCCGCCTCGCCTCCGAACCCGCCCCCGCGCCGGGCGCCGACGAGCCCAAGGCGCCGCAACTCACCGACCGCGAGACCGAGGTGCTCCGCCTGGTCGCCAAGGGCCTGAGCTACAAGCAGATCGCCGAACGCCTCGTCATCTCCCACCGCACCGTCCAGAACCACGTCCAGAACACTCTCGGCAAGCTCCAGCTCCACAACCGGGTCGAGCTGGTCCGCTATGCCATAGAACGCGGTCTCGACGACGAGTAAACAGCACGAATCACCCCATAGAGTGAAGGCGATTTGATCAACTCCGATCAACTCACCCTCAATCAGCAGCAATTCACCGGAATTGACCTCCCGTACATGCCGAAGTGACCTGGATCACTATTAGCGTGACCCTCACCAGGCAACCGCGGCGAAGGGACATTTCCATGCGCGTCGGAGTACTGACCGGAGGCGGCGACTGCCCCGGGCTCAACGCCGTCATCCGGGGCGTCGTCCGCAAGGGCGTCCAGGAGTACGGCTACGACTTCGTCGGCTTCCGGGACGGCTGGCGGGGTCCGCTGGAGAACGACACCGTCCGCCTCGACATCCCCGCCGTGCGCGGCATCCTGCCCCGCGGCGGCACCATCCTCGGCTCCTCGCGCACCAACCCCCTCAAGCAGGAGAACGGCATCCGCCGGATCAAGGACAACCTGGCCAAGCAGGAGGTAGAGGCGCTGATCGCCATCGGCGGCGAGGACACACTCGGTGTGGCCGCGCGCCTGTCGGACGAGTACGGGGTGCCCTGCGTGGGCGTCCCGAAGACGATCGACAACGACCTCTCCGCCACGGACTACACCTTCGGCTTCGACACGGCGGTAGGCATCGCCACGGAGGCGATCGACCGCCTCCACACCACCGCCGAATCGCACATGCGCGTCCTTGTCGTCGAGGTGATGGGCCGCCACGCCGGCTGGATCGCCATCCACTCCGGCCTGGCCGGCGGCGCGAACGCCATCCTCATCCCCGAGCAGCGCTTCGACGTCGACAAGGTGTGCGCCTGGGTGACGTCCCGCTTCAAGGCGTCGTACGCGCCGATCGTGGTCGTCGCGGAGGGGGCGATGCCGAAGGACGGCGAGATGGTCCTCAAGGACGGCTCACTCGACTCCTTCGGACATGTCCGCCTCTCCGGCGTCGGCGAATGGCTCGCCAAGGAGATCGAGCGGCGCACGGGCAAGGAAGCCCGCACCACCGTCCTCGGCCACGTCCAGCGCGGCGGCACCCCCTCCGCCTTCGACCGCTGGCTCGCCACCCGCTTCGGCCTCCACGCCATCGACGCCGTCCACGACCGCGACTTCGGCAAAATGGTCGCCCTCCGCGGCACGGACATCATCCGAGTCCCCATCGCCGACGCCACGACCAGATTGAAGACGGTCGACCCGAAGCTCTACGAGGAGGTCGGCGTCTTCTTCGGCTGAGGCCGACGAAAGAGCGCGGGTGGGGGTCCCGCGCAGTTCCCCGCGCCCCTAAAGGCGAAAAGCAAGGGGCGCAGCCCCTGCTTTTTGAGGGGCGCGGGGAACTGCGCGACAAGCCCCCACCGAACCCGCAGCCGAAATCGGGGGTCGAAGGGGCGCAGCCCCTGGGGGATGGGACGGGTAGGGGCGGCGGGGGCGAGGAACCTAGAGCGCCCGCAGGGACTGAACCCCCTCAACCAACTCCCGCACCACACCCACCCCACCCAACGTCAACACCGACTCCGGATGAAACTGCACCCCCGCGAACCCGACCCCCCGCAACGCGTGCACCTCCCCACTCACATCACGACTGACCTCGACCCCCCGCGCAGCCAACCCCACCGCCGCCTCATCATCACAACGCGCCACAAAGCTGTTGTAGAACCCGACGGTCTCCCCCCGCCCGAAGAAATCGATCCCGGTCTGAGCCCCCTGACAGGGCACCACCTTCCGCACGATCTCCAAGCCCAACTCCGCCGCGATCAGCTCATGCCCGAGACACACCCCGAGCACCCCGTACCGATGCCCCCGCACAACCTCGCCCGTCAGCCCCCGCAGAAACCGCATCTTCGGATCACCGAGATCCCCCGGATCCCCCGGCCCGGGCCCCAGCACCACCACCCCCTCGTGCGCGAGCACAGCCTCCCGCAGCCCAGCCTCGTCGTAGCGCCGCACCGTCACCTCCAGCCCCGACGACCGCAGCAGATGCGCGAGCATGGCGGTAAAGGTGTCCTCGGCGTCCACGACGAGCGCATGCCCCGACAGCTCCGACGTCCGCTCCTGCATCCGCAGCCAGAACGGCGCCAAGGCCCCCCGTCGCCCGTCAAGCGCCGCCCGCACCCGCGGATCCTCCGCCGGCCCCGCCCCCACCCGCTCCTGACCCGGCCGTCCGGGCCGTACGCCCAGTGCCGCCAGCACCCCCGCCGCCTTGGCGTGCGTCTCGGCGACCTCACCCGCCGGATCCGACCCCCTCACGAGCGTGGCACCCACCGGCACCTTCAGCCGCCCGTCCGCCGAGATGTCGGCGGTACGGATCAGGATCGGCGAGTCCAGGGTCTGCGCACCCCCCGAATCCCTCCCCACCAGGGCCAGCGCACCCGCGTAGTACCCACGCCCGCCCACCTCATGGCGCTCGATCACCCGGCAGGCGTTCTGCACCGGCGAGCCGGTCACCGTCGCGGCGAACATGGTCTCCCTCAGCACCTCCCGCACATCCAGCGACGACCGTCCGCGCAACTCGTACTCGGTGTGCGCGAGATGCGCCATCTCCTTCAGCCGGGGCCCGACCACGACCCCGCCCATGTCGCCGACCGTGCACATCATCTTGAGCTCCTCGTCGACGACCATCGAGAGCTCCTCGATCTCCTTGCCGTCCGCGAGGAAGGTCAGCAGATCCTCCGGCGTCGGGCCCCCGGCCGGGTAGCGGTACGTCCCGCTGATCGGGTTCATCACGACCGTCCCGCCGGACATCCGGACATGCACCTCGGGACTGGCACCGACCAGCGTCCTGTCGCCGGTGTGCACCACGAACGTCCAGTACGCCCCCCGCTCGCCCTCCAGCAGCCGCCGGAACAGCGCCAGCGCGTCGGCGCGCCCGAAGCCCGGGACCGAGCCCTCGTACGTCCGCCGGATCACGAAGTTCGCGCCCTCGCCCCGCCCGATCTCCTCGCGCAGCACCCGGCCGACGATCTCCCCGTACTCCTCGTCGTCCACGTCGAAGCCGCCGCCCTCGACCCGGACCTCGTGCGCGGGCAGCTGCGCGAGGGCCCGCTCCAGCGGCAGCTCGTACGACTCCTCCGGCGTCAGCACCGACAGCGGAGTCCCGTCGTCACGGACGTCGAAGCCGCGTTCGCGGATCTGCCGGAAGGGGACCAGCGCCAGCCCCTCGTCGGGGATGTCGGCGAGCCGCTCGTACGTGGTGACCGGGCCGATCAGCACCTCCACCGTGTCCCGGTCGTGGAGGCCTGGCGTGCGCCGGCGCAGCAGGGCGAACGGCCGGTCGTCGTACGGGAGCCGGGTCAGATCCATGGGTTCCTCTTCCGTCGGTGATCACGGTGATCACGGTGATCACGGTGATCACGGTGAGCGAGGAGGAGCGGCCGGGCCCTGGAAACGCCGAAGGCCGCCCCTCGGGCGGCCTTCGCGAAGTCTTGCGTACGCGCAGTCAGTGGGCCGCCGGATGAGCGGTCCACCACCAGTTCTGGATCGAGTGCGCGAACATGCGCCGCACCTTACCGGACAACCTCGCGGAACTCACGTGATCCCCACCCCGCGATCGGCTTATGATCACGACCGCTTCGATCCTTGACATGTTCGAGTCCATTCCGTGGATCACCGAAGGGCGCTTGTGGACGGGGAGGCAGTCCGGCACGACCGCACCTCGAACATGATCTTCCCGGTGCCGAAGCTGGTCGCGTGCCTCAGCGCGATCTGCCCGCTGCGCCCCGGCGACCTGATTTTTCACCGGTACGCCCGCGGGCGTCGGCAACCGCCGCACCCCGCAGCGCTTCCTCACCCCGGATGACACCCTGGTCAGCGGCATCGGGGGCCTCGACGAGACGCGGCACACCTTCAGGAGCGCGGGATGAGCGAGACGACTCTCTTCACCGGTGTCCGGGGTCTTCGACGGCACCGGACGTGACCCGCAACCGCATCACCGCCGCCGACCGGATTCCCGCGACCGGCGGCGGAGGCTCGGGTGATCGACGGAGGTGGCGGCACCCTGATCCCCGGACTCGTCGCTCACACACCCACCACGCCTTCGGCTCCACCGTCGAGCACGGCTCGCTCCGCCGCGACGAACCCGACGAGGAGAAGGCCCCCTCGTCGCCCACGCCGGGCGCGTCCTGCTCGACCACGGCATCACCAGCCAGCGCCTATTCCGGCGGCAACCGTCTTCCCCGTACGGAGATCGCCGCCCGCAAGGCCTACGCCGAGGGCTGGATGCCGGGGCCGCGTTTCGAGGCCGCCTCCTGGGTGGGCACCGTGGGCATGGCCGAGCCGGAGGTCTACGACTTCCCGGGCAGCGACGGCCGGGCGTTCGACCCGGAGTCGGTGAGCCGGTTCGTCGGGGAGATGGCGGACCTGAGAGTCGACATCGTCAAGCTGCCGCCGTCGGGCGGGAGCGCGGTCGTGAAGGGCACCTCGCGGATCGTGCGGTTCACCGACGACGAGGTCGCGGCGGCCGCGGCCGTGGCCCGCGAGCGCGGCGTGGCGCTGACGACCCACGCCCGCGCAGCCGAGTCGATCAAGATGGCGGTACGGCACGGCATCCGCGCCGTCCACCACTGCACCCTCGCCGACGAGGAGGCCCTCGACCTGCTGGAGGCCACCCGCGACCGGCTGTTCGTCGCCCCGACCCCCGGCATCATCTACGCCATATCCGGGCCGACACCATCTCGCCCAGGAGGGTCCGTACGCCCGCCACCGAGTCGGCCGGGGCGCACGAGGGCGCGGCACAGGCGGCGCTTCTCTTCCGTATCCCCCTGGGGCGGGTGGGCAGGCCCGTGGAC
>NZ_JAEMUX010000310.1 GCF_016598475.1 Streptomyces adelaidensis
ATCAGTCCGCCGGCTTCACACCTTCGAACTGATCGAATGCGCAAAGTCGTTGGGGCTCGGACCTTAGCCGACGATAGTCAGCCACGATGGCGGGTGCGTCAACGGATCAGGCGCGCGTGTGCCTCGCTGCACCCCCACCGGCCTCAGCCACGCTGTCCACCCGTCGACCAGAGCAAGTACTGACGGCGGAAGCGTATGGGTGGCACTTGTGCCACGACCTCTTCGTCCTGAGCCACTTGAGCGAGGGCGCTGCCTGTGGCTGGTGTACTTCTCACCTGCGCTGACGGTCCGCAAGCATCCATGGCTGTCTGTCGTTGTACGTCGGCGTTGTCAGGCAGTCAGACACGTAACCCCCACGCGCTGCGACTGACTGCTCTTACCGTCACGGCTCTGCTGACAGGTTGTCATCCTTCACATAACCTGAGGGGGGACAGGCTCGGAGGG
>NZ_JAEMUX010000311.1 GCF_016598475.1 Streptomyces adelaidensis
CCTTGCGGCGCCGCTTCTTCAGCCGGCGCTTGGCGGACGGGGTGTTCTTCTTCTGGAGCTTGGTGCGCAGGGTGCGTTCACGCAGGCGGCCCCGGTTGAGGTGGCGCCCGGCCATGATCTCGCCATCACTGGTGGTGGCGATGTTCACGATCCCCAGATCGATCCCGAGGAACTCGGCGGGGTCGCTGTCGGGTTCGGCCTCGGGGACCTCGCAGGTGGCGTTCAGGAACCACATGCCGTCCCGGTACAGCAGATCCGACTCGCCCTTGCGGTACAGGGCGAGACGGGCCAGGTGCTCGGGGGATGCGGTGAACGCCACGTTCTTCATCCGGCCCGACAGGGTCCAGATGGAGACCGTGCGTTCGCCGGTCTGCCAGGACAGCATCCGGTCGTCGTAGGGCTGCGCGCCCTCGGGACGAAAGGCGATCGGCTTC
>NZ_JAEMUX010000312.1 GCF_016598475.1 Streptomyces adelaidensis
GGTGTCCTCGAAGGTGTCCGGGATGGGTTTGTTCAAGGTCATGGCGTTCCTGACCCTCCGTTCGGCGACAGAGAGGACGTGGACTCGGCACGGAGCCGGACGTGGAGTACGTGCGCGGGTGTTCGCCCGGGTTCCAGGCGCACGTAGTTCGTCCTTCCCCAGCGGTAGCTCTCACCCGTCAACTCGTCGCGCACCGGCACGATGTGGTCCCTGTCCAGGCCGAGTTCCGCCATGTCGAGCTCGACCGTGGCCTCCTGGGCGCGGTGCGGGTCGAGATTCACGACCACCACCACCGCGTCCCAGCCCGCACGCTTGCTGTACGCGATCACCGCGTCGTTGTCGGTGCGGTGGAAGCGCAGGTTCCTGAGCCGGTGCAGGGCGGGGTGGCGCCGTCTGATCTCGTTGAGCGAGGCGATGAGGGGCGT
>NZ_JAEMUX010000313.1 GCF_016598475.1 Streptomyces adelaidensis
CAATGCTGCCTTCCACTTGTTGTTCCAGCGCTTGCGTCCGCGTCCGGAGGGGTCGAGGGCGAGGGTGGCCAGGTAGATCCTCTTGAGCGCTGCCTGTTCGTTGGGGAAGTGTCCGCAGGCGGTGGCCGCGCGGCGGTAGCGGGCGTTGAGGGACTCGATGCTGTTGGTCGTGTAGACGACCTCGCGGATGGAGTCGGGGAAGGCCAGGAAGGGTACGAACTCGCTCCAGGCGCGCTGCCAGACGGTGGCGATACTGCCGTACTTGTGGCCCCACTTGGCGTCGAACTCGTCGAGCCGCTCGCGGGCCTGGGCCTCGTTGACGGCGGTGTAGACGGGCTTGAGGTCGGCGGCGACCTCGGGCCAGTCCCGCCGTGAGGCGTAGCGCAGGCTCTGCCGGATCAGGTGAACGACGCAGCGCTGCACG
>NZ_JAEMUX010000314.1 GCF_016598475.1 Streptomyces adelaidensis
TCACGACGTGGGTCTCCACGTTCCGCATGTGCCCCGCGTGCAGGCGCATGATCGACGGCGGGCTGTTCAGGTCGCCGTCCCCGGTGATGAGCTGGACGGGGAGCGTCAGCGTCTCCAGCCCGGCCCAGGTGATCACATTCTCGTAAGACTGTGTGAAGGCGTCCGCCATCCTCGTGCGGGCGTTTATCTCCAGCCAGGCCGCCACCCCGTCCCGGTCCCCGCCCCGGTAGGACGGGCCCAACTCCCTGAAGTCGACAGGCATGTCCCTGAACGAAGCAGGCAGAAGGATCTGGCTCAGCTCCAGGTACTCGGCGTCCTGAACGCCCATCAAACTGCCGGAGACCGTGAGACTGCGCAGCCGGTCCTGGCGGTAGAGGGCGTAGTCCGTGGCTACGATGCCGCCCAACGCCGAGCCGGAGAG
>NZ_JAEMUX010000315.1 GCF_016598475.1 Streptomyces adelaidensis
CGGCGGAGCTCGCCGTCGGTGGGCTGCTCGGTCACTTCGTCCTCCGTGTGGCGCGGGCGAGGGCGCGTCGGGTCTTGCGGTTGAGCGGGGCGGGGTCGGGTGCGTCGTCGTCGATGACGGTCTCGGTGCGGGTGAGGTGCTGCTCCCAGGTGACGCCGGGTTGGGGCGCGCGTTCGCCTCTCGGGCTGTTGGACGGGCCGGTCACGGAGCCTCCGTCTGGTCGATCCAGGTGGTGAGTTGGTCACGCAGGAACCGGGCCTGCTCCCGGTCGAGGAGGACGCACGGGTCGTCGCCGACCATGTCGAGGTGGAGGCGCAGCCACGGCCACGGCGGGCCGTCCGCGGGCTGGTCGTCGCGGCCGTCGGCGGTGATGTGGGACGGGATGACGGCGAGCCCGAGACTGCCGGCGCGGG
>NZ_JAEMUX010000316.1 GCF_016598475.1 Streptomyces adelaidensis
TCCGGCAGGACCGACAGCACCGCATCGGCGACGTCGCCGTACTCGTCGGGCTCCAGCATGTCGGTGTCCCAGCCGAAGCCCTCGGCCTCACACACCGCTTGACGGATGCGGTCGCGGAGCGCGGCCCGGTCTGTGGGCGGCGGTACGGCGGCAGGCTCGGCCAGTGCGCCACGGATCTGGTCCCGCAACTCGCACCCGGCACAGCCGAGGTTCGCGGCCATGTTGTCGTGCCGGGCAACAGAGCCGTGCAGGGCAGACAGGTAGGCCTCGGCGCGGCGGAGAAGGTCGGCGGTGGGTTCGGTCATTGGGTGCTCCTGGTGGGATGGTGGGCCGGCGGCCGCCCGGCTAGGTCCCGGGCGGCCGTTCTGGTTGTCGGGGGCGGGCTCACACAACGGGCGCGGACGGCTCGGC
>NZ_JAEMUX010000317.1 GCF_016598475.1 Streptomyces adelaidensis
CGTGTCCTCGAAGGTGTCCGGAACGGGCTCGTTGACGATCATTATGCGGGTGACCCCCCGATCTGCGGGTTGGACGGTCGCAGGACGGTCAGTACGTGTGCGGGCGCGCGACCCGGTTCGAGACGTACATAGTTGTTCCTGCCCCAGGTGTAGACCTCGCCGGTGAGCTCGTCACGCACCAGCACGGACTCGTGCCAGTTCAGGCCGAGTCGCGGCATGTCCAACGAGACCGTGGCCTCCTGGGTGTGGTGGGGGTCGAGGTTGACAACCACCAGAACCGTGTTCGAACCCGCTCGCTTCGAATACGCGATCACCGCTTCCTGGTCGGCGTGATGGAAGTGCAGATCCCGCAGCTGACGCAGTGCGGGACTGCGCCGCCTGATCTCGTTGAGCTTGCCGAGCAGTGGGGC
>NZ_JAEMUX010000318.1 GCF_016598475.1 Streptomyces adelaidensis
GCCCTGCAGGCCGGTGTCCTCAAGGGTGAGGTCAAGGACGTCCTGCTCCTCGACGTCACCCCGCTGTCCCTGGGTATCGAGACCAAGGGCGGCATCATGACCAAGCTGATCGAGCGGAACACGACGATCCCGACCAAGCGGTCCGAGATCTTCACCACCGCCGAGGACAACCAGCCGTCCGTCCAGATCCAGGTCTTCCAGGGCGAGCGCGAGATCGCGGCGTACAACAAGAAGCTCGGCATGTTCGAGCTGACCGGCCTGCCGCCCGCCCCGCGCGGTGTCCCGCAGATCGAGGTCGCCTTCGACATCGACGCCAACGGCATCATGCATGTCACGGCGAAGGACCTCGGCACCGGCAAGGAGCAGAAGATGACCGTCACCGGCGGCTCCTC
>NZ_JAEMUX010000319.1 GCF_016598475.1 Streptomyces adelaidensis
TGCCTGCACGACCAGGTCCACATCGGGCAACACGCTCTCGTACGTCGCCGAGTCGCCGTCGATCACCGGCTTCGGCAGGTCTCCGCCCGGCCAGGACAGAGCGAGTTCGCGCCCGGCGACACGTATCCGAGCGAACGGCCCTTCGCCACCGGCGGAGAAGGTGACATCGACCGTGGTGGCCTTCGGCCCCCAGGCGCCGTCGGCGCGCCGGACGAGAGACTCGTCGATGTCCGCCCACCTCCCGCCCTGCCAGGTGCGCACCGGCTCGGCGAACTCCTGGGCAGTGAAAGTGCCGTCGCTGTTCGCCACGACGGTGCGACGCTCCTGCCGGAGACCCGTCACCTCGACACTCTGCCCCGACTTCTGGGCGGCTGCCCGCGCCTCCG
>NZ_JAEMUX010000032.1 GCF_016598475.1 Streptomyces adelaidensis
GCTCTTGAACGCACTCCAGCGACAGCAGTTCCAGACCCTTCCACCTACTGCCTCCACAGCGCCTTCTGCTCCCTCCCTCCCTCCCTCCTTCCCTCCCTCCCTACATTCTGACGCAGCCCCGCCAGACCACGGCGATGGTTGGTTGGTTGGCACGGCTGCAGGAACTCACGGTGGTGTTCACTGTCCAGAAGTCAGCCCACGTCGTCCTCACGGAGGCGGGTTGCCAGATCTCGGACCGCCGCCGGTCTCGGGCTGTCCGAGACCGGCGGCGGTCCGATACCACGTGCCCTCGGCGCGTCTGACGGTCGCCCCGGGGGCGGAACAGATCCGCATAAACGGTCTTCCGAACCTGTGCGGCGTAGCCCTACGATCGGCCCATGACGTCACATCGGGCGGATGCCTCGTAGACCCCCGCGCGTGCTGAGGGCCACCGTGCCCGATGGGCAGAGCGATGGTGCGGTGAGCACATTGCTCATCAGCGCGTGCCCTGGGCCGCCGGCGTGTACCGCCGTGCACACGTACCTCTTCGTCGATGGCCTCGACTGGGTGGCGCGCAGCGACAGCAGGATGGCCGGCCTCGGCCCGAGGCAACTGCTCCGCCCGGGCGGACCGCTTTATCCGATGGATACGCCGTGCACGGTGGAGGTGGCGGCTCAGGAGCAGCCCGAGCCAGGGCCGGACAGGCTGACCGTCCGGATCCGGCTCCGGGGCGAGACGGTCATCTGGTCCGACCTGATGTACCCCGGCTTCGATGGCGGGGCCATCGAAGAGGTTCGCTTCCATCTGGAGCAGTACCTGGGCGAAGTCGAGCGAGCGTACGCGGCGTTGAAGGACCACCTCTGATCGCCGACGAGCTGCCATCGGTCGACCTTATTGATCGCCCTGCGGCCGCGGAGGCCGAGCCGGAGACGTCCGCGACCGCGCCGCGCCGCGCCCGCAGGCTTTCGGCCGAGGGCGACACCGCGAGGTGCGGTGAGTGCCTTTAACTCACTGGCCCTGCCCCTGACCCTGCCCCTCCACCACTGCCCGCAACGCCTCCGCCACGTTCGCCTCCGTGGCCTCCTTCGTCACGCCCAGGTCGCTGAGCACGCCCTTGCCGTTCTCGAACTCCAGGAGGGCGAGGAGGATGTGTTCGGTGCCGATGTAGTTGTGGCCGAGGCGGAGGGCCTCGCGGAAGGTGAGTTCGAGGACCTTCTTGGCGTCGGGGCCGTAGGGGATGAGTTCGGGGACCTCGTCGGCGGCCGGGGGGAGGAGGGCCGTCGCGGCGGCGCGAGCCGCCTCGGGGGAGACGCCCTGGGCGACGATCGCCTTGGCCCCGAGCCCCTCCGGCTCGGCGAGGAGCCCGAGGACGAGGTGGGCGGGGAGCCCCTCGGTGTTGCCGGCGGCCTTGCCCTCGTTGTGCGCGGCCGTGACCACGTTCCGCGCGCGTGGGGTGAAGCGGCTGAACCCCTGGCTGGGGTCGAGGTCCACGTCGGCCTTCGGCACGAACCGCTTCTGTGCGGCCTGCCGCGTCACCCCCATGCTCTTGCCGATGTCCGTCCAGGACGCGCCCGAACGCCGGGCCTGGTCCACGAAGTGGCCGATCAGATGGTCGGCCACGTCGCCGAGGTGGTCCGCGGCGATCACCGCGTCCTGGAGCTGGTCGAGTGGTTCCGGGTGGACCTTCTTGATGGCGTCGATGAGGTCGTCGAGACGGATGGAAGCCGAGGCTCGCGGGTTCGTCGTCATGCGTCAACCTTAGGTTGACACTCCAGGACTGTCAACCTTGAGTTGACAGTCGCCTTCGGTGTGCGGCCTCACTTCGGCGCCACCGCCAACCGCACCGCCAGCCCCGCGAACACCGTCCCGGTGAAGATATTCAGCCCCCGCGCCACCCGCCGGCTCCGGCGCAGCATCCGCGCGAGGCGGCCGGCGGCGAGCCCGACCGCGCCGTCCCACAGGAACCCCATCACCACGAGGGTGCAGCCGAGCAGCAGGAGTTGGCCCGACACATGCCCGCGGGAGGGGTCCACGAACTGCGGCAGGAACGCCACGTTGAAGAGGATCACCTTCGGGTTGAGGAGATTGGTGACCGCGCCCTGCCAGAACGCCCGCCGCAGACTCGCGCCCCCCAGGCCGCCCGCTGTCGCCCCCGGCTCGTCCCCCGGCACCGACCGGTCCCGGAACGCCTTCACCGCGAGGTACAGCAGATACGCCGCCCCCAGCCACCGCAGCACGTAGTAGAGGACCGGCAACGACTCGAACAGCGCCGACAGGCCCAGCGTCGCCGCCACCGTGTGCACCAGCATGGCGCTCGCCACCCCCGCCGCGGCCATCACCCCGACCACCGGCCCGCCCCGCCCGCCGACGGCCACGATGAACATCATGTCGGGCCCCGGCGTCACACAGAGAGCGAAGGCCGCGACGAGAAACGCTGCGTAGAGAGATGCATCAACCATGCGCCCATGCTTGGCAGTCCCAGCGGCAAAGGGCGACCCAATTTCCCACCCGCACACACCGGGGGGCGCGCAGCGCTCCACCAGGCGCGGGGAACTGCGCGCCCAGCCGCGAACTCACCCGCACCCGCCTCACCACAGTTCCCTCTCCCCCGGACGGCGCCCCCACAGCAGACGACGCCTTCACGGCCACCGCCGCCGAGCACCCCGCCGCTTTTAAGGGGCGCGGGGAACTGCGCGACCAGCCACGACCCCACCCGCACCCGCCTCACCACAGCACCTCCCACCCCGGACGCCGCCCCCCACCTCACCGCCGAACCGCACCCCCACCAACCGCCCCCACCGCAACAACCCCACACACCAAGGCACACCCCCCGACGACACCCCACGGCACCTCAACCCCCACCGGCGCCGACAACACCCCCAACGCCCCCGCCACCCCCGCCAAATTCACCGCGGTCACCCCCACCCCCAACAGCACACCCACCACAACCCCCACCAACCCCTCGCCCACCACAACCACCAGCACCTGCCTCCGCGTCGCCCCCGCGAGCCGCAGAGTCCGCAGCTCCCCGCCCCGCGCAGCCGTGTCCATCAGCAGCGTCCCGGCCAGCGAGATCCCCGCGTACACGAGGGCGATCCCCAGCACCACGAGGAACCCGAGCCGGGTCTCGGCCCCGGTGCCCGGCCGGTTCGCGGCCAGCCACTCCTCAGCCGTGCGGACCTGGACCTCCCCGCCACCGCCCCGAACCTTCCCGCCACCGCCCCGAACCTTCCCGCCACCGCCCCGACCTGCCCCGCCACCGCCCCGCAGCGCCGCCGCGACCACTCCCGGGTCGACCCCAGGCCCCACCCGCACCTCGACCCGGTCCACGACGCCGCCCCCGGCGTTCGCGGCGGTCACATACGCCCCGTTGTCCCCGGTCCCCCGCGCGAGCACCGCCACGATCCGCAGCCGTACCGGACGCCCGTCCCCGAGCCACACCTGCACGGACCGCCCCACCTCATGCCGCTCCCACTCCTCGTTCACGACGATCGAACGGTCGTCGAGATCCCGTACGTCACCGGCGACCACCGGCAGCCGCGACACCGACGCGAAGGCCCCCACATCCGTCACCGCCCGCGCGTCGGACCGCACGAGCGCGCTCCCCTCCTCCTTCACATACACAGCGGTGGAGGCGGACCCGGCCACGGTCGCCCCGACGATCCCCGCGCCGACGCCGGCGACAGCCCCCGGCGCGCCCCCCGTCACCACGAAGTCCGCCCGAGTCCGCGCCCCCACCTCCGCCCCCTTCGCCTCAGCCACCGTCCCCGCCGCCCCCAGCAGCGACCCGGCCAGCGCGACCGTCACCAGCACCGGGGCCGCGACGGCGGCGGTACGGCGTACGGACGTGGCCGCGTTCTCGCGGATCAGCAGGCCGCAGGCCCCGGGCAGAGCCGCTCCGGTCAGCCGTACGAGCGGACGGACGAGCAGAGGGGCGAGCGCGGCCACCGCCGTGATCAGGAGCATCGGCTGAGTCGTGTACGTCTTCCGCTTCAACAGCTCCGCCGGATCCGTCCCCAACTTCCAGGCCAGCAGCCCGAATCCGCCCGCCAGCAGGGCGAAACCGATCACCCGGCGCGAACGCGGCAGCACCCCCGTGTCCACGGACGCCTCCCGCAACGCCTCGACCGGCCCGATCCGGCCGGCCCGCCGCGCCGCCGCCCAGGCTCCCGCGAACGCCACCGACACACCCGTCCAGAAGGCCACGTGGTACGGCCACAGCACACCGCCCGGCACCGCGAACCAGCTCGGCGCCATCCCGCCGGCCACCAACTCCCGTACCAGCAGCGGCGCCCCGTACGCCCCCAGCGCACACCCCGCCGCCGAGGCCACGACCCCGACCGCCGCGGCCTCCCCGAGCAGCAGCCGCCGTACCTGCCCGGGCGTCGCGCCCGCCATCCGCAGCAGCCCGAACTCCCTTCTCCGCAGGGCCACCACGAAGGCGAACGTCGACGCCGTCACGAAGACCGACACGAACGCGGTGACCCCGGCCGCCGTCCCCAGCAGCGAGTTGACGGCGACGAGCGCCTCCTCGTCCCGCTCGTACGCGGGGTCCACGCGCCGCCGGTCGTCCCCCGTCAGCACCCGCGCCCGGCCGCCGACCACCGCCCGCACATCCGCGACGGCGGCGTCCACCCCGACCGCGTCCATGCCAGGGGTCCCATCCATCCGCACCGGCCCCAGTTCCCGCAGCTCCGCCACCAACCCGTCGTCCACAGGGTGTGGACGCGCCAGCTTCTTCGACACCCGGGCCGTGCCCGGCCCCCGCCGCACCTCCACCGTGAGCGTGTCCAGGCCCGCGACCACGACGGGGGAGGAGGCGAAGCGCTCCGGCGCACGCGCGGGCGGGTCGAGGGACGCGGCGAGCCCGAGCCCCATGGCCGCCATCACCCCGACCCCCAGCGCCACGGCGACGAACGAGCCGAGCAGCGCGGCCCACCGCGTACGCAACGACGACAAGGTCAGCACGTCACACCCCCGACCACCGCGTCGTCGCCCGCCCCCGCGGCGGCCGACTCCAGCCCCGCCATATGCGCGGCCACGCCCTCCGCCGACGGCCGGGCCAGCTCCCCGCTCACCCGCCCGTCGACGAGGAACACCACCCGATCCGCGTACGACGCGGCCACCGGGTCGTGTGTGACCATGACCGTGGTCTGCCCTTCCCGGTCGACCAACTCCCGTAGCAGGCACAGCACTTCACGGATGGTCGTGGTGTCCAGCGCCCCCGTCGGCTCGTCGCCGAACAGGACCGCCGGGCGGGTGATCAACGCCCGTGCCAGCGCGACCCGTTGCTGCTGCCCGCCGGACAGCTGGTCCGGCCGGTGCCCGGCCCGCTCGGCCAGCCCCACCCGGGCGAGCGACTCACGCACCGCCGCCCGGGAGGGCCGCCGGCGAGCGAGCCGCAGCGGCAGGGCGACGTTCTGCGCGGCGGTCAGGGCGGGGAGGAGGTTGAAGGCCTGGAAAACGAAGCCGATCCGCTCCCGGCGCAGCAGCGTCAGCCGCCGCTCGCTCAGCCCGGCCAGCTCCACCCCGTCGACGCGCACCGTCCCGCCCGACGGCCGGTCCAGCCCCGCCGCACACTGCAACAGCGTCGACTTCCCCGACCCCGACGGCCCCATCACCGCCGTGAACGTCCCGGCCCCGAAGGCGAGGTCCACCCCGTCGAGGGCGACGACCTCCCCGTACGACCGCCGCAGAGCCCGTACGCGTACGGCCGCGACCCCCGCGCCCCGCGCACCACCCCTCGCGCCCCGTGCACCACCCTCCGTGCCCGCCGGTTCCGCCCCAGCCGCGTTCATCTGCGCTGTCTCTGTCGTGGTCATGCCCCCAGCGAACCGTCCACGGCCCGCCCGCACACGACCACTGAAGGGCGTCCTCGGGGTATGCCCAGCCCTACCTCCGCACCCCCACCCCGGACCCACCCACACCCCGCCATGACACGATCGAACACGTGAGTACGACCAGCACGGTGGACCGCGCCTTCGAGACGGCCCTCTACGCCGACACCGACGCCGCCCTCGACACCGGCGCCTCGCTGCTCGCCGCCGACCCGGCGGCGGACGCGGAACTGGCCCGGTGCGGGCGGGAGTTCGTCGCCGGGGCCTGGCGGCGCGGCTGGCAGCCCGCCGACGTCGTACGGTTCGTGCGGCGTGAGCTGGAGGACGCCCACGTACGCCTGCTCGCGCGGCTCGTCGTGGACGAGGACGCGGCCGGGGACGGGCAGTCACCGCATCCGCGCTGGGCCGCCCAGCTCGACGAGGTCAGGGAGCTCGCCGAGCAGCCCGCCCGCACGGACCGCTTCACGCACGCCACCACCGCCCTGGAGCTGTACCGGCTGCTCCTGCGCCTGCCCTCCCTCGAACCGCTGGACCGCCCGCAGGCAACCGGCGCGAGCGCCTCGCACCACCCCGAGTCGCGCATGCTCACCCGTATCCGCGCGCTCCTCGCCAAGGCGGAGGCCACCGAGTACCCGGAGGAGGCGGAGGCGCTCAGCGCGAAGGCGCAGGAGCTGATGGCCCGGCACAGCATCGACGAGGCGCTGATCGCGGCGCGGGGCCACGGCAAGGACGCTCCCGGCGCCTGCCGGATCGGCGTCGACGCGCCGTACGAGACGGCCAAGGCGGTACTGCTCGACGCCGTGGCCCGCGCCAACCGCTGCGAGGCCGTCTGGAACGAGACCCTCGGTTTTTCCACGGTCGTCGGTTTCGAGGCCGACCTGGAGGCGGTCGAGCTGCTGTACACCTCGCTCCTCGTCCAGGCCACCACCGCGATGACCAAGGCGGAGGCCGCCCAGCGCAAGGGCGGCCGCAAGCGGACCAAGACCTTCCGGCAGTCCTTCCTGGCCGCCTACGCCCACCGCATCGGCGACCGGCTGGCGGCGGTCGCCGAGGCCCAGATCGCGGAGGCGGAGGCCGAAGCCGGGACGGCGGGCGGCCAAGGGGCGGGCGGGGCCCCCGAACCGGACCTCCTGCCCGTTCTCGCCGCCCGCGGCGTCGCCGTCCGCGACCAGTTCACCCGTATGTTCCCCGACACCGTCACCACCCGCGTCCGGGGTGTCACCGACGCTGCCGGATGGCAGCAGGGCCGCGAGGCGGCGGACCGGGCCCAGGTCAGGGCGCGGCCCCGGCTGCCGTCCTGACCCGGCGGCCGTGAGCCCCTGTGCTGCTGAGTCAGTGGCCCAACAGCCGTAACCTCAGTCGCCCACCGGCAGGAACGGCCCCACCGTCGCCTCCAACGTGCTCTCGGACTTCACCGCGACCTCGGGGTCGGGCCAGTCGAAGCTCTTGACCTCGCTGTCCCCGGGCAGCGTGAACTTCAGCTTGTCCACCTCGGCGCTCTTCACCGCGTCCCCGGCGACCCCGCGTACGTACGAGATGGTGAACGTCACCGCCTGGCCGTCCGCCAGCGTCACTTCGGTGTCCTCGGACACGCCCTCCTGCGGCTGGAGCGACCAGGACAGGTTGTCGGCGAACAGGTCGACCCTGGCGGTCCCCTTCAGCGTGCAGGCGGCCCCGCTCTTGTTGGTGACGGTGACCGGTACGGCCCCCTCGTCACCGGCGGCCGGCGCGGCACTGCTCGGCCCGACCTCGAAGCCGGCCCCCGCGGCCGTACAGGCGCCACCCTTCCCGCTCTCGGCGGTGGCCGTGGCAGTGGCGGTCTCACCACCGTCACCCCCGTCACCCCCGTCGTCACCGCCACAGGCGGTCAGCGTGAGGGCCGCGAGAAGGGCGGCGGCGGTGGCGATCGAAGCGGTGCGCATGGAGGGTCCCCGGGAGTTCGTGGCCGCTGTCGCGGCCATGCTGGAGGGTGTACGGACGGGCCGCGGAACCCGGAGGTTCCGCGGCCCGCGCAACACATGATCTACGACCCGGCGCTGACCGTCGGCAGATCCGTCGGCAGCCCCGACGGCAGCGACCCCTCCGCCTTCTGGAACGTCTCCTCGCCCACGCTGCCCTCCCACGTGATCGTGAGGGACTTGGCGCTGACGGAGTCGACCATGCCCTCGGTGCGGTCGTCGCTGCCGTCCTGGCACTTGAGGGCGATCATCTGCATGTTCGCCTCGTCGGAGACCTTGCCGCTGCACACCGAGGTGCCCACGAAGACGGCGACCTCCTCGCCGTTGACGAACAGGGCGACGGCCTTGCCGCCGGTCGTGGCCAGCCAGTTGCCCTGGAGCTCGGTCTTGGCGCCGGAGGAGTCCCCGGAGCCGCCGCTGTCCGCCGTGTCCGTCGGCGTCGGGGCGGCCGACGACTCCTTGGCCTCGGAGCCGGTGTCGTCACTGCTGCACCCGGTCAGCACGAGCGCGGCCGCCAGCCCGGCCGCCGCGGCCGCGACGCGCACGCGCCGACCGGCCGAGGACGCCCTGGTCACAGTCCTAGCCGTCATCGCCGTAGTCACGTGGAGGTCTCCCAAAGGTGTGGCCGGATCCGGTCGCCGCAGCGACAGCGGCAAGCTACCAGCAGTGCCTCTGCGGCAGATGGCCGGGAACTGGCCGGGAACTGTGAGAGCTACCGGAAAGGGGAGGGCTACCCGCGAACGGCGAGGGCCACCCGGGAACGGGGACGGCCACCCGCGAACGGCAAGGGCCACCCCCGAACGGTGATAGCTCCCCGGGAAACTCGTGAGAGCTACCAGGACGACTTGCGCACCCCCGGCAGGAACCCGGCGTGCGCCTGTTCCCTGAGGCTCACCCGGGACAGCCCGAACGTCCGGAAGTAACCGCGCGGCCGCCCGTCCACCTGGTCCCGGTTGCGTACGCGGGTCGCGCTGGCGTCGCGCGGCTGCCGGCCCAACTCCCGCCGGGCGGCGACGCGTTCGGCATCCGTCGAGGACGGCCGCCGGATGATCTCCTTCAGCTCGGCCCGCCGCTCGGCGTACCGGGCGACGATCTCCTGCCGCTTGTCGTTCTTCGCGATCTTGCTCTTCTTCGCCATCGGTTCCTCAGTCCCCTCAGACCTTGACGCCACGCGCGCGGATCCGCGCGACGGCGGCCTCGACGCCGATGACATCCACGGTCTTGATCCCCTTCGTGCTCAGCCGGAGGCGCACATGACGGTTCTCGCTCGCCAGCCAGTAGCGCTTGGACTGGATGTTCGGGTCGAAGCGGCGGGATGTGCGCCGGTGGGAGTGCGAGATGCGGTTGCCGAAGCCGGGCCGGGCGCCGGTCAGCATGCAGTGGGCGGACAAGGGTGATGCACCTCTCTCTGCTCAATAATGCAAATGGAAGTCATTTTCAGTAAGGTATCAGCATGGCACGCAACGAACTCCGGCCGGTCATCAAACTCCGGTCCACGGCCGGCACCGGCTTCACCTACGTCACCCGTAAGAACCGCCGGAACGACCCGGACCGGCTGACGCTGCGCAAGTTCGACCCGAAGGCCGGACGCCACGTCGACTTCCGAGAGGAGCGCTGATCCAGCGATGAAGAAGGACACCCACCCGTCGTACGGGCCCGTCGTCTTCCGTGACCGCGCCGCGAACCACACCTTCCTCACCCGCTCGACCATGACGAGCGAGAAGACGATCGAGTGGGAGGACGGCAACACGTACCCCGTGGTCGACGTCGAGATCTCGAACGTCAGCCACCCCTTCTACACGGGCACCGCACGAGTGCTGGACACGGCGGGGCGCGTGGAGAAGTTCGAGAAGCGCTACGGCGCCGGGAAGAAGCGGGGCTGACCGACGTGACCCAGCTGTCTGTCGCGATCGTCGGCGGCCTGCACGCCGACGCCCGGCGGGCCGCCGTCGAGGCGCTGCTCGCCGGGGTCCCGGGCAGCGTCGCGCTGCACCACGACCTGTCGACCGCCGCCGACGGTCCGGACGCCAAGGTCGTCCGGACCGTACGGGACGCGGCGGGCCTCATCTCCACCGGTGAGACCCCGCTCGTCAACGACTGCGCCTGCTGCGCCCTGCGCGAGGACCTCGTCCCCGAGCTGGAGCGCCTCGCCGACGCGGGCCTCACCCGGCTCGCCGTGGTCGAGCTCTGGGACTCGGTCGAACCCAAGGCGATGGCCGAGGTGGTCGCCGCGAGCGGCCTCCGCCTCACCTCGGTCATCACCGCCGTCGACCCCGCCCTCCTCCTCCCCTACCTCGGCAACGGCGACGACCTCGCCGACGGCGGCCTCGCCGCCGCCACCACCGACCAGCGCACCGTCGCCGACACCTTCGCCCGCCAGCTGGAGTACGCCCCGATCCTGGCGATCCTTGACTCGGAGGAGGCGGACGAGGAGGACCGCGCACTCCTGGCCCAACTCCACCCGACGGCAAGGAGGGTGCCGATCGGTGGCCGGTGGCGTGCCCCTGAAGTGGCCGGAGGCCCTGAAAGTGGCGCGGGGAACTGCGCGACCAGCCACCACGCACGCGCACTCGACGACGCACCGCAACCCCTACGGCGCTCCCCGGCCCTGCTCGCCGCAGCGCTCGCCGGTTTCGATGTGGACGCGGCAGCCGCCGCCCAGCACCCCGCCTGCGCCCTCCTCCCCACCGACGCCGACGAATCCGGCGTCACCACCCTCGTCTGGCACCGCCACCGCCCCTTCCACCCCGAGCGCCTGTACGACGCGCTCGAAGACCTCTGCTGCGCGGCCGCCCGCAGCCGGGGCCGCTTCTGGCTCGCCGAGCGCCCCGACACCCTGCTGCACTGGGACGCCGCCGGCGGCGCCCTGTGCGTGGAGTCGGCCGGCCCCTGGCTCGCCTCGCTCCCGGACGCCGCCTGGGACCTGGTCCCCCCGGTACGCAGGGCCGCCGCCGCCCTCGACTGGCACCCGGAACACGGCGACCGCTGCCAGCACCTGGTCTTCACCTCCCCGGGCCTGGACCGCCACGGACTCGAAGAGCTCCTGGAGTCCTGCCTGCTCACCGACGCCGAGTACGCCGCCGGGCGCGCCGCCTGGGAAAGGCTGCCGCGCCCCTTCGACACCTTCCTGGAGGTCTGAACCACCATGGCCCGCAAGCCGGAGCGCAAGCCCGCCAAGCCCCGCCCCAACCCCCTGGACCAGGCCAAGATCACCTACGTCGACTACAAGGACACCGAGCTGCTGCGGCGGTTCATCTCCGACCGGGGCAAGATCCGCAGCCGTCGGGTCACCCGCGTCACCGCCCAGCAGCAGCGACAGCTCGCCCGCGCCATCAAGAACGCCCGCGAGATGGCGCTCCTGCCGTACGCCTCAAGGTGACGGCACCCCGCTGACACCCCGCTGAGCACCGCCCCCCACCCCGCCCCGGGGAGGTCCACGACCTCCCCGGGGCCATCCGTTTCCCGCCATCCTGCGGACGGCGGCCCCGTCGCCGTGAACCTCGCGGACCCCCGCCCCGTACGGAGGGATGTGACGACATGAACCGCGGACGGCATGCACCACGCACCACGAACCGCCTGAACCACGGATGGAACGGCACCGCCCCCTCATACGTCTCTCCAGTGCTGTAACCACAGGAACACCCCGCGTGCACGTGCATCTGCCCGTGCAGAGGAAGGTGCATCCGCTCGCGCATCAGCACGTGAACGGAGCTATGATCCGGGGCAGTTGACCACTGCATCAATGGCCACACCAGAGCCAATGCACACCAATGCACCACCCGGGGAGCGACCTGTGGACCACGACGTGTACGGCGTGGATGACGTGTACAACGGCATGGCCGCGACGGAGCTGACGACGCTCCACGCGGTGGCCTGGCAGAAGAGTCGGCACAGCAACTCGCAGGGAAACTGCGTGGAGTTCGCGCGACTGCCCGGCGGTGAGGTGGCGGTACGGAACTCCCGCTTCCCCGACGGCCCGGCGCTCGTCTACACCCGCGCCGAGATCGAGGCGATGCTCCTGGGCATCAAGGACGGCGAGTTCGACCACCTGATCGGATAACGCACCGGGCAGCCCCGCCGGTCGGCGGGGTCCCGCCCCGGTCACACGTGAAGCGACATGGTGCGACACGCGTAGAACCGCGGCGCCGAAAAGCGCCGCGGTTCTTCAGTTGGCCGACGGACAGCCCCGCCCCGGCGTCACCTGGAACAGCGCCCACACCACCTTGCCGCTGAGCGCGCCGCCCAGCGGATGCCAGCCCCAGCTGTCCGCGAACGAGTCGACCAGGAAGAGCCCGCGCCCCGACTCCGCGGCGAAGTCGTCCGAGTCGCCCGCGACCGGACTGTCATGGCTGGGGTCGCGCACCGCGCACACCAGCCGCTCGGTCCAGCGCATCAAGTGCAGCCGTACGGGCGGGTCCTGGGCCGGGCGGAGTCCGTTGCCGGGGGACAGGCCGTGCCGCAGGGCGTTGGTGACGAGTTCCGAGACCACGAGACAGACGTCGTCGAAGCAGTCGCTCATCCGCCACTGGTCGAGCGTGCCCGTGGTGAACTGTCTCGCCTCACGCACCGCTTCGTAGCGGGGCGGCAGCGCGCAGGACGCGGCACTGGACACGGTCGCGGGATCAAGTGGCGGAAGTCCCTGCCGTAAGGGTTCGAGCATGGTCGATCCATTCGTCCCCATGCGAGGCACTCCCGGGTGTTCGCGGTCGTTGCGATGCAGCGGTGGCGCGGGACCATGGTTTCTGATGCGTACGGCAGATGCAAGGGCAGATGCACGTGCACGCGCCCGAATTGGACCCGCCGGTACCGCTTCCTGGACATTTCTTCTTCACCCCATTCCCACGTCCCCCGCGCCCCACCCGTCCCGGATGTTGAACAGTTTCCCTTTCTGTAACCGGACGAGTGCGGATCGGAGTGGTTTAGTGGCAGACTGCGGCCCTTGAAGAAGTTGGGGAGGCTGGACGAACGTGGGCGCCGGTGAATCGAGCGGGTCGGTGGTGAGGCGGATGCTGCTGGGCTCGCATCTCAGGCGGCTGCGCGAGGCGCAGGGGATCACGAGGGAGAAGGCCGGGTACTCGATCCGGTCCTCCGAGTCGAAGATCAGCCGAATGGAACTCGGCCGGGTCAGCTTCAAGACCCGTGACGTGGAGGACCTGTTGACCCTCTACGGAGTCACCGACGAGTCCGAGCGCACCTCGCTGCTCTCCCTGGCGAAGGAAGCGAACGTCGCCGGCTGGTGGCACAGCTACTCGGACGTCCTGCCCAGCTGGTTCCCCACCTACGTCGGCCTCGAAGCCGCGGCCCACTTCATCCGCTCGTACGAAGTCCAGTTCGTGCACGGCCTGTTGCAGACCGAGGCGTACGCCCACGCGGTCGTCGCCCGGGGGATGAAGAGCGCGACCGACGCCGAGATCGACAAGCGGGTGGCCGTACGGATGGAGCGCCAGAAGTATCTGGTCTCCGAGAACGCCCCCGAGTTCCACTGCGTCCTCGACGAGGCCGCGCTGCGCAGGCCTTACGGGGGCCGGGAAGTGATGCGGAATCAGCTCCAGCATCTGATAGACGTCTCGGAGCGCCCGAACGTACAGCTCCAGGTCATGCCGTTCAGCTTCGGCGGACACTCCGGCGAGAGCGGCGCCTTCACGGTGCTGAGCTTCCCCGAGACCGACCTCTCCGACGTCGTCTATCTCGAACAACTCACCAGCGCGCTCTACTTGGACAAGGGTGAGGACGTCGCCCAGTACGAGCGGGCGATCAAGCAGCTCCAGGACGACAGCCCGTCCGCGGCCGAGAGCCGGGATCTGCTGCGAGGGCTGCTCCAGCTGTCCTGAGTGTCCGCGGCTGTCCCGGGGGCGGCGTCCCTCCTTTGGGACCCTTCCCTTCCTGAGAGTCTTCACAGAGTCTCCCGAGTACTCTCCAACTCCCTTTACTCGTCAGTACGATGACGTGTGATCAATCATTGATCGATGCCGACTGATTGAGGATCACATGTCGTCCTACTTCACCGATCTGGCCCAGCAGTACATCGGTGGCGAGTGGCGCCCGGGCACTGGCTCCTGGGACATCATCGACTTCAACCCGTACGACGACGAGAAGCTCGCGTCGATCACGATCGCCACGGTCGACGAGGTGGACGAGGCCTACCGGGCCGCCCGGGCCGCCCAGAAGGAATGGGCCGAGGCCAACGCGTACGGGCGTCGCGCGGTCTTCGAGAGGGCGCTGCGGGTCATCGAGGAGCGCGAGCAGGAGATCACCGAGGTGATCATCGCCGAGCTCGGCGGTACGCGGCTGAAGGCGGGCTTCGAGCTGCACCTCGCCAAGGAGTTCCTGCGCGAATCGGTTCAGCTGGCGCTGCGCCCCGAGGGCAGAATCCTTCCTTCGCCGATCGACGGCAAGGAGAACCGCCTCTACCGGGTGCCGGTCGGTGTGGTGGGCGTCATCAGCCCCTTCAACTTCCCGTTCCTGCTCTCCATCAAGTCGGTCGCCCCGGCCCTCGCCCTCGGCAACGGCGTGGTGCTGAAGCCGCACCAGAGCGCCCCCGTCACGGGTGGCACGCTGGTCGCGAAGATATTCGAGGAGGCGGGCCTGCCGGGCGGTCTGCTCAACGTCGTCGTCACCGACATCGCGGAGATCGGCGACGCCTTCATCGAGCACCCGATCCCCAAGGTCATCTCCTTCACCGGCTCCGACAGGGTCGGCCGCCATGTCGCCACGATCGCCGCCCAGAACTTCAAGCGCACGATCCTCGAACTGGGTGGCAACAGCGCGCTGGTGGTCCTGGACGACGCGGACATCGACTACGCCGTCGACGCGGCCGTCTTCTCGCGCTACGTCCACCAGGGCCAGGTCTGCATGGCCGCCAACCGCGTTCTCGTGGACCGCTCGATCCAGGCCGAGTTCACCGAGAAGTTCGTGGCGAAGGTGAAGACGCTGAAGGTCGGCGACCCGCGCGACCCGCAGACGGTCATCGGCCCGGTCATCAACTCCTCCCAGGCCGACTCCCTCACCGGCGTCGTCGAGCAGGCCCTCGCGGAGGGCGCGACGGCGCTCGTCCACGGCAGCAGGACCGACAACCTGGTCGAGCCGTCCGTCCTCACCGGCCTCCCCGCCGGCTCCGCCCTCCTCCGGCAGGAGGTCTTCGGCCCGGTCGTCTTCCTCCTCCCCTTCGACAGCGAGGAGGAGGCCGTCCGCCTCGTCAACGACACCCCGTACGGCCTCAGCGGCGCCGTCCACACCGGGGACGTCGAGCGCGGTGTCGCCTTCGCCAAGCAGATCGAGACCGGCATGTTCCACGTCAACGACAGCACCGTCCACGACGAGCCCCTCGTCCCCTTCGGCGGCGAGAAGCACTCCGGCATCGGCCGCCTCAACGGCGAGATGACGGTGGACGCGTTCACCACCCAGAAGTGGATCTCGGTCCAGCACAAGCGGAGCTTCTTCCCGTTCTGACGGTCGCGGGTTCGGGACGGTACGGGTTTGGCAGACATGCGTCTAGGCGCACAGTAGAGGCATGTCTGCTACGTATCCCATCGCGGAGGCGCGGGGCAAGCTCGGGGAACTCGCCCGCCGGGCCGCCCAGCACGAGCACATCACCCTGACTGATCGCGGGGTTCCGGCCGCTGTCCTCATCTCCCCCGCCGAGCTGGAGGACCTTCAGGACGCTCTCGCCCTCGCCCGACTGGAGCGTGACCGCGCTCTCGGTCGCGCCGAGACTCCGCTACCGCATGACGAGGCCCGCCGCGCGCTGCTCGAAGCGGCGGGGAGGAGTGAGTGACCTGGCAGGTGTTGTGGGAACCGGCGGCTCTCAACTCGGCTGCCGGACACCTCAAGGGCGATCCGAACAGTGTCGACACGCTCCTGCGAGCCGCTGACCGGCTCGCCCAGGACGAGCGCCCCGAGGGTTCGCATGCTTGGGGCGCGGAGCATCGGCGCTCGCACCGTGCTCCCTGGCGCATCCTGTGCCGCATCGATCCGCAGACGCGCACACTCCATATCGAACACGTCGGCCGCACGGCCGCCTGACTTGACCGCGATCCTGGTCGGCGATCCTGGTCCGACGGCGTTCGAGCCAGTGGTGAACGGGCCGGGTGCGGGCCGGGGCTGATCCGCGCGGGTTCTACGCTGGCCCCATGTCAGCGATCCGTCTTCTCGTGCTCGGCGCCGTGCGCCAGCACGGGCGGGCCCACGGCTACCAGGTGCGCAACGACCTGGAGTACTGGGGCGCGCACGAGTGGTCCAACGCCAAGCCCGGCTCGATCTACCACGCCCTGAAGCAGATGGCGAAACAGGGGCTGCTGCTCGCGCACGAGACCGCCCCCTCCACCGCCGGCGGCCCCCCTCGCACCGAGTACGAGATCACCGAGGCCGGCACCGAGGAGTACCTCAAACTGCTGCGCGAGTCCCTCACCGCCTACGACCAGAAGCGGGACGTACTCTCCGCCGGGCTCGGCTGCATGGTCGACCTCGGCCGCGAGGAGGTGCTCGGACTCCTGGCGGAGCGGGTGCGGACCATCGGGGAGTGGCGCAAGGCCATCACCGAGTACTACATGCCCGAGGAGGGCCCCGGCCAGTTCGGCCACATCGGCGAGATCATGAACTTCTGGCTCGACTCCGCCGATTCGGGCGCCCGCTGGACCCAGGGCCTCATCGAACGCATCCGCGGCGGCGCCTACACCTTCGCGGGGGAGGGCGAGCCGTTCATCGGCGTCCTGGTCGAGGGGCAGGAGAACCCGTACGCGACGGGGGAGCGGCATCCGGGGGACGACCGCTAGGACGTTGGCTAATCAAGTTTGACTACGCTCCCTTGGGAGAGTTACCTTCGAAGCATCTAGTCAAGTTTGACTAATATTCCTGTCGAGGGGGAGGCCTCATGGCCGATTCGGCGATCACGGTCGAAGGAGCACGCAAGGCATACGGCGGCAAGCGAGCCAAGGGCGGAAATCGCGGCAACGGCGGCAAGGCGGCCCTCGACGGGCTCGACCTCGCGGTCGCGCGCGGCACCGTGCACGGCGTGCTCGGGCCCAACGGCGCGGGCAAGACGACCCTGGTCCGCGTCCTGTCGACTCTGCTGCGACCCGACGCGGGCCGCGTCGAGGTGGCGGGACACGACGTGGTGACACGCGCGCGTGAGGTGCGCTCCCGCATCGGTTTGCTCGGCCAGCACGCCGCGCTCGACGAGAAGCTCGGCGGCCGGCAGAACCTGGAGATGTTCGCCCGCCTCCATCACCTGGGCGCCCGCCACGCGCGCGTGCGGGCCGGTGAGCTCCTGGCGCGCTTCGGTCTCGCCGACACCGGCCGCAAGGCCGTCAAGCAGTACAGCGGCGGCATGCGCCGCCGCCTCGACCTCGCCGCGTCCCTGATCACCGAACCGGAGGTGCTCTTCCTGGACGAGCCGACCACCGGCCTCGACCCGCGCGGCCGCGCCGAGGTCTGGGACTCCGTCCGCTCCCTGGTCGGCGGCGGTACGACGGTCCTGCTCACCACCCAGTACCTGGAGGAGGCCGACCAGCTCGCCGACCGCATCTCGGTCGTCGACCACGGCCGGGTCGTCGCCGACGGCACACCGGACGACCTGAAGACCCTCACCGGCGGCGACCGCATCGACGTCGTCCTGCGCGACGCCGGCCAACTGGGCGCCGCCGTCGCCCTGCTGCCCGTACCGAAGGACGACATCTCCGTGGACGCCGACCGCCGCCGCCTCAGCTCCCCGGTCGCCGACCGTATGACGGCCCTCTCCGGAGTCGTCCGCGCCTTGGCGGACGCCGGCGTCGAGGCCGAGGACATCGCCCTGCGCCGCCCGACCCTGGACGAGGTGTTCCTGCACCTCACCGTGGACGACAGGGCCGGCGACCACCCGGAGAAGGAGGCCGCACGAGCATGAGCACCTACGCACTGACCGATTCCTGGACCATGACCCGCCGCGAACTCGCCCACTGGGCGCGGCAGCCGGTGCAGGTGCTCGTCGGGCTGGTCTTCCCCGTGATGCTGCTGCTGATGTTCGGCTACCTGGTCGGCGGCGGCCGCGGAGTGACCGGCGACTACCTCGACTACCTGGTCCCCGGCATGCTCGCGCTCACCATGGCCTTCGGCCTGGAGGGCACGATGCTCGCCGTCACCCAGGACCTCAACAAGGGCGTGATCGACAGGTTCCGCGCGATGCCGATGACCAACGGCGCGGTCCTAGTGGGCCGTTCGGCCGCCGACATGCTCCAGTCGGCTCTCGGCCTGGCCGTCCTGATCGCCGTCGCCGCCGCACTCGGCCGGCGTACCCACGGCGGCCCCGCAGCCCTCCTCGGCGCGCTCGGCCTGCTCCTCCTCTTCCGCTTCGCCATGCTCTGGATCGGCATCCACCTGGCGATGGTGGCCGGCAGACCGGAGCTGGTGACAACCGTCCAGATCCTCGTCTGGCCGGTCGGCTTCCTCTCCAACGCCTTCGCCACCCCCGCCTCGATGCCCGGCTGGCTGGGCACGGCCGTCGAATGGAACCCCATGTCCCACACCGCGACGGCCGTACGGGACCTGTTCGACGGCGGCGCCGTGGACGCGGCACACGTATGGTCGGCGATCGGCTGGCCACTGGCCCTGCTGGCGGTCTTCTTCCCACTGGCGGTAAGGCGTTTCGCCATGCTGAGCAAGTAATAAGTGGGCCCGTCCGGCGTTTGAGGACGAGGCCGTCCAGGCCGAAAAGTGGGTCTGGGGGCGCAGCCCCCAGATGCGGGATGGGACGGGTAGGGGCGGAGGGGGCGAAAAAAGCCCACCAGCCCCCTCCCGGCTCCCACCCCCTAGTGATGAAACCCGGTAGCCGCCCCCGTGTCACGCGTCAACGGCCCCGACTGCCGCCGAAGTTCACGCAGCAACAGCCCGAGATCCTCCACGAACAACTCCGCGAGATCGGAGGAGAACCCGTTCCGGCACACCACCCGCAGCACGGACAGATCCCGCCGGTTCTCCGGAAAGGTGTACGCCGGCACCAGCCACCCCTTCTCCCGCAGCCGCCGGGACACATCGAACACGTCGAACGCGGTCACACCGTCCGCCGTGGTGAAGGCGAACACCGGCAACTGGTCCCCCCGGGTGAGCAGCCGGAAGTCCCCGAACTTCGCGACCTGTTCCGCGAGGCCCAGCGCGACATCCCGCGTGGACTGCTGCACCGCCCGGTACCCCTCACGTCCGAGCCGCAGGAAGGTGTAGTACTGCGCGACGACCTGCGCCCCCGGCCGGGAGAAGTTGAGCGCGAACGTGGGCATGTCGCCGCCGAGGTAGTTGACCCGGAAGACGAGCTCCTCGGGCAGCTCGGCGGCGGACCGCCAAAGGGCCCAGCCCACGCCCGGATACACGAGCCCGTACTTGTGCCCGGAGGTGTTGACGGACGCCACCCGGGGCAGCCGGAAGTCCCACACCAGCTCCTCGTCGAGGAAGGGGGCGACCATGGCGCCGGACGCCCCGTCGACATGCACCGGCACATCCAGCCCGGTGCGCTCCTGGAGGTCGTCGAGCGCCGCGCACAACTCGGCGATCGGCTCGTACGAGCCGTCGAAGGTGGAGCCGAGGACGCCGACGACCCCGATGGTGTTCTCGTCGCAGAGCGCGGCGGCGGCCGCCGGATCGAGGTGGAACCGGTCGCCCTCCATGGGCACCTGCCGGGCCTCCACCTCCCAGAAATTGCAGAACTTGTCCCAGCAGACCTGGACGTTGACGCCCATGACGAGGTTGGGCCGGGCCTGAGCCGAGGGATAGCGGCCGGCGTTCCGCCGGGCCCACCGCCGCTTCAGAGCCATCCCGGCGAGCATGCAGGCCTCGCTGGACCCGGTGGTCGAACAGCCGACGGCGGCGGCCGGGTCGGGCGCGTTCCACAGATCGGCGAGCATCGACACGCACCGCCGCTCCAGCTCGGCCGTGCGCGGGTACTCGTCCTTGTCGATCATGTTCTTGTCCTGGCACTCACCCATCAGCACCCCGGCCTGCGGCTCCATCCAGGTGGTGACGAAGGTGGCCAGGTTCAGCCGCGAGTTGCCGTCCAGCATGAGTTCGTCATGGACCAGTTGATACGCCGTCGAAGGGGCCAGCGGGGCGTCCGGGAGCCGGTGCCTGGGCGGCGCCTCGGTCATGCCGCCGACAGGGTTGGCCTGGCCGTAGAAAGGGTTCACGGCGAGCCGGTGCCGGTCGTCCCGGTCCCGCCCCTCGTCCTGCCGGGCGGCGCTGTCCCATCGGTGCAGTGGCATGTCTTCGACGGTAGGTCCGCCCCGGGGCACCCGCACGTTCACCCGGCAAACGGACTTGCACCTCACGCGACGTGAGGCCCCAGCCTGGAACACGTACCGAGAAGGAAGAAGGACACAGAAACAGAAAGGGGAGCGGAAGCATGGGCTACACCGTGGGGCAGGTCGCCGGATTCGCCGGCGTCACGGTGCGGACGCTGCACCACTACGACGAGATCGGCCTGCTCGTACCGAGCGAGCGCACCCACGCGGGTCACCGCCGCTACGGCGACGCCGACCTCGACCGGCTCCAGCAGATCCTGTTCCACCGGGAGCTCGGCTTCCCCCTCGACGAGGTCGCGACCCTGCTCGACGACCCGGAGGTGGACCCACGGGACCACCTGCGCAGACAGCACGAGGTGCTGACCGCCCGGATCGAGAAGCTGCAGCAGATGGCCGCGGCCGTGGAGCACGCCATGGAGGCACGCAGAATGGGCATCAACCTCACGCCCGAGGAACGGTTCGAGGTCTTCGGGGACAAGGACCCCGAGCAGTACGCCGAGGAGGCTGAGCAGCGCTGGGGAGGCACGGAGGCGTACGCCGAATCGCAGCGCCGCACCGCCTCGTACACCAAGGAAGACTTCAAGCGCATGCAGGCCGAGGTGGCCGACTGGGGCGAGCGCTACGACGCCCTGATGACCGCCGGCGAGCAGCCGACCGGCGAGGCGGCCATGAACATGGCCGAGGAGCACCGGCAGCACATCTGCACCTGGTTCTACGACTGCCCGTACGAGATGCACCAGGGACTCGGCGAGATGTACGTCTCCGACGATCGTTTCAAGGCGTTCTACGACGCCACGCGCCCCGGTCTCGCCGAGCATCTGCGGGAGGCCATCACCGCCAACGCGGCCCGGCGGCGCCCCTGACCGCACGGCCGGCCCCACAGCTTGGTCTCAGTGCGGCCACAGGGCACTCTGGAGGAACCGGTGGAACCTAGGGGGGTGACCGTGCGTTGATAGCTTTGGTCACCCCTGTGGGTTCGCCCACCGGACCGCAATTCCCCTCACCCCCCAGGAGCCCGGAACCGTGACGACGATCGCCCTCGGACCGAGCTGGCTGGATCCGGATTATCTGCTCGACTCGTTCGGTATCTGGGGCCTGCTCCTGATCGTGTTCGCCGAGTCAGGGCTCCTCATCGGCTTCTTCCTGCCGGGTGACTCGCTGCTCTTCACGGCGGGCATGCTGATCACCGCCAAGACGCTGGACTTCCCGCTGTGGCTGGCCATCGTGCTGATCTGCGCCGCCGCGATCCTGGGCGACCAGGCGGGCTACATGTTCGGCAAGAAGGTCGGCCCGTCCCTCTTCAAGCGGCCGGACTCCCGCCTCTTCAAGCAGGAGAACGTCACCAAGGCCCACGAGTTCTTCGAGAAGCACGGTCCGAAGTCCCTGATCCTGGCCCGCTTCGTGCCCATCGTGCGCACCTTCACGCCGATCATCGCCGGCGTCAGCGGCATGCGGTACCGCACGTTCCTGACCTACAACATCGTCGGCGGCGTCCTCTGGGGCGCGGGCGTCACCCTCCTCGGCTCCTGGCTCGGCCAGATCGAGTTCGTCCACACGAACATCGAGGCGATGCTGCTCCTCATCGTCCTCATCTCGGTCCTCCCGATCGTCTTCGAACTCCTGAAGGCGAGGAAGGCCAAGAAGAACCGCCCCGAGCCCCCGGCCGCCGCGGCCCCGATGTTGGACGACGCGACCACCCAGCTCCGCCGCATCCCCTCGGCCGACGACAACCAGCCCTACCAGCAACAGCAGTACGACCCCAACCAGGGCTACCAGAACGAGGGCTACCACCAGGACTACGGCTACCAGCAGCAGCCGTACGCCGACCAGTACCCGCAACAACAGCAGTACCCCCAGAACCAGAACCAGGGCTACCCGTACGGCGGCCAGGACAACTCCCAGTACTGATCAGCGAGGTCGGGGATCCGCGCCCTGAAGGGGCGCGGGCCATAAGGCGCCTCAGAATCCCCTGGTCCGCTTCGCCGACTTCCGCCCGGCCCGAGCCGCCCCCGGCAAGAACAACCGGAACAACTCGGACCCGAGATTCACCCCGATCGCGATGGCCATGGCCAGCGCCGCCGCCTTCGTCAGCGACACCAACCCCGCGTCCACATCGTTCTGCGCGAACGCCAACAGCCCGAAATACGTCGCGGACCCCGGCAGCAACGGCCCGATCGCAGCGGTCGTATAGGGCAGCGCGGAAGCGAATCGATACCGCGACAGCAGCTGCCCGAACAGCCCCACCACACCCGCCGCGACGGCCGTGGAGGCGACCGGCGAGATCTCGCCCACGTCGTGCATGGCCCCGTACACGACCCAGGCGACACCCCCGTTGAGGGTCACCGCCAGCACGGTGGATCGTTCCTGCTGAAGCAGCACCGCGAAGGTCAGCGACAACAGCATCGACGCGCCGAGCTGCCACAGGGGCCGCTCCGCGCTGCCGAGCGCCGCGTCCGGGTTGAGCTGGGCGCCCAGTTTCACGCCGAAGTAGAGCACCAGCAGGACGCCCACCACGATGCCCACGAAGAGGTACATGACCTCGAGCAGCCGGGCCGACGCGGTGATGTAGTAGCCGGTCAGCCCGTCCTGCACACCCGCGACGAGCGCCCGCCCGGGCAGCAGCGCGAAGAGCCCACCGGTGATGACGGCGGACGCCGCCACATCCACGTGCGCCACGGTCAGCGCCACCCCGATCGCGGCCGGCGGCATCGCCGCGACCAGGAACTGGTAGAACTCCGGCAGCCCGCGCCCCGAGCACACCCAGGCCAGCCGGTCGCCGAGCATCGCGCCCAGCGCGGCGGCGACGAAGACGACGACGCCACCGCCGACCAGCATGGAGGCGGCCCCCGCGAGCAGCCCGCTCGCCCCGGTCAGCACCCAGCCGGGGTACGGGTGCCGGTTGCGCCGTATCTCGGCGAGCCGCCGGTACGCCTCCTCCAGGGAGATCGCGTTCTCCAGGTCGCTGAGGTCGTCCACCAGCAGGAAGACGGCCGCGAGCCGGGTGTAGTCGGTGACCCGGCGCCGTACGATCCGGGACGCCGTGACCGGGTCCTCCACGAGCGACGGCTGGTAGGTGATCGACAGCTGGGTGAAGGTGACGGTCGGCTCGCAGCGGTCGAGGCCGAAGGACCGGCAGACGGCGAACATCGCCGCCTCCACGTCCTCCGCGCCCTCGCCGCCCGCGAGCAGCAGCTCGCCGATACGCAGGGTGAGGTCGAGCACACGCGGTACGGCGGGCCCCGTGTCGCCCTCCGCGCGCGCCGGCGGCTCCGGCGCGGGCCGCTCCGCCACCGGCATCCGCAGCATCGTGCGCATCCGGTCCTGCCAGGGCACGTCCTTGGTCAGGCTGACGACGGGAATCCCGCTGGGCGGCGTGAAGGCGACCGGCGCGTGCCGCACGCTGTAGGTGCGCGGCGTACTGAACGCGGACCCCTCCTGGTCCCCGGGCACCGGCTCGGGCGGCGCCAGCCCCTCCGGCAGGGCGAACTCGGAGGTCGTCTGCGACTCCGACTCCACCCCGGTGGCCGGCACGTCGAGCCCGGCGGGAATCACGAACTCGGACGTCACCGACGACTCGCCGTCACCCCCGACAGCGATACCCGCCGGCAGCACCGGCACGAAGGCCCCGCTCGCCTCGTCCGACACCGGCTTGCGGTCCTCCGGTTCCGTCACTCCCACTCCGCCGCGCTCCCTGTACGACACCTCCGGTACGCCTCAGTATGCGCACCGGCACGTACTGATACGCGAACGGGCCGCGCGCCCCTCAAGGGGTCGCACAGCCCGTTCGCGAAAGACAACCGGCGGGAAAGCCGGGGGAAGACGAGGGGGTCAGTGACCGCCCGTCTCCTTGAACCGCTTGTACGACTTCTCGACCTCGGCCTCGGCCTCGATACGGCCGACCCAGTCGGCGCCCTCCACGGACTTGCCGGGCTCCAGGTCCTTGTAGACCTCGAAGAAGTGCTGGATCTCCAGGCGGTCGAACTCCGATACGTGGTGGATGTCACGCAGGTGCTCCACCCGGGGGTCGGTCGCCGGGACACACAGCAGCTTGTCGTCGCCGCCGGCCTCGTCGGTCATCCGGAACATGCCGATCGCGCGGCACTTGATGAGGCAGCCAGGGAAGGTCGGCTCATCCAGGATGACCAGCGCGTCCAGCGGGTCGCCGTCCTCGCCGAGCGTGTTCTCGACGAAGCCGTAGTCGGTCGGGTAGGCGGTCGAGGTGAAGAGTCGACGGTCCAGGCGGATCCGACCGGTCTCGTGGTCCACCTCGTACTTGTTCCGCGAACCCTTCGGGATCTCGATCGTGACGTCGAACTCCACCGGTGACTCCTCCATGATCAACACATAGTTCTGGTGGTTAAGTGTCCCTCACGCCGGAGTGTGATCGCGAAAGGGGCTGGTGGTCGTGGTTGAGCCGAAGGTCTGGCGGGCCGCGAGACCGCATGTGGAGCGGGTCGCGCGCGCCGTGAAACCGGGGCTCGTGCGCGCCGCGCGCGCCGTGAAGCCCGGTGCCGCGCGCCTCGCACAGCTGGTGAAACAGGGCGCCGTGCGCGCCGCGCGCGCCGTCACAGCACGCTCTTCGCAGCTCACGACCCTCCAGTACACCGCCGGCGCGGCCACCCTGGGGCTGGTGCTCTCGGCCGGGGCGGTCGCCACCGCCGGACCGTGGGACTCATCCGGTCAGCGTACGGCCGAGCAGGACTGGGCGGCATCGCGCGGCGGCGAGGGTGGCACAGATCACGGACGTACTTCCGGTACGTCCTCCGGTACGTCGGCGGGGGCGCCCAAGCCCGCGCCGAGCGCCCCCGCCGTGCTGGCCGGCCTCGACGGCGCCTCCGGCGCGGGGTCCGCACCCGGCGGCGCCGTCCTGGCCGACGTCCTCGATCCGCTGCTGGACGCCCCGGTGCTCGGCCCCACCCTCGCGGCCGCCGTCGTCGACGTCGCGACCGGCGAGCCGCTCTACGCCAAGGGCGCCGACGAGGCGCTGACCCCCGCCTCCACCACCAAGATCGCCACCGCAGCCGCGGTCCTCTCGGCGGCCGGCCCCGACCACCGCATCGAGACCCGTACGGTCCTGGAGCCCGACTCCGCCGACGTCGTCCTCGTCGGCGGCGGCGACCCCACTCTCACCGCCCACAAGGACGCGGACGGCTACGCGAGCCTGCGCACCCTCGCCGACGACACGGCCGCCGCCCTCGAGAAGCGTCACCTGAACGAGATCACCCTCACCTACGACGACTCCCTCTACGCCGGGCCCGAGCTCCACTCCATCGGCGTCGACGGCAACCTGGCCCCCGTCACCGCCCTGATGGTCGACGAGGCCCGTCTCGACGACTCCACCAGGGGCACGGCCCTCCGCTCCACCGCCCCGGCGTCGGACGCGGCCGACGAGTTCGCGGCCCTCCTGAAAAACCGGGGCATCGAGACCAAGACGCAGGGCGGCTCGAAGGCGACGAAGAACGCCGAGCGGCTGGCATCCGTCTCCTCCGCCCCCCTGTCCACCCTGGTCGAGCGCATGCTCACCAACAGCGACAACGACATCGCCGAGGCCCTGGCCCGCCAGGTCGCGCTCGCGGCGGGGGAGCAGCCGAGCTTCGAGGGCGGCGCGGCGGCGATCAAGAAGGAACTCAAGAAGCTCGAAGTCCCCCTCGACGGAGTCGAGTTCGCCGACGGCAGCGGCCTGAGCCGGGGCAACCGACTCACCGCCGAGCTCCTCACCACCCTTCTCGCCAAGTCCGCGGCCCCGTCCCACCCCGAACTCCGCCCTGTCCTCACCGGCCTCCCGGTAGCCGGCTTCACGGGCACCCTCAGCACCCGCTACACCACCGACACCTCCGGCACCGGCGTCGTACGCGCCAAAACCGGCACCCTGACCGGCGTGAACACCCTCGCCGGCACCGTCGTGGACGCCGACGGCCGCCTCCTCACCTTCGCCTTCCTCGCCACCGCCACCACAGACCGAGAAGCCGCCCCCAAGGCCCTGGACAAAGCAGCCTCAGCCCTGGCCACCTGCGGCTGCCCCTGACCCCCGCCCCAAAGGGGCGCGGGGAACCGCGCGAGCAACCACGACGAGCCCGCACCCGAAACGCAACGGGCACCCCTCCCCCCTAGGGGCGCGGGGAACTGCGCGAGCAACCACGACGAGCCCGCACCCGAAACGCAACGGGCACCCCTCCCCCCCCCCAGGGGCTCGGGGAACGGCGCGAGCAACCACGACTCACCCGCACGGACCAGACGACCCAAGGCACCCACCCCCTCACGGCCTGCCCCAAGCGGCAGCGCTCCCGTACGGTTGACGACATGACTCGTATCGGTGGTGCCGAGATGGTCGACTGGAATCTCGCGGTGGCGACCGCGACCCGGCTCGTACGGCCGGGCCCCGAGGTGAGCCGCGACGAGGCCCGTGCCATCGTCGCCGAGCTCCGCCGGCACGCGAAGGCGTCGGAGGGACACGTCCGCGCGTTCACGCGGATGCTGCCCGAGACGGGTGACGACACCCCGATCCTCGTCGTCGACCGCCCGGGCTGGGTCCGGGCGAACGTCGCCGGCTTCCGGGAGTTGCTGAAGCCGCTGCTGGACAAGATGCAGGAACGTCGCGGCAGCACCCCGGGCGGGGCCGTGCTGGGCGCCGTCGGCGGCAAGGTCACCGGCGTGGAGCTGGGCATGCTGCTGTCGTTCCTCGCCTCCCGGGTCCTCGGCCAGTACGAGACGTTCGCCCCGGCGACCCGCGAGCTCCCCGCGGGGGAGAACGGCGGCGGCCGACTGCTGCTGGTCGCCCCGAACATCGTGCACGTGGAGCGCGAACTCGACGTACAGCCCCACGACTTCCGTCTCTGGGTCTGTCTGCACGAGGAGACGCACCGGACCCAGTTCACGGCGGTGCCCTGGCTGCGGGACCACCTTGAGGGTGAAATCCAGTCGTTCCTGGGGGAGACCGAGGTCGACCCCACGACCTTCCTGGAGCGCGTCAGGGAGGCCGCCCAGTCACTCGCGGGTGGCCGGCCCGAGGGAGAGGTGGGCGACGACGGTCACTCGATCGTGGAGTTGGTGCAGTCGCCCGCCCAGCGCGAGATCCTCGGCCGGCTGACGGCCGTCATGTCCCTTCTGGAGGGCCACGCCGACTTCGTGATGGACGGCGTCGGCCCCGCCGTCGTGCCGTCGGTCGCCGAGATCCGCGAGAAGTTCCAGCAACGGCGCGCGAAGGGCGCCTCCCGCCTGGACCTCGCCCTGCGCAAGCTGCTCGGCCTGGACGCCAAGCTCAGGCAGTACAAGGACGGCGAGCGTTTCGTGCGAGCGGTCGTCGAACAGGTCGGTATGGACGGTTTCAACCGGGTGTGGACCTCCCCGAACACCCTGCCGACGAAGGCGGAGATCGCCAAACCGGCGGACTGGGTCGCGCGGGTGCATCGCAAGGCCGAATCGTGAGCCCTGCGTGAGCGTGGTGAACGAATCCGGCCGACGGCAGGCAAACGCCCCTCCAATCACCCGTCCGAGGGACCGTGAGCGATGGGTAGGCGTGCGATGCTCGGGGAACGGCCCAGTTCTGTCACCATCTACACACTCTGAGTGACCGAACTCGGGCCAACCCCCCCCCGACAATTTCATGAAGGGAACCGGACATGGGTCCCCACCCCGCGGTCGCGGCGATACGCCTGGCGGTCCGCCGCGTACTCCATGACCTCCTCACCGAACACCACACGAAGACCACCCTTCACGCGCCCGCCCACGCGACCTCCGGCGCGCCGTCCAGCGCGGGCGCACCACCGGCGCCCGCGCCCCCCGAGGCCGTACGCCCCGCCGCCGTGCCTGCGGGGACCACGCTCACCGGGTCCGCGCCTCCCGGCTCCGGCGGGTCCGGGCAGCCGCTCGTGCTCGTGGCGTGCTCCGGCGGCGCCGACTCCATGGCGCTCGCCTCCGCCCTCGCCTTCGAGGCGCACAAGCTCGGCGTCCGGGCCGGCGGTATCACCGTCGACCACGGTCTGCAGCCCGGCTCCGAGCTGCGCGCCGAGGAAGTCGTGCTGCGCCTCAGGGAGCTCGGCCTGGACCCGGTCGAGTCCGTCGCCGTGACCGTCGGCCGCGAGGGCGGCCCCGAGGCCGCCGCCCGTGACGCGCGCTACGCCGCCCTGGACGCCGCTCTCGAACGCCACGGCGGAGCCGCCGTCCTGCTCGGCCACACCCGCGACGACCAAGCCGAGACAGTCCTGCTCGGCCTCGCCCGCGGCTCCGGCATCCGCTCCCTCTCCGGTATGGCCGCGGTCTCGGGGGCCGACGGCCGCTACCGCCGTCCCTTCCTCGGGATCGACCGGCAGACCGCCCGCAAGGCCTGCATGGTCCAGTCCCTGCCCGTCTGGGACGACCCGCACAACGCCGATCCCGCCTACACCCGGTCCCGGCTCCGGCACGAGGGCCTGCCCGCCCTGGAGAAGGCGCTGGGCAAGGGCGTCGTAGAGGCCCTCGCCCGTACGGCCCACCTCTCCCGTGACGACGCCGACGCCCTCGACACCTGGGCCCGCCAGGCCGAGGCCTCCGTCCGCGACGCCGCCGGTCTCCTGGAGTGCGCCAAGCTCTACGCCCTGCCGCCCGCCGTACGCCGCCGGATCCTGCGCCGCGCCGCCATCGAGGCCGGTGCCCCGGCCGGTTCCCTCTTCGCCCGGCACATCGAAGAGGTCGACCGTCTGATCACCGGCTGGAGAGGCCAGGGAGCCATCAATCTCCCCGGCCGGGTCGTCGCCCAGCGGCAGGGTGGCAGACTGGTGATTCGGCAAGGCTGAGACCGGACGCCGACGGGCCCGTCACACGGGCCCCCGGCCCCTCGTACGGGACGGGTGTCCGGGAGCGGCCCTGGGACGACCGACCGAAAGTGATGCGGGTGGACGCGAACGACATGGGTGCCGACCTCAAAGAGGTACTCATCACCAAGGAAGAGATCGACGCGAAGCTGGTTGAGCTGGCCGCGAAGGTCGACGCGGAGTACACGGGCAAGGATCTGCTCCTCGTCGGAGTCCTCAAGGGCGCGGTGATGGTCATGGCGGACCTCGCCCGGGCGCTGTCCACCCCGGTCACCATGGACTGGATGGCCGTGTCCTCCTACGGCGCGGGCACCCAGTCCTCCGGTGTGGTGCGGATCCTCAAGGATCTCGACACCGACATCAAGGGCAAGCACGTCCTGATCGTCGAGGACATCATCGACTCCGGTCTGACCCTGTCCTGGCTGCTGTCCAACCTCGGCTCGCGCGAGCCGGAGTCGCTCAAGGTGTGCACCCTGCTGCGCAAGCCGGACGCCGCCAAGGTCGCCATCGAGGTCGAGTGGGTCGGCTTCGACATCCCCAACGAATTCGTCGTGGGCTACGGCCTCGACTACGCGGAGAAGTACCGCAACCTCCCGTTCGTCGGTACGCTCGCGCCCCACGTCTACGGCGGCTGAAACGCCTCCGTCACGCGGACGGGAACGCCCTCGTCACGAGGGCGGGCCAGTCTCGTAGGACGCTCGGGAACCCCAGCGGGTTCCGCGCCGTTGAAGCATGCGAGGACGGGATTGCCATCAGTCCCCTGCGGCTTCGGCCGACAAAGCTGGGGTACCGTCCGAAGAACAGTCTTTTATCAAACTCACTATGGCAGGAGGGACGGGGCGGTACCGCTCCGTATGGATGGACGTGAAGCGATACTTCCGTGGGCCAGTCATGTGGATCGTGCTGGCCGTCCTTGCCGTGGTCGTGTTGATGCAGGTCGTCGGCTCGTCCGGCGGCTACAAGACGGTGGACACCGGCCAGGTTGTCCAGGCGATCAATGACAACAAGGTCAAAGAAGCCAAACTGACCACCGGCGAAGAGCAGGTCATCAAGGCCCAGCTCAAGGACGGCGAGAAGATCGAGGGCAGCTCGAAGATCCAGGCGAGCTACATCGGCGATCAGGGCGTGACCCTCGCCAACACCCTGCAGGACAAGTTCCAGAACAAGCAGATCCCGGACGGCTACACGGTCTCGCCGACCAAGCAGAACGCTTTCGTCGGCATCCTGCTGTCGCTGCTCCCCTTCGTCCTCATCGTGGTCGTCTTCCTGTTCCTGATGAACCAGATGCAGGGTGGCGGCTCCCGGGTCATGAACTTCGGGAAGTCCAAGGCCAAGCTCATCACCAAGGACACCCCGAAGACGACGTTCTCGGACGTCGCCGGCGCGGACGAGGCCGTCGAGGAACTCCACGAGATCAAGGAGTTCCTGCAGGAGCCCGCCAAGTTCCAGGCCGTGGGCGCCAAGATCCCGAAGGGCGTGCTGCTCTACGGCCCGCCCGGTACGGGCAAGACGCTGCTCGCGCGTGCCGTCGCGGGCGAGGCGGGCGTCCCCTTCTACTCGATCTCCGGTTCCGACTTCGTCGAGATGTTCGTCGGTGTCGGTGCCTCCCGGGTCCGTGACCTGTTCGAGCAGGCCAAGGCGAACGCCCCGGCGATCGTCTTCGTCGACGAGATCGACGCGGTCGGCCGCCACCGCGGCGCCGGCCTCGGCGGTGGTCACGACGAGCGCGAGCAGACGCTGAACCAGCTGCTCGTCGAGATGGACGGCTTCGACGTCAAGGGCGGCGTGATCCTCATCGCCGCGACGAACCGCCCGGACATCCTCGACCCGGCGCTGCTGCGTCCGGGCCGCTTCGACCGGCAGATCGCCGTCGACCGCCCGGACATGCAGGGCCGGCTGGAGATCCTCAAGGTTCACCAGAAGGGCAAGCCGGTCGCGCCCGACGTCGACCTGTCCGCCGTCGCCCGCCGCACCCCCGGTATGACGGGTGCCGATCTCTCCAACGTCCTGAACGAGGCCGCGCTCCTGACGGCCCGCAGCGACAAGAAGCTGATCGACAACCACATGCTGGACGAGGCGATCGACCGTGTGGTCGCGGGCCCGCAGAAGCGGACCCGGATCATGTCGGACAAGGAGAAGAAGATCACCGCGTACCACGAGGGCGGACACGCCCTGGTCGCGGCGGCCTCGCCGAACTCCGACCCGGTCCACAAGATCACCATCCTGTCCCGGGGCCGTGCCCTCGGTTACACGATGGTGCTGCCGGACGAGGACAGGTACTCGACCACCCGCAACGAGATGCTCGACCAGCTCGGGTACATGATGGGCGGCCGGGCGGCCGAGGAGCTGGTCTTCCACGACCCGACCACGGGCGCCTCGAACGACATCGAGAAGGCCACCAACCTGGCCCGCGCGATGGTCACCCAGTACGGGATGACCGAGCGTCTCGGTGCGATCAAGTTCGGCGGCGACAACAGCGAGCCGTTCCTCGGGCGTGAGATGGGTCACCAGCGCGACTACTCGGAAGAGGTCGCCGCGCTGGTCGACGAAGAGGTCAAGAAGCTCATCGAGAACGCGCACAACGAGGCCTGGGAGATCCTGGTCGAGAACCGCGACGTGCTCGACAACCTGGTGCTCCAGCTGCTGGAGAAGGAGACGCTGGGCAAGGAGCAGATCGCCGAGGTCTTCGCCACCATCGTCAAGCGTCCGCCCAGGCCCGCCTGGACCGGCTCGTCCCGCCGCACCCCCTCCACCCGTCCGCCGGTGCTCTCTCCCAAGGAGCTCGCACTGACGAACGGCGCCAATGGCGCGACGTCGGCGATCACCGCCAAAGCCGCGGCCGAGGTGACCCCGGAGGAGCAGCCCGAGAGCTGACACCCACCCGGTGAGAACCGGCCACCGGAAGCTCTGCCTCCCGGACCCACGGTCGCCTCACCAGGCCCCGAATGGATACCGCGCCCCCCTGGTTTTAGCCTGGGGGGCGCGGCATTTTCGTATGGCCGAAACGTGAGACGCGTAATCCGTATGCGTCGCAGGCTCAGGAGCGAGGCATCCCATGACCGACCCCGTGACGCTGGACGGCGAAGGCAGCATCGGCGAGTTCGATGAGAAGCGTGCCGAGAACGCCGTACGCGAACTGCTGATCGCGGTCGGCGAGGACCCCGATCGGGAGGGGCTCAGGGAGACGCCGGGGCGGGTGGCGCGGGCGTACAAGGAGATCTTCGCGGGGCTGTGGCAGCAGCCGCAGGATGTGCTGACCACGACGTTCGATATCGGCCACGACGAGATGGTGCTGGTCAAGGACATCGAGGTGTACTCGACCTGTGAGCACCATCTGGTGCCGTTCCGGGGGGTGGCCCACGTCGGGTACATCCCGGCGACCAGCGGCAAGATCACCGGTCTGTCCAAGCTGGCGCGGCTCGTGGACGTCTACGCCCGCCGGCCTCAGGTGCAGGAGCGGCTCACCACACAGATCGCCGACTCGCTGATGGAGATCCTGGAGCCGCGCGGGGTGATCGTCGTCGTCGAGTGCGAGCACATGTGCATGTCGATGCGGGGCATCCGCAAGCCCGGCGCGAAGACCATAACGTCGGCGGTGCGGGGGCAACTGCGGGACGCGGCGACCCGCAACGAGGCGATGAGCCTCATCATGGCCCGCTGACCGGAGGCCCCATGAGCCGGGAGCGGCGGATCGCCTCCGCTCCCGGCGCTTAGGCTTGGCGTCATGAGTAACCAGCACCGGCGCGGCCGTGTGGCCGGAATGCCTCTGTGGGACCGTTGCGCGGTCATGGGCGTCGTCAATGTCACCCCGGACTCCTTCTCCGACGGCGGACGCTGGTTCGACACCACGGCGGCGGTCAAGCATGGTCTCGCGCTGGTCGGGGAGGGCGCGGACCTGGTGGACGTCGGCGGTGAGTCGACCCGTCCCGGGGCCGCCCGGGTCGACGAGGCGGAGGAGCTCAAGCGGGTCGTCCCCGTCGTGCGGGGGCTGGCCGCCGAGGGTGTCGCCGTCTCTGTGGACACCATGCGCGCCTGTGTCGCCGAGCGGGCGCTCGCGGCCGGTGCCGTCCTCGTCAACGACGTCAGCGGCGGTCTCGCCGACCCCGCGATGATCCCGGTCGTGGCCGGCTCGGGCGCCCCCTTCGTGGTCATGCACTGGCGGGGCTTCCTGGAGGGCGGCAACGTCAGGGGCGTCTACGAGGACGTCGTCGCCGAGGTCGCGAGGGAGCTCCACGCGCGCGTGGAGGCCGTCCTGGAGGGCGGTGTCGCGGCGGACCGCGTCATCGTCGACCCGGGCCTCGGCTTCTCCAAGGACGCCGAGCACGACCTCACCCTCCTCGCCCACCTCGACCGGCTGCACGGCCTCGGCCACCCCCTGCTGGTCGCCGCCTCCCGCAAGCGGTTCCTCGGCCGCGTCCTGGCGGGCCCGGAGGGCTCCCCGCCGCCCGCGCGGGAGCGCGACGCCGCCACGGCCGCCGTGTCGGCCCTGGCCGCCCAGCAGGGCGCCTGGGCGGTCCGGGTGCACGAGGTGCGAGCCACCGCCGACGCCGTGCGCGTCGCCCGCGCGATCGAAGGGGCGCGGGAGCGGTGACCTCTGCCCACACCGACGTCGAACAGGTCGAACTCGCCAACACCGCCTTCTACGAGGCGATGGAACAGGGCGACTTCGACACGCTGTCCTCGCTCTGGCTGGACCCCGCCGACCTGGGGGTGGACGAGGAGTACCACGACCCCGCCGAGACCGGCGTGATCTCCTGCGTGCACCCCGGCTGGCCGGTCCTCACCGGTCGCGGCGAGGTGCTGCGGTCGTATGCGCTGATCATGGCGAACACGGAGTACATCCAGTTCTTCCTCACCGATGTGCGTGTGTCGGTCACCGGTGACACCGCTCTCGTCACATGCACCGAGAACATCCTCAGCGGGGGTCCGGCGCCGGACGGGAGCGATGAGCTGGGGCCGCTCGTGGGGCAGCTGGTGGTCGCCACGAATGTGTTCCGCCGCACATCCGACGGCTGGAAACTCTGGTCGCACCACGGCTCTCCCGTACTGACCGAATCCGATGACGACGAGGGCGAGGAGTCACCTTCCTGAGTCGGTGGGCGGTCCTCAAGGGCCAAGGAGTGATTGGGAACACGGGACCGCGGGTAGGGGCGGCTTCCGACCCGTGAGCCCGCCGTGTTCCCCGGGGAAACGCTCGGTGAACCCTGCCTGTACGGGGGTCGGACCGAGCTTTCGCGGGTGCGGCGCTGTCAGTGCCCGCAGGTAGATTCGAGAGTGGCCGGTGTGGCGAACGCACACACGAGACACCGGTGGACCACGGCCGGGGTGTCCCCGGAAAGCACCGCCCGACGACTGCAGGAGTGATTCGCGTGGATCGTGTCGCGCTGCGCGGCCTCTCGGCCCGTGGACACCACGGGGTGTTCCCGCATGAGCGCGAGGAGGGCCAGACCTTCGTCGTGGACCTGACGCTCGGCCTGGACACCCGCCCCGCCGCGGCCGACGACGACCTGGCGAAGACCGTGCACTACGGCATCGTGGCGGAGGAGGTCGTGGGCATCGTCGAGGGCGAGCCGGTGAACCTCATCGAGACGCTCGCCGAGCGCATCGCCCGGGCGTGCCTGAAGCACGACGGGGTCCAGGAGGTCGAGGTCAGCGTCCACAAACCGAACGCGCCGATCACGGTCCCCTTCGACGACGTGACCGTCACCATCACCCGGAGCCGAGTATGACCGCGTTCTTCACCGAGGGTCAGAGCGACCCGACCGTACAGCCGGTGCCCGCCTCCGTCGTGCGGAAGGTCGACGAGGCCGACACGACCCTGCACAACCCCCGGCGGGCCGTGATCTCCCTCGGCTCGAACCTGGGCAACCGGCTGGAGAACCTCCAGGGCGCCATCGACGCGCTGGAGGACACCCCGGGCCTGCGCATCAAGGCCGTCTCCCCGGTGTACGAGACGGAGCCGTGGGGGGTGGCGCCGGGCAGCCAGCCGTCGTACTACAACGCGGTCGTCGTCCTGAAGACCACCCTGCCGCCGTCGTCCCTCCTGGAGCGGGCCCAGGCCGTCGAGGAGGCCTTCCACCGGGTCCGGGACGAGCGCTGGGGCCCGCGCACGCTGGACGTGGACATCGTGGCCTACGCGGACGTCGTCTCCGACGACCCGGAGCTGACGCTGCCGCACCCGCGCGCCCACGAGCGGGCCTTCGTCCTCGCCCCCTGGCACGACGTCGAGCCGGAGGCGCAGCTCGCCGGCCGCGGTCCGGTCGCCGGGCTCCTCGCCGACATCACCCGGGAGGGCGTGTCGCCCCGCGCCGACCTGGAACTCCAGCTGCCCCAGTAGTCGTTAAGGTCTACCGGGTCGGGATCATCACCGGCGCCGTCGGGACCTCACCCGGCGGGCGTGGATCCCGGCGTCCGTGGACCATCGGGCTCGTCGAAGGGGCATCGTGAAAGAGCTGCGCATCAGGACGCTGGCCACGGTGTTCGTCGTGGCCGGGGTGCTGTCCTGGGCCGGGGCCCGGCTGTGGAACTCGGTGGGCACCCTGCCCAGCGTCCCGCTGGCCGCGCCCATCGTGCTCGCCCTGATCGCCGCCGTCCTCACCGCCACGGCGCTCTCCCTGCGCAACCGGCTCAAGGACCAGCGGGAGCGCCAGGCCGGCGCCAAGGGGGTCGACCCCCTGATGGCCGCCCGCGCGGTCGTCTTCGGCCAGGCCAGCGCCCTCGTCGCCGCCCTCGTCTCCGGGATGTACGGCGGCGTGGGCGTCTTCCTCCTGGAGTACCTGGACGTCCCGGCCCGCCGTGACCAGGCCATCTACGCCGGCTTCTCGGTCCTCGCGAGCATCGCCGTCGTCGTCGCCGCCTTCTTCCTGGAGCGCGTCTGCAAGCTCCCGGAGGACGACGACACGAACGGCGGGGCGGCGCGGGCGGCTTAGGGCCCTTGGTCTGTCTGTGGGGTGTCGGGTGGTCCGGACCGTCCGTGGGTGGTCCGGTCAGGCCGCTCGTATGTTCTGTTCGGTCATGCCTTGTTCCGCCACCGCGTGGGCGCACGGGGCCGGGGTCTTCGCGCGGCGGCGCAGGACGCGGGGGAGGGCGAGGTTGACGAAGCCCTCGGCCCGCATGGCGGCCAGCCCGATGCGGGGCAGGTCGCGGGAGGCGGCGTAGACGACGAAGCGCGGCTCCCAGCGGGGGCGGAACTTGGCGTTGAACTTGTACAGCGACTCGATCTGGAACCAGCGGGAGAGGAAGACCAGCAGGCCGCGCCAGGCACGCAGCACCGGGCCGGCGCCGATCTTCTCGCCGCGGGCCAGGGCCGAGCGGAACATCGCGAAGTTCAGGGAGACCTGCTTCACGCCCAGGCGGGGGGCCGCCTGGAGGGCCGCGACGATGAGGAGTTCGTTCATACCGGGGTCCGCCGAGCGGTCGCGGCGCATCAGGTCGAGCGAGGCGCAGTCCGGGCCCCAGGGCACGAAGTGGAGTACGGCCTTCAGGTCGCCGTACGGGCCGGGGGCCTCGTCCGCCTTGTGGGCGGTGGCGATCAGACAGTCCCCGTCGGACGGGTCGCCGATGCGGCCGAGCGCCATGGAGAAGCCTCGCTCGGTGTCGGTGCCGCGCCAGTCCTCGGCGGCACGGCGGATGCGGTCCAGCTCCGCCTCGCCGAGGTCACGGACGCGCCGTACCCGGGTCTCGTAACCGAGCCGCTCGATGCGCTTCACCATCTGACGCACGTTGCGCATCGCGCGTCCGGCGAGGGAGAAATCCGCGACGTCCACCACCGCCTCGTCGCCCAGTTCGAGGGCGTCGAGGCCGGTCTCGCGGGTCCACACCTCGGCGCCCGTCTCCGAACAGCCCATGACGGCCGGGGTCCAGGAGTGGGCCTTCGCCTCGTCCATGAAGCGTTCGATCGCGCCGGGCCAGGCCTCGACGTCGCCGATCGGGTCGCCGCTGGCGAGCATCACCCCGGAGACGACGCGGTACGTCACCGCCGCCTTGCCGCTCGGCGAGAAGACCACCGCCTTGTCGCGGCGGAGCGCGAAGTGGCCGAGCGAGTCGCGGGCGCCGTGCTTCTCCAGCAGGGCCCGCAGCCGAACCTCGTCGTCGGCGGTGAGCCGGGCCGCCGGGTGTTCGGGACGGAAGGCCAGGTAGATGGTGGTGATGGCGGTCAGCAGACCGAGGGCGCCCAGGGAGAAGGCCACCGTCCAGGACGTGTCGCCGGCGTAGTCGACCGGGCCCTCGAAGCCGAACAGGCCGTAGATGACGTGTTCGAGACGGTCGGCGAGGCTCGGGTCGCCGACCATGCGCCCGGGGTGGGCGCTGACGACGGCCAGGCCGAGGGCGATCGAACCGGCCCCCATGACGATGAAGTTGGCCAGTGCCCGCCAGCGGCTGCGCGGGTCGGGCAGGGCGGTGAACTCGTCGCGGTGCCGCAGCAGCGGGACGAGCAGCGCCAGGGAGACGAGAGCGCCGACGAGCGAGTGGCGGTAGGTGAACTGGGCGATCGCCCCGGCCGGCAGCAGGATCGCGGCCGCCCGCCACGCCCGCCGTTTCCGCCGCCGCAGACCGTGGGCGAGCAGGAGCAGCAGGACGCCGGTGCTCAGCGCCAGGGCCGCAGCGAACGGGCCGAGCGCGCCGGGCAGCACCTCGGCCAGCGTGTGCATACGGCTGTGCCGGAAGCGGGGGAACACGCCCGCGGCGATGTCCACGAGCCCGACCAACGTGCAGGCCCTGGCGACCAGGGCGGGCACGACGTCGGCGCGCGGCCCGCGCAGGACGCGTCGCACGCCGTTCAGCCGCGCGCCGCTCAGCCGATTCGACGGTGGCCGACCCGATCGGAGCGGAACCCAACCCGACATTTCACCATCTGTCCTGACAGACATCGCATCCCGTAGTTCCGCGAGAGAGCTTGGATCCGGTGCCTTTTCCGGCATCCGGCGACATTGCGCCCTTTAGGACGGCGACTTGAGGACGGAGGTTCACTCGCCGTCGAAAAGCTGTTCCCAAGGGCAGGGAAAGAAAGGGTCGCGGAGAAGCGTGGCGAGGAAGGGACGACGGGGGCAACCCGATGGGTCTTACGAGCAACAAGGTGCTGGCGTTGGCGGTTCTGTCCGCCGTGCTGCTGTTCATCGGCACGGTCTGGCTGTGGCCGAGGCTGGCCCGCCGGGGCCGGCGGGCCGTCGGCGGACGGATCGGCGTACTGCTGGCCACGCAGATCGCCGTATTCGCGTCGGTCGGCCTCTCCGCGAACCAGGCCTTCGGGTTCTACGCCAGCTGGGCCGACCTGCTCGGCCGCGAGACCGGCCAGGGTGTGGTCGTCGACCATGACGGGGCCGACGCCGGTGGCCCGTTGCGGGTCGTCGGCACCCAGCGGGTGAACGTGACGGGTGGCGCCCGCCCCGCGGTCGGCGGCCAGATCCAGAAGGTCGAGATCGTCGGCCGTACGACACGGATCGCGAGCCCGGCGTACGTGTATCTGCCGCCGGAGTACTTCCAGCCCGAGTACCGCACCCGCACCTTCCCGGCCGCCGTCGTCCTCACTGGCTACCCGGGCACCGCCGAGGCGCTCATCAAGGGGCTGCACTTTCCGCGGACGGCCCACAAGCTGGCCCAGGGCGGTGAGGCGCAGCCGATGATCCTGGTCATGCTGCGGCCGACCGTGGCGCCGCCGCGCGACACCGAGTGCGTGGACGTCCCGGGCGGGCCACAGACCGAGTCCTTCTTCGCCAAGGATCTGCCGGACGCCGTCGGCCACCACTACAGGGTGGGGAAGAGGCCCGGGAGTTGGGGCATCATCGGCGATTCCACCGGCGGTTACTGCGCGCTGAAACTCGCCGTCCACCACCCGGGCGTGTACGCCGCCGGCGCGGGCCTCTCGCCGTATTACAAGGCGCCGAACGACGCGACGACCGGTGATCTCTTCCAGGGGAACAGGACGCTGCGGAACGAGGCCGACCTGTTCTGGTATCTGAAGCACCGTCCGGCCCCCGATACGTCTCTGCTGGTCACCAGCAGCAAACAGGGGGAGACCAACTACAAGGCCACGCTCGACTTCATCGACCTGGTGAAGAGCGCCGAGCCGACGCGTATCTCGTCGATCGTCCTCGACAGCGGCGGGCACAACTTCAACACGTGGCGACGGGAGATCCCGGCGACGTTGCAGTGGATCAGCGGGCGGTTGAGCGACCGGTGAGCGAGGGCGGAGGGGTCCTGGCGAACGCGGCGACCGCCGACGGCGCCTGCTCGAATGCGCGGCGGTGGCCGCCCGGGAATTCCCCGGTGGCGGAAAGAGGCAGATGTGGCCAAGGCGTATCTGGATTCAACGGCGTTGATCCAGTAGAGGAGTCGCCGGTGGGCGCATTGGTGCACCGGCGGTGAGGGAGCTTGTGAGGGTTTGTGAGAGGTTAGGGGGCGGCTGAGTTTTTACGGCCCGGGGCACCATCATTCGCCTACGCGCGGTAAGTTTCTGGCCATGCCACGTGGACGTCACCGCCATTCACCGCCTCTGCACAGGCTGCTGCCCCCCACGGCGATCGCAGGCGTCTCGCTAGTCTGCGCTCTCGGGCCCTGGGTGTTCTCCGAGCCGGCGGTGCTCCGGGTCGCCGCCGCGGTCGCCGCGGCGACCGCGGCCGTGGGCGCGGCGGTCATGCGCCGATGGGACGTCGAGGCGGGCAAACGCGTCGCCGACCTCACGCGCGCGCGGGCGAGCGACGAGTGGCGTCACGAGGAGCGGGCCGCCGAACTGGAGACCGACCTCGACGAGTCGCGCGAGCTGCGCAACAAGCTGGAGCACAAGCTCCGCGCCAAGCGCACCGAGCTCGCGGGCCTCCGCAACGAGCACGCCGCGCTGCTGCGCCGCTACGCCACCGCCGAGACGGAGCGCGCCAGCGCCCTCGAAGTACGGCGCCTGCTGGAGCTTGAGGCGACTGCTCCGGAGGGGGCGCGGGCGCTTCCGGCGGCGGAGGCGGGCGCGGACGCGGACGCTGACGTGGACGCGGTCGCGGTCGCGGGTGACGGGGCCGAGGATGTCGTAGAGGTGGAAGGTGACGTCGAGGAGGCGGGCTCCGGGGTGGAGAGGCTGGCCCCCGCGGTCTTCTCGCCCACCGGTTCCGCGCTGTTCCTGCGGGCGAACTCGGCGTTGGACCGGATCATCAATCAGCGGGGGGCGGTGACGGAGGAGGCCGAGGCGGAGGCCGGGGCCGAAACCGATGCGGAGGTCGAGGCGGAGGTTGAGGCCGAGGTCGAGGTCGAGGTCGAGGCGGAAGCCGATGCCGACACCGAGGCTGTCACCGACGTCGAGGCTGAGGCTGAGTCCGAAGTCCTCATGACCGAGGATGAGGACGAGGACGAAGACGGGGACCAGGACCAGGACGCGCCCGAGGCCGAGATCGAGCCCACCGACGAGCCCACCGACGAGCCCACCGACGAGCCCACCGCCGAGTCCCCCAAGGACCCCGCGTCGAAGAGCGGTCCCGTCAAGGACCGTTCACCCAAGGGCGACCCGGACGGGCCGACCGACGGCGGTACCCGGCAGGGACGTTCCGCCGAGCCGCAGCCCGAGCCGGTCCCGGTGCTCACCGCGGAGGAGGACGACCCGGCGGGGAAGTCCGTGGCGGTCGGCGGGCACGAGCGCGCGACCGCCGAGCCCGTACCTACGGCGTCCGTACCCACGGCGTCCGTGCCGGCGCAGGTGGAGCACGTCGAGCAGGTGGCCGAGCGGGCGCTGCCCGCGTTGCCGGCGGTGCGGCCGGGCGGTCACTTCACGGTGCCCACCGCCGTGGCCGTCGTGCCGGCCGTGCCGCAGCGGCGGACGGCCATCGAGGGCGGGTTCGACTTCTTCGGTACGCAGAAGGGCGCGGACGCCCTCGAGGCCATCCACAACGAGGACCTCGCCGACGTGGTCGGCCAGGAGGCGCTCGCGCTGCACAAGGCCGAGTCCGAGGCGCAGTTCAAGCGCGCCGACGACCTGTCCCGGGCAGTCGGCCAGGTCATCGACCTCACGGCCCACGACGAGACGGAGCAGATCGACGTACAGAGCCTGCGTACGGCGGCGTCCTAGCCGTCACCTCACCGGCCGGGACCGAACGCCGGGGCCGCTGGGCCCGCTAGGCCATCCACCGATCCGGCCGCGCCTCCCGCCGCCCCGTCCGTGACCGCTCCGCCTGCGCACGCAACAGCTCCGCCGCCTCGGCGGCGTCGCGCAGCCGGGCGGTCACGGTCTTGTTGGCGCCGGTGTCGACGTGGACGTCGGCGAGCCCCTTGTACCGCTTCCAGGGCCCCTGCGACAGCCGTACGCTCTGCACCTTCGCGTGCGGCACGAGGTCGAGGCGGCGCAGCAGCAGTCCGTTCCGCGCGGCGAACACGGTGTCGCTGACGGCGAGTCCGTACCCCCGCCACCACAGCGGTACGCACCACCGGGCGCGCCGGGGCGGCCGTACGAGGGCCGTCGCGTCCGGCACGGACACCCCCGGCAGCACACGGGCGATCACCGACTCGGCGACCTCGCGCGGTGCGACGGGGATGAGGAGGGAGTTCGAGGACCCGGCCACGTCGAGTTCGACGCGGACCCATCCGCGGCGCCGCCACAGCAGCGGTTCGACGACGCGTACGGTCTGCACGCGTCCGGGCGGCACCGTCTCGTGGGACCGGTCGAGGAGGCCGTGATCGATGCGGAGCCCGTCGGGGGACTCGCCGACCGTCCAGTCGTACTCCGCGACGAACCGCCCCACACTGCTCGCCCCGGCCGCGCCGAGCAGCGGCAGCCCGGTCGCGAGGACGGTCCACACGCTCTCCGTGGTGAACCACAGCACGGCGGGCACCACGACCGCGGCCACCAGGGTTCCCCAGGTGGCGCCGGTCAGCACCAGCGACATCACCAGCACGCCCGCCGGGACCTTCAGCAGCTGCCGGGCCGGCGCCTCGCCGACCTCGTGCGCCGTCTCGGGCGCGAAACCGGCGGCGCGGGCGAGGAGTTCCGCCCGCAGCGCGCCGGCGTGGGCCTCGCCGAGGTACGCCAGCTCGTCCTTCTTGTCGGTCCCGACGACATCGAGTTTGAGCTTGGCGACGCCCGCGATCCGGGCCAGCAGCGGCCGGTTGACGTCGATGGCCTGAATGCGTTCGAGGCGGATGTGGGCGGTGCGGCGGAACAACAGGCCGGTACGGATGCGCAGTTCGCTGTCGGTGACCGCGAAGTGGGTGAACCACCAGGTCAGAAAGCCGTACAGGGCAGCGGCCGGGATCAGCACCGCGAGCCCGATCAGCAGGGTCGTGGTGTCGAGGCGCGTGAGCTGCCGCTGCGCCCCGTCCGGATCGTGCACCGCCCAGCCGATGAGCACCGCCACCGGCGCCCAGGCCCGCCGCAGCGGCGTCACCGGATGCAGCCGGTGCTCGACGACCTCGACCACCGGCTTCTCGCCCGGCGCGTCCCCGGCCACCGCCCCGGCCCCCGGCCCCGACCCCGCCTGCGCCCCCTCGGCCGGTTCCGCCCGCACGACCTCGGTCGCACCGGCCTCGGCTGCACCGGCCTCTGCAGCCCCAGCGGCCCCTATGACCTCCACGGCCTCCACGGCCCCTACGGCGTCGTCCGCGTCCCGCGTCGGCCCGGTCACAGCCCCGCCGATCGGGCCTCGCCCAGCTGGGTCAGCCGGTCGCGCAGACGTTCGGCCTCGGCGGGGTCGAGGCCCGGGATGCACGCGTCCGTGGCCGCCGCGGCCGTGTGCAGCTGCACGCTGGCCAGCCCGAAGTGCCGTTCGACCGGCCCGGAGGTCACCTCGACCAGCTGCATGCGCCCGTACGGCACGACGGTCTCCTCGCGCCAGAGCACGCCCCGGCTGATCAGCAGGTCGTCCGCCCGTTCGGCGTACCGCCACGAGCGCCAGTTGCGGCCCAGCATCGGCCAGCCCCACAGCAGCAGGCCCAGCGGCAGCAGCGCGAAGGCCGCCCAGACCGGTCCGGCCAGCCAGGCCGGCAGCAGGGCCGTACCGACGGTGATCGGTCCGAGCCACACCACCAGCAGCAGCCGCCGCATCCGCAGCAGGCCGGGCGGCAGTCCGGTCCAGACCGGCTCGCCCTCGGCGCGCTCGGCGCCGTCTTCCAAGGTCCCCGTCTCCATTCCGCCAGCGTACGTACGACAGACTGTGTGCATGACTCCTCCGACGGAGACCCGAGAGACGACGGTCGGTATCGGCGGTGCCGCCGAGAGCACGGACATGGTGCTCAACATCGGGCCGCAGCATCCGTCCACGCACGGTGTGCTGCGCCTGCGGCTCGTCCTCGACGGCGAGCGGATCCGGCACGCCGAGCCGGTCATCGGCTATATGCACCGGGGCGCGGAGAAGCTCTTCGAGGCGCGTGACTACCGCCAGATCATCATGCTCGCCAACCGCCACGACTGGCTCTCCGCCTTCTCCAACGAACTCGGCGTCGTCCTCGGCGTCGAACGCATGCTCGGCATGGAGGTGCCCGAGCGCGCGGTCTGGATGCGCACACTCCTCGCGGAGCTGAACCGGGTCCTGAACCACCTGATGTTCCTGGGTTCGTACCCGCTGGAGCTCGGCGGCATCACCCCGGTCTTCTACGCCTTCCGGGAGCGTGAGGAGCTCCAGAACGTCATGGAGGAGATCTCCGGCGGGCGCATGCACTACATGTTCAACCGCGTCGGTGGCCTCAAGGAGGACCTCCCGGCCGGCTGGCCCTCACGCGCGCGGGCCGCCGTCGCCGACGTCCGCTCCCGCATGGGCGTCTTCGACGACCTCGTCCTCGGCAACGAGATCTTCCGGGGGCGTACGCGCGACGTGGGCGTCCTCACGCCGGAGGCCGTGCACGCGTACGGCGTCAGCGGCCCGATCGCCCGTGCCTCCGGTATCGACTTCGACCTGCGGCGCGACGAGCCGTACCTGGCGTACGGGGAGCTCCAGGACGTCCTGAAGGTCGTCACGCGCGAGGAGGGCGACTGCCTCGCCCGCTTCGAGTGCCTCCTGGAGCAGACCCACAACGCCCTCACCCTCGCCGACGCCTGCCTCGACCGCCTCGCCGAACTCCCGCCCGGCCCCATCAACCAGCGCCTTCCCAAGGTCCTCAAGGCCCCCGAGGGCCACACCTACGCCTGGACCGAGAACCCCCTCGGCATCAACGGCTACTACCTCGTGAGCAAGGGCGAGAAGACCCCGTACCGCCTGAAGCTCCGCTCCGCCTCCTACAACAACATCCAGGCCCTCACCGAACTGCTGCCGGGCACGCTCGTGGCGGACATGGTGGCGATCCTGGGGTCGCTGTTCTTCGTGGTGGGGGACATCGACAAGTAGGTCCCGAGTACACGAGCCGCCGAGCGGGTCCGGAATTCAAACCGTCACTCGCCGAGCGGGTCCGGAATTCCAACCGACTGCACCAGCCACCCGAAGTCGCCCAGCCCGCCCGGCGCGGTCAGCTCAGCCGCCTCGCCGGCGCCCGCGAGGGCCCGTACGTACGCCGTGGGGTCGGTGGTCGCGAGGGACAGCGGCGGGCGGCCCCCGGTGACCCCGAGGGCACGCAGCGCGTCCCGCTGGGTCAGCAGCCGGGCCCCCGGCAGCGCGCACGCGTCCAGCGCCACATGCGCGGTGATGTCGCAGGACCCGTCCGGTACCGGCGCGGTCTCCCGCCCCTCCCGGAACCCCGTGAGCGTCCCGAAGGGCGGCCGGGCGCCGGCGAGATGCGCGTAGTCGACGGCGACGGCGAGCCCGCGGCCCACGCCCGCCACGGCCGCGGCCCACGCCCGGTCCCGGGGCAGCCCGATCTCGGCCCGCAGCCCCTCCTCCCGGGCCGGCGGCCACCACCGCCCCAGCCACTGGGCCTCCGCCCCGCCGACCGGCTCCCCGAGCCGCTCGCTCCCGTCCTCCCGTACGAGAACCAGCCGTGGTACGCCCGCCGCGTCCACCTCGGCGACCTCCAGGGGCACGTTGTCCAGCCACTCGTTGGCGAACAGCAGCCCGGTGATCCTCTCCGGCGGCTCGGCGAGCCACTCGACGCGGTGATCGAGACCGTCCGGCCGGCCGGCGAGTTCGACGGCGTACGCGCGCGTGCGGCCGGCCACGTCGGCGGGGAGCGCGCCCAACACCCCGCTCACCAGTTCGCCCCGCCCGGCCGCCATGTCCACGAACCCCAGCTCGCCCGGCCGCCCCAACGCCTCGTCCACCCGGCACAGCAACCGCGCCACGGCACCGGCGAAGAGCCAGGACGCGTGCACGGAGGTCCGAAAGTGCCCGGCGGGCCCCTCGGGCCGCAGGTAGAACCCGCCGGGCCCGTACAGAGCCTCCTGGGCCGCGCCGCGCCAGCAACGCCATTTCCCCGCCTGCGCCCCCTCAGGAGCGCGGGGAACCGCGCGACCTGTCGCGTGCGACCCGCAGCCGCGATCCAACGCATCCTCCCGAGTTTCGTAGGCGCCCCGTCATTGCCTCAGGCTAGGCCTCCTCCACCTTGGGGAGTACGTGGCCTCGTCATGGATCGACCCTCCGGTTGACCCCGGCACACCACCCACGTCCCTACGCTGGGTCACGTGCAACGCCTCTATGACTTCCTCCGCCGGCATCCGACATGGGTCGACGGCTTCTGGGCCGTCGTCCTGCTCGGGGTGACCCTGGTGAGCGGACCGATCGACCGGGACGAAGCGGCGGACATGAACGAGTCCGCGTTCGTGGTGATCACGCTGGCGCTGTGCCTGTCGATCGCCCTGCGGCGCCGCCTGCCCGAGAAGATGCTCATGCTGGCCGCCGCCGCGGGCATCGCGCAGCTGATCCTCGACGTGCCGAGAATCCCGGCCGACTTCGCGATGCTGGTGGTCATCTACACGGTCGCGGCGGACGGCGCCCGCTGGGCCTCCTGGTTCGCCCTGGGCGGCGGCCTCTGCGCGGCGTCGCTGGGGCAGTTGCGCTGGACCGACGAGCAGACGACCACCGTGGGCAACGCGGTGTTCGCGGTGGTCCTGACCGTGCCGTTCGCCCTGGCCTGGGTGCTCGGTGACTCGCTGCGCACCCGCCGCGCGTACTTCGCGCAGCTGGAGGAGCGGGCCGCCCGGCTGGAGAGGGAGCGCGAGGCGCAGGCCAAGGTCGCGGTCGCCGCCGAGCGCGCCCGGATCGCCCGGGAACTGCACGACGTCGTCGCCCACAACGTCTCCGTGATGGTCGTCCAGGCCGACGGCGCCGCGTATGTCCTGGACGCCGCCCCCGACCAGGCGAAGAAGGCCCTGGAGACCATCTCCTCCACCGGCCGCCAGGCCCTCGCCGAGATGCGCCGCCTGCTCGGCGTCCTGCGCACCGGTGAGCACCAGGAGGTCGGCGAGTACGTCCCACAGCCCGACGTCGAGCAGATCGACGACCTCGTCGAGCAGTGCCGGGTGGCCGGTCTGCCCGTCGACTTCAAGATCGAGGGCACCCCGCGTCCGCTGCCCAGCGGTGTGGAGCTGACGGCGTACCGCATCGTCCAGGAGGCCCTCACCAACACCCGCAAGCACGGCGGCCCGAACATCAGTGCGAGCGTCCGGCTGGTGTATTTCGACGACGGCCTCGGTCTGCTCGTCGAGGACGACGGCAAGGGCGCGCCCCACGAGCTGTACGAGGAGGGTGGCGCCGATGGGCAGGGGCACGGGCTCATCGGGATGCGTGAGCGGGTCGGTATGGTCGGCGGCACGCTGGACGCGGGCCCCCGCCCCGGCGGCGGCTTCCGGATCAGCGCCCTGCTGCCCCTGAAGCCCGCACACTGACACGGTCATGCCACTGGCTGACACCTGTAACGGACATGGACACGGAAACGGAAGAGGACCCGATGGCGATCCGCGTAATGCTCGTCGACGACCAGGTGCTGCTGCGCACCGGGTTCCGGATGGTGCTCGCCGCACAGCCGGACATGGAGGTCGTGGCCGAGGCGGGCGACGGCGTCGAGGCCCTGCAGGTGGTGCGGTCGACCGACGTCGACGTGGTCCTCATGGACGTCCGGATGCCGAAGCTGGACGGCGTCGAGGCCACCCGCCGCATCTGCGCCGAGCCCGACCCGCCGAAGGTGCTCATCCTGACCACCTTCGACCTCGACGAGTACGCCTTCTCCGGGCTGAAGGCCGGCGCCTCCGGCTTCATGCTCAAGGACGTGCCGCCGGGTGAGCTGCTGACCGCGATCCGCTCCGTGCACAGCGGCGACGCCGTCGTCGCGCCCTCCACCACCCGCCGGCTCCTCGACCGGTTCGCCCCGATGCTGCCGAGCACCGGCGCGGAACCCCGCCACAAGGAGCTGGCACGCCTCACCGAGCGCGAACGCGAGGTGATGATCCTCGTCGCCCAGGGCCTCTCCAACGGCGAGATCGCCGCCCGCCTCGTCCTGTCCGAGGCCACGGTCAAGACCCACGTCGGCCGCATCCTCACCAAGCTGGGCCTGCGCGACCGCGTCCAGGTCGTCGTCCTGGCGTACGAGACGGGACTGGTCCGGGCGGGCGGACAGGGCTGAGCCCACCGCCCGGCACGGCCCCGGCGGCTACCGCAGCACGCCTTCCAGGAAGTCGCTCCCCAGCCGGGCCACCACCGCCACGTCCAGCTGGTGCAGGACGTACCGCCCCCGTCGTCGTGTCGTGAGCAGGTCCGCCTTCTTGAGGACGGCCAGGTGCCGGGATATCTCCGGCGGGGGTCATGCCGAGCAGCTGGGCCAGCTCGCCCGTGGTGTGGGCACTGCGGGCCAGCTTGCGGCACAGGCGCATGCGGACGGGGTGGGAGAGCGCGGTCAGGCGCAGGGCGAGCCGCTCGACCGAGGGCGGGGCGGTGGGCTCGGCGGCGCTCACCGGGTACCGGATCACCGGCTGCCAGCCGAACCGGTGCAGGACGGTGAGGTGGGGCCGGCCGAGACTGGTCGGGACGAGCAGCAGGCCGCCGTCGCCGGTGTTCGTACGGCCCTCGACGAGCTTGTCCACGGTGACCAGCGCCGCGCCCTCCTCCAGCGCCATCGAGGGCGACACGGCGGCCAGCGCCTCCGCCAGGCGCTTGTGGCGCAGCAGCTCGGTCTTGTGTGATGTCGATGCGCACGCTCATGACCTCATGGTGCACCCGGCCACTGACAACACCCCCAGCCGTACGGCGAGATCCAGGCCCGGCCTCTCCAGGGGCACGCCCGAGCGCCGCCGGCCCCTCTCCCCGGCAAGCCCGAGCGCCGCCGGCCTCCCCCTCCCGGAGCACCCCTACGCGCCGCCGCTCTCCCCCACTTCACCCACCAGCGCCACGAAGTCCGCCGCCGCCTTGTGCACGTCCTGCGCCGTCCACTCCAGCGCCGCCGCCCGCACCTCCACCTCGGTGACGGCCGGCCCGGGCCCGCCCTGGTCCCAAGGGCGGGCGAACAGCAGCGTGTTCGTCCGCTCGCCCTGCCGGACGGCGGCCTCCGCGAGGACGTCGACGTCGTACGGCAGCCAGACCTGGAACTCGTTGGTGTGGGGCTCCTCCGGATGCACCCGGGCCCACGGCACGCCCGCCGCCGCGAAGCCCTCGCGCAGCGCGGCGGCGACCACGCGCGCGTGGAGCACGTATTCCGGCAGCCGGGGCAGCTCGCGCTCCAGGCCGAGGAGGGCCGACAGCGCGGTGGGGAACTGGTGGAAGAGCTGGCCGCCGTACCGGTGCCGCCAGGCCTTCGCCTCGTCGACGAGCGTCCTGGGGCCGGCGATCGCGGCCCCGGCGTAGGCGTCGAGGGACTTGTAGAACGACACGTAGACGCTGTCCGCGAGGCCCGCGATCTCGTCCAGGGGGCGGCCGAAGTGGGTCGTGGACTCCCACAGGCGGGCCCCGTCGAAATGGACCACCGCGTCCCGCGCGCGTGCCGCCTCGGTGAGCTCGGTCAGCTCCTCCCAGGAGGGCAGGACGAAACCGGCGTCCCGCAGGGGCAGTTCGAGCATCAGCGCGCCGAAGGGCTCGTCGAAGTCGCGTACCTCGTCGGCGGTCGGCAGCCGGGGCGCGCTCGTCAGCCGGACCGGGCGCAACCCGCTGACCTGGCTGAACGCGTTCCGTTCGTGCACCTCGGGGTGGGCGAGCGAGTGCAGGGCGACGGTCGGGTTCCCGGTGCGGGCCGCCCAGCAGCGCAGGGCCACCTGCTGGGCCATGGTGCCGGTCGGGAAGAACGCGGCGGCCTCCATACCGAGCAGCGCGGCCGTCCGCTCCTCCAGAGCCTCGACGACCCCGTTGCCGTAGAGGTCCGCCGGCTCGTCCAGGTCGTACACCTCCCCGGCCGCGTCCAGCAGCGCCAGCCGCTCCCGGATCGACGCCAGCGCGCTCGTCCGCGACAGCACCCGCTCCGCCGCCCGGTGCGCGGCCCGCCGCCGCTCGTACCGCAGCGCGGCCGGGGACTTCTCGGCCGGCCCTTCGCCGGTCGTCCCCTCCGCCCCGGAAGCCGCCCCGGAAGCCGTCCGCCCGTGTGCCTCTTCCGCCGTATCGCTCATCCCGGAATCATCCCCCGGGCCGACCTCGCCCGGCACGTGGACTTCCCGGCCGCCGGCCCGCCACCCGGCGCGCGGACCCGACCCGCGGAAACGGTCCACGGATACCCACAGCCTGTGGACAACCGAACGCCCCTCGAACCAATCGCGTTAACATGACGAGAAATCGTCCGGTACCCCGAGCGGACTGGAACGGGAAGGCCACCACCGAGTGAGTACATTCCAGCAGCCAGAGCCGAAGGACCGCCCCGCGCGGCTCACCGTCGGTGTCGTCGGCGCCGGCCGGGTCGGTCCCGCGCTGGCGGCGTCACTGCGACTGGCCGGACACCGCCCGGTGGCCGTCTCCGGGGTCTCCGACGCCTCCCGGCGACGCGCCGCCGAGCTGCTGCCCGACGTACCGCTGATGCCCCCCGCCGACGTGCTCCAGCGCGCCGACCTGGTCCTGCTGACCGTCCCGGACGACGCCCTGCCGAGCCTCGTGGAGGGCCTCGCCGAGACCGGCTCCGTACGCCCGGGGCAGCTGCTGGTGCACACCTCCGGGCGGTACGGCGCGAAGGTGCTGGACCCCGCGCTGCGGGCCGGGGCGCTGCCGCTGGCGCTGCACCCCGCGATGACGTTCACGGGCACTCCGGTGGACGTGCAGCGGCTCGCCGGGTGCTCCTTCGGGGTCACGGCGCCCGACGCGTTGCGACTGGCCGCCGAGGCCCTGGTGATCGAGATGGGCGGCGAGCCGGAGTGGATCGCCGAGGCGAACCGGCCGCTCTACCACGCGGCCCTCGCCCTCGGCGCCAACCACCTGGTGACCCTGGTCGCCCAGTCCATGGAGCTGCTGCGCACGGCCGGCGTCGAGGCCCCCGACCGCATGCTCGGCCCGCTGCTGGGCGCCGCCCTGGACAACGCCCTGCGCTCCGGGGACGCGGCCCTCACCGGCCCCGTCGCACGCGGCGACGCCGGCACGGTCGCGGCGCATGTCGCCGAGCTGCGCGCGCACGCCCCCGCGACCGTCGCCGGGTATCTGGCGATGGCCCGCGCGACCGCCGACCGGGCCCTCGCCCACGGCCTGCTCAAGCCGGAACTCGCCGAGGACCTCCTCGGGGTACTCGCCGACGGAACCGACGGAACCGACGGGACGGCCGGGACCGCCGGGACCGAAGGGAACGCCGGATGACCGCCACCGTGCTGCGCACCGCCGACGAGCTCCACGCACGCGCGCGTGGCGGCCGCCGGGCCGTCGTGATGACCATGGGTGCCCTGCACGAGGGCCACGCCACGCTGATCCGCACCGCGCGTGAGATCGCGGGCCGCGAGGGCGAGGTCGTCGTCACCGTCTTCGTCAACCCCCTCCAGTTCGGCGCGGGCGAGGACCTGGACCGCTACCCCCGCACCCTGGACGCCGACGTCAAGCTCGCCGAACAGGCGGGCGCGGACGCGGTGTTCGCCCCCCGCGTCGACGAGGTCTACCCCGGCGGCGAACCCCAGGTCCGCATCACGGCCGGCCCCATGGGGGAGCGCCTGGAGGGCGCCGCCCGCCCCGGGCACTTCGACGGAATGCTCACCGTCGTCGCCAAGCTCCTGCACCTCACCCGCCCCGACGTGGCGCTCTACGGCCAGAAGGACGCCCAGCAGCTCGCCCTGATCCGCCGCATGGTCCGCGACCTGAACTTCGGCATGGAGATCGTCGGCGTGCCGACCGTCCGCGAGGCCGACGGCCTGGCCCTGTCCAGCCGCAACCGGTACCTGTCCCCCGAGGAGCGCCGTACGGCCCTGGCGCTCTCCCAGGCGCTGTTCGCGGGCCGCGACCGGCACGCCGCCCAGGAGGCGCTGCGCGCGCGTGCCCGCGAAGTGCCCGCCACGCGCGCGCGTGCCGAGGCCCTCAGCGCGATCGGCGAGTCCCGCGCGGCCGCCGACGCCCACGCGATGGCGAAGTCCGCGCCCGGCGGCCCCGTCGCCGTCCGCGCCGCCGCCCGCCTGGTCCTCGACGAGGCCCTGCGCATGAAGCCGCCGCTCGCCCTGGACTACCTGGCCCTGGTCGACCCGGCCGACTTCACCGAGATCCCGGCCGGCTTCACCGGAGAAGCCGTCCTCGCCGTCGCGGCCCGGGTGGGGACGACCCGGCTGATCGACAACATTCCCCTGACCTTCGGAGCCGCCTCGTGAGCAGCACAGGCATACGCCCGCCCGTCGCCCACCACCACCCTCGAACGAGAGCGCTTCACGCTCGCCCCTGCTTGCACGCGCCCGCACCGGGCTGGTCCGTCGCCGCCGACGTCGTGGTCGTCGGCTCGGGCGTCGCCGGCCTCACCGCCGCGCTGCGCTGCGAGGCCGCCGGCCTGAACACGGTCGTCGTCACCAAGGCCCGCCTCGACGACGGCTCCACCCGCTGGGCCCAGGGCGGCATCGCCGCGGCGCTCGGCGAGGGCGACACCCCCGAGCAGCACCAGGACGACACACTCGTGGCCGGCGCGGGCCTGTGCGACGAGGAGGCCGTACGGCTGCTCGTCACCGAGGGCCCCGACGCCGTACGCCGTCTCATCGCGACCGGCGCCCACTTCGACGAGTCCGAGGCGGGCGACCTGGAGCTGACCCGCGAGGGCGGCCACCACCGCCGCCGCATCGCCCACGCGGGCGGCGACGCCACCGGCGCCGAGATCTCCCGGGCCCTCGTCGAGGCCGTACGCGCGCGTGGGCTGCGCACGGTGGAGAACGCGCTCGTGCTGGACCTCCTGACCGACGCCGACGGCCGCACCGCCGGTGTCACCCTGCACGTCATGGGCGAGGGCCAGCACGACGGCGTGGGAGCCGTCCACGCCCCCGCCGTGGTACTCGCCACCGGCGGCATGGGCCAGGTCTTCTCCGCCACCACCAACCCGTCCGTGTCGACCGGCGACGGCGTGGCCCTCGCCCTGCGCGCGGGCGCCGAGGTCTCCGACCTCGAATTCGTCCAGTTCCACCCGACCGTGCTGTTCCTCGGCACGGACGCGGAGGGTCAGCAGCCGCTCGTCTCCGAGGCGGTACGCGGCGAGGGCGCCCACCTGGTCGACGCCGACGGCGTGCGCTTCATGGTCGGCCGGCACGAGCTGGCGGAACTGGCGCCCCGCGACATCGTCGCCAAGGGCATCATGCGCCGCATGCAGGAGCAGGGCGCCGAACACATGTACCTGGACGCCCGGCACTTCGGCGCCCACATGTGGGAGCACCGCTTCCCGACGATCCTCGCCGCTTGCCGCGCCCACGGCCTCGACCCCGTCACCGAGCCCATCCCGGTCGCCCCGGCCGCCCACTACGCCTCCGGCGGCGTCCGCACCGACTCCCAGGGCCGGACGACCGTCCCCGGCCTCTACGCCTGCGGCGAGGTCGCCTGCACCGGCGTCCACGGCGCCAACCGGCTCGCCTCGAACTCCCTCCTGGAGGGCCTGGTCTACGCCGAGCGCATCGCCGACGACATCGCCTCGGCCCACGCCGGAAACGGCCTCCACGCGCGCGTGCCCGCCCCCGTCCCGTACGCCGAGAAGCCCGCGCACCCGCTGCTCGCCCCGGAGATACGGTTCGCGATCCAGCGGACCATGACCGAGGGCGCCGGCGTCCTGCGCTCCGCGGACTCCCTCGCGACCACCGCCGCGGCCCTGGACCGGCTGCACGCCGAGGCCCGCGACGCCCTCCACGAGAACGGCAAGACGGCCGAGCCCGGCGTCGACACCTGGGAGGCCACCAACCTCCTGTGCGTGGCCCGCGTCCTGGTCTCCGCCGCCCGGCTGCGCGAGGAGACCCGCGGCTGCCACTGGCGCGAGGACGAGCCCGACCGGGACGACGCCCGGTGGCGCCGCCATATCGTCGTACGGCTGAATCCGGACCGGACGCTCGCCGTACACACCACCGATACCGCAGACTTCCCCCCGACCCGGCAGCACCAGCAGGAGCAGTGACAGACGTGAGCACTCCCGACCTTCCCCTCGCCCAGAGCGGCGGCTGCGGCGACGGCTGCGCCTGCGGCGCCGACGACGGACTCAGTGGCGAGGCATACGACGTGTACGCAGAGTGCGGGCTCGATCCCGCGCTCGCCCAGCTCCTGGCCGACGCCGGACTCGACCCTGTCGAGGTCGAGGACATCGCCAACGTCGCCATCCAGGAGGACCTCGACCACGGCGTGGACGTGACCACGGTCGCGACCATCCCCGGGGACGCCCGCGCCACCGCCGACTTCACCGCCCGCGAGGGCGGAGTCGTGGCGGGCCTGAGAATCGCCGAGGCGGTCCTCTCGGTGGCCTGCTCCGACGAGTTCGAGGTCGAGCGGCACGTCGACGACGGCGACCTCGTCGAGGCAGGCCAGAAGCTCCTCAGCGTCACCGGAGCCACCCGCGACCTCCTCACCGCCGAACGCAGCGCCCTGAACCTCCTGTGCCGCCTCTCCGGCATCGCCACCGCCACGCGCGCGTGGGCGGACACCCTGGAGGGCACGAAGGCGAAGGTGCGCGACACCCGGAAGACGACACCGGGGCTCAGGTCCCTGGAGAAGTTCGCTGTCCGCTGCGGCGGCGGGGTCAACCACCGCATGTCCCTCTCGGACGCCGCGCTGGTCAAGGACAACCACGTGGTCGCCGCGGGCGGCGTCGCCCAGGCCTTCACGGCCGTGCGCGAGATGTTCCCCGAGGTGCCCATCGAGGTGGAGGTCGACACCCTCCACCAGCTCCGCGAGGTCGTCGACGCGGGCGCCGACCTGATCCTCCTGGACAACTTCACCCCGACCGAGTGCGCGGAGGCCGTCGCCATCGTCCACGGCCGGGCGGTGCTGGAGGCCTCCGGCCGCCTCACGCTCACCAACGCGAAGGCGTACGCGGACACGGGCGTCGACTACCTGGCGGTAGGGTCACTGACCCACTCGTCCCCCATCCTGGACATCGGCCTCGACCTGCGCGCGGCCGAGTAGGGGCGGGGACGGCCATGCTGCTGACCATCGACGTGGGCAACACCCACACCGTCCTCGGTCTGTTCGACGGCGAGGACATCGTCGAACACTGGCGCATCTCCACGGACGCGCGCCGCACCGCCGACGAACTGGCGGTCCTCCTCCAGGGCCTCATGGGCATGCACCCGCTGCTCGGCGACGAACTGGGCGACGGCATCGACGGCATCGCGATCTGCGCCACCGTCCCGTCCGTCCTGCACGAGCTCCGCGAGGTGACCCGCCGCTACTACGGCGACGTCCCGGCCGTCCTCGTCGAACCCGGCGTCAAGACGGGCGTGCCGATCCTCACCGACAACCCCAAGGAGGTCGGCGCCGACCGCATCATCAACGCCGTCGCCGCGGTCGAGCTGTACGGCGGCCCGGCCGTCGTCGTCGACTTCGGTACGGCGACGACGTTCGACGCCGTCAGCGCGCGCGGGGAGTACGTCGGCGGGGTCATCGCCCCCGGCATCGAGATCTCCGTCGAGGCGCTCGGGGTCAAGGGCGCCCAGCTCCGCAAGATCGAGGTCGCCCGGCCGCGCAGTGTGATCGGCAAGAACACGGTCGAGGCCATGCAGTCCGGGATCGTCTACGGGTTCGCCGGGCAGGTCGACGGGGTCGTCGGACGCATGGTCCGCGAACTCGCCGACGACCCCGAGGACGTGACCGTCATCGCGACGGGCGGCCTGGCGCCCATGGTGCTGGGCGAGTCCTCGGTGATCGACGAGCACGAGCCATGGCTGACGCTGATCGGGCTGCGACTGGTGTACGAGCGGAACGTGTCGCGGCTCTGAGGCCTTCGGGTTCTCGCTCCCGCGGATCTTCGCAGGGCGGGCCGGCACCTTCAGGCGGGTAGGGGCGGCGGGGGCGAAAAACCCCCGCGCCACACACACCCATCGCACCTCTTTTGTCTGATTAGCGCGTATCTTTCCGTCCATGCCCACGCCCCACGGAACCCGCGGCGGCATGGCGTTCGGCGCGGAGGAGCTTCGTGTGCTCCGCCGTGCCCTCGCCCTCGCCCTCAACCCCAGCCCCGCCTCGGCGGAGGACGTCCAGGACTGCCTCCGGCTCGCCGAGTCCGTCGACGAGGCGACCCGCGAGAACGCCCGTCTGAGGGCCTTCCTGCTGGCCGACCTCGCCCGCTACCGCGCCGCACTCCCCGGCACGGTGACGGGCTACGCGACGCTCCTTCAGGAGGCCCTGGACGCCGGGTACCGCCCCCGCCCGGACGACCTCGCCGCGCTGCGCGCCCTGCGCGGCAATCCGGCCGTGGCGGCGCTCCTGGAGCGCTGCCGCCCCCTCGCGGAACAGGACGTGCGCGCCCGCTTCGCGCGGCGCGCGCCCGCACCGGTGGCCGCCGTCCCGGCCTCCCGCTCCCGGCTCCGGCTGACCGCCCTCCCGGGCGGCCTCCTGGAGCGGGCGGACCCGAATCCCGCCCGCCCGGCGCGTCCCGCCCGGCCCGCCGAGAAGCCCGGCCCCGTACCCCGTCCGGACGCTCCGCAGCCGGGCCGCCGTCCCGTCCCCACCCCCGGCGAGGTCTTCCCGCCCAAGCGGAAACCCGCGGCTCCGCCCGCCAACCCGCCCCAGCAACTGGCCGCCGTCTAGCCCTGGCTACCCTGGACGCATGGACTACGTCTCCGCGCTGCTGCCCCCCTTCGTGATGGCCGTGCTGTTCATCGGCGTCATCAGGGTGATCGTGAAGAGCCAGGGCGGCCCCAACAAGGCCAAGGAGGACGCGGCCGTCGACGCGGCGCTCGCGCGCGCGGAGAAGGCCCGCCGGTCCTCCGACCCCAGGGACACCGGCGCCTGACGCCCGGCACCGCGCCCCATCGGCGTACGGCTCGTATGTTTTTCGAGTCGTACGCCCTTTTTGCACCCTTTCTCCCCCCTCTCCGGATATCGTGCGGAACTGTGCCTCGCCCATTGGGAGAACTCGAAGACGCGGTCATGACGCGGGTGTGGAAGTGGAACCGCCCGGTCACCGTTCGGGAAGTCCTGGAAGACCTTCAGCGGGAACGGTCCATCGCGTACACCACGGTGATGACCGTTCTGGACAATCTCCATCAGAAGGGCTGGGTGCGCCGTGAGGCGGAAGGCCGGGCCTATCGATATGAGGCGGTCTCCACTCGCCCCGCCTACGCGGCCGCTCTGATGAACGAGGCCTGGTCGCAGAGCGACAACCCCGCGGCCGCTCTCGTCGCGTTCTTCGGGATGATGAGCGAGGAACAGCGGCAGGCGCTCAGCGACGCCGTACGCATCGCGCAAGGCCCCGAACCGGCCCCGCCGACTCCCGCCGCCGTCGAAACCCCTGTTGAAACCGCCGGCGAATCCGTCGAATCGTCCGGCGAAACAGAGGGGACCCCCGGCGAATCCCCGGATCTCCCCGGGCGATAGCGTCCGCTCATGCCAGCAACGGGTCCCGTAGCCACCACAAAAGCCATCACCGTCCGCCGGGCTCGGACCAGCGATGTCCCGCACGTACGCGCCCTCCTTGACTCGTTCGTCCAGCGCCGCATCCTGCTCGACAAAGCGACGGTGACGCTTTACGAGGACATCCAGGAGTTCTGGGTCGCGGAACGGGGCACGGGCTCGGAAGCCGAGGTCGTCGGCTGCGGCGCACTGCACGTGATGTGGGAAGACCTCGCGGAAGTACGTACTCTCGCGGTGAACCCGGACGCCAAGGGTCTCGGTGTCGGTCACCAGTTGCTGGAGAAGTTGCTGGACACCGCTCGCTGGCTGGGTGTTCGCCGTGTTTTCTGTCTGACCTTCGAAGTCGAGTTCTTCGCGAAGCACGGCTTCGTGGAGATCGGTGAGACTCCGGTCGACACCGATGTCTACGCGGAGCTGCTGCGTTCCTATGACGAGGGCGTCGCGGAGTTCCTCGGTCTCGAACGAGTGAAACCGAACACCTTGGGCAACAGCCGGATGCTTCTGCATCTGTGATCGCCGACGGATCGTCAAGGAAGATCATCGTCAAGGAAGCTCAAGGAACCTCGGCGAAGCTCATCGAAGCTCAAGCCGTATTCCGGTGAGGCGTGCCTCGCCCAGGTGCCCTATGTCCGAAACGCGCATGTTTCCGGTCTTCCTCGGGCACCTCATCCTCTCCCCGGTCTCTGCCAGGGGTTTGTGTTTTTCCTGGAAAAGCGGTTTGCTTTCCGACGTACTGCAGTACTGCATATAACAGGGGACGTGAAACAGCGGCACACGCCGCAGGTCCTCGGCCCTGAAGTTATCGATGAAAGGAAATCCGGTGGTACAGAAGGTTCAGGTCCTTCTTGTCGATGACCTCGACGGCGGCGAGGCGGACGAGACCGTGACGTTCGCTCTGGACGGCAAGACGTACGAGATCGACCTCACGACGGCCAACGCGGACAAGCTTCGCGGCCTTCTTGACGCCTACGTCAAGGGTGGTCGGCGTACCGGCGGCCGTGCTTCGGGCGGGCGCGGCAAGACCCGTGCGGCGGTCGGAGGCAGCCAGGACACCGCCGCCATCCGCGCCTGGGCGAAGGAGAGCGGCTACGAGGTCAACGACCGCGGCCGTGTCCCCGCCTCCATCCGCGAGGCCTACGAGAAGGCCAACGGCTGAGAACCCGACGGGTGGGCGGTCGACGGCCGAGCGGCCTACGACAAGGCCGACGGCCGGGTGCCCGCGCGCCGCAGCCGGACGCGGTGGCAGTGCGTGGCCACCGTGTCCACCACCCGCACGAGGTCCGGGGCGCCCCCACCGCCCCCCAGCGCCGACATCGTCGGCAGCGAGGGTTCCACCTCGCACCCCGGCTCGGGGGGCCGCAACCACTCGGCGGCCCCCTGTGATGCGGCCTCCGGCCCCACGCCCCCGTGCCCTCCGGCCCCGCCCGGAGGCGGGGGTGCCGCCATGCGACCGCCCGTTCCCACGGCTGTGAGGTCCAGGTCGAGGCCGCCCCAGTCCAGCCACTCCAGCAGCCCCGGCACCTCCTCCGCGCTGCCCGCCGCGACCAGCAGCCGCAGCCGCCCGCCGTGCAGGGCCACCGGCGAGCCCGGCCCCGGGATCGGGCCCAGATGCCTGAGCGCCGCGATCCCCGCCTCCACCGGTACGTCGAGTACATCGAAGCGCAGGCCCGTAATGAGGTGTACAGGCGTCCCGGGCACGGTCGCCCAGCCGAGATCGTTCTCGTACCAATGCCGCACCGCGTCGCACGCGAGAGCGCCCGAAATGCCGCCCGAATTGTCGCTCGGGTCGAGCGGTCGGCGGGGAAGGGGGACGATGGTCATGCCAGGAGCAACCGTGCGAAGGAGCCCAGAGTTACGCTGGGTATTGAATCCGATGCGAAGAGTGCCGGGAAAGGGGGCGTTCCGCGATGTGCAGCGACACAAGGATGTTCGCCCTTAGCGGAGGGAACCGGTGCATCCGGCATGGAGTGTCAGTGCCTGCGGGTAAGACATCCCTAGTGGGAGGGGGCGACATGCAGGAAAGGCCGTCTCACGTTCGCCATCGGCGTACTGATGGTGGGGGTAACTGCCTGGCCTGCGGGAACATCGTCTCGCACCATCGGGTTGGAGCAGATGTCGGCGTTCGGGGTCAGGAGGCCATCGACGGTGTCGGCAGTTGGAATGAGCGGTCCCCGCTTGCGGGACTAAGCTGCGGAAGGACAGGGAGGGGAAGTTCCCCCCACTGCCTGACCGCTCTGAGGAGCGATTAACGATGTTCGAGAGGTTCACCGACCGCGCGCGGCGGGTTGTCGTCCTGGCTCAGGAAGAAGCCCGGATGCTCAACCACAACTACATCGGCACCGAGCACATCCTCCTGGGCCTGATCCACGAGGGTGAGGGTGTCGCCGCCAAGGCCCTTGAGAGCCTCGGGATTTCGCTCGAGGCGGTCCGCCAGCAGGTGGAGGAGATCATCGGGCAGGGGCAGCAGGCCCCGTCCGGGCACATCCCCTTCACCCCCCGTGCCAAGAAGGTCCTGGAGCTGTCGCTCCGCGAGGCCCTTCAGCTGGGCCACAACTACATCGGCACGGAACACATCCTGCTCGGCCTGATCCGTGAGGGCGAGGGCGTCGCCGCCCAGGTCCTGGTCAAGCTGGGCGCCGATCTCAACCGGGTGCGGCAGCAGGTCATCCAGCTGCTCTCCGGTTACCAGGGCAAGGAGACCGCCGGCGCCAGTGGCGGTCCCGCCGAGGGCACCCCCTCGACGTCCCTGGTCCTCGACCAGTTCGGCCGGAACCTCACCCAGGCCGCTCGTGAGTCCAAGCTCGACCCGGTCATCGGGCGCGAGAAGGAGATCGAGCGGGTCATGCAGGTGCTGTCCCGCCGTACCAAGAACAACCCGGTGCTCATCGGCGAGCCCGGCGTCGGCAAGACCGCCGTCGTCGAGGGCCTCGCCCAGGCCATCGTCAAGGGCGAGGTGCCCGAGACCCTCAAGGACAAGCACCTCTACACCCTCGACCTCGGCGCGCTGGTCGCCGGCTCCCGCTACCGCGGTGACTTCGAGGAGCGCCTGAAGAAGGTGCTCAAGGAGATCCGTACCCGCGGCGACATCATCCTGTTCATCGACGAGCTGCACACGCTGGTCGGTGCGGGTGCCGCCGAGGGCGCCATCGACGCGGCTTCCATCCTGAAGCCGATGCTGGCCCGCGGTGAGCTGCAGACCATCGGTGCCACCACGCTGGACGAGTACCGCAAGCACCTGGAGAAGGACGCGGCCCTGGAGCGCCGCTTCCAGCCCATCCAGGTCGCAGAGCCCTCGCTCCCGCACACCATCGAGATCCTCAAGGGTCTCCGTGACCGGTACGAGGCGCACCACCGCGTCTCGATCACGGACGAGGCCCTGGTGCAGGCGGCGACGCTCGCCGACCGGTACATCTCGGACCGCTTCCTCCCCGACAAGGCGATCGACCTGATCGACGAGGCGGGCTCCCGGATGCGCATCCGCCGGATGACCGCGCCGCCGGACCTCCGCGAGTTCGACGAGAAGATCGCCGGTGTCCGCCGGGACAAGGAGTCCGCGATCGACTCGCAGGACTTCGAGAAGGCCGCCTCCCTCCGCGACAAGGAGAAGCAGCTCCTGGCCGCCAAGGCCAAGCGGGAGAAGGAGTGGAAGGCCGGCGACATGGACGTCGTCGCCGAGGTCGACGGCGAGCTGATCGCCGAGGTCCTCGCGACCGCCACGGGCATCCCGGTCTTCAAGCTGACCGAGGAGGAGTCCTCGCGTCTGCTGCGCATGGAGGACGAGCTCCACAAGCGGGTCATCGGCCAGATCGACGCCGTCAAGGCGCTGTCGAAGGCGATCCGTCGTACGCGTGCGGGCCTCAAGGACCCGAAGCGTCCCGGTGGTTCGTTCATCTTCGCGGGCCCGTCCGGTGTCGGTAAGACGGAACTCTCCAAGGCTCTCGCCGAGTTCCTCTTCGGTGACGAGGACGCGCTGATCTCCCTCGACATGTCGGAGTTCAGCGAGAAGCACACGGTGTCGCGTCTCTTCGGTTCGCCCCCCGGCTACGTGGGCTACGAAGAGGGCGGCCAGCTGACCGAGAAGGTCCGCCGCAAGCCGTTCTCCGTCGTTCTCTTCGACGAGGTCGAGAAGGCTCACCCGGACATCTTCAACTCGCTGCTGCAGATCCTGGAGGACGGTCGCCTGACCGACTCCCAGGGCCGGGTCGTGGACTTCAAGAACACGGTCATCATCATGACGACCAACCTCGGCACGCGGGACATCTCCAAGGGCTTCAACCTGGGCTTCGCGGCCTCCGGAGACAAGAAGACCAACTACGAGCGCATGAAGAACAAGGTCTCGGACGAGCTCAAGCAGCACTTCCGGCCCGAGTTCCTCAACCGCGTCGACGACGTGGTCGTCTTCCCGCAGCTGACGCAGGAGGACATCCTCAAGATCGTCGACCTGATGATCGGCAAGGTCGACGAGCGCCTGAAGGACCGGGACATGGGCCTCGAGCTCTCCCAGTCCGCAAAGGAGCTGCTGTCCAAGAAGGGTTACGACCCCGTGCTGGGCGCCCGGCCGCTGCGCCGGACCATCCAGCGCGAGATCGAGGACACCCTCTCCGAGAAGATTCTCTTCGGCGAGCTGCGCCCCGGTCACATCGTGGTCGTGGACACCGAGGGCGAGGGCGAGGCGGTGACCTTCACCTTCCGGGGTGAGGAGAAGTCGGCGCTGCCCGACGTCCCGCCGATCGAGCAGGCGGCCGGCGGCGCGGGACCCAACCTGAGCAAGGAAGCGTAGCCGCTGCGCTCAGCTTGAACGGAGGGGCTGCCCCGGGACTTCGGTCCTGGGGCAGCCCTTTTTTGGGCCCGGGGAAGAGCTCCGGGCTTTTCCTCCGGAGAGTGAGCCTTTCGGAGAGCTTGGCGAGCTTCCGTTTCTTCTCCGAGTGCGTATGACGCAGACCGCGGAAGGGTGCCCGGCCTTTTCATGCCCGGCAGGGAGCCCCGTGGATGAGCTGCCCGAAGCCGCCGCTTTCCCCGGCGGCCCAGCCCTCGTCGTTCGACCAGCTCGTCGGGCGAGTCCGCGGATGCTCGGCGGGTCCGGGGCCCGCTTGTCCGCTTGGTAGCCCGCGTCACATTCCGGTGTTCTTTGAACCGGGGGGCCGGTGACATGCCGCACAGGGGATTTGTCCGGTACTAGGCGGAATAGTGGACCGGAGCCATGGGGGCAAAGCGGACTTTTTGGTGCGGGGTGCGGGGTGTGGGCGGTGAAGTGCAGGTGAGGGTGGGTTTGTGGGGTGGTGTCAAGAAGCGGGGGGGTTTGCAATGGAGTACGAAGTTCGGTCGTAGGTCACACGTTTGAGGTGGTTCGGGAGGTCGGGGTACCAAGGGGTGTCCCGTTCGGCGGCCGCAGATGTGCGCCGGGTGGGATTCGTGTCCGTCGAGGCACTGTCCTTGTCTCCGTTCCCCGTGAGGTACTCCATGTCGCAGCGTGTTCGCACTCCCCGTACCCGTACGTCCCAGCTCCGTGTCCGGGCCGCCGTGGTGGCCGTCGGGATGGGGCTCTCGGGTGTGCTGGGGGTCGGGGTCGCGGCCGCCGCCGGTGGTGCTCAGAGCTCGGGTACCACCCAGGCCGTGGCCGGTGTCCAGGCCGCCGCCGCCAAGAAGGCCCCCTCCTGGACCAGCCCGGTCAAGGGATACAAGCTGAGCGCGCGGTTCGCGCAGGCCGGGAACATGTGGTCCGCGAAGCACAGCGGGCAGGACTTCGCCGTCAAGAGCGGTACGTCCGTCGTCGCCGCGCACGGCGGGACCGTCGTGAAGGCCGGCGGCAACGGCGCCGGTGACGGCTCCGCGTACGGCAACGCCGTCGTCGTCAAGCACGGCAACGGCACGTTCTCCCAGTACGCCCATCTCTCGAAGGTCTCCGTGAAGGTCGGGCAGGTCGTCAAGACCGGCCAGCGGATAGCCTTCTCCGGCAACACCGGCAACTCCAGCGGGCCGCACCTGCACTTCGAGATCCGGACGACGGCGAACTACGGCTCCGCCCTCGACCCGGTCGCCTTCCTGCGGACCAAGGGCGTCACCGTCTGAGTCCCGCCGTACGGAGTCGTGCGGGCGTGGTCGTCGGGGGCCGTCAAGTGCTTCGGGTGCCGCCGTGTGCCTGGGTCACGAGGTCGATCGCGACCTCCAGGACCGCCTCGCGCTTGGCCTCGGGGTCGCCTTCGACGTCCCGGAGGACGAACATGCCGGCGTGCATGGTGAACAGGGCGCTGGTGCAGCGGACCTGGTCGGTCAGGGCGGCGTCCGGTTCCTTGATCGTGTCGATCAGGCGGATCATGCGGTCCTTGAAGGTCTCGCCCACGCTCAGCTCGCGTACCGTCGCCTGGTTCTCCTGCATGAAGCGGAAGAGGGGGGCGACGTCGGCCAGGGCCAGGCTGTAGCGGCGCAGGATCTCCCGCTTGGTGTCGAGGGTGCGCGGCTGGTGGCCGGCCCACTCGATGAGCTCGTCGATCGGGCGCCGCAGATCCTGGAAGAGGCTGATGAGGATGTCTTCCTTGGTCTTGAAGTGGTAGTAGAGCGCCGCCTTCGTCACGTCGAGGTGCTCGGCGATCTCCCGCAGCGAGGTCTTCTCGTATCCCTGCTCCGCGAAGAGTTCGAGGGCCACGTCCTGGATGCGCTGACGGGTGTTCCCCCGGCGGTGCCGCCTCGTCGTCGGGGCGGCCGTGCCGCCACCGTCCGTCGTGTCGCTCATCCTCGTCACTCCTCGCCGTCACGGAAGGCCCGGGTCGGTCAAGCCTCGGCCAAGACCGTGATACTTACTTGACGACCGGCTAGTTACGGACCTAGCTTCCCTTAGTGTAGACAACTTGCCGGTCGGCAAGTAAGTGGCGGAGAGCAAGGGCACCGCAGGCAAGTGCGCAGAGCTCCGGGGGGAGTGGAGGGACCGTAATGGACGCGGATACCAAGAGGGATACGAAGAGGGTTGTCGAGAAGGAAGCGGGCGGTGGGGTGGGGGGCGACGCCCCCGGTGCGTCTGATGCGGCCGCTGTGGCCGACGGGGCGCAGCCGCGCAGTGTCCGGGTGGTGTTGCTCGCGCTCATGATCGCCATGCTGCTCGCGATGCTCGACAACATGATCATCGGGACCGCGATGCCGACGATCGTGGGCGAGCTCGGGGGCCTGGGACAGCTCTCCTGGGTCGTCACCGCGTACACGCTCGCGACCGCCGCCTCCACTCCCATCTGGGGCAAGCTCGGCGACCTGTACGGCCGCAAGGGGGTCTTCATGACCTCGATCGTGATCTTCCTGATCGGTTCGGCGCTGAGCGGGATGGCCCAGGACATGGACCAGCTGATCGCGTTCCGGGCGGTGCAGGGGCTCGGGGCCGGCGGGCTGATGGTCGGGGTCATGGCGATCATCGGCGACCTGATACCGCCGCGGGAGCGGGGCAAGTACCAGGGGATGATGGCCGGCGTGATGGCCTTGGCCATGATCGCCGGACCGCTGGTGGGCGGGGCCATCACCGACCACTGGGGATGGCGCTGGTCCTTCTACATCAACCTGCCGCTCGGCGTGGTGGCGCTGCTCGCCGTCAGCGCCGTACTGCATCTGCCGAAGCCCTCGCGGGAGGGCAGGTCGGCCCGGAACATCGACTACCTCGGGGCCGCGCTGCTGGCCATCGGCATCACGGCGATCGTGCTGGTCACGACGTGGGGCGGGACCGAGTACGCGTGGGGCTCGGCCGTCATCATGGAGCTGATCGCGATCGGCGTGGCCTCGCTGGCCGGGTTCTTCTTCGTGGAGACCAGGGTGGCGGAGCCGGTGATTCCGCTGCATATCTTCCGCAGCCGGAACTTCTCGCTGATGGCCGTGATCGGGTTCTTCACCGGGTTCGTGATGTTCGGCGCGGTGCTCTTCCTGCCGCTGTACCAGCAGTCGGTGCAGGGCGCGTCCGCCACCAACTCCGGGCTGTTGCTGCTGCCGATGCTGGGGGCGATGCTCGCGGTGTCGATGATCGCCGGGCGGGTGACCACGGGGAGCGGGCGGTACAAGGTCTTTCCCCTCGTCGGGAGTGTCCTGATGATCGTGGGGCTGTTCCTGCTGGCGCAGATGGACACCGGTACGAGCCGGGTGACGTCCGGGGTGTTCATGGCTGTGCTGGGTGCCGGTATGGGGTGTCTGATGCAGATCACCATGCTGGTCGCGCAGAACAGCGTCGAGATGAAGGACATGGGGGTCGCGTCGTCGACCAGCACGTTGTCCCGGACGCTCGGGTCGTCCTTCGGGGTGGCTGTCATGGGGGCGCTCTTCAACAACCGGGTGCAGGACGTCATGGCCGAGCGGGCCGGGGCGCTGGGGTCGAAGGTGACCGAGCAGTCGGCGCAGTTGGATGCGGCGAGCCTGGCGAAGTTGCCTGCGGCGGCTCGGGAGGCGTATCAGTTCGCGGTCGCTTCGGGGACGCACTCGGCGTTCCTGCTCGGGGCGATCGTGGCTGTGGTGGCGTTGATCGCCGCGGTGTTCGTCAAGGAGGTGCCGTTGCGGGGGGCCGGGGGGCCTTCCGCGGCGGAGGGTGCCGGCGTCTGACGGGGGCATTGTCGCCCCCGCCGCCCCTACCCGTCCCATCCCCCAGGGGCGCTGCCCCTTCTTAACCCGGTTCTTTGTCCGCGGGTGCGTCGTGGCTCGTCGCGCAGTTCCCCGCGCCCCTGAAAAGCAGGGGCTGCGCGAGCGCCAGCGCGCGTGCGCGGTCGGCTCACCCGTCCCCCGACAACGGCAGCATCGGATAGCTGCCCGTGTTCGTCGGAGCGTGCTCCGGGAGCCACAGCACCGCGACCGCCCCCTCCGCCGGCACGTCGTCCGGGGCTCCGGCGGGGCGGACGTTGCGGAAGGTGAGGCGGGCGCCGAGGACCCGGGCCTGGCCGGCGGCGATGGTGAGGCCGAGGCCGTGGCCCTGGCCGGCCCGGTCGGAGGCGCCGGTGCGGAAGCGGCGGGGGCCGTCCGCGAGGAGGTCCTCGGGGAAACCGGGGCCATGGTCGCGGACCCGGATGACGCGGCCCTCGACGGAGACCTCGATCGGCGGCCTGCCATGCTTCGCCGCGTTGGCCAGCAGGTTCAGCAGGACACGTTCGAGGCGCCGGGGGTCCGTCGTCACCGCCGACTCATGGACGATCTGTACGCGCACACCCGCGTCCTTCGCCGCCACCCGCCGGGCCACGAACTCGCCCAGCAGGATGTCCTGCAGCTCCGCCCGCTCCGAGGCGCCGTCGAGACGGGCCACCTCCAGGACGTCCTCGACGAGGGTGCGCATCGCCTGCGCCCGGTCGCGGACCAGTTCGGACGGGCGGCCCTCAGGCAGCAGTTCCGCCGCGGTGAGCAGGCCCGTCACCGGCGTACGCAGCTCGTGGGCGATGTCCGCGGTCACCCGGCGCTCCGCCTCGATGCGCTGCCGCAGGGTGTCGGCCATGGCGTCCACGGCCCGCGCCAGCTCGGCCGTCTCGTCACGTACGGCACCGCCGATCGCGTCCTGGACCCGGACGTCCGACTCGCCCCTGGCCACCTGGTGCGCGGCGGCCGCCGCCTTGCGCAGCCGGCGGGACATCTGGCCGCCGATGAGCACACCGAGTGCCGAGCCGCCGAAGACGACCGCGATCGAACCGATGAGCAGGGCCTGGTCGAGATCCCTCATCACCGTGGAGCTGTGGTCGGTGAAGCGGGTGTTCAGGGACAGCACATGGCCGTCCTTCAGCGGGACCGCCGCCCAGATGTCGGGCACGCCGTTCGCACCCTCGGACACATAGGTGGCCCGGCGGCCCTCCTCGGTCTTGGCCCGCAGGTCCCCCGGGATGCCGGGGTCGTCGATCTGCACCCCGAAGGCCCCGGACTTCAGCGTGCGGCCCGACTCGTAGATGCGCTGAGCGACCTGGAGGCGCTCGTCGGCCAGATCGCGCGCGTTGTCGAGCATCGACACTCGCGCCGCGTTGTGCACGACCAGGCTCAGCGCGATCGCCACCAGCGCGCCGACCAGCGCGATCGCCGCGCTCAGCTGCCAGCGCAGACCGGTACGGATGCCCGGGCCGGGACCCGGCCCGAGGCCGACGGCGCCTGACGACATCCGGCCCCGCCCTCTTCGTATCCTCCTCATGTTCATGCCGGCCCCGCCCGCTCAGGCCTTCAGCTTGTAGCCGAAGCCGCGGACCGTGTCGATCCGGTCCTGACCGATCTTCGTCCGCAGCCGCTGCACATGGACGTCGACGACCCGGGTGTCGCCGCCCCAGCCGTAGTCCCACACGCGTTCGAGCAGCTTGTCGCGGGACAGGACCGTGCCGGGGGCCGAGGAGAACTCCAGGAGCAGCCGCATCTCGGTCGGGGTGAGCGCCACCGGCACCCCGGATCTCCGTACCTCCATGCCCTCCGTGTCGATCTCCAGCTCGCCGAAGGTGAGCACCGCGGCGGCGCCCGCGTCGGCGGCGTCCTCGGCCCTGGCGGCACCGCCGCTCGCGTGGCCGAAGCGCCGCAGCACCGCGCGGATCCGGGCGACCAGTACGGCACCGTCGAACGGCTTGGTCACATAGTCGTCGGCGCCTGCCTCCAGGCCCAGCACGACGTCGATGGAGTCGGCGCGCGCGGAGAGCATGATCACCGGGACGGTCGACTCGTCACGGATACGGCGGCACAGCGAGACCCCGTCGAGGCCCGGGACCATGACGTCGAGGAGGGCGATGTCGGGCCGGTCCGCGCGGAACGCCTCCAGGCCCGACAGCCCGTCGGGCATGGCCGTGACCGCGAAGCCGTCCCGCTCCAGCGCGAGCTGGGTGGCCTCACGGATGACGTCGTCGTCCTCGACGAACAGGACATGGGTCTGCTCTGCCATCCGGTGTTCTCGTCCACTTCTCAACTCGGTTCGGGGGTGGCCGTCTCCGTGCCGCCCACCGCCGTGTTGTACTCGGTGCGCGTACTGGACCGCTGTACGAAACGGTCCTTGATCCAGCGGTAGGTGGTGACTTCCTCGCTGGACGGGTACGACGACGGATCGCCGTTCTCGTACAGCTGTCTGGTGACCAGGAGGTCGCCCCGGTCGATCTCCGTGTAGACGGGGGGCTGTTCGGAGAGGAACACGCTCCGGTACGTCCCCTTCTCCGGGCGGTACACGTACGAGGCCACCCCGACGGCGTCCGCGCAGGTCATCACATTCACCACGATGTCGTCCGTCGAAGCCCCGGTGAGCCCGCCGTACGTCACGTCGACCGGGTACTCGTCGGCCACACAGGGTTCCAGGTCGTCCTTCACCGCCTTGCTGACCCGCGGGTCCGCCCGCACCATCCGGACGACCTCGCCGACGCTCGGATGTTCCGCGTCGGAACCGGCACTGACCTGGGCGTCGGCCGAGGCGGCGGCGGACGGTGAGGCCGCGCCCGCCGCGAGGGAGTCGCTGTCGGCCGGCCCTTCGTCGCGTGCGCCGGTCCCGCCCGTGCCGCAGGCGGAGACGGAAAGGCCGAGGGCGGCGAGCACGGTCACCGCCGTGATCACCGCCTTGGTGGCCTGCCTGGCCCCCGGACCGGGGCCGGCCGCCGTGCTCAGGCCGCGCAACGCTCCTGCTCCTTGCTCGCTTCGAGCACGCGGACGGCGCGCTCTTCGTGATCCCGCGACTCCAGCTCCTCGCGGAGCCGGGCCAGCGCACGGTGGAGGGTGCTCTTGACCGTCCCCGCCGACATGCCGAGGGCGGCGGCCGTCTCCTCCGTGGACATCTGCTCCCAGTGTCGCAGCACCACGACACTGCGCTGCTTGGGAGCGAGCACCTTCATGATGTCCATGAGGAGGGCGCGGTCCGCGTGCTGCTCGGTGGAGTCGTCGATGCACGCGTCCGGCAGCTGCTCGGTGGGGACCTCCTCCAGCCGCCGAGCTCGCCACCACTCCGTCCGCGTGTTGATCATGACCCGGCGCAGATACGCGTCCGCCAGCCGCTTGTCCGCGATGCCGTCCCAGCGCCCGTACGTCCGCGCCAGCGCCGTCTGCAGCAGATCCTGGGCGTCCACCGGGTCCGGCACGAGCCGGCGGGCGCTGCGCAGCAGCGCGTCCTGCCGGGTACGGACGTACTCCTCGAATTCGAGCACCTCGCCGTGCGCCATGATCAACCGCCTCCGTCCCCGTTTCCGGCATCCGCGCTCGCGCGCCGCCGGCTGTCCGCCGCTTCGTGTCGTTCGTTCCGCCGGATCCGCTGGTTCGTTCTCGCGGGTGCCTGCGGTACGCCAATGAAGTTACGGAGGGGTTGTCACGGAGGTGTCCGAGGCAGCCTGCGGAGAACGCTCGGCTGTCCGTCGGTTGTGTAACGGAAGTAGGTACGGGGTAGGGCGGGACGGGTTTCTGGGTGGTGATGGGGTGATTTGCCTCGCCGGGCACCGCCCGCTCACCCATCGGGTCTGTGTCGCGGTGATGCCTCGGCGAGGTGCGGGCTGTGGACGCGGTCAGGTGAGGGGGAGGCGGTACAGCCCGTCCGGAAGGGGTTCCACCAGCCCGTCGGCGACCAGACCGTCGAGAGCGCGGGCGCGCTGTACGGGCTCGTCCCACACCTGGTCGAGAACCGCCTGCGGTACGGGCGCGATCGCGTCCCGCAGTACGGCGAGGAGCTTGCCGCGGACCTGGCGGTCGGTACCGGCGTACGTCTGACCGCGCCGGGCCGGACCCTCGTGCGCGGGCTTCCCGGCGAGCCGCCAGGCGCACTGCCCGGCGATCGGACAGCGCGCGCACGTCTCGTTCTTCGCCGTGCACACCAGCGCGCCCAGCTCCATCGACGCGGCCGCCCAGCGGGACGCCGTCCCGTCGTCCTCGGGCAGCATCGCCCGGGCCAGCTTCCGCTCGGCCGCCGTCGTGGCGTTCGGCGGGTACTGCGTGCCGGTGACCGCACGGGCCAGGACGCGCCGGACATTGGTGTCCAGCACCGCGTGCCGCTGCCCGTACGCGAACGACGCCACCGCCGCGGCCGTGTACTCACCGATGCCGGGCAGCGCGAGCAACTGCGCGTGATCCCGCGGTACGTCCCCGCCGTGCCGTTCCGTTATGGCCGCCGCCGCGCCGTGCAGCCGTAGCGCGCGCCGCGGGTACCCGAGGCGGCCCCAGGCGCGCACCGCCTCGCCCGGCGGCTCCTTCGCGAGGTCCGCCGGCCGGGGCCAGCGGGCCAACCACTGCTCATAGATGGGCAGTACGCGATTGACCGGGGTCTGCTGGAGCATGAACTCGCTGACCATCACCCCCCACGGGCCGGCCTCCGGCCGCCGCCAGGGCAGGTCACGGGCGTGCGTCTCGAACCAGGAGATCACCGGGGTGTGCAGGGGCAGGGGCTTGGGTTTTGTGGGTGCAGTCATGGCGTCATCGATCCTGCCATGTCGCTCCGCTGGGTGGGTGGGGGCGCGTCGTGGGCGGTGCGGTGGGTTGGCGGGTGCGGGTGCGTGGGGGCTGGTCGCGCAGTTCCCCGCGCCCCTGAAAAGCAGGGGCTGCGCCCCGTGCTTTTCGCTTTCGGCGCCCGAGCCTCCTGGGTCACGCGGGCCGGCCCAGTTGTGGGCCAAGCTTCGTCGCGATGTCCGTGAGGATCTGGACGTAGTCGTCGTGGGCGAAGGTGAAGGGGAGGGCGAAGGCGACCTCGTCGATCTCGCGGAAGGCGACGTTCGCGTGGAGTCGCTCGGCGATCTCGGTGGAGGTGCCGACGAGGTCGGGGGCGAAGAGGAGGCGGGCGGGGCCCTGCGGCGCGGTCGTGCGGGGCAGGCGCTCGGCCGCGTACGCCTCGTATCTGGCGCGCTGCTCGGCCGTCGCGGAGTCCGTGGGGATGACGACGAGTCCCTGGGAGACGCGGGCACGCTCGCCGTCGGGGTGGTGCGCGCGGAACTCCCGGATGTGGGAGAGCTGGATCTCGGCGAAGTCGGCCGAGTCGGCCGGGCCCGAGGCCTCTTCCGCCTTGACGACGCTGCTGGTCAGGAAGTTCATGCCGTTCTCCCCGGCCCAGCGGGCCGACCGCAGGCTGCCGCCGCCGTACCACGGACGAGCGCCCAGGCGGGGGAGTACGGCTGGACCCGGTCGGAGAAGACCTCGAAGCCCTCGGTGCCGCTGAAGTCGGTGGCCGCCTCGCCCCGCACGAAGCCGAGGCGCCGCCGGACCCGTTCGAAGCTGAAGTCCTCGGCGTCGGCGGTGTCCGGGTGGAGCGCCGGCTTGACGGTGTCGTAGTGCATCGGCGGTCCCACGCTGACACCCGGGTTGAGCCGGCCGCCGCAGAGCAGGTCGACCGTGGCCAGGTCCTCGGCGAGCCGCAGTGGGTTCTCCCAGCCCAGCGGGATGACGGCGGTGCCCAGTTCGATACGGCTCGTGCGCTGCGAGGCGGCGGCCAGGACGGCGACGGGGGAGGAGATGCCGTACTGCAGATGACGGTGGCGCAGCCACGCGCTGTCGAAGCCGAGCCGTTCGCCCAGTTCGATGATCTCCAGGGTCGATTCGTGGCCCCCGCGGGGGTCGGCCGCGTCGAACAGCCCGATGGTCAGAAAGCCCAGCTTCCGCAGCGGCCTCGAAACAGGTGCGTCTGATTCTGATCCGCTCATCGTGTTCTCCAGCCTGCTCCGGTGGGGGTGACGATTGTGGCAGGAGGGGTTGGGAGGCGGGTGGTCGGTTTCGTTCGCGTGGATTTCGCGTGCGTGGATTTCGTGAACGGGCGGTGGGGGGTCGGGAGTTCGTGACGTTCGTACGAGCCGGTGCCGGTTACGGACGGTGTGTGCGCAGGCCTTCTGATCACGTACGGCGATCGTGGACCGCCGGGTCGGGGCGGTGGTCGGGACGACCGGGATGATGATCCGTAAAAGTTGAGGTTTAGGGCGGCGGGTGGGGCGAGCGACGGGGCGGATCTCTCGTACAGTTTGCGCCGTGGGATCTCTGCGCAATCCGATCGGGCCGCTTCCCTCCACCATCTACTGGCGACGGAGGGCCATTCTGCTGACCGTCGTCGGTCTGCTGGCGCTGCTGGTCGTATGGGTCGTCGCCGGCGGTGGCGGGAACGGTGACAACAACGCGGGCGAGCCCGACGGCAAGAACCCCGCGACCTCCATCACTCCCGGCCCGTCCGGTTCCGGTCCCGCGATCAGTGAAGCCCCGGGCGGACGTGACGAGTCGGGGGACGAGTCGAGTTCCGGCGGCGACAGTTCGGGTTCCGGCAGTGGTTCCGGCTCGGACTCGGGGTCGGGGTCAGGGTCAGGGGGTGCCGGTGGTGGGTCCGGTGCCGCCGGGGGCGGTACGTCGGACGACGGGGGCAAGAACGGGAGCAGTTCCGGTGAGCAGGTGCCGGCGGGGTCCAGCCTGCCCGACTGCACCGCCGCTGCCGTGAAGTTGACCGTGCGCAGTGTCCGTAACTCCTACGAGCCCGCGGTGAACCCCACGTTCGAACTCATCGCCCGCAACTCCTCCGGCAGTGACTGCAAGCTCGACCTCGGGCCGGACAACACGGTCGTGACGATCACCGCGGCCGACGCGGACGACACGTTCTGGGCGTCCGACGACTGCCATGAGACCGCGGGCAGCCTGGTGTTCAAGGTGCCGGCCGGGGACCGGGTCACCTACACCGTGGAGTGGAACCGGGACCCCAGCGCCCCCAACTGTGCGACTCCGTCGGCCGGTTCGGCCGTGGCCGGGACGTATCTCGTGGAGGCGAAGGCGCCCGGGCTGGCCACGGCCCGTCAGTCCTTCGTGCTGGCGAAGGACTGACGGGCGTCAGGGACGGCTTGGTCTGGGGCTGTGCCCCCAGCTGTGCCCCCAACCCCCGTCGGCCTTCGGCCTTGTCCTCGAACGCCGGACCGGCTGAGAGAGGGCGGACGTCAGGCGTGAGCTAGACGTAGCGCTCCAGAATCGACGACTCCGCCAAGCGTGACAGGCCCTCGCGGACGCTCCGTGCGCGGGCCTCGCCCACGCCGTCGACCGTCTGGAGGTCGTCGACGCTCGCGGCGAGGAGCTTCTGGAGGCCGCCGAAGTGTTCGACGAGGCGGTCGATGATGGCGCCGGGCAGGCGCGGCACCTTGGCGAGGAGGCGGTAGCCGCGCGGGGAGACGGCGGAGTCCATGCCCTCGGGGGAACCGGTGTAGCCGAAGGCGCGGGCCACGGTGGGAAGTTCGAGGAGCTCGGCGTGGGGGAGCGCGTTGAGTTCGTGGAGGGCCTCGTCGACCGTGCGGGAACGCTTGGCGGTCGGCTCGGGCACGTAGTCCCGGACGACCAGCTCGCGCTCCGGCTCCACGCCCGCGATCAGCTCGTCGAGCTGGAGGGTGAGGAGGCGGCCGTCCGTGCCCAGTTCGACCACGTATTCGGCGATTTCGGTGGCGATGCGCCGGACCATCTCCAGTCGCTGGGCGACCGCCGAGACGTCCCGGACCGTCACGAGGTCCTCGATCTCCAGCGCCGACAGCGTGCCCGCGACCTCGTCGAGGCGGAGCTTGTACCGCTCCAGGGTGGCGAGGGCCTGGTTCGCGCGGGACAGGATCGCCGCGGAGTCCTCCAGGACCCGCCGGTGACCGTCGACGTACAGCGCGATCAGCCGCATGGACTGGGAGACGGACACCACCGGGAAGCCGACCTGCTTGCTCACGCGGTCGGCCGTGCGGTGCCGGGTGCCTGTCTCCTCGGTGGGGATCGTCGGGTCGGGGACCAGTTGGACGCCCGCGCGGAGGATCTTGGACAGGTCCGAGGCCAGGACGATGCCGCCGTCCAGCTTGCACAGCTCACGCAGGCGCGTGGCCGTGAACTCGACATCGAGCACGAAACCGCCCGTGCACATGGCTTCGACGGTCTTGTCGGAGCCCAGCACGATGAGTCCGCCGGTGTTGCCGCGGAGAATCCGTTCAAGCCCGTCGCGCAGCGCCGTGCCTGGGGCCACGGCGCTCAGTGAGGCGCGCATCAGGCCATCGGCACCGGAGCTCCCACCGGACTTTCCGGGAGCTGCTGCCCGGTCGTTGGCTGCCACTGCACTCCTCCGGTCGCAGGTTCTGGGGCGCTCCCGTTTCGCACACGTTGTTCGTACGGACGGGCGAGACCTGGGCAAAGTCTACCGGCGGTCCTCCTCGTCCCGTGGGGCCTCTCGCCGACGCGATCGAGGCAGTACCCGAAGCGCCTCTCCCATGTCGGCGACTTCCAGGACCTTCATACCGGGAGGAACCTTGCCGGGATCGGACGGAACGAGCGCGTGCGTGAAGCCGAGGCGGTGTGCTTCGGAGAGGCGGCGCTGGACGCCCGTGACCCGTCTGACCTCGCCCGCGAGGCCCACTTCGCCGATCGCCACGAGGTTCTTGGGCAGGGGGGTGTCGGTCGCCGCCGACGCCAGGGCGAGGGCGATCGCCAGGTCCGCGGCGGGTTCGGAGAGCTTCACGCCGCCGACCGTCGCCGAGTAGATGTCCCGCTTGCCCAGCGCGCTGATCCGGCCGCGCTGCTCCAGGACCGCGAGCATCATCGACACCCGGGAGGTCTCCAGGCCGGACGTCGTACGACGGGGGGAGGGGAGCTGCGAGTCGACTGTGAGCGACTGCACTTCGGCGACCAGGGGGCGGCGGCCCTCCAGGGTCACCGTGAGGCAGGTGCCCGGGACCGGTTCGTCGCGGCGGGTCAGGAACAGGCCGCTCGGGTCGGTCAGGCCCGTGATGCCTTCGTCGTGCAGCTCGAAGCAGCCGACCTCGTCCGTGGCGCCGTAGCGGTTCTTGACACCCCGTACGAGGCGGAGGCGGGCGTGGCGGTCGCCCTCGAAGTGCAGGACGACGTCGACCAGGTGCTCCAGGAGGCGGGGGCCCGCGATCGCGCCGTCCTTGGTGACATGGCCCACGAGGAGCGTGGACATGCCGCGTTCCTTGGAGGCGCGGATGAGGGCGCCGGCCACCTCGCGGACCTGGGCCATGCCGCCGGGGGCGCCGTCGATCTCGGGCGAGGCGATGGTCTGGACGGAGTCGAGGATCAGGAGGGCGGGCTTGACGGCGTCCAAGTGGCCCAGGACGGCGGCGAGGTCGGTCTCGGCGGCGAGGTACAGGTGGTCGTGGAGGGCGCCGATGCGGTCGGCGCGGAGGCGGACCTGGCTGGCGGACTCCTCGCCCGTGACGTACAGGGTGGGGTGCTCGGCGCCGGCCGCCTTGGCGGCGACGTCGAGGAGGAGGGTGGACTTGCCCACGCCGGGTTCGCCGGCCAGGAGGACCACGGCGCCGGGGACCAGGCCGCCGCCGAGGACCCGGTCGAGTTCCGGGACGCCGGTGGTGCGGGCGGTGGCCTGGCTGCCGTCGACCTGGCCGATCGGGACGGCGGACGTGGTGACTCGGCCGGGCGCCGTCGTACGGACCGCGGGCGTGCCGTACTCCTCGACCGTGCCCCATGCCTGGCATTCGGGGCAGCGGCCGAGCCACTTGGCCGTCTGCCAGCCGCACTCCGTGCAGCGGTAGGACGGACGGTCCTTCGTGGATTTGGTACGGGTGGCCATGCACGAACCGTAACGGAGGCCACTGACAGCCTCCGGCGGTTGGGGGGATCGGCGTGCGGGTTCGGTGGGGCTGGTGCCTGCGTGTGCGGGTTCGGTGGGTGGATTCGCGTGCGGTCCGGGGGCGTGCCGGGGGGTGTCCGTCCTCGGTCTGGCGCGGAATGGGTCGCCCCGAGAGGTCCAGCCCGTTGACGCGCCAGCCGCTGCGGGCGGACACCCCCCCCGGCACACCCCCTTCTCGCCGTACGCGGGTGGCCCGCCGTGGGGGTGCGGGCCCGCTTCCGTGGGCAGCCTATGGGGCTAGTGGCGGCGGGCGATCGTCAGTTCTGCCGGGGTGTACGGGATGTATGCCGCGCCGTCCAGGTTGAGGTCCACCGCGGCTGTCTGGAGGGCGGCCGGGGTTGCCGCGGCGCCCCAGCGGCCGGTGTCGAGGCGGTGTTCTACGGCGCGGAGTGCGGCTACCGTCTCGGCGACCGTGAAGGAGCAGTGGCCCTGGCGTTCGGTGTATGCCTGGCGGAGCAGTGCTCCGTCGCCGGAGGCGCGGACCCGGTCGGCGAAGCGGTTCTCCTGCTCGACGGGGACGAGGTCGTCGGCCGTGGTGTGGATGTCGAGGAGGGGTACGGCCAGGCCCTGGCCGGCGGACGAGGTGCGCTCGCCGGTGGCCACCGCGGCCGGGTCGGCGGTGATCGTGGCCCCGGCCGTGAGCGTGCGCAGATCGGCGCGCAGGTTCAGGCCCGCCTCCCGGTACACGGCGCTGACCAGCGGCGCGTGCTGGGAAGCGGCCAGCACGCGCGCGTAGTCGGTGCCCTTGTTCCCGGAGTTGTTGCCGCCGAGGGCCTTCTCGACGTCGTAGCGGGCGCCCACGACGCGGTTCAGGACGCCTTGCGCGAACCAGTCGTACTGCTGTTCCTGCATGGCCGCCCAGTCACCGGCCTCGGGGCGGTCCTTGCCGGGCGACCATGCGGGCAGGTTGAGGAAGGCGGCGGCCAGTGCGATCCTCGCCCGGCCCTCGGGGGTCTTCTGCGCGGTGGTCACGGCCGTGATGAGCTGCTGGGTGGTGGCCGTCGCCTCGGCCCGGGACGTGAAGCCGACCAGCTTCACGTCCGTGTCCGGCAGGAGGAGGCGGGCGATCGTGTACTCGGCGTCCAGCTGGTAGCTGTGCAGGTCGTTGGCCCCGGCGACGAGGCCGCACAGGCCCAGGGCCCCGTCGATGCCACCGTCCCCGGAGCGGGCCAGCTGGGCGTTGACCAGGCCTCCCATGGACTGGCCCATGGCCAGCGTGCGGCTCGGCTCACCGATCCTCTCGGTGACCGCGTCGATGGTGGCGAGCTGGTCCCGCTCCGCGCTCTCCAGGGCCCACAGGGTCTCGCTGGTGTCGTACGAGGAGCCGGCCAGCGCGTAGCCCTCTTCGAGGAGACGCAGGCGTACGCCTTCGTTGGGGGCGTTCTGGGCGGTGGTGGCGCCGAAGCCGTGGCTGAAGACGATCAGGGTGCCGTTCCAGTTCTCCGGGACGTCGGCGATCCAGGTGGCTCCGTCGGGGTGCCACCGAGGCGTCCGGTGACCGCGGCGGCCGGCGCCGCCGTCTGGGGGGTGGCGGTCGAGACCGAGGCGCCGGTCAGGGAGAGGACCACGGTCGTGGCGAGGGCGGCGAGGGTGCGGGTGGTGGAGCGGCGGGTGCGCACGGGCATGAGGGGGACTCCTGTCGACGCGTGCTGGTGGGGGACCCGACTCGGGGCAACTCGACGTCACCGGGGGCGAGTTGGGCATCAGCAATGTAGGGCCGATTTCTTGTCGTGGTCAAGAAAGTGCACAACATTCATGAGCATGGCAGCGCATTCCGGGATCCCTGTCCCCGTATGAGGGATCGTTTCACCCGTATGGATTAAAAGTGCTGAAGGGGTGGGAAGGTGAAGGTTCCGGGCGCCTACCGTCCACGAATGATGAGCACCAGTCCGGAGACCTCGACCCGCACCAGCGGCGCACACCGGGCGCACCGAGAGGCGCGCGACCGGGCGGCGGCGCGCGCGGTGGGGCAGCGCCCGCCGGCGCGCTACGAGCCGTACCTGGACGGCCTGTTCACCTACTGCATGTCGGTGCTCTGCGACCACGACACGGCGACCGCGGCCCTCGCGGAGGTGCTCGCGCTCGCCGAGCGCCGCCGGGGCCCGGACGACGCGGACGACCGCCGGGCCCGGCTCTACGCGCTGGCCCGCTGGGCCTGTCTGCGCAAACTCGCCGAGGCCCGGCAGAAACGTCAGGGCGCGCACGCCTCCGGGCGCCGCCCCTCGCACGGCGGCGGTGTCGAGAAGCAGCACACCCCGAAGACGGCCCAGGCCCAGAGAGGCGCCGCCAGGACCGCGCCCCTCTCCGAGCACGCGGGCGACCACGACAACGAGGACGAGGAGCGGCAGCGGCGGCGGGAACTCGCGCTGCTGGCCTGGCCGGAGGCCGCCGGCACGACCCCCGAGCAGCGCGAGGCGCTGGAGCTGGCCGTACGCCACCAGCTCGCCGCGCCCGAGGTCGCCGACGTGCTAGGCATGGGCACCGCCGCCGCACGCGAACTGCTCGCCTCCGCCGCCTGCGAGGTCGAGCGCACCAGGGCCGCCCTCGCCGTCGTCGAGACCGGCGCCTGCCCGAGCGTCGCCCGTCTGACCGGCGACCACCAGCTCGTCCTCAGCGCCACCCTGCGACGCGAGCTGGTCCGGCACGTCGACGACTGCCCCGTCTGCCGCCGGGCCGCCGAGCGGGCCGTCCCCGGCCGCTGGCCCGGCACCACCGTCACCCCGGCCGCGCTCCCCGTCCTCGAAGCGCCCCGCGCGGCGCTGGGCCTGGCGATGGCGCACCTCACGCGCACGCGTGGCGGCGCCCCGCGCTTCGACCGGCGCGGATTCCCCATGGACCCGAGGGACCGCGCGGCCCGCCGGGACCGGCTGCGCGCGCGAGCCGTCACCACGACCGTCGTCGCCACCGTCGTCGCCGCGCCCGTCCTCGCCCTCTGGGCCGCCTACCGGGGCGCCCCCCTCATCGGTGAGGGCTTCGACGGCCCCGGGATCACCGCGGGCGAGGAGCACGGCGACGCCGACGGGACCGTCGGCGAAGGCGCGGAGGAGTACGAGACGGCCGGCAACGCCAGGACCGAGCCCGGCGCCCGCCTCGCCAAAGGGAAGGACACGGCGGACGACGTCTCCGTGGAGGTCACCCAGGGGAAGGGGCAGGGCACGCTCGCCGTCACCGCCGAGAACGACGGCGACACCACCCTCATCACCCTCAAGACCACCGGCGACCGACCCGTCCGCTGGTCCGCCCGCACCGGCGCCGACTGGCTCTACCTCAGCCAGTCCTGGGGCACCCTGAAACCCGGCGAGACGCTGACGATCAAGGTGTACGTCGACCAGCTGACCGAACCCGCCGGGTACTGGACGGCGCAGGTCTCGCTCGCCCCCGCGGGTGCCGTCGTCACCATCGAGGGCGCCGGCCCCGTGCCCGCACCTCCGGTCGACCCCCGGCCGACCGCACCCGCCCCGAACCCGGGCCCGCCGAGGCCCACCGACCCGCCCCCGGCACCCGACCCGGACCCCACCGGTCCCGCCCAGCCCGACCCGACCCCGACGCCCACCGACGCGGCCCCCACGGGCCCGGGCGGCCCGACCCCACCGCCGGGCGACGGCGGCCAAGACCCCCCGCCGGCCCCGTAGAGCTAGCGGAGGGGTGCCGATGGTCCGCTACGGCCGTACCGGATCCGCCGGATGCGGAGCCACCAGCGGCAGCCGCGACGCCAGCCGCTCCTCGCACAGCTCGACCAGGCGGTCGTACCCCGCCTTGCCCATCAGCTCGATCAGCTCCGGCCGGTACGACACGTACACCGGGTCGCCCGCGCCGTGCGCCGAGGTCGCCGAGGTGCACCACCAGTGCAGGTCGTGGCCGCCCGGACCCCAGCCGCGACGGTCGTACTCACCGATCGACACCTGGAGCACCCGCGTGTCGTCGGGCCGGTCGATCCAGTCGTATGTCCGCCGGACCGGCAGCTGCCAGCAGACGTCCGGCTTCGTCTCCAGGGGCTCGCGGCCCTCCTTCAACGCCAGGATGTGCAGCGAGCAGCCCGCGCCGCCCGCGAAACCCGGGCGGTTCTGGAAGATGCACGACCCCTGGTACGGGCGGGTCTGGCGCTCGCCGTCCTCGTCCTCCGCGACCCAGCCGGACGCCCTACCCACATCGTGGAGCTGCCAGATCTCCGGCGTGAGCCTCGCCACATGGCCGGCGACCCGCTTCTCGTCGTCCGCGTCCGAGAAGTGGGCACCCAGGGTGCAGCACCCGTCGTCCGCGCGGCCCGCCTGGATGCCCTGGCAGCCACTGCCGAAGACGCAGTTCCAGCGAGAGGTCAGCCATGTCAGATCACAGCGGAAGAGCTGCTCGTCGTCCGCCGGATCCGGGAACTCCACCCACGCGCGCGCGAAGTCGAGCCCCTTCTCGTCGGACACGCGGGACTCCGGGGAGCCCTTCCTCGACTTCTGGGGCTTGGCTGCAGCCTTCACCCGCGAAGAGCCGCCGGCCGCCGCCGCTCCCGCTGCCGACTTGTCGGCCTTTGCCTTTTTCGTCTTGGGCACCCGTCCAGGGTACGGCGCCCGGAGCCACATCAAGGACGGCGCACGGCTTCGCTGGCAGTAGCGTTCCGTACATGAGACTCGGTGTCCTCGACGTGGGATCGAACACGGTGCATCTGCTGGTGGTGGACGCACACCCGGGCGCACGCCCCCTGCCCGCGCACTCGCACAAGGTGGAACTACGCCTTGCCCAACTCCTCGACGAGGCCGGGGCGATAGGCCCCGAAGGGATCGACAAACTGATAGCCGTCGTCCACGAGGCGCTCCAGGCCGCCGAGGACAAGGGCGTCGAGGAGCTGCTCCCGTTCGCCACCTCCGCGGTGCGCGAGGCCAGCAACGCCGACTACGTCCTCGCCCGCGTCAAGGACGAGACCGGCGTCGAGCTGCAGGTCCTCACCGGCGCCGAGGAGGCCCGGCTGACCTTCCTCGCCGTCCGCCGCTGGTTCGGCTGGTCGGCCGGCAAGCTCCTCGTCCTCGACATCGGCGGCGGCTCCCTGGAGATCGCCTACGGCATCGACGAGGAGCCCGACGCCGCCGCCTCCCTGCCCCTCGGCGCCGGCCGCCTCACCGCCGGCTGGCTCCCCGGCGACCCGGCCACCGCCGACGACATCCGCGCCCTGCGCCGCCATGTCCGGGCCCAGATAGCCCGTACGGTCGGCGAGTTCAGCCGCTTCGGCGCGCCCGACCACGTCGTCGCCACCTCCAAGACCTTCAAACAGCTCGCCCGCATCGCCGGCGCCGCCCGCTCCACCGAGGGCCTCTACGCCCAACGCGACCTCAAGCGCGTCGCCCTCCAGAGCTGGGTCCCCAAACTCGCCGCCATGACCACCGCCCAACGAGCCGCCCTCCCCGGCGTCTCCGAGGGCCGAGCCAACCAGCTCCTCGCCGGCGCCCTGGTCGCCGAGGCCGCGATGGACCTCTTCGACGTGGAGACCCTGGAGATCTGCCCCTGGGCGCTCAGGGAAGGTGTGATCCTGCGGCGGCTTGATCACATGGGTACGGCGTAGGCGACGGTGGGGGCGTTCGTTGTCTGCGGGTGGGTGGGGGCTGGTCGCACGGTTCCCCGCGCCCCTGAGAAGCAGGGGCTGCGCCCCGTGCTTTTCAGGCTTGCGGCGCCTGGTCCTTCAGGGGCGCGGGGAACCGCGCGAGAAGCCCCACCGGACCCGCACCCGCCTTCCCCGCTTACCTCCAACGGCGCACAGGCGAGGGCACGCCGCCCCCGGCCGACCACCGGACCCAGGCCCACACGGCCAACCCCGCCCCGTTAGGCTGTCCCGCGTGGCAGACGTCGTACGGATCCCGGATGCGAAGGTCGCCCTGTCCACGGCCTCCGTGTACCCGGAGTCGACGGCGACGGCCTTCGAGATCGCCGCGCGCCTCGGCTACGACGGCGTGGAGGTCATGGTCTGGACCGACCCGGTCAGCCAGGACCTGGAGGCCCTGCGCCGCCTCTCGGACTACCACCAGATCCCGATCCTCGCCGTACACGCCCCCTGCCTGCTGATCACCCAGCGGGTGTGGTCCACCGATCCCTGGGTCAAGCTCCAGCGCGCCCAGGCGGCCGCCGAGAAGCTCGGCGCGAGCACGGTCGTCGTGCACCCCCCGTTCCGCTGGCAGCGCCAGTACGCGCGCGACTTCGTCACCGGGATCTGGCGGATGGCGAACGAGACGGACGTACGGTTCGCCGTCGAGAACATGTACCCCTGGCGCTACCGCGACCGCGAGATGCTCGCCTACGCCCCCGACTGGGACGTGACGAAGGACGACTACCGGCACTTCACGATCGACCTCAGCCACGCCGCGACCTCCCGCACCGACGCCATGGACATGGTCGACCGCATGGGCGACCGCCTCGGCCACGTCCACCTCGCCGACGGCAAGGGCTCGGCGAAGGACGAGCACCTCGTGCCTGGCCGCGGCGGCCAGCCCTGCGCCGAGCTGCTGGAACGTCTCGCCCGAAGCGGTTTCGACGGCCACGTCGTGATCGAGGTCAACACCCGCCGCGCCATGTCGGGCGCCGAGCGCGAGGCCGACCTGGCGGAGGCCCTCGCCTTCACCCGGCTGCACCTCGCCTCCGCCGCGAAGGTCCCCCGGCCGTGACCTCGGCCACCCCTCGCCGCCGGGGACGCCCTCCCCGTACGGAATCGGCCGGCACCCCCGCCACCCGCGACCGCATCCTCGCCGCGGCCCGCGAGGAGTTCTCCGAGCGCGGCTACGACAAGACGTCCGTACGCGGCATCGCCAAGGCGGCCGGAGTGGACTCGGCGCTCGTGCACCACTACTTCGGGACGAAGGAGCAGGTGTTCGAGGCGGCCGTCACGCTCTCCTTCGCCCCGGCCATGGAGGCCCCCAGGACGGTCGAGGAAGGCCCCGCCGACGGCGTCGGCGAGCGGCTCACGCGGTTCATTTTCGGCGTCTGGGAAAACCCGGCGACCCGTACGCCCCTGCTCGCGATCGTCCGTTCCGCCGTGAACAACGAGGCGGCCGCCGCCGTCTTCCGCCGCATCATCGCCACCCAGGTGCTCCGCCGCATCGCCGACCGCCTGGACGTCCCGGACGCGGAACTACGCGCCGAGCTGGCGGCGGCGCAGCTGGTGGGGGTCGCGATGCTCCGGTACGTGATCAAGGTGGAGCCGTTGGCCTCGGCGGACCCGGAGCAGATCATCAAGAGGGTCGCGCCGGTGGTACAGGCCCACCTCACCGCGCCCCGATAGGGGCGCGGGGCTGTATCGATGTGCGGCTCCGCCGCGTGGGCGCGACAAGCCCCCACCGGACCCGCAGTCGAAAACCGAGACGTACATCCCGCATTCCGGACACTCTGTCCACCCCTTGGGTGACCGGCGTAGGCTCGACAACAGTCAGAAGTCTCTGATCGCAGTCTCAGAAGGTCCCTGAAGGAGCGAGCGCGATGCCCGAGCTGAGGTCCCGCACAGTCACCCACGGCCGCAACATGGCGGGCGCCCGCGCCCTTATGCGAGCCTCCGGTGTACCGGGCGCGGACATCGGCCGCAAGCCGATCATCGCCGTCGCCAACTCCTTCACCGAGTTCGTGCCGGGCCACACCCACCTCCAGCCGGTGGGCCGGATCGTCAGCGAGGCCATCACCGCCGCCGGCGGCATCGCGCGAGAGTTCAACACGATCGCCGTGGACGACGGCATCGCGATGGGCCACGGCGGCATGCTCTACTCCCTGCCCTCCCGCGACCTGATCGCGGACAGCGTGGAGTACATGGTCGAGGCCCACTGCGCCGACGCCCTGATCTGCATCTCCAACTGCGACAAGATCACCCCGGGCATGCTGAACGCGGCCCTGCGCCTCAACATCCCCACGGTCTTCGTCTCCGGCGGCCCGATGGAGTCCGGCCGGGCCACGCTCGTCGACGGCACGGTCCGCACCCTCGACCTGGTCGACGCGATGTCCGAGGCCGTGAACGAGAAGATCTCGGACGAGGACATCCTCCGTATCGAGGAGAACGCCTGTCCGACCTGCGGCTCCTGCTCCGGCATGTTCACCGCCAACTCGATGAACTGCCTGGCCGAGGCCATCGGTCTCGCCCTCCCGGGCAACGGCTCGGTCCTCGCCACCCACACCGCCCGCAAGGCGCTGTACGAGGACGCCGCCCGCACGGCCGTGGACATCACCCGCCGCTACTACGAGCAGGACGACGAGACGGTCCTGCCCCGCGCGATCGCGAGCTTCGCGGCCTTCGAGAACGCCATGGCCCTCGACATCGCCATGGGCGGCTCGACCAACACGATCCTGCACCTGCTGGCCGCCGCCCAGGAGGCGGAGGTCCCCTTCGGTCTGGAGGACATCAACGCCGTCTCCCGCCGCGTGCCGTGCCTGGCGAAGGTCGCGCCCAACGTCGCCAAGGACCGCACGTACTACATGGAGGACGTGCACCGCGCCGGCGGCATCCCCGCCCTGCTGGGCGAACTGCACCGCGCGGGCCTGCTCAACGAGGACGTGAACTCCGTCCACAGCGCCTCCCTCGCCGACTGGCTGAAGACCTGGGACGTGCGCGGCGGCTCCCCGTCCCCCGAGGCCGTCGAGCTGTGGCACGCGGCCCCCGGCTGCGTCCGCTCCGCCGAGGCCTTCTCCCAGTCCGAGCGCTGGGCCTCCCTGGACGACGACGCCGCGGGCGGCTGCATCCGCTCCGCCGAGCACGCGTACTCCAAGGACGGCGGCCTCGCGGTCCTCAAGGGCAATCTGGCGGTCGACGGCTGTGTGGTGAAGACGGCCGGCGTCGACGAGTCGATCTGGACGTTCGAGGGCCCGGCGGTCGTCTGCGAGTCGCAGGAAGACGCCGTCCAGAAGATCCTCATGAAGGAGATCAAGGAGGGCGATGTCGTCGTCATCCGCTACGAGGGCCCCAAGGGCGGCCCCGGCATGCAGGAGATGCTCTACCCGACCTCGTACCTCAAGGGCCGTGGCCTCGGTAAGTCCTGCGCCCTGATCACCGACGGCCGCTTCTCCGGCGGCACCTCCGGCCTCTCCATCGGCCACGCCTCGCCCGAGGCGGCCGCCGGCGGCACGATCGCCCTCGTCGAGGACGGCGACCGCATCCGCATCGACATCCCGAACCGTTCGATCGAGCTCCTCGTCGACGACGCCGAGCTGGCCCGCCGCGAGCAGGCTCTCAACGGCGTCTACGCTCCCAAGAACCGAGAGCGCAAGGTCTCCGCCGCGCTGCGCGCCTACGCCGCGATGGCCACCAGCGCGGACAAGGGCGCGGTGCGGGACGTCAGCAAGCTGGGCTGAGGCTGTCTGTTCGTCACCGAGGGCCGTTCCCGAGGGGGGGCGGCCCCCAGCCGGGCCGGGCCGTGCCGTGCTGTGCCATGCCGGGCCGCGTCACCAGCCCGTCGACACCGGCTCACCAGTCCGTCGACACCGGCTC